>JAMCSN010000325.1 GCA_023381535.1 Bacteroidota bacterium
TAATCGTTCCCAGACATCAGAAAAAAAATTGGATCTGGCTAAACAGTACATAATACAATGCGTAGTAGCCGCAGCCAATAATCTCCGCTTGAGTTCGGAAAAAATTGAAACTGTCGCAATCATTAGAGAAAGATTGTCGAATGCTGCCGATCTAAACGAAGAAATCAAAAACTTCAAGAAGATAACGGAACTTTCCAAACTGGGAATTAAGCTCGGCGAACTTGTAAACTTTATCGACAACGGTAAAATTGATTTTCTGAAACTTTCCGACAAATTCAAAGAACACAGTTACAGCTTGGTAAGAGAGATCAGCAGTGTATTGGATGTGGTAACTCCTCAGATGGCGCGCGCGCTTTTTCAAAAGTTCTCAGAAGACACAATCAAAGTTGATCTTACCAAGAGAGAGGAAACCGCTTCTGCTGAAGTCCCAACTTCCGCCAAGCCGCCAATCGAACTTGAAATACCGATTAGGACAAAAGCTGATGAACTTAAAGAAGCGATCATATTTGAAGAGTTGAATAAAGAAACCGCTTTCAATTTTGAAAATTACGAAGAGAAGGTTCTTAAGCCGGTAAAGGAACTTGATTCATTCTTAAATCGTGTGCTTAAATTTGATTACACCGAAAATGAAATCAGCAATTACATTAAAATGATGAAAGAGCATGCGGAACTTTCTCAGAAAATTGGTTTCGAAATACTTTCCAACATGCACAGAATATTTTCGTCCGGTTTGGAAATGATAAATCAAAAAAAGATTCCGCCGAGCGCAAATATTATCGAATCGCTCAGATCATGTTTGATAGTAATTGTTGCCGTCGTTAGAGGAAAGGAAGTAGATATAACCAGCTATTTGAATCGAGCCGAGAATTTCGGCAAAACAATTTCTCCCAAACAGAAGGAAAGATAAATGGAAATTTATGCTGTGATTATGGCAGGCGGAGTCGGTTCCAGATTTTGGCCCAGAAGCAAAGAGAGAAAGCCGAAACAGTTGATCAGAATCGTGGGCGAAAATACTATGATTCAAGATACGGTGAAACGCTTGGAAGGACTTGTTGAGAATAAGAACATCATCATCATCACAAACAAAGTTCAAAAACTTAGAGTGAAGGAACAACTTCCGCAGATTCCGCCGGAAAATATTATTGACGAGCCATTCGGGAAAAATACCGCTGCGTGCATCGGGCTTGCATCGGTACTCGTGAAAAGTAAAAATCCGGATGCTGTTGCGATCACGCTTCCTTCCGATCACTTGATAAAAGACGAAGCCGAATTCAGAAAATGTTTGTTGGGTGCTGCCGAGTTTGCGAATAAATCGAAAGGACTGGTCACGATCGGTATTACGCCGACACGTCCGGAGACCGGTTACGGCTACATTCAATTCGATGAAAAAGGTGTTGATAAAAATATTTATAAGGTTCTCACTTTTGCTGAGAAGCCGAATCTCTCAACGGCAAGACAATTTATAGAATCGGGCGACTTTCTTTGGAACTCGGGAATTTTTATTTGGCGCGTTGATACAATTCTTGGAGAGATTAAGAAACATCTTCCTGATCTCCACGACGGGTTGGAAAAAATCGAAGAATCAATCGGCACGGATGATTTTGAGAGACAACTGGTTCACGTTTACGGACAACTGAAAAGCATTTCGATCGATTATGGTGTTATGGAAAAATCTGACACCGTTTATCTTACGAAAGCGGATTTTTACTGGAATGATGTAGGAAACTGGGAAGCGGTTTACGAAGTATCGCAGAAGAATGACGATGGCAATGCAATAGTTGGCGATGTGTACACGGAAAACACATTTGACTCATACATCTTTTCGCCGAGAAAATTTTCAGCAGTAATCGGCGTTTCCAACTTGGTAATCATCAACACGAACGATGCGCTTCTGGTTTGTCATCGCAACAATGCGCAGGACGTGCGGCAAGTTGTAGATCATCTTAAATTGAACAAGCGGACAGAACTCATTTAATTTTGCTCATGAAAAAACTAATTACAGAAGACGACGTAAAAAGAATTATCAAAAGCGGTGCAACGGAAATTGTTGTTGAAAAAGGTTCCGTTTTAACGCCGCTGGCAAAAGACAGAATTCGTTCGTCGGGCATCAAAGTTTTGGAAGGCGGCTCAACAAATTCAGCAAACAATCCCAACATCAAAAAGAAAATAGTAATTGGTTCTGATCATACCGGCGTGAAGCAGAAAAAAGTTCTTTTTGATTTTCTGAAAAATGAAGGGTATGAAATCAACGATGTCGGAACGTTTACTGAAGATTCCGTCGATTATCCCGACATAGCTTACAATGTTGCCAACCGCGTAGCGATTGGTGAATGCGATTTCGGAATTCTGCTGGATGCGACGGGGATACCATCTGCAATCACTGCGAACAAAGTCCCGGGTATACGAGCAGCGACATGCTATAATGAATTTTCCGCCAAAAGTTCGCGCGAGCATAACGATGCAAATGTGCTTGTGCTTGGTGCCCGTTCGCTTGGCGAAGAAACGATTAAATCCATTGCGGCGGTTTGGCTGAAATCTACTTTCTTGGGTGACCGGCATCAGCGCCGTCTCGATAAAATAAAAATGCTTGAAGAAAAATTTTCTAAGAAGTAATATTCTATTATTTTTGCATATCACCTTATACTTACAATATTTTTTCATTTAGACCGAGAAATTTCTTGTATATCGAAAAAGCAAAAGTCGAATCGATAGAAAAAACAAACGAACAAACATTTTTATTAAAATTATTTTCTCCGTCAATCGCTTCATCCGCCGAACCGGGACAGTTCTGCAATGTCAAAGTTTCCGAAAGAACAGATCCATTGTTGCGACGGCCGTTCAGCATCTGCAACGTTGAAGGCGAATCGATTTATTTCCTTTTTGATATTCACGGCGAGGGAACTAAGCTGCTGTCCCGCAAAAAACTTGGGGACGAAATTGAAATCTTGGGACCTCTTGGCAAAGGTTTTGTTTACGATGGCGATTATGAAATTGCGGTAATTGTCGCCGGAGGATTGGGAACAGCGCCGTTTCCGTTTTTGATTAACCGGCTTTCAAAAGATAAGAAAGTTGCTGCGTTTGTCGGTGCCAGATCGAAAAATTTAGTGCTTCAACACGGATTAAAAAATATTTTAGTTGCGACCGATGATGGCTCTGCCGGATTTCACGGCACTGTGGTTGATCTTCTGAAAAAGGAAATTTTTTCGATTGCTAAAAATAAATTTCGAATATTTGGATGCGGGCCAAACCCGATGCTAAAAGCGCTCCAGAAATATACGGTGGAAAATAATTTCAACTGCCAAATTTCGGTTGAGGGTGCAATGGCTTGCGGTTTCGGAATTTGCCAAGGCTGTCCGATCGAGGCGAGCGACGGCGAATCATATTTGCTCGTCTGCAAAGACGGTCCGGTGTTCGACGCGAAAAAGGTGAATCTATGAGCATAGATTTATCGGTAAATATTGGAGCGCTTAAACTCAAAAATCCGGTATTGCTTGCATCGGGTACGGTTGGTTACGGTAATGAAATAGCACAATTCACTGACTTAAGTAAGCTCGGCGGGATCGTAACAAAATCTCTTTCGCTCAAACCGCGCAAAGGAAATCCTCCGCAGAGGATTGTTGAAACTCCATCGGGAATGCTGAATGCAATTGGTCTAGCGAATGTCGGCGTGGAAGTTTTTATCAAAGAAAAAATTCCGTTCTTAAAAGAACTGAACACAACGTTAATTTGTAACATTGCTGCAAGCACGATAGAAGAATACGTCGAATGCGTGAATATTCTGAAAGGCGAAGAGACGATCAAAGCTTTCGAGATTAATGTTTCTTGTCCGAATGTGAGAGAGGGCGGACTTGAATTCGGAAACGATATCAATGCAGTTGGTCGTATAACGGAAAAAGTGCGTGAGGCAACAAACAAACCGATCATCATAAAACTTTCACCAAACGTTTCAAGAATTTCCGATTTTGCAAAAGTGGTAAAACAAAACGGCGGCGACGCTGTCTCGGCTATCAATACTCTTGTCGGAACATCGTTCGATATAAACACGCGCAGACCAAAAATAAAAAACGTTACCGGCGGACTTTCGGGACCGGCAATCAAACCGGTTGCTCTTGCAAAAGTTTTGGAGATCAAACGGAACGTTGACATTCCAATCATCGGTATCGGCGGCATAATGAACTGGAAGGATGCCGTTGAGTTTATGATTGTCGGCGCTTCTGCTATACAACTTGGGACAGTGAATTTTATAAATCCAAATGCCGGTGTAGAAATACTTCAAGGCATGGAAGAATACTGCCGGAAAAATTCAATCGAAAAATTATCTTCATTAACCGGATCGTATCAAATCTAACATGGATATAAAATCCGCACTCGAAAAACTTTATTCGATGCATCAATTCGGTATTAAGCTGGGATTGGAAAAAACTTATCATCTGCTGGAACAGATAGACAATCCGCACAAAGATTTGAAATGCATTCACATAGCCGGATCGAATGGAAAAGGAAGCACCGCTTCATTCATTGCAAGCATTTTAACAGAAGCCGGCTATAAAGTTGGTCTTTACACTTCACCGCATTTTGTGAAATTCAACGAGCGCATCCGCATCAACGGAAAAACGATTGATGATGAATACATAGCAAGATTTGTTGACGATCTCAAAGATTACATTGAAGAGAATCAGCCGACATTTTTTGAAACGACAACAGCGCTTGCGTTCAAATATTTTTACGAGCAGAAAGTTGATTACGCTGTTGTTGAAACCGGTTTGGGCGGAAGGTTAGATGCAACGAATGTCATTCATCCAATTGCCTCAGTTATCACATCAATTAGTTTGGAACATACAGAGCATCTTGGAAATACAATTGATAAGATTGCAGCGGAGAAAGGCGGCATCATAAAAACCAATGCGCCGGTTTTTGTTGGAAGAATTCCGGTTGAAGCAAAAAATGTCATCCGAGAAATTTCAGATAGAGTAAACTGCCGATTAACGGAAATAGAAAATTGCACGGCAAAAGAAGATGGAAAAATTGTTGTGTCGCTTGGTCAAAAGAAATTTTCGATTTACAAAACTCCGCTTCGTGGTGCACATCAATTGTGGAACGCTGCTTTAGCAGTGAAAACTGTAGCGGAGACACTGAACATTGCAGACGGATTAATTTTATCGCGCGGCATTCGAAATGTTATTACTAATACCGGAATCTCCGGGCGTTACGAGACATTTTGTTCTAGTCCGAGAATAATATTTGATTCAGCGCATAATGTTGAGGGAATAGAAAGTTTCATAAATGAGTTTTCGCGAGAATCGAACCAATTTTCGGAACGCATATTAATCTTCGGTGCGATGAGAGACAAGGCAATTGAATCAATGCTGGGTAAGCTGGCGCCGTATTTCGATAAGATTCTCCTAACCCGTGTAAATATCGAGAGAGCCGCCGATATTACAGAATTGACCGTTGCCGCCAACAATGCCGGAGTTAAAGCTATTCCCATCGCTGATTCAAGCGAGTACATCCTGGAGTTCGTTAAACTTGATCAAAATAAGTGTCTGGCAGTGCTGGGAAGTATGTATCTAATAGGAGAAATAAAATCAAAATTCTTAAAGAAAGGACTTGACAATAGCTGGTAGGAAGGGTAAGTTTTGGCAGTACCTCAATGGTCATCTGCTGCACAATTAATTCATAATAAACAATTATCAAAGAATCCCCGATTGTTAACCTTAATCGAATATTACCAAATTTTTTCTTAGAAGGAGTAGGACCGAACTATGCCAATGGACATATCAGAACTGCAATCAAAAAAAATTGTTGATCTATTTAAGATTGCAAAAGATTTTGGACTCGCCGGATACAGCGACCTCCGCAAACAAGAACTCATCTTTAAAATACTTGAAGCACAATCCCAGAAAGACGGTTTAACATTCTCCAAAGGAGTGCTTGAAGTTTTACAGGACGGATACGGTTTTCTGCGTTCGGCAGATTACAACTATTTGCCCTCGCCCGATGATATTTACGTCTCGCCCTCACAAATAAAACGGTTCAGTTTGCGAACCGGAGATTTTGTAAGCGGGCAGGTTCGTCCGCCTAAAGAAGGAGAGCGGTTTTTTGCTTTACTCCGTGTTGAAGCAGTCAACGGCAAAGATCCGGAAGCGATCCGTGAGAGAACATTATTTGATAACTTGACGCCGCTTTATCCTACGAAAAGATTAAAATTAGAATCAGCTCCCGGTGAGTATTCGATGCGTATCATTGATATGCTTTCTCCAATCGGCAAGGGGCAGAGAGGTTTGATCGTCTCGCCTCCGAAAGCCGGTAAAACGGTTTTACTTCAAAAAGTTGCCAACTCATTAACCAGAAATCACCCTGAAGTAAAAATTATAATGTTGTTGATAGATGAACGCCCGGAAGAAGTAACCGACATGCAGCGTTCGGTACAAGCAGAAGTTATCAGTTCAACTTTTGATGAACCGGCTGAACGTCACGTTCAAGTTGCCAATATGGTTATTGAAAAAGCAAAACGTATGGTTGAAGCAGGAGACGATGTTGTAATTCTGCTGGATTCAATTACACGTTTAGCGCGTGCCCATAACACCGTAATTCCTCATAGCGGAAGAATTTTATCCGGTGGTGTCGACGCGAATGCACTTCATAAACCAAAAAGATTTTTTGGCGCGGCTAGAAATACCGAAGACGGCGGAAGCCTCACAATTATCGGTACCGCTTTAGTTGATACCGGCAGTAGAATGGATGAAGTTATATTTGAAGAATTCAAAGGCACCGGCAATATGGAATTGGTTTTGGACAGATCACTTTCAGACAAAAGAATTTTTCCAGCTATCGACGTTAACAAATCTAGCACGCGAAAAGAAGAACTTTTGATGAAGGAAGATGAACTAAGTAAAGTTTGGATATTAAGAAAAATCATCAGTGATTTTGACCCGACTGAAGCCATGGAATTTTTGTTAGACAAAATGAAGGGCACAAAGAACAACAAAGAATTCATGTTAAGTATGAACAGTTAATAATCCTCATTGCTGATGGATCATTTATTGAAAAAATCATTTGTTGCAATTTTAATTTTATTTATAACAGCAAATCTGCTTACAGCTCAAACGCGGGAAAGATTCCAATCAGTTTCGCCCGGTTTAATTGAGATCGAGAAAAACATTTTGCCTTCCGACTCCGGACTGGTTTGTTATCTCAGTTATCGTGTATCGTACAGCAACCTAATATTTGTGAAGAATGGAAACGGATTCCACGCCGGTCTTACACTGAACCTTGACATAAAGAGCAACGATAAAATAATTGAACGTAAGTCAACTTCCAATTCGGTTACGATCAGTACGTATGATTCGACAAACTCGATAGATGATTTTCTTCAAGGGGTCATTAGATTCAAGTGCGATTCCAAAGACTTTGTAGTTTATCCTTATCTCTCCATTCTCAACGGTAAGCGGAACTTCGATCTGGATTCGATAAAGATCGAGACAGCCAAAACTTTGAAACAGAATGTTTTACCTCCAATTGTTGTGGAGAAAAACGGAAATTCATGCAATCCGAACGCTCCGTTTGAACTGGTTAACTATAGAAACTCGATTCCATTTTCACCGGATGAGTATCAGTTGATAATCCCGATTAATGATTCGACGGTCAATCAGATTAATGTAAAGATCGATCAAGAGAAGAAAGAAGTTTTCAACCAAAATTTTTCTGACTTCATTCATAACGATTTGCTGATTAAAGAATGCAACCCGAATATTGTGATCGTAAAAACAAATCTTTTACACCGCACAAAATATTTTGTAGTTGATGGATTCAGCCCGAAGCTGAATGAATTGCCTGCAAAGTTCACGATCTCTGCGAACGACAAGAAGTTATCTGAATTTGAGATCAACGTTTCCTGGGAAAATAAACCGCGAACTTTGCTTATTCCCGAACTGGCGATTCAGACTTTAAGTGTTATCGAAAGCGACGAAAAAGTTGATTCATTATTGAGCGGCGACAAAAAAGACTATGGTAAAGTTCTCACCGATTATTGGAATTCAAAACGAACCGACAAATCGACAGCCTTCAATGCTCTGGAATCCGAATTCTACAAACGCGCCGATTATGCCTTGACCCATTTCAGTTCTATAAATAATAAAAATGGAGTTAAAACTGATCGGGGAAAAGTTTATATTCAATACGGGAAACCCGATGAGGTAAAAAGGGAATATTCGGAATCGAATTACGTTACGGAACTTTGGGTTTACCATAGATTGAATAAAGAATTTGTTTTTGCAGACAAGACCGGTTTAGGAAATTACACTTTAGAAAAATAGATATGAATACACTGGTATTCACATGCGGCGACATTAACGGAATCGGTCCGGAAATCTGCATTAAAGCGATCAATCAAATTTATCCTCCCCGCGATAGGAAAATAATTTTTGTTTGCCCTTCCAATGTTTTCGAAAGTGCTTCATCCGTACAGCGCCCTTCATTCAGTTATAAAATTATTAAGGATAAGCTTCCGCCTAAAATTGACAACGAATTTGTTACCGTGTTTGACATCGGCGCTTTTGCGCAGTCAATCGGCAAACCAACTAAAGATTCGGGCAAAGCTTCTTACGCGGCATTGTTGCAAGCGCATCAGCTGTTGAAACAAAAAAGCGCGGATGCGATGATCACGGCGCCGGTTTCAAAATCGGCTTTGAAGCTTGCAAGAATAAATGCGCCGGGACAAACAGAGATACTTGCGAAATTATCCAATTCAAAAAAATTCTTGATGGTATTTTTGTCCGAAGAATTGATTTGTGGTCTAGCCACCATACACGAGCCGATTTCTAACGTTTCCCGCTCACTTAAAATTCCATCTCTAAAATTGGCGCTGCAAGTTCTTCATTCAACCCTTTCGATTGATCTTGGAATTAATTCACCCCGCATCGCGGTTCTATCGTTGAATCCGCATGCAGGTGAAGATGGAAATATCGGTAAAGAAGAAATTACAATTATCAAACCCGCATTGAAAGCCAGCAGAAGCATTTTGTGCGACGGACCTTTTGTACCGGATGCATTTTTCGGTACAAAGAAATTTCATGATTACGATGCCGTGCTTGGTATGTATCACGATCAAGTGCTGATTCCATTTAAGCTACTCAATTTTAATTCCGGCGTGAATTTTACTGCCGGACTTCCCATCATCCGCACCTCACCAGATCACGGTACAGGTTACGACATAGCCGGTCAAGGTTCAGCAGATCCGCACAGTATGCTTGAAGCGGTAAAGTGGTCTGAAAGAATAATTTTGAATCGGAGAAAACACCAGAGTGCCCGCTAAAAATTATTCCGCGCTTGCTCAGTTTTATTCCCACTTAATGAAATCAATCGATTATAAAAAATGGGCTAACTACATTTTCGAGATTAGTCGTGAGCTGGATAGGGAAGATCTATCGGTTCTTGAATTGGCTGCCGGAAATGCAAATGTGAGTGCGCATCTTGCAAAGAAATTTTCGTATATACTGATCAGCGACCTTTCTGTTGAAATGCTTCGGCAAAGCCAAGACCTCGCCAATTCCAAAGTTTGTTTTGATATGACTGAAATACCTTTGAAGAAGAAATTCGATTTTGCCTTTTCCACTTTTGACAGCGTGAATTATCTGTTGACCAAAGAAAAATTCATCAAGATGCTTTCTGAGGTTCATCGCGTTCTGAATGATGATGGAATTTTTACTTTCGACGTTAGTCTGGAGAAGAATAGTCTTAGATATCAGAAATATCTGAACCGGAAAGGAAAATATCTCGGCATCAAGTATCGTCAGCAAAGTAAATTTGATCCGAAGAAGAGGATGCATTTCAATTATTTTGAGATTACATTTGCAGATGGCAGCACGGTTGAAGAAATTCACAAACAAAAAATTTATGAGTTCGAAGAGTATTTCCGGTTTATTGATGAGTCCGGTTTCTATGTTCGCAAATGTCTGGAAACTTTTAGCAGGAAAGATGCCAACAGAAATGCGGAAAGAGCTCAATTCATTCTAAAAAAGAAATAGTATGCTAGTATTTGACCATGTAGATTTCCGTTATTACAACCAACCGGTTTTCGATGACCTTAATCTCCAGCTGAATCAAGGTGAATTTGCCTTTCTGATTGGCAAGAGCGGCGTAGGGAAAACCACTTTAATACGAATGGTATCGATGGAGTTGTTTCCAGAAAACGGTGTGGTTCAAGTCGGCGAATATTCTTCTGATACAATTCGTGAATCGGACATTCCTTATCTGCGTAGAAAGATTGGTGTTGTGTTCCAAGAGTTTCAACTTCTTCCGGATCGAAACGTTTACGATAATCTTGCATTTGTGCTTCAGGTAACCGGAACGTCGGGCAAAATGATAAAAAGAAAAATTCTGCACGCCTTGTCGGATGTCGGACTATCACACAAGCAGAACAATCTCCCGCATCAGCTTTCCGGCGGAGAAAAGCAGCGTGTTGCAATTGCCAGAGCGATTATTAATGATCCGTTTTTAGTTCTTGCAGATGAACCGACCGGTAATCTCGATCCGGACACTTCGGAAGAAATTGTTTCGATACTGAAAAAAATAAGTTCGCGGGGGACATCTGTTTTGTTTGCAACGCACAACTATGAATTGGTTAGAAAAGTGGAAGCAAAAATAATTCGTCTTGAAAACGGGAAGGCGATTAAAGTTCAAATCAAGAAAAAAGGGGAAGACTTTTAATTTCTGTCCATCCGATCCAGAATGTTTTTTGTAACTTCGTCTATGCTTTGTGTACCGTCAATCTCAATTACCACGGCTTTGCCGCTGTAAAAATTAAACACGGGTGCAGTTGTTTCGTGATACACTTTTAGCCGCCGTTTAATTACTTCCTCATCGTCATCTTTTCTTCTAACATAACTGTTCACCGATTTGCATACCGGGCATTGAAAATCCTCGGTTACTTCGTTTTTGATGAGAATATTTCCGCAACTACTGCAGACCATTCTGTTCGTAATTCTATTAATGATGATGTTATCGTCTGCATCGAGTTTAATCAAAAACTTTTTTGCTGCGCCGAGTTCGGCTAATATAGTCTCGAGCAATTGAGCCTGGGCAATTGTTCGGGGAAATCCGTCAAGAATAAAACCGTTTTTGCAGCGGTCTTGTTTCAACACGTCGCGAATAATTCCGCCCATAATATCGTCGGGCACCAATTCACCGTGGTCAACGATAGCTTTCGCTTTCAAACCTAATTCGGTTTTGTTTTTTATAGCTTCACGCAGAATATCGCCGGTAGAAATATGAGCTATTGAAAGTTTTGATGCTAAAATTTTTGCTTGTGTGCCTTTTCCTACACCGGGTGAACCAAATATTATGATCTGCATATTATAAAAATTTGTAGGTCAGAAAATGAATTAACTGTGACGGGAAATTAAAGAGAATCGGTTTAAATCCCAAACCGCTATTGTGAATTATTAGTTTGCCTTTTCGATTGGAAGAATTTTTCCAAAAGTTGTTTGGATTCATCGGAGTAAATGCCGGAATAAACGTTCGGCTTGTGATTGTATTTGTTTGCTTCAATTACGTTAAATAAAGAACCGCACGCACCGAATTTCGGCTCGAATGTTGCAAAGTAGAGATTCTTAATACGCGAAAGGAGAATAGCGCCGCTGCACATTAAACACGGTTCAGCGGTAATGTATATGTCACACTCATCCAATAGTTTTGATTGAAGATGATTTGATGCAGCTGTAATTGCCAACATCTCGGCATGAGCGGTCGAATCATTTAACATTTCGGTTTGATTGAACCCGCGGCCAATAATTTTGTTGTCATGAACAACGACCGCACCGATGGGGACTTCATTTAGTTCCAAAGCTTTTTCTGCTTCGGATAATGCGGCGTACATGAATTTGTAAACGTATTCTGGGAAAAGCATAATTAGTAATTGAGAATTTATAATTGCGAATTATTCTAATTTTAGAAAGTAATTTTTAATTGAAAAACAGAAAACTAGGTTTTAAAATTTAATTCGCCATTCTCAATTCTAAATTCGCAATTATTTCGTACGCCCGGAAGGATTCTCCCAAAGGGATTCCTTCGGAAGAACCCTCAACCATTAAGCTTGCATAAAAATTATCTTGTACGCCCGGAAGGATTCTCCCAAAGGGATTCCTTCGGAAGAACCCTCAACCATTAAGCTTGCATAAAAATTATCTTGTACGCCCGGAAGGATTCTCCCAAAGGGATTCCTTCGGAAGAACCCTCAACCATTAAGCTTGCATAAAAATTATCTTGTACGCCCGGAAGGATTCGAACCCTCAACCCTTAGATCCGAAGTCTAATGCTCTATCCAGTTGAGCTACGGGCGCAGTTAAAAAAATATAGAAAGAAGAGTGCTAAACAATATCTTCTTTCTATATTCTGCTAAAAGTATAATTGGCGTATTTTCAATTTCTCAAATAACACAAGCCAAAAATACACTTACACTTTCATAATTCAAAGGCGAATAACATTCCCATCTTATAGGTTAAGATTCTAATCGCCTACGAACCAAATTATTTAAGCAAAACCATTTTCTTTGTAGAAATAAAATCACCGGAGACTAGTTCGTAGAAATAAACTCCGCTAGCCAGTTGAGATGCATCAAAGTTAACTGAATACTTTCCTCGTGACTGATATTCGTCAACTAGTTTTTTTACTTCTCTTCCTAAAACATCATATACTTTTAAAGTCACTTTGCCATTCATTGATAATTGGTAATTTATAACAGTCGACGGATTGAATGGATTTGGATAGTTCTGATTAAGTGCATACCCAATTGGAATATTATTCTGATTTTGTACGTCGGTAACGAATCCTGTTGCACTATAAACACCGTTTCCAAAAGTACCGACGATTACAGTCCCATCTAAATCTCTTGTATCAATACTTTCAACATCAACTAACCCGATATTGTCTACGCCTTGCTGCACCCAATTAGTTGATATTCCATTGAGATCGCTGGTCGCATACAAACCAGTATTGGTACCTACAAAATAGGTCTTACTGTTATTAGTATTTAAAATTTTCACCGAGCGAATTGAAGGGCCGCTTCCTGTACCATCGGCATTCTGTTCCAGATTGCCGGCAACAGCGCTCCACGTTGTTCCGCCATTGCTCGTATAGAACAAACTCATAATGTTATAATTTGAAAAGCCAACTAAAACATTGTTTGCATCTTGAGGATCGATGGCAATACTACAAATAAATCCTTGTGGAAAATTACTTCCGGTAATTGTTGTCGAAGTTGCATTATCTTGATCAGCGTTGATGACCTTAAACAATTTTCCGTTGTTAGTCCCATAGTACAAAATATTTGCGGGTTGCCGAGATACCGCTAATGCCGAAACGGTATTGCTTGTGTCTATACTTGTCATATCTACCCAATTTGCTGTGGTAGCTGTTTCTGTGCCGATTGGTATGCTGCTTAGTATGTCCGAGTTTCTCCAAATATGACTGCCTGCAGCAATAAAAATCATTTTGGTTTCCGTCGGATTAAGCACATAAGGAGTAACAAACAAAAATCCTTTAGCGCCTGCCGGTCTAATAAGTGCGCCTTTAGAATCCGACAATCTCCCTTCCATGATATTTCCATTTTGGGTAGAGAAGTAAATATATTGCCCGCCGTCTGCAACAGCAGAAATACATCCGTCGCCTCCGTACGGAAGAATTCTCCAGCCTGCATTCGCATTTGATGTTGTGTCCATCATGTTGCCGTTGTCTTGCATACCGCCAACTATCAAAGGAGAACCTTGGGTTGCATGATCAAGTGCGACAGAATAGAACTGAGTAGTGGAAAATCCGTTATTCAAACTTGTCCATGCTACTTGAGTTGCAGTAATATCGTTCGTACAACTAATTCCTCCGTCATGACCGGAATAAACTATTTTTGTATTCGATGGTAAGAAGAAAAGGTCGTGTTCATCAGGATGTTGATTGGGATAACTCGAAATATCATTTGCCGGTGAATAACCTCCGACCCAATTCGTAGTATCTAATTTGGTTGCAAATCCGTTAGTTGTTCTGTACAAATTAGTTCCACCGATTATTACAAGATTGGAATCACTTGGACTAACTTTAATAAGCATATCATAGCAAGACTGGGAAGAATATCCGCCAACATCTCCCGACCAATCCGGCAAATTGTTAGTTAAGTCTGTCCATTGTTTGGTGACTGCATTAAATTTCCAAAGACTATGATAATCTCCACCGCCGCCATCTTTGCTTCCTGGTTTTCCGCTACTTGGAGTGTTGGCTAGGATGTAAATCAAATTTGAATTTGATGGTGCGTTTGCAATTAAAATTCTCGCGTAAATATTTGGGAAAGCCTGGGGAGTGATATCTTTCCAATCTAAACCGTCTGTAGAATGCCAGATACCTTGCGTTGTTCCGTTACTCAATGCGCCATAAACTTCTCCTTTGCTTGTTACGGCAACATTTGTATAAATGGAGTTGTTATTGGTGCTTCCGAGAACAACATTCCAAGTGTTGCCTCCGTCAGCTGAACGATATATTCCGCCGTAAACAGCAGCGAAGACAATATCTTGCTGAACGTTTGAAGTATCTACCGCGATGTTCCATAAAATCTGAAACGGATTAATGAAAGTGGGGGAGGTTTTCGGTGAGGTAGATGCTAATCGTGTCCACGTTAATCCGTTGTCCGTTGATTTGTAAATTCCGGCGCCAAGAAATGTTGTGAAGCCCGCACCGTTATCCGGCAATTCCAAATTGGACGAATATTCACCCGTGCCGTAGTACCAGATATTTGTTTTTCCCTTTCTCGTATCTTGGACTACACATGTGACAGTCTGAATCGTATCGTTTGCGGGAGTTACTTTCGTCCAGCTAAGTCCTTTATCCGTTGATCTCCACATTCCGCCTGTTGTTCCGCCGGATAAAATTATGTTTGGATCGTTAATATCTACTGCAACTGCTCTCGATCTTCCGCCTTGATTATAGGGCCCTCTGTATGTCCATGTTGTAGTGGAAAATAACTTATTGCCTTTCTGAAGACTCATAGTTTTGTTGTTAGGCAAAGTTTTTGCAAACTCGCGTTCCAGTATGGAAATATTAGCCGGGATTGAATTGGTGTAGGGATCTCTCAATCTAAAGAATTCCCAGTTTCTGCGTGCGGATAAATCTTCTTTGGTTGAAAATGAGTTGTTGAAAAATGTTGGTCGAGCGTTGTTGCTCTGTTCAAAAAGACTTTGTGCAAAACTGTTTCCAATACTGACTATAAATGTGAGAACAAAGCTAAGGTAAATAATTTTTTTGTTCATGTGCACTCCTCTAAATGACAATTCAGTACAAAAAATTTCAGTTAATTTTCTTGTATCCATAAATCAAGTAAACTTTTTCCTTGGTCTTACTTGATGAATTGGAAGGCAGTAGTTGTATGTCAGCTTCAAAAGTGGAACCTTCTGTCAAGCCGGGAAGACTTTCATTTAACGTTGGAAAGTTTTCTTTGTTAGTCGGGTTCAGAGTGAAAGCAAATTTTGTCTTAAGTATATCACCGTTGTTTAAGCCGCTACCGGCCCTGTTCTCTATTATGTTTTTTATTTTTACCGATGCAGTGCAAGGAGCTTTTGCGCATGGGTCATTGCTACTGTTTGTTGGTAAAACAGAATCAATCTTAAGAACCTGAGCTAATATTCTGCATTGTCCCGGCGTTACATTTTGATTCTGCAATTCATTTTCGTTAGCGGTCTCCTTGCTGGAAACGCAGCCGGTTGTACCAACTAGAAAAACAATGACTAATGCTAGAAGCAAAGCTTTCATATTAATGTCCTAATTTTTTCTAAAGTATTTAATTATAATTTCACACACTCGGCATCTTAATTCAGTAATAAGTTACTTAGTTTTCATCTTAACTACCACAGGCTATTGTTTCAATAACTTATTTATATCTTCGCGTTAAGTTTTGCGCTAAAGATCATAATTCAAATACTAACCCAGCACCTACCGATAAAAAAGTAACAGTTGAGTTTGATGACTGAGAAGCAGAAGATGTGCCTGTGCTGCCTGAGAAGCTTGTCCCAACCTCAAGATTATTACCGTTTATTTTTCCGTTTACGTCGAGGTTGATTTTAGGAGCGACTTGATACATGAAGCCGATACCAATACCCCAAGCAGTTGCAGCTTTGGACTGTCCCTTTACCGCATCATACGATTGGCTGTTAACCTTAAAAGAAGAAGCGTCAACTGAAACAATGTGGAGTCCTAAATCCAACGCTGCATAGGGTTTGAAAGCTGAATTGGTGAAAAAGTATTTTCCGCCAAGCATCACTGGGATAATATTCAACTTGGAATTTATATCAACTTTTACAGTGGTTCCAAAAGCGCTAAAGAAATCGCTCAGCAGTTGATTGAATTTTTCATTGTTGAACGAAAACTGTGCGTAGCCTGAACTTAACGAAAGTTGGATATTATCGTTAACGTTATATAACAGAGATGCCGAACCTCCGAAACCGCTTTTATATACATCGCCGAAATCCCCTATTGGTGCAAAGTAAGTGCCGTTAACACCGATACCGAATTTGGTCTGCGCCGAAAGAGTAACGTTAGCTAAAATAAAAGCGAGAACTACAAGTATTGTTCTTTTCATAGTTTTTCCTCATTGATTATTTATGGTATTGTTTATTCCTTATTGTATTCTTTTAAGAGTATGTGCGGTCCAGTCAATCTCAACGATTGCCAGGCCAGAGCTTATGCTTAAACCTAAATCGATAAATGCTGTCCATCTGTTTTTATAAACGTTATTATTACCTTGAGCATCTAAAGCGACTTCAGAGAATTCCAGAATAAATGCATTACTTAAAGTGTAGAATAGACTGGTCCATCCGTAAGAATAAGTAAATTCCATAGCTTTCAGAGAATCTGAAGGTGACAAGAGATCATTGCGATAATCAAAAGGAAAAGGAATAGGAACGAAAGCTACCCACCTTAATCTTTCTGAGCCTATCAATAATTTCCAACCTGACGCAAGAGCGGGAACGTTTTTAGAAATGAATTTTATTGTAAAAACGCCAGAGACAGTTCCGACATTGGGAGCGATAAAGTTAACCGAATAATTTTTTGGTGCATTATCTATAGTAGTTAATGTATCCGGATCAGAGCCTGCAACTATAGAAAATTGATATCCACCTGGTTCCGGTAAGGGTATTACTGCATATTTGCCGGCTTTTATATTAGCAAGTGTATACTTTCCAGTTGAATCTGTAACTGCAGAGTCTACAAACGCAGCGCTATTATTTTTATAATTAACGGTATCAACTTTGAAGTTTATATTTATCAGATAAACCTTTATCCCGGAAAGAGGTAATTTCTTTCTGGTAGGTTTATCATTCAGCATAATTGTTCCTGAAACAGTACTCAAACCTGAAACCGGCGATACGGGACTATTTTTGCAGCCTGTTATTACTATTAGCAAAAATGTTAATGTAATTATGCATCCCTGGAAGATAATTTTTGTAGCTTTCATAATATAGTTCCATATTAATGTTTAATTATGTTTTGTAGCTCTAAAAGATTTTCTTTCGATATGAAAGCGTCCGCCTTAGCGCTTTGCGCTTCATCGCGAAATTTTTTATCCGTGTACTGCGTTACTATTGCAACGCGCGCTTCCGGATAGGCCTTCTTCAACCTACGTGTTGCAGTTATACCGTCAACAATTTTCATTTTAATATCCATCAATACCCAGTCGGGTTTATAATGTGTGTAAGTTTTAAGCGCTTCATCACCGTCGCTCAATTCGATAATTTCATCGCCAGGATTTTCAACTATATTTCGAATCACTTGCCGCATTTGCGCATTATCGTCAACAATTAATAGCTTCATCTTTTTTTACAATTGCTCTTTTAGAGTAACCTTGAAGTTTTTTAGAAAGCAACCATGCTGCCTGCCGTGTAATTCTTCAGAGTTACAAAAGTTTGTTATTAAATTATTACATGAGGTTAAAAAAGTGAATATGTGAATACACACTTTCTTCTATGTGTAAACACACAATTTAGGTTAGTCTTTTAGCGCGGCTTTATTATTTACGGCAAACTTAAGCAAGCCGTTTGTATTGGTTAGTCCAAGCTTCTTAGCAATATTAGTGCGGTGGTTTTCAATCGTACGTTTGCTTACAAAAAGTTCGTCGGCAATTTCCTTGTTTGACTTCAACTCGGAAATGAGCAATAGGATATGCCGCTCAGTTGAAGTTAATAATTGGACGGAAGGATGCACATTTAATTTTGACTGGTTTGTTTTTCTATATGAAACCAGCAGTCCGGAAAGTTCGGGGCTCAAATAATATTTTCCTTCGGCAACGGAATGAATGGCTTTAACGATATCATTAACGGCGGCGTCTTTTAAGACGTAGCCTTTTACATCCTGATCGATAGCCTTAAAAAAAATGTTTTGGTCGTTAAACATTGTCAGTAATATAACGCTTGTCCGGCTTGATTCTTCTTTCAGCTTTTGAGCCGCTGCAAGCCCGCTCAATTTCGGCATTTGAATATCGAGAACAGCAATATCCGGGTTATGTTTATGAATAAGCTCCAGCGCTTCTTCGCCGTTGCATGCTTCAGCAACAAAAAACATCGAAGGGTCGTCATCGATGCATTGTTTAACGCCGGCTCGAAACAGTGGATGGTCGTCTGCAATAACAACTGAAATTTTATTTTCTGCCATTATGAACTCTCCCTCATAACAGGAATTTCAAGATATACTTTTGTTCCTCCGCCGGGTCGTGGCGTAATTTCTAATTTACCGCCAAGCATAAATGCGCGCTCTTTCATGCCGGTAAGCCCCGAGCCAGTCCGGTTGTAATTTTCTTTAATACCTTTCCCGTTATCCTCAATAAGCAGCTCGATGCGGTCGTCATTTTTCTTAACGGTAATCGATGCTTTAGAAGCGCCGGAATGCTTTATAATGTTGTTAAGACTTTCTTGTACAATTCTAAAAACATTTATCTCCTGCCCTGCGGGAATCAAGCTGTCGATTTGTTCAATGGAAACTTCAAACTCAATTTCGGATGAAGCGGCAATCTTCTCCGTTATGGATTCAAGCGATGTTGTTAATCCTAGTTCGTCTAAAAACTGCGGGCGCAGGTTTTGTGCAATCGCCCTGACATCCTGCAGCGCTTGCGATGTAATGTTCGATGCACTTTGAATATATTGGGATAACTTTTGCGGATTGCTTTCTTCCTGTATTCCGGCTAGGAGATTATTTTTAATAATTAAAAGGTCCTGCCCTATACTGTCATGCAATTCCATTGCTATCCATTTCCGTTCATTTTCTTGTGAAGAAATTAAATAGTGGGCAAACTGTTCTTGCGTAGCTTTTTCTTTCCTAACGGCTTCAAAGGCAATCCGCTGGTTCTTCAATATCTCTTCTTTAGCGGTAATGTTTTGTTTGTTCACGTCTAAGTAACGACTAATAATGATCCAGCCTAATAAAATATAAAAGCACAACCCGCCATAATGAGCGTATTGAATTTCATATACACCTTTGCTCATTACTACATTGTTTAAGTAATTCACAATATCTGCAAGAACAAAGGCAACGTATAAAGCAAGAGCCAATAAGAAAATTCTTGCTTCACGGTTTCCTGTCTGTGCGCTGGCAATAAGACACCAAGTAAGTATTAAACCACCGATTGCAGTAAGAATAAGAAAGGGTGCAACAGTATCAACCGGATCAGGGTATGTAACTATGTCAGTAATGATTGCAAACAACAGATATAAAAGATTTATTTGCGCCATCCGTTTTGCAATAATTTTATACTTTAACTCAATTATCTCTGCGGCAAACAGAAAAAATCCTACAGCGCTTGTGAATAGTGCGAAATGATCGGAATAAAATATTATCCTTGGCGCATAAAACAGCACCTGAGTTAAATTGGTATTTGCAAGTATCCATATTCCAGTGGATATCTGAAATATGATTAGCCCAGCAAAGGATTTAATATCTCTAAGGAATATTAAAATGATAAAAAGGATTACTCCTGTTATAATAAGGACGATGCCGAGAATGGTCTCATCTAAATTGTTTCTAACCATATCTGTTATGAATGTATCAATAGAACCAAACTTTATGTCGCCGTAAGTACCAATTTCATGGTAGTCGGATCTGATATGAAGGGTAAACGTTTTCCCATTTAAGTCTTTCGGAAGTTCAATTAGATGCCAAGCAAATCCCATCAATGGAATTCTCATATCTGAAGTGAATTTTCCGAAGCTGTAGATTTTATTGTTATCTAAATACGCTTCAAAAATTTTTTCTACTCTGCTGATAAAAACTGCCGGATTGTTAATATCATAATTTTTGAGACGTTTGCTTATCCACAAATCTGTTTCACCGCGCTTCATAGGAATGTCTGAAGGTCTGTTGATTGATTTCCATGCGGTGTCGCCTTTGTTGTGTTTTAGCCAAAGCGGTTTACCTTCTGAATCAATTGGTGAATTGCCCCAACGGTATTCCCAATTTCCTATTAAGTTCATGGTGGGTTTTTGTGCTATCAAACATGTTTGTACAAACAATACATAGAAAAAAATAAAATAAAATGTTGGCTGTTTAATCTTTTTCATATTAGGCAATTTTGCGGGTATGTAAATGCGGCCAATGCCTTTAAGTAATCACTTTTCTTTAGCAATATAATTTAGATTAACCAACATTCAAAGGTTAAAACGTTGGAAGCAAATTTTGGGTATAACGCATAGATGTAGGTAAAAAACATATGTCGTGATAGGTAAACGAAAATAGAAAAGCCCGTCGCATGTTGATTGTGACGAGCTTTTAGATGTACACCCGTAGGGATTCGAACCCCAAACCTTCTGATCCGTAGTCAGATGCTCTATCCAATTGAGCTACGGGTGCATATAGATTTTTAATTGCGATGCAAATATACAATTGAGTGGTTAAACATTCAATTAAAGGTGTTGTTTGATACGTTTCAAACAAAATATCAATGCGGAGTTGCAAATCCATTATTTTTTTTTGAAATTGTGCAAGTAAAATTTGGAAGTGAAATTAAATTAGATGCAATCAAATTATCTTACCTCAATAAGGAATTTCTGCTATCGCAAATTGATACCTCTGTTATTGCGTCCGTGTCCGGACCATTAAATCTACTCATCTTAACTTTTCTTTTTCAAAACATATTAGGGAGAAACTATGTGCGGCATAGTTGGTTATATTGGTGAAAAAAATTGCGTGCCCATTATTATTGAGGGCCTGAAAAGATTGGAGTACAGAGGATACGATTCCGCTGGAATCGGAATCATCAATCATAAAGAATGCAAAGTATTAAAAACGAAAGGCAAAGTATCTGATCTTGAAAAATTAGTTTATGCCGAACATCCCGAATCGCAATTAGGTATTGGACACACGCGCTGGGCAACTCACGGTGAACCGAGCATGGTTAACGCTCACCCTCACGTCAATGAAGACAACACTTTGTTCTTAATCCACAATGGAATTATTGAAAACTATGTTTCGCTGAAAAACGGATTGATCAAGGAGGGATATAAGTTTAAAAGCGAAACGGATACTGAAGTGCTCGCGCATTTGATAGACCACTATTTAAAATTGAAACACAGTCTTTTCCAAGCGGTGCGATATGCACTGAATGAAGTTGAAGGGACCTATGGGATTGTAGTAATCTATAAAAATGAACCGGATAAAATGGTTGCCGCGCGAAAAGGTTCACCGCTTGTTCTTGGCATCGGTCAAAATGAAAATTTTGTTGCTTCGGATGTTAATGCTTTGATCGCGCATACTAAACAAGTTGTTTACCTTGAAGACGGTGAGATTGCCGAAATCTATAAGGATAGATTTAATACGAAAACTATTGCAGATGAAACAATCATAAAAGAAATTCATCAAGTTGATATGGGAATCGACGAGATTACGAAAGGCGGCTATCCCCATTTCATGCTAAAAGAAATTATGGATCAACCAGAATCGCTTTACAATTCGATGCGCGGACGTATGATTTATGATGAAGGCATTTCAAAACTCGGCGGACTTCAAGGTTTTGAAGACCGGCTGATTAATTCGAATAGAATAATTATTTGTGCGTGCGGCACTTCATGGCATGCCGGACTTGTCGGTGAATATATGCTTGAGCAGTACGCGGAAATTCCGACAGAGGTCGATTACGCTTCGGAGTTCCGTTACCGCCATCCGATCATCGATAAAAATGATACGGTAATTTTTATTTCTCAAAGCGGTGAGACGGCAGATACTCTTGCAGCTTTGAAGGAAGCTAAGAAAAAAGGCGCGCTATGTCTCGGCGTCTGCAATGTTGTAGGCAGTTCGATTGCAAGAGATAGTGATACTGGTGTTTACATTCACGCCGGACCGGAAATTGGAGTTGCTTCAACAAAAGCATTTACATCTCAACTGATTGTTCTATCATTAATCACTTTGCTCGCTGCGCGAAGAAAAAATTTAAGTCTGTTTGAAGGGCAAGAAATAATTAAAGAATTGCAAAGCATTCCGAAGAAGGTGGAATCAATCCTTAAACAAAATGAATTGATCAAAGAAGTCTCAACAAAATATTCCGATTCAAGAAACTTTTTGTATTTGGGAAGAGGATACAATTTTCCGGTAGCACTTGAAGGCGCGCTGAAACTAAAAGAAATTTCTTACATCCATGCGGAAGGTTATCCGGCTGCAGAGATGAAACACGGTCCTATTGCATTGATCGATGAGAACATGCCGGTGGTTTTCATTGCTACGCAAGATGCTGTTTATGATAAAGTAGTGAGCAACATTCAAGAAGTCCGTGCAAGGAAGGGAAGAATCCTTGCAATTGTGAATGATGATGATACACAAATAGAACAAATGGTTGATCACGTAATCAGAGTTCCCAGAACTCATAACATGCTTACTCCAATTCTAACCGTTATTCCGTTACAACTGATTGCTTATCACATAGCGGTGAAGAAAGGATTGAATGTTGATCAACCAAGAAACTTGGCTAAAAGTGTTACTGTTGAATAAATCAAAAAGAGGTGAATTATGTCCCGAAGAAACGTCCTTATTATGGGTGCAGCAGGACGTGATTTTCATAACTTCAATGTGTTCTTCAGAGAGAATGAGAACTACAATGTTGTTGCGTTTACTGCTACACAAATTCCGAACATCGAAGGAAGAGTTTATCCTGCCGAATTAGCCGGTAAACTTTATCCTAACGGAATAAAAATTTACGAAGAGAAAAAATTAGTTGAGCTTATCCATAAACTGGATGTTCATGAAGTTGTTTTCTCTTATTCCGACGTTCAGTTCGAATATGTTATGACGAAAGCATCGATTGTGAATGCTGCCGGAGTATCATTCCGTCTTCTTGGCGGAGAGGAAACGATGTTGAAAAGCACGAAACCGGTTGTTGCTGTTCTCGCTGTTCGTACTGGAAGCGGCAAATCTCAAACATCAAGAAAAATAGTTAGACTGCTCCAAGCTGCCGGCAAGAAAGTTGTTGCAGTCCGTCATCCAATGCCGTACGGCGATCTTGTAAAACAAAAAGTTCAGCGTTTTGCAAGTCTCGAAGATCTAAAAAAACATAATTGTACGATTGAAGAGATAGAAGAATATGAACCGCACATTGCGCGCGGAGGAATTATTTACGCCGGCGTGGATTACGAAGCAATTCTTCGCGAAGCCGAAAAAGAGGCTGATGTAATTCTATGGGACGGCGGAAACAATGATATGTCTTTCTACAAACCCGATTTGACAATTACTGTTGCCGATCCTCACAGACCTGGACATGAAATGCGCTACTATCCTGGCAATACCTGTCTTCGAATGGCTGATGTTGTTATTGTTAACAAAGTTGATTCTGCGGGTCCGGACGGAATTGAAACTGTGCATAAGAATATTAAAGAAGTAAATCCGAACGCGATTGTTATTGATGCGAATTCTCCGTTGACGGTTGATAACCCGGAATTAATCCGCGGCAAACGTGTATTGGTTGTTGAAGACGGACCGACTCTCACGCACGGTGAAATGAAATACGGTGCGGGAACAGTTGCAGCGCAGCGTTTGGGCGCAAAAGAAATTGTTGATCCGCGTCCGTTCACAGTTTCATCCATAACACAAACTTTCAAAAAATATCCGAACATTGGAATTTTATTACCGGCAATGGGTTACGGTGATCATCAGGTAAAAGATTTGGAAGAGACGATCAATAGAACAAATTGCGATTCTGTGATCATCGGTACGCCGATTGATTTGGGTAGAATTCTGAAAATTAACAAACCACATACTCGAGTGATGTACGAATTGGATGAAATCGGAAACGTTACGCTTGAGACTGTTCTCAAATCCAAAGGCTTGTTATGAAAAAGATTGCAGTTGTTGCCTTCGGCGGCAATGCACTTTTGAAAGCAAATGAAGTTGGAACGATAGAGCAGCAAGAAAAAAATACTTTGGAAACATGTGAAAAGCTGCTTGGGCTACTCGAACAAGGTTATGAATTAGTTTTAACACACGGAAACGGTCCGCAAGTCGGAAACATTCTTCTAAGAAATGAAGCGGGATATCAGCAGTATAAAATTCCAAAGATGCCGTTAGATATTTGTGTAGCCGATTCTCAAGGTGGAATCGGTTACATGATTGAGCGGCAAATGCGAAACGCGCTCACCAAAGCTAATGTAAACAAAAATGTTGTTGCCGTTATCACGCAAGTCTTGATCGATATAAACGATCCGGCATTTGAAAACCCAACCAAACCAATTGGTCCTTATTATTTGAAGGAAGAAGCGGAATTGTTGGGCAATGCAAACAATTGGATTTTCAAAGAAGACGCTCGCAAAAGGGGATGGCGAAGAGTGGTTGCGTCTCCTAAACCATTGGAAGTGATGAACAATAAAGTCATCAGCGATCTCGTTGAAAAAGGTCATATTGTTATTGCGGCTGGCGGCGGCGGAATACCGGTTTACTGGCATAGCGATACAAAATATTTGGAAGCTATCGAAGCAGTGGTTGATAAAGATCTTGCATCTGCAGTGCTGGCAAAAGAAATTAATGCCGACCGGTTTTACATCATCACAGATGTTCGTAAAGTCTTCATCAATTTCAACAAGCCGAATCAGAAACAACTTGATCACTTAACTGTTGAAGAAGCAAAAGCTTATTACGATGCCGGAGAGTTTCCATCCGGAAGTATGGGACCAAAAATTTTGGCAGCGATCGCATTCTTAGAAAACGGCGGCAAAGAAGCGATCATTACTTGTGAAGAAGATCTCGGTAAAGAAAACTGCGGTACGAGAATCACTATTTAGAAAAAATGTACTAATCTTTTTAGATTAGACCTCGCAAAAATAAAGGAAGGTGAATAATGGCAGTTGACATGAAAGGAAAAAGCTTAATTGAAATTCAACACTTAGCGTTAGACGAGATAAATGCAATATTTGATTTGAGCGCGAAACTAAAAGACGAAAGGCGCAAAGGAATAAAACATCACGTGCTGGAAGGTAAGAAACTCGGAATGATTTTTTCAAAACCTTCCACAAGAACGCGTGTGTCATTTGAAGTCGGCATTTATGAGCTTGGCGGAACCGGATTGTTTTTCAATCAGAATGATATGCAATTGAAAAAGAGCGAGAGCGTTTCCGATACTGCTAAAGTTCTTTCACGTTACCTCGATGGAATTATGATCAGAACATTTGATCATCAAGACGTGATAGACCTCGCAACTTACGGTACAATTCCGGTGATAAACGGTTTAACGGATTTACATCATCCGTGTCAAGTATTAGCTGATTTGTTCACTGTTCTTGAATACAAAAAAAACTTGAAAGGTTTGAAGCTTGCATACATAGGCGACGGCAACAACATGGCACACAGTCTGCTTCAAGGATGTTCAAAAGTCGGAATGGATATTTCAATCGCATCTCCTTCCGGATACAAACCGTTGGAAAGTGTTGTCAACAAATCGAAAGAAAACGCAAAAGTTATGGGCAGTAAAGTTGAAATTTTAGACGATCCGGTTGCTGCGGTAAAGAATGCCGATGTTGTTTACACCGACGTATGGGCAAGCATGGGACAAGAAAAAGAAGCCGAAGAGAGAAGAAAGAAATTCATGAAGTACCAAGTCAATCCGGAATTAGTAAAACATGCGAAGGACGATTACATTTTTATGCACTGTCTTCCGGCACACCGCGGGGACGAAGTTGTAAATGAAGTTGCCGATTCCGCCAATAGTGTAATCTTCGACGAAGCGGAAAACCGTCTTCACGTCCAGAAAGCAATAATGGCGTTGGTGATGTAATATAGATCGTAACAAGAAGTTGTTTTGCGAGAGCGCTATTTAGCGCTCTTCTTTTTTGTCTGATAGTCCATGTGGAAATGGAAATCTGGGAAGATGCGTGGGAGCTTAATAATGTTATGAATCATAATGCCGATAGACAGTCTATCCACCCACGAACTAAGCGGCCAGCCGAAATGCAGATGAATATCTTTTTCGTTATGAGGTATCTCATACTCAATTGTTTTTAGTACCGCGGTTATCATTTCAAACAAATTCATACGTCGCTCGATAGCAATCCAGAATTGATTAGCGTGAAGTAATTCCGGCGCTTCCACACGCGGCGAATAGAAACTGACAAATATTGTATTCGGCGCTTTTGCAATCGGCTCATCTTCATATGGTCTTCTGAAATAAATATGAACCTCTCGATTTTCGATTTCAGCAATTTTGAAAACAACATCCATCACGTTGTTTGTTGCCCGGCGTATTGGAATATCCGGTGCGCGATAGCGTGAAATTTTTATTCCTAAAAACAAAATTACAGCTGTAATAATAAACCAGAGTGTTGTACCGTACGGACGCGCGATCATTATATAAATTAATGTGCTTGCCAAAATAAAAAAGAGAAGCAGAGTGCCAAAGCGGGAAGTGTGATACGTAATTTCTTTTGTTCCTTTCGAGAAACGATATTTGAGAAGCGACCAAATATTAATCGTAAAACTTGCTACCAAACCTACCGCATACATCTCCGCAAGAATTGCCTGGCTGCCGCTTGTTATGACCAATATGATGCTGTAGAATACGGCATTGACCATGTGAATCCGGTAGAGCGACTGATTCCTATTAACGCTTATCAGCCAGAGGAAATTATATTTCTCGCCGATCTTCTCGATCAATTCGGCGGATGCAACCATTGCCGTGTTGACAGCCATAATCAAAGTTATGCTTGCAAGGATTCCAACGATAATACCGAAAAACTCTCCGTTAACTTTTGCTGCGAATGTTGGAATTAAATCGGTTTCATGATGAGCCAGATTAATATCTCCGGAAAGCGCAAAGAGGGCAATGAGCGGAGTGAAAATTCCAACTGTCACTGCTAAGAAAATATACGCTTTGCGGATTTCATGCCAGCTTTTAACAAGTGAAGCTGTTTGCAAAACAGATTCGATTCCTGAATAAGCAAGGATACAACTGCCGATACCGATAATTAAATTTTGGTATCCGGCGAAAATACTTTGTCCCTTAAAATCATCTACGAAATATTGAACACTCTGACCAAGGTAAGAGACCGATTTAGAATCCAGATTTGCAATTCCTCCGATGATAAGATTTGAAAGTATAAAAGCAGCGAAAACAAAAATCATAAACGTAAACTTTGCATTTTCTTTTATGCCTATGATATTCAATCCGGTAATAAAAGCGATAACAATAAATTTTAGAATAAACTTAGTCTCGAGACTCATTCCTAAAAAATATGTACCGTTCTCAACGGCACTCACGGTAGAGATTGTTGCGGTTAAAATATATGCGACAAGTATGGAGGCGATTGCAATGAAAGAAAAGTTCGGTCCAAGAACCAAGTAGGAAAAAGAATATACACCGCCGCCGCGAATGTTATTGCGTTCCAATATCTCACCGACTTCCACCATTCGTGTAGAAAGAAATCGGATCAGAATTGAAGTGAGAGCAATATAAATTATTGCTTTAAGACCGATGAAGCGGAATGCTTCGTATGGAGCGTAGTAGATTGAAGTCAACTCATCCATCAAAGTTATAATACCGACGGCAAGCCACGTGAGTATCCATTTGCCGTTGTACATAAAGGAGAGAAATTCTTTCTTCCGCGTGATCTTAACGAAGATAAAGATGAGGAGGAGATTAACAACTATGTATGAGAAATTTTCCATCAAGAATAAAAGCAGTAATCCCTATATAATTATTTGGCACGGCGCCTTAATCCCCCGTAACGAATTATTTCTGTCTATAAAATATTGTAAGAGAAGCTTTATATCAATTACAGTGAAAGAATATCTTATTTGCTCATGTTACGCAAAAGAAGGTTGAAATAATTTTATACCTTCGACATATGTCGCTCCTCTGGAGCTTAAACTAAGGGAGGGGACAACCTTTCTACCAATATTTCGTCCCTCCGGGACTATGAACACTACAAAATAACGCGAAGAACGCCATTTATAAAAGCTCCGATAGGAGCGGCATATTGGTAGCACTCCATGCACCAAAAACAGTCAAAGCCACAGCGGGGCGACATAATGTTGAAAATCTCGCCACTGGCGGACAGTTTTTGTTTTTTGCGTAACATGAGTTATTTATTATTCTTCTTTTTTCTCTGGAATTCTATATGATAATGGAAAGTGGGGAAATGCCGAGGTAGTTTCATGATGTTGTGCGTCATAATTCCGGTTGATAAACGATCTACCCAAGAAGAAAGAGGCCAGCCGAAATGGAGATGAATTTCCTTTTCGGCAAAAGGAATTTCGTATTCAATCGCTTTCAACAAACCACTCATCATATCGAACAGATTCAATTTGCGTTCGATTGCTATCCAGAAATGGTTTGCTTTGATCGTTTGAGGAGTCTCGAGTCTTGGCGTGTAAAAACTTATGAAGATAGAATTTGCTTCGTTAACGTGAATATCTTCTTCCATCGGACGTCTGAAGAAAATATTGATATGCTTGTTATCTATTTCTGCAATTTTGAAAACGACATCCATTACATTGTTTGTAACACGGCGGATAGGAATATCCGGCGCGCGGTAACGTGATATTCTGATTCCAAGAATTAAAACTACGGACGTTATGAGGAACCAAAGAGTAGTGCCGTACGGACGCGCTATCATTATATAAATAAGAGTACTGACCAAAACAAAAAAGAGAAGCAGAGTTCCGAAACGCGAAGTATGGTAGCTGATCTCTTTTGTGCCTTTCGAAAATCTATACTTAATTAACGAGCCGGTATTGATTGCAAAACTTGCAACCAAGCCAACCGCATACATTTCTGCAAGTACTGCCTGGCTGCCGCTTGTTATGATCAAGATGACCGAATAAAAAATTGCATTAATGATATGTATTCTGTAAAGCGATTGTTTTTTGTTAGCATGGATTAGCCAATGGTAATTATATTTTTCCGCAACTTTCTCTATCAATTCTGCAGATGCTACCATTGCTGTGTTGACAGCCATGATCAAAGTTATACTAGCGAGAATACCAACCACGATTCCGAAAAACTCTCCGTTAACTTTTGATGCAAAGATCGGAATCAAGTCTGTTTCGTGGTGGCTTAAATTTATTCCTGATGAAAGAGCGAAGAGGGCAATTAAAGGAGTAACGATTCCAACTGTAACGGCTAAGAAAACGTATGCTTTCCGGATTTGATGCCAGTCTTTTACGAGCGACGCCGTCTGCAGAACCGATTCGATGCCAGAATACGCGAGGATACAGCTGCCGATTCCTATGATCAAATTTTCGTATGCCGCAAACGGATTCTGTCCTTTGAAATCGCCAACGAACGAATGAAAACTGTTACCGATGATTGAGTATGAATTGGAATCCAGATTAGCAACGCCGCCGACGATTAAGTTTGCAAGAACGAATGCTGCGAAAACGAAAATTAAGAATGTAAACTTAGCATTTTCTTTTATGCCGATGATGTTCAGCACGGTTATCAATCCAATCACGCCGAACTTAAGAAAGAATCTGATTTCGGGACCCATTCCCAAAAAGTAAGTCCCATTTTCTACGGCGCTTACTGTAGAAATAGTAGCGGTTAAAATGTAATCCACAAGGATTGATGAAATGGCAACGAAAGAAAATGTTGGCCCGAGAACGAGATATGAAAACGAATAGACGCCGCCGCCGCGAATATTATTTTTCTCGAGAATCTCTCCGATCTCCACCATACGAGTTGACAGAAAGCGAATCAGTATCGAAGTGAGGGCAATATAGAATATTGCTTTTATACCGATGAACCTGAACGCTTCGTACGGCGCGTAGTAGATCGAAGTGAGTTCATCCATCAACGTGATGATACCTACAGCAAGCCACGTAAGCATCCACTTACCGTTATAAAGGAATGAGAGAAATTCCTTTTTACGAGTCAGATGGATAAATCCAGCGACGAGCAGAACGTTGACTATTATAAATGCAGCTGTTTGCATCTACCTTCGAAAAAATTCGCACAAACATACTAATTTTTTTCAATGATACAATCAAGAAGGCAATTAAAATGAATTTTGCTTTTGTGAATTAGCTGAAATTATTTATTTTTGTGCCGTTCTTTTTAGGGGCAGATAGCTCAGTCGGTAGAGCAAAGGACTGAAAATCCTTGTGTCGGCGGTTCGATTCCGTCTCTGCCCACAATAAGTTGCGAATTCTTAACGGGTTCGCAATTTTTGTTTTAAACGAACCTGCCAGAAAAAATTTTGACTTGGTTTTGACTAGTGAAAAATTGACTCAGACAAATCAAAATCCCAGTCAATTTTTGATGACCATTTTAGCTTTTAGAGAACGGAAAGGAGATTCTTATATGTATCTCTCCAAACGTTCAAACGGTCGTTACTATATCTACTATGCTCAAGTAAACGGGAAGATGACATGTGTTTCGACTAAGACAAACTTGAAGTCAGAAGCACTAAAATTCTTGTTACAATTTGATGCGCAGTTAAAAGACCGAATCGCTAAGAAAGTAAATCCAGTTTATCTTGGACAGTTTTTTTTTGAATTTCTAAGATACTCTGAATCAGTCCACAGTATTAATCATACAAAGTCCTTGCGAACAACGTTTAAAAGCTTCACTAAACAGATAGGGAATGTACTGCTAACAGATTTGACGAAGGAACAAGTAGTGTCGTTTGTTGAAATGAGATTACGAAATTTATCTGCTTATACTGTCAGAAGAGATATTGCCGATTTGAGCAGTGCTTTTAATTACGCAATCTCTAAAAAATACTTAACTGAAAATCCTTGTAAAAGTATTAAGAAACCAAAGCTTGTTGAGAAGTTACCATTATTTTTTACCCAAGCTGAATTTGAAACGTTGTTAAGGGCTATTGATGACATTGATTTGAAAGAGCTGGTGACTTTTGCTGTAAACACCGGATTGAGGCAATCTGACTTAATTAACCTTGAATGGAGGCAAATTGATTTTAAGAATCAAACTCTGATTTTGGATAATCGCAATTCACAAACGAAGTCTCGAAAGGTTCATACGATACCGCTAAACATTAAAGCACTCCAAATATTGACTGACCGACAAATTAGAAATTCACAATCGCTAAAAGTTTTTACTTACAAGGATAAACCCATTAAGCAACTTTTCATCTCACATAAATTCAAAAAGCTTGTGAAGAAAGCCGGACTTGACCAGCAGTTATCATTTCACGGCTTAAGGCATACGTTTGGCAGCTGGTTAGTTCAAAAGGGAGTATCAATTTATCAAGTTTCTAAACTTCTTACTCATTCAGATTTGAGAGTGACACAGATTTATACACACTTAAGAGTTGACGACTTGAGAAGTGCGGTAGAGAAACTTGATTAAGAAGCGCCGACTCAACTGAATATTTTACTGGCGACCGTTTATCAGCATGGAAATACCTCAACTGGCAACGTTCGATTAGAAAACAGCAGTTGAGTCGGGGAATATTTCAAGGTTTGGAAGATGAATAGCATATCTGATTCGACATTCAGACATCTAAAACTACTTTGCAACAGTTTTGAGAATTAGCTAACTTAAAAGTGAATTATAGGGGTTGGTAACAATGCTGTTGTTTCAAGAATGACTCCAGAACAGAAAGCCAGATTACACATCGATGAACTGCTGACACAAACCGGGTGGGCAATTCAAAACGTTAAAGAAATTAATCTTGGCGCTAGTCTTGGCGTTGCCGTCCGTGAATATCCGCTGAAAGAAGGATTTGCAGATTATTTACTCTTTGTTGATCGTAAACCAATAGGAGTAATTGAAGCTAAAGCCGAAGGAGTAACACTTAGCGGAGTAGCAGATCAATCTGAAAAATACAGAACCGGTAAACTCCGTTACTTACCTCACCAAGCAGAACCTCTCCGCTTTGCATACGAAAGTACCGGCGTTGAGACTTACTTTAGAGATGCAAAGGATATTGAAACACGTTCAAGAAGAGTATTCACATTTCATACGCCGGATACTTTGAAAGAATGGTCTGACGATGATTCATCATTCCGCAATCGACTAAAAGAACTTCCTCAACTTAATACAAATGGCTTGCGGCTTTGCCAAATCGAAGCCATCACCAACATAGAAGAGTCATTAGCATATAACAGAGAACGGGCATTAATTCAGATGGCAACCGGCAGCGGCAAGACTTTTACCGCTGTTAGTTTCTCATATCGTTTGATCAAGTTTGCGAAAGCAAAGAGAATTTTATTTCTCGTTGATAGAAATAATCTTGGTCGTCAGACTAAGAATGAGTTTAACCAATATATAACTCCAGATGACGGAAGAAAATTTGTTGAGCTTTACAATGTTCAGCATCTTCAATCCAACACATTCGATCCGGTAGCAAAAGTATGCGTATCAACAATTCAGAGATTGTTCTCCATGCTGAAAGGTGAAGAACTTGATCCATCACTTGAAGAACAATCTAACTTTGACGGTTATGCCGATGCCGAGCCGGAGAAACAAGTTACTTACAATCCCAAAATTCCGATTGATACATTTGACATAATTGTAACCGACGAATGCCATCGATCTATTTACAATCAGTGGCGGCAAGTGCTGGAATATTTTGACGCATTCATTATAGGGCTTACAGCTACTCCGTCCAAGCAGACAATCGGGTTCTTCAATCAGAATCTTGTAATGGAATACAATCATGAGAGGGCAGTAGCCGATGGTGTAAACGTTGGCTTCGATGTCTATGAGATTAAAACTAAGATCACAAAGGAAGGAAGTAAAATTGAATCCGGCTACTACATTGATAAACGCAATAAGCTAACTAGAGAAAAACGATGGGAACAAGTTGATCAGGAAATCGAATACAAACCCACACAACTTGATAAAGACGTAGTATCTCCGAGCCAGATAAGAACCATCATACAGACATTCAAGAATAAACTATTTACAGAAATATTTCCTAACCGTACTGAAGTACCCAAGACTCTTGTGTTCGCAAAGGATGATTCTCACGCTGAGGATATTGTTGAAATTATCAAAGATGTATTCGGCAAAGGAAACGACTTTGTTAAGAAGATCACTTACAGAACAAACAACGAGAAACCGGAAGATTTACTTGCGAGCTTTAGAAACTCTTACAATCCGAGAATAGCGGTATCTGTAGATATGATTGCTACCGGAACTGATATACGTCCTCTGGAATGTCTGCTCTTTATGCGTGACGTAAAATCCAGAACATACTTTGAGCAAATGCTGGGACGAGGCACAAGAACAATTTCCAGTACGGATTTGATGAGCGTTACACCTGATGCTCAAGTTAAAACTCACTTTGTTGCTGTTGATGCAGTGGGAATATTTGAAAGTGTTAAAATCGATTCCCGACCAACTGAACGCAGACCTACAGTGCCGTTGGATAAATTGTTGATCTCGGTGGCAAGCGGCAACAGAGATGAAGATACAATCCTAACATTAGCCGGAAGACTTTCACGCATTGAAAGAGGCATGGATGAAACCGACAGAAAAGAAATTATAACGCTCACCAACGGAAAATCCATACAGCATATAGTCTCAAGTTTGTTTGACGCTGTTGACCCGGATAAATCCTTTGAGAAGGCAAAAGAAGTTTACAAGGTTGAGTATCCGACTCAAGAGCAGTTGAAGAAAGCCGCCGATGAACTTGTTAAGGAAGCCGTTACTCCGTTTGATAATCCTAAGTTGAGAGATGCTATTGTAGATATTAAGAGAAAGAACGAACAGATAATTGATACGGTTAGTCAAGATGAAGTTACATACGCCGGAGGCAGCGGCAAATCCAAAGAGAAAGCTCAGGCGCTGGTAAAATCGTTCAAGGAGTTTATTGAAAAGAACAAAGATGAAATTACTGCGCTGCAAATAATCTACAGCAGACCTTACAGTCAGCGGCACATTACGTTTGAAGACATTAAAACGTTAGCCGACGCAATCCGCAAACCACCTTACAACTTAACGCCGGAAATATTGTGGAATGCGTTTGAGCAGTTGGAGAAAGCAAAAGTAAAAGGTGCCGGAGCCGTTAAGCTTTTAACAAACATGATTTCATTAATCCGTTTTGCGGTTGGGCAAACAGAAACACTTGAGCCCTTCCCGGAGATTGTTGATAGAAAATTCCATAGCTGGCTTACAAAGCAGAACGATCTGGGAAAAGGTTTTACCGGTGAACAAGAACAATGGCTAAACATGATTAAGGAACATATCTCTACTTCACTTTCTGTTGAGATGGACGACTTTGACAACCCGCCGTTCTTTGATAGAGGCGGAAGATACAAAGCATACACTCTCTTTGGTGAAAAGTTAGAGCCAATACTTAATGAACTAAATGAAGAGCTTGTTTGATGAATAATAATATAGGGGTTATGCAAGAATTGCCGAATGGTTGGGTTAAAACAAAATTAAGTGGACTTTGTAATATTGTATATGGGAAAAATCTACCAACAACCCAATTAATAGAAAATGGTTTCCCAGTATTTGGAGCCAATGGTATAATTGGTTTTCATAGTGAGTACTTATACGAGCAAGAACAAGTTATGATTTCATGCCGTGGTGCTTACAGTGGTAAAATCAATCTTTCTCCTCCACAAGTATTTATTACCAACAATTCACTTGTACTCGAATTTTATTCTGAACTGAATGAAACCAAAAAATATTTTTATTACATACTTCAAGTAGCTGATAGATCAAAACTAGTTACTGGTTCAGCACAACCGCAAGTAACTATAAATAATGCAGTGTTGTTAGATATTCCACTTCCCCCACTTCCAGAACAGCACCGCATAGTTGCAAAGTTAGAAGAACTCTTTACTAAGCTTGATGTTTCAGTAGCCGAACTGAAGAAAGCCAAAGCGCAGATAAAACGCTACCGGCAGTCTGTACTTAAACATGCGTTTGAGGGAAAGCTTACAGAGCAATGGAGAAAGCAAACGTCAAACGTGAAAGGTGAAAAAGCAGAGGAATTATTAGCCAAGATAAAAGAGGAACGAAAGAAAGTACTTGGCAAGAAATACAAGGAATTGCCACCTGTAGATACAACCAACTTACCGCAATTACCGGATGGGTGGGTGTGGACTTGTTTAGGAGAAATTATTACGGTTTCAAGTGGTAATGGATTAACCAGCGCTCATATGAAAAGTAATGGTAGTTATGCCGTATATGGTGGAAATGGAGTCTCTGGATATTATGATAAATATATGTTTGAAAATAGAAAATTGATAATAGGGAGAGTTGGTGCTAAATGTGGTGTCGTTCACATAACCGAACCTTTCTCATGGGTCACTGATAACGCATTGATAGTAGAGTTCAATAACCTTGATATGAAATTTTTATTCTATCTTATACATGTGTCAAATCTTAATCAACATTCAGTAAGTACAGCGCAACCAGTTATCTCTGGCGCTAAAATTTATTCGATTATGAATCCATTGCCACCCTTAAAAGAACAACAACAAATCGTTTCCGAAATTGAACGACACTTTTCAGTAGCGGATGAAACAGAAAAAATTATAGATCAATCGTTAAAGCAAGCGGAGCGTTTACGCCAGAGCATACTTAAAGAAGCATTCTCCGGCAAGCTTGTACCGCAAGACCCAAACGATGAACCGGCAGAGAAGTTGCTGGAGAGGATAAAGGTGGAAAGGGAAAAGATTTCAAAAACGAAATCCAACAGTCAGGCATTACCTGACGGTTCCCCAAAAGAAAACATGAAGCGAAGAAAAAAATAAATTAATATTGTCTATCATTATTTTAAACTGCCGGGAATCTTGACAAGTTGAATAACCAAGTATTCCTCGGTTGTTGGGTATTATAATAGCAATAGCAACTATTGCAAAAAATGCAACGGTTCAAAGTGATTGAAAACCTTATAAACAAAAAGAATTAATATGGCGAATGAATCAAATACACTAGTACAAAAACTATGGAACTACTGTAACGTATTGCGTGACGATGGTGTAAGCTACGGTGACTACGTTGAGCAGCTTACTTATTTGTTATTTCTTAAGATGGCAGATGAACTAACTAAGCCACCATATAAACGAGCGTCAATTATTCCGGTAGCGTATGATTGGAACAGTTTGTCTTCCAAAGATGGTGATGAGTTAGAGATTCATTACAGACACGCACTTGAAAACCTTGGCAAAGCAAAAGGAATGCTTGGCGTTATCTTCCGTAAGTCTCAAAATAAAATTCAAGACCCGGCAAAACTGAAACGGCTAATCAAACTGATCGATGAAGAAACTTGGTCAGGTCTAGATGTTGACTTGAAAGGAGAAATTTACGAGGGGTTGTTAGAAAAAAATGCTGAAGATATTAAGAGCGGTGCGGGTCAATACTTTACTCCAAGAGCGTTAATAAAAGGTATGGTTGCAATAATAAATCCACAGCCCAACAGCACAATATGCGATCCGGCTTGCGGTACCGGAGGATTCTTTTTAGCGGCACATAACTATCTTACACATAACTTCAAATTGAACAAGGACGAACTAAATTTCCTCAGATTGAATACATTCAAAGGTTGGGAAATAGTTGACAGCGCCGCAAGACTATGCGCTATGAATCTTTTCTTGCATGGTATCGGCGGTGAAGAAAGTCCAATTGTTGTGAGCGACAGTTTGGCTTCAGATACCGGAGAAAGATTTGATTACGTTTTAACAAATCCTCCATTTGGTAAGAAGAGCAGCATCACGATAATTAATGAAGAGGGTAAGACCGATAGAGAAACAATTTCTTATGAACGCACAGACTTCTCTGCCACGACTTCAAATAAGCAATTGAATTTTGTCCAGCATATCAAGACGATTCTTAAAATAAATGGTAAAGCCGCAGTAGTAGTTCCCGATAATGTACTGTTCGAAGGCGGTGCCGGTGAAACAGTACGTAAGAATTTACTTCAAAGTTGTGATGTTCATACCTTACTCCGATTGCCAACTGGTGTATTCTACGCTCAAGGTGTAAAGGCTAATGTAATCTTCTTTGACAAGAAACCGGCAAGTGAAAAACCGTGGACTAAAGAATTATGGATTTATGATTTGAGAACCAATATGCATTTCACATTGAAGACAAATCCGTTGAAGTATTCTGACTTGGAGGATTTTATAAAGTGTTATAATCCTAAAAATAGATTCAAGAGGGAAGAGACAGAACGATTCAAACGCTTCAGTTATGATGAAATCATCAAACGTGATAAGACCAGCCTGGATATTTTCTGGCTTAAAGATGACAGCATTGAAGACTCGGCAAATTTACCGGCACCGGATGTACTAGCACAAGAAATAGCAGAAAATTTGGAAGACGCCCTTGAGCAGATGAGGGGAATAATTAATTCATTTGAAAACAAATAGCGATTTACAATGACTGATAATGCCTATTCCCTCATACCCAGTTTCACTCTCCATGATCATAGTTTTATGAGTGATGAGCACATTGATGAAAAATTTACAGAAGCAATTGTTCACACAAGTGTACAGTATTCAATAAAAGAGAATGGCGATATTTTAATGGATGAATGTTATAAGAACAAACGAAGATCCCGTAATATTATTATGACAGTAGAGGAATACAATCAAAACTATGGAGCTTTCTCTAATAAAGAATGTTGTAGGATAATCTTGAATGAGCATAACACTTCTGAGTATTTGAGGATAATTTCTACTGAAAAAGAATGGCATACGATTTTGGAGAATGTTCCTTTTGCTTACTATACTCAAAATGTATTTGCGTTCTTTATCTTAGTCCGAAAATATTTTGAGAATTGGTTCTATAATGAATGGATCGATGTACCTTTTCGAAGTAGCATTGTAATGTCCGATACAAAACAAACCAATGAACAAAATTTTAGCAATGAATTATCCAAAGTCCCTCTTAGTCAACAAGCAATAAAAACGAAAAGTCTAAATCTATCAATCAAATACATAAATTCTGAAATTAAAAAACTTAAGGGGAAATACATAAAAAAAGATATAGTCGATCTCTGCGGTCACGCTTATAAAAATATTATTCAACAAGAAAATGATGTTAAAATTATGAACTTAGCCGAATATACACATGCCATTTATCCTGAGATAAAACACAAATTTAAAAAATGGGATGAGAAACAATTTATCAATTATACTAAAAATCTAATCTCTGCTTAATACTGCTTTATTTTTTAAAATTCCACACATTGAAGAATAATTCTACTCCTTTTCTAATAGAATTCTAAAATCATTCTAACACTAGACGCTTCATTTTTATTTCCTTAGCACCGCAAAAAAATAAAAAGGAGTATGAATGAAAAAATTAACACCTCTTAAAGCTATAAGGCGAAAATGTCTTGACTGTTCATGCAATCAATCCAAGGAAGTTAAAAACTGTACTTGTAATGACTGTGAACTTTACTCGTATCGAACGGGCACAAATCCAAGTAGAAAAGGTATCTGCAACAAGAAAAATTTAATAACTAACTAATTAAATCGGAGATCAAGTTGGATGTGGCAACTAATCTAATATGAGCTTACCCCACGTTGAAAATTAGACGATAAGCTCAACCGACTCTTAATCTAAGCAAAGAGGGAATATGGAGAAGAATGAAACACCACAAATCTCGGAAGAACTGTTAAAAATTTTTTCACTTGAGAAGCCAATTAAGAAGATTAATCTTGCACAAGACTTTGTTGACGATCAATTGTATTATGGATTTATTGCGAATGGGATTGATTACGTAATCAGTTCTAAAAAAATTATTACTAAAAGAGATGACTTACAAAGTATCTTTCTAACACCCAAGACCGAAAAGCTTTATAATTCAAATTTTCCGGTAAAAAAAATCCCCGCTTATTTAAAGAATCAAACTGAAATAAATATTTCTTCTACCTATCAACGACTACTTTCTTATGTCCATCGATATGTACAATTAAGAAATGATAATGAATCACATTTAGTTTCGGTTTGGGCCATGAGTACTTATGTTTTCAAGATGTTCAGAGTATTTCCTTATCTTCATTTATTCGGTGAAAAAGCATCCGGCAAAACCACTCTTATGGAAATTCTTCAACCGATTGTTTTCAATGGAGATCTATCAAGCAATTCATCAGCGGCAGTTATCTATCGAGATGTAGATTTAAATACACCAACTCTATTCATTGATGAGTATGAAAAACAAATTTCTAAAACCGGCGAAGTTCAAAAGGCATTGCTGGATGTCTTAAAGACTGGTTTTGGAAAGGCAGGTGCCGTGAAAAGGTGTGTCGGAGAGGGAAACATCCCGCAAAAATTCGATTCATACTCTCCCAAAGTCATTGCAGGCATAAATGAGATTGATGATGTTCTTGCAGACAGAACAATTAAGATCAGAATGGTTCGAAAACTAAAAGATTCGCACGTGAAGCGTTATACAAATTCAATCAAAAACTTAGAAGAGCAACAACAATTGAGAGACGAACAATACTTCGTTGGACTCGAAAATGCATATAAAATGTATGAGTTGTATGAGAGCATGAATCCGGATGAGGATCAAGACTTAATTCATTTGAGTAACCGGAGCTTTGAAATTTGGTGCCCATTGATTGTTGTTGCTAAGGTCATTGACTTATCTAATCATGCATTAAATGTTTCTCAAAAACTAATAGAATTAAGTAAATCTTATGTGACTAATAAAGGGATAAACGATAGCATCGCCAATGAATCTGTTATTCTGGCAAATTTCTTTTTAGACTTAATTAAATTTAACAATGATCGATGCATTCCAATTAGAACTGAAGATACATGGATGGGATTTGACACGGACGATGTCCTAAATGAAATTAATTCGCAAGTCATTCTTGGAAGACAAATGAGTAAAAATGCACTATCCCGTCTTCTTAACGATAAATTGAATATTAGTCCCAAAGCATATCAAAGCACTAACTACCACACGACGAAAAAGATGTACGTTGTAAATCTGAAGGATTTTTTAGAACTTCAAAAATCTTTATGCTCACAGTAAACGAATTACGATATTACGGTTACGATTGAAAAGAGGGTGTGTGATAATTCATTTTTTTAGAAAAAATGTTTTGATTTCATTTTAAAAACGAAACCGAAATTTGTTTGACGACCTATTTTCACACACCCTCGAAAATAAGGGGTCGGCAAGAGAAATTCATTTTAATGAATATATATTATACATATATATAATAATAATGTTATTACCATTGATTCCATTGAGCTATCTATGGTTACGCTTCAATTACGATTTGAAATAGGTCTAACAAATCGTAATTTATTAGAAAAAACTCATTGATAGAATGAGAGGCTAGAAAAAAAGAGTGAGCAATCCAATGCTCACTCTGTTGTCTAATTATATATTAGCTAGGGAACACCTCCGCTTCAACTTCTGCCATTTCGGGTACATCAGCGATCACTCGTAATGCCTCTACAAGCGTAAACGTAACTATGGTTTTAATCTCACCAGTTGATCTATCGACGTTGCCGGCAAAAGTTAATGAATAAGGTTTATCATGAATCATGACGGTGATGTAGTCATTGGTACCGGATAGAGCAGCTAATTCATTTCTGAATATATCGACCCACTTGGATGCCAAATCAACACTGGCGAATTTAAGTCTGACATCAAACTTGGGATATTTGAACTCTACTCTTTCGAGCCCACCGGTTTCGGCATTTGGTTTGTAGCCGAAATAGCGAGGCTTCAAATTTAAGTTTGGGTTAATCCAATTCTGTAATTTCAATGACAACATCTCTAAAGCTTCCATTTCATTTCTCCAATTTTAGATAATAATTGATTAGTGCTTAATTGCACTTCGCAATAGAAGAAAGACAACATAGTGGGAAGTGGAAGGCACATGAATATTACACCAGCAAAAAAACGAAGGGGGGGTAGAGTGTTTTATTTTTGATGGATAGTCAAATATATCCCGTATACATTTTCCCAAAATTTCCGAAGTATTAAGGATATGCAGTATTAATGATGATTTTACGATATCTATCTATAGTGTTATATATTATAATATTGCTACATAATCTCAAAGGTGTTTTCCTCTTTCTTCTGCTTCTACTCAATTCTTCTGCTTGTTCTTCTGGGCTTGTCTCTCTTCTTCCTTGAATAACAAATTGCTAATAACCAAGGAGGATAAAGTTTGCGGAGGAACAATGAAATGCCAACACCCGGATTGTAGCAATCAAGCTTATGCGGGAATATGTCCAGCTCATCTTATGCTAATCAAAGATGAAAACAATTGTATTAATCTTTGCGCCAACTGCGGATCATTCGTCGCTGTATTTATTAAACCAACTTACCTTGATTCCAAATATGTATTCTGCAAATCATGTAGGAACTGCGGTGGCACTAAGGAAACAGAAAAACAAGTAACCATTGACTATCCGTTTGAAGGGAGGATAGTGAAAGGAGGTAAAGATGAACTCCCCACTTGAATCATTCGATGCCATTCTTGAGTATGTAAATCGTTATGCTGATCAAGAGGTCATAGCAGCTTGCGATTTATTCTATGAGATATTCATAGAATGGGAAATACGAAGAAGTAAGTCGATTGAATTTGCCGAAGAGCTTGGCAATAAGTTAGTTAAAAATTATTTACTAAAAGAGGAGCTTGTATAAAATGGAAGCTGTATTAGATGAAGTAATTGAATCAAAAATATTCACACGAGAAAATAGTCAAGTAACATTCCAATCACCGAAAGCATACATCCAACCCTTCCTTGATGTTGTGGGAGTCGATAAAATAATCTGCAAAGTACAAGACCCGGTAACTAATGAGAATGAAGATCACACACGAAACGTTGCTTATCCCAGAGTTGCTATTGAAGCTCATCTTGGAAATCAAGTGACCGGATATGATAGTGTCGTAGGAATGGTATTCGCTCTAAACATTCAGAATCCGATCATTAAAGTTTACACCGGTCAGAATGCCCACGCATGTACGAACCTAACAATTTTTAATGCATCTGCAGTCTCTCAGTATTCGCTGATGAATGATTTTACAGATGTATTTAGAAAAGCTGAGTTCTACATGAAGCAGAAAGAAACAGAGATAGAACATTTCATTGCAACTAGAGATAAGCTGCTGAATGAATTTTACTCCGAAGAAGAATTAAAGAATGAACTTGGACGATTATTATTAGCAACAACGAAGAAGAACAGTAAGATCGGTTACGGTGCAATTGCCGGTGCTAGTAAGTTAATTCAAGAACCGGATTCCATTTACTATTTACGATCTGGAGAGAAATTATCAAAGATGAACCTCTATGATTCAATCACTCAGCACATTACTGATAGTACTGATATTCTTCACAAACCTAACAAGACCATTGCAGTAAGCCAGCTACTCGGAATCAACTAAGATTCTAACCTCACTTTAGTCATTCTTCACAACCGGACACAATCAAATGAAAACAAAAAGAATCATTTCATACCGTGCTAATAATAAATTCAAAGCAGTTCCATTAATACGTCTGAGCGGTGCATGGCTTCAATCGATTGGATTTGGTGTAGGTATGCACTTCATACTAAGCACAAATAAGAATTCAATAAGACTACAATTAATAAACTCTAAGGAGAACGTTCATGATCCCGACACTTCTATTTGACTTCGATAATTCCCTTGCATCGATTGGAAGTCCAGAACTACAGCAAAAGTTATTTGTATTTCCACCGATCAGAATTTTCAAAGGGCTCCAACAGACACGAATGATTATTAAACAATTAATAAGACCGGTGAAAAGCACAATGACACACCCGCTGTTTGATAATGCTGCTATCGAGAATGAAGGCTTCGAACTATCGGCTAAGTCCAAGGAGATGAACTTGCAATGCATGGTTTTTGACACCATAACAGCATTAGGACTTCAAGAAAGAAATCAACTTAAGAACTCCAAGAAGCTGGACACGCTCGACCAAAGAAGTTGGGGAATCTATGGCGACGCTATTAACTCGTTTATCTATAACATGTGTTCTCTGTCTCTCAAGATGATTTTCAATGCTCACATAGATCGGGAAAAAGATGTTGATGGTGAAACGATTGAGTTACCGGCATTGAAAGGCGGTTCAAAGACCGAAGTACTAAAGTGGTTTGATGTTGTGCTATTCACAAGAGTGAGCCGGGACCCGAAGACAGACGAAACAATTTTTCAATGGCAAACGAAACCGCAAGAAGGAAGATTTGCTAAAGACAGATTAAATGTCCTACCGGAAACAATGCCGCAAGATTTCAGTATCGTATTCGCTAAGTATGAAGAAGCCGGAATTCACAATCCTAAGATTCTCGTACTTGGCGATAGCGGCACGGGCAAAACAAGAGCACTAGCAAGTATCAATTCAAATGCTATTAAACGAAAAGCAACTTATAAGCTGCTTAAATTAGGAGAACTGAATGTTATCACTAAATAGAAATGAAAATGGTAATGGATACATGAAAGGTGTATTTGTTACTGAAGCTACGGTAATCAATCTGGAAGACCTCTCTGGAAAGCCAACCTATAAAGAAAACCCCGACTCAACTCACGATTTAGCGATTCAAATTGAATTTGACATAAGTAAGTCGTTCACAAAGAAAGTGATCTTAAAAGGCGACTTGAGACGGGACAAAAATAGGATCGTTGACTGGGGAAGTGCATTTGTTGTCAAAGACTTCTTTATCAAGCTTGGATGTTTCAAAGGATTGATAGACGAAGAAATCAAAGAACGCATTCGGCTTCTTGAGAAGAAACAAGTGCCAGCGGATTTTCTCATCAAAGCGATAAAGAAAAAGATTTACATTCTGGACTATGTAAAAGGCATTTCGGAAGAAGGCAAGCTTAAATACTCAACTTGGAACATTGTAGACGCCGATCCAGAGCAGCTTAGGAATGCATTCAAGAAATCAGTGGCAAAGGGATTCCCGTTGAACTATAAACCGGATTTAATGGATAATGCTATTGACAAAAACGAAGCTGTTGTAGCGGTACCATCAGATGACGATTTCCCATTTTAATAATAGCGGAAGATTTATAGTCTTCCGCACTTTATAAGGAATTACAAAATGAATACTAGTACAGCATTAAAAACAGATCACAAGCAAACGCTGAATGATATGCTGGTGACGAAAAATATTTTGTTGGACTCCATCTATGAGAACGATGGTGAGGTAAACGATCAGCAAGAAGAATCACTTAAATTGTTAGAAAATAATCTTCCGGTTAAAGTTGACGGATGGGCATGGACTCTAATGAAGAACGGTGCTATTGATAAAGAGATCGAACTCTGGCAGCAAAGAAAAGATTTCATGGAGGGAATTATCAAGACTCTTAGGAATGGTAAAGACAGGCTTAAACTACGAGCACATCAGATAATGCTAATGAATAATCTTGATCGATTAGATGGGACTCAATTCTGGATTAAGCGAGATATCAGCAGAACAAAATCTTTGATGATGGATGTAGTAGAAGACGAATACAAGAAGTATGAGCTGCCGGTACTTAGCAACAATCAATACAAGTTGCTACTCAATATGGTAAAGCATTTCAACGGGACATTAAAGAATGATTTGCCGTTTGATAGTATCTATACAGCCGTTGAACTGGAAGAGATGATCGAAAAGCAAAAGACGGAAAAATGTAATGTCACTAATTTACCCGATGGTCATTGCGCTATTGTAATCGAAGAGAGACCGACTGTTAGGATTTATCCTAAGAAATGACATTAAATGAAGTGTTGAGATTTAATAGTCTCAACACTTCCTATGCCGTTTAGAGCTCCAGTTTATAGTTGAAAGTTTGAGCCGATTGTCTTATGTTGGATTCGGGAGGAACACAAAACATTTTATGGAAAGGGTTAGAGGGGAAAATAAACCGAAGCTTTTAGATTTGGTGCGAACCGAACTTAGAGTCAATCATTATTCGCACAAAACCGAAGAAAGCTACACCTCGTGGATTAAACAATTCATAATCTTCAACAATAAAACTCACCCCGAAAAATTAGGTAAAGAAGAGATACAGAAGTTCATAAACTATTTAGCAATTGAACGACATGTATCATCATCAACGCAGAATCAAGCGCTACAAGGAATACTGTACTTATATAAAAAGGTTTTGCACAAAGATCCCGGCTGGATAAACGATTTAAAACACATTAAACGAATAAGTCATTTACCTGTAGTATTTTCGAGGGGAGAAGCTGCTGCGATATTAAATAATTTGGAAGGCGTGGTTAAATTGATTGTTGGTTTGTTGTATGGAACCCGAATGCGTTTAAACGAGTGTTTGGGTTTGCGGATTAAAGATATCGATTTCGGAATGAACCAAATTATTGTGAGAGACGGTTCAGCCCGTGAGATATGAAAAATTATTTTTAATTTTTATGTGTATGTATTAAAAAGTGAAAAAGATGAAAGTTTTATACCGGTTACACAAGCAATCTTAACAGAAGAGTTGCCGATCATAATGCAGGCAAAGTCGATTGTACACGCAACCGAATACCGTTGGAATTAATCTATTGGGAAGGATGTCTTAATCAACGTGATGCTACACAAAGAGAGAAATATCTTAAGACGGCTTGGAGAAAACGGTATATCAAGAACCGGATTAAGAATTATCTCACGGGCTAAAGACCACGATGATTTACACGCACGTTTTAAACAAAGGTGTTGGAGTAAAAGTCCATTAGACTGAAAACCTGATGGAACGATATCACGTAGAGGATATTTTTGAATTATGAGATAATGGACATAAAACGAAACATTTGGAATACATATATGCAGCTGAGCGCATATCTATGTTCCTTAAATAAATAACACGTTCAGCATAAGTATAAGTTATATGCTTTTTAGTAATACAATATTCCTCATTAACTTAGAGTAAGGTTTGCTTGAAAGAATATTAAATACAGATTATTATAAATCATTAGTCCAAACATTTTCTGAGAATATTGAGTTTAATTCTTCTCTATTACCTGTTTCAAAATTTAATAAAATAAATCTTGCTTTCGTACAAAAGGCGATAAACAAAATTAATGGGTTTGATGCAATTATAAATATTCCGAAGTACTTCAATAATTTATTGGATGAATTATATTCTAACTTCTATCTGTATGTGGCAAACACACAGTTTTATGAAAATTATATTAATCCAGAATTTATAATAGAAGAACTTGTAGTAAGAAAGGCTGGTAAGAAAAACAGAAAATATAAAGTGATAGGAATCAATGAGCGGCATATTACCTTGGTTGAACAAAAAAAAGAATCATTAAAAGACTTAAATGGACCAGCAAAACTTTATGTTGACAGAAAAAATATTATTAAAGAATTTGTCCCTATTAAAAGACCTTTAAAAAAAGGGTCATTAAATAATTTTCTAAAACTATTTAGCACCCTAAATGGTCTTGATATAAACGATGACTATTTTCCCACTAAATTTGATAGGGTTTCCATATTTATTGGTTCAAAAAAAATTTTTGAAAATTTTCGGAGTACACCAATTCATAATGGTAATCTATACAATAGCATACCGTGTTATTATATAAACAGAGACGGAAAAGAAAGTGATACATTAGGTATTACGCCCTTACTGTATTTTGTTCCTTCATATAGGATAGCATACCAGCAAATTATTCAAAACAAAATAAATATTAGTAATATAGTTTTATTCAACGATGGATTCGATGAATTACAACAAATTATTAGTGATCAATTTCAGTACGGATTTCGGATTTTAGGAATTTGTACATCCCCTATTGAAAATAGAACTTCCACGATAAAATATTGGCAATGGCATAAAGAGGAAATAAATCTTTTAGAATCATTATGATATGCTTACACAAAATAAAAGATGAAGTTTTAGAGGAACAACTTGATAATTTTGCATCAACTTTGTACAAGCTTAGGCAACCGCCTTATTATATTGAAAATATTCCTGAATACACCTACTACCTTAGCAGACTATTAAAAAGTATAGAAGCTAATGACAAACCAAATAATGAGGAACTTACTTCAAGAATAAAATTCAATTCTTCGTTTGAAGACCAATTATTAAATCACGGAAATAATATAGAGAATCTTCCAAGTGAGCTTAATCTAAAAACCATTTTAATAAAAATTTCTGAAACTATTTATAACTATAATAAGAAGGCAAAAACAATCTTCAACATAGTCCGAGAAAAAACAAACCGAAAAATTGAAGAAACAATCCTTAGTCCAATGTTTTTAAAAGAACCGAAACAAAATAAAGTTCTTATTATTTGTAACAATTACGACGAAGATTCTTTGGACGAATTTATCAAAAACAATACCTTAACTAATATTGAAATAAATAGATACAAAAAATTTCTCAAAAGAAAAGAAGAAGAAGTAAAAGATTTTTATATCGTTGGATATTTTTTAGAAGGCTACAGAGATTTCGAAATATATCATAACATATCTGTCCCTATAAATCTTTTTCTTTATGATTTCGAGGAAAATTTATATAAAGATTGCATTAATAAGTATAAATCAAAATTAGAAGAAGAATTACTTTCAGATGATAGATTTTTTATTAGCGGTATCAAATATGAATGCCCAACTCCGATTCCTGTATCAATTAGTCAAGCACTTCAAAATATAATCGATAGGACAAAGGATTGGAATGATAAAGAATATGACAATAATATTGATGATCCCGATGAAAGTTCCAATGAATTTATTTCTTATCAGATTGAATACGAAGATATTGCAGATTCAGATTATTTAAAATCTACAGACACTGTATTTGATGAAAAAAATAATTTGATTAAAGTGAATAGATTAAAAGTCGGGAACAAAATCAGAGTTTATAAAATAGATTTTGGGGAAATTCTTCTAAATGCAGCAATGGAATTTCAAACAGAAGTATTTGTTGAGATAGAAAAACACAGCAGACTTTGGAAGGATGCTTTAAAAGAACTTTATCTAAAAACTTATAGGACAGATATTGATCATCTACATTCTCATTTAAAAGGTCACGGTATTAAAGTCAAATCTTCTACAGTTTTAAACAATTGGATTCACGGTTCTACAAAATTTCCACCGCTCTAATTAATTTTG
>JAMCSN010000020.1 GCA_023381535.1 Bacteroidota bacterium
AGTGACCTTAGATAAGACATTTACCAGTTTAGATTAGCTGTTTTCACTTTCCCATGGTAAGATTTACTTTTGAGGCAATGACTATTTTTTCTATCATCTACGGTTAGTTTTTTTTTGAGGCAATCCGGGGTGTTGATAGTGTAAAAGGTTCTCTTTTTTTTCGGAGAAAGATGTCTATATTAGAACTGAAAATAGGGATATTGTAGGGGTTCAAAGTGGTTGACTTAATTATAAATTCTATAGTTTCAAAATTTTTTTTTCCAATCGAACAAGAGTATGAAGACTATTAGCCAGGGCGGTTTTGTTATTAATAACGTTACCGCTTAGCAGATAAATAGATAAATAAATATAGATTTCTATTTAGAGGAATTATTTATACGAATTATAAATGCTGTTAATTGTTAATATTGATTATTGGGATGCATATGAAAAGAATTACAAAACTAATTTTGATAATAGCTTTATTAACAATCTTTGTTTCGTGCAAAAAGAATTCAATACCGGTGGAACCGGAACCGAATTATGAACCCGGACGAAGAGATTACGTGTGGACTGCCGATACAATTAAAGCTTACTACATTTATTTTAGTTCTATATGGGGAAAAACATTTGACAATGTTTGGGCGGTAAGCATGGTTGGAGGTACATTTGAAAATATTTACAGGTATAATGGAAAAAACTGGTACAAAGAAACAAAAACGCCAATAGGAAATACAGTATCTCTTTGGGGAACAGATGACAATTTATGGATAAGCACGCATGATGGTCATATCTGGAATTACAGTAATAATATTTTTGCTTCTTCTCAGCAATTTTTATACGAAGGTATAGAGATTGATTTTTTTAGTATTGCAGGAAAAAATAACAATGAGATTTATGCTTGTGGTGGTAAAAATTCACCTTATAGTAAAGATGGGGTAATTTATAAAAATTACGGAGCTGGATGGCAACTGAACAAAATAATTAGGAATAGTGGTGTCATAATAAGGGCTAGATATAGTGCCGTGAATGACATGTTTTATTTCAGTGCTTATTTAGATAATGAAGCAAAAAATGATACAGTAAGATTGTATGAGTATAATGGCAAAAATTTGAAAGTGATCTATGACAATTACGTTTCTGAAAACACTTCATGTGTTATAAATGATATAAACGGCTATTTGTATGTAACCATTGGTCGTAAAATTTACATGTATTACAAAGACAATTTCGAGCAAATATTAGAAATAAATAATCCGAACTTTGGCGGACAGACATGGGGAAGAAATAAAAATGACATATTTATTAGAATGTTTGATGGGTTGATGCATTATAACGGAAGCGACACACAATATATTCTGAAGTTCCCTGAGAATGTAAGTTTTGGCACTTCGCACTTGTTTTAGATAAAGATATTTTCTTACACGCCTTTGATAACAAAACCGGTTACAATATAATCCATCACGGGCAACTAAAATAGAAGTATAAGCATACGAAAAAAACGGAAACGGCAGTACTGCTGTAAAAAACTTATTTTTTCTCAATGCTAGTCTGTGATATCTCGGAGTTCCTCTGTATTACTTATTTTTTTTAATTATAGAGAGCACTGAGATTCCAAAATAGTTGTGCGACAGACTCTACCACCAAGGCAGGCGAGAAGGTTGGGTGTGATTTCCCACTGCATGCCTAGATCCGACAATCGAGCCAGAGCGGGCTTCGATTCGCTGAAGACGCGATTCGAAGCAGTTTCGACGGCAATAGGGTTCGGGATTTGCCTCGAAGTTCATTCCATTGATTTTTCAAAGAAAGAGAATTTTTTTATTGATAAATGAGACAAATTTTGTCATATTTAGTCCGTTCATTCTGATAAATTAGTTTCTATAACTATGCAGCTAACTCTAACCGGTGAATACGCAATTCGAGCGATGATTCATTTAGCTGGCAGTGCCGACGGGTCATCATTCAAAATTTCCGACGTTTCTTCCGCAAACGACATTCCAGAAAAATTTCTTCGCAAAATAATTTCTCAATTATCATCAGTCGGATTAATCATTTCTCAGCGAGGGATAGGCGGCGGGATAAAACTCGGCAAACCTGCAGATTCAATAACCCCGCTCGAAATCATTGAAGCCGTTGAAGGCGACATGGCATTAAATAAATGTTTGATCGATAAAGCATTTTGTTCAAATCAAAGATGGTGTACTGTTCACACGCTCTGGTGCGAGGCGCAAGCGCAGTTGAAAGTAATTCTTGCTAGCAAATCTATCGCGCTGCTCGCAAAAGAAAGTGAAGAAAGAAAGAAAAAATTTTTACGGTAACTTATTCTCACATTCAAAAACTAAACGGAGGTAGGAATTATGGATGCTGTGTTATTAGCCCGTATTCAGTTTGCTATGACTATTGGGTTTCACTTCATCTTTCCTCCATTAACAATTGGACTTTCTTGGCTCTTGGTTATTGCCGAAACGATTGGATGGAAGAAAAAAGATGAAGTTTATGTTTCAATTGGCAAATTCTTCGGAAAAATTTTGGGACTGATATTTGCCGTTGGTGTTGCAAGCGGTGTTGTTATGGAATTTCAGTTCGGAACTAATTGGGCGGAGTATTCAAAATTTGTTGGAGACATTTTCGGAGCGCCTTTAGCCGCAGAAGGTGTCTTTGCATTTTTTCTTGAATCAACTTTTTTAGGTCTCTACATTTTCGGCAGATCGAGAGTCTCAAAAGGAGTTCATTGGTTCTCTGCGCTTATGGTTGCCGTTGGCGCTACTATTTCCGCCTTCTGGATAATTGTTGCAAACTCTTGGCAGCAAACGCCAGCCGGATTCGTCATCCAAAACGGGAGAGCAGAACTAACCGATTTCTGGGCGGCGGTGTTTAATCCTTCAACAATGCCGCGCTTCTTGCATACTGTTGATGCTGCTTTAATCTCCGGTGCGTTTTTTATGGCTGGAGTTGCTGCGTACTTGGTTTTCAAAAATAAAGGTGGAGAAATTTCAAAGAAGGCTCTCAAGCTTTCAATCATTTTTGGTTTAATCGTTTCTTTGCTCGAAGTTTTTCCATTTGGGCATGAACATGGAAGACAAGTAGCCGAAACTCAACCTGAAAAATTTGCGGCGATACAAGGTTTGTACACTTCACAGTCGGGCGCGCCGATCGCTTTGTTTGCAGTTCCGCTTGATCATCCGCCAACGTTAAAAGCGCCGGTTGAAATTCCGGGATTGCTTAGCTGGCTGGCATTTGGAGACGTACACGCAAAAGTTCAAGGCATTAATGATTTTCCAAAAGAGGAAGTGCCGCCGCTGTTTCTAACTTTCGTTTCTTATCATAACATGGTTCTACTAGGAATGTATTTTATTTTGGCGATGGCAATTGCAGTTTACAAACTTTACAAGAAAACTCTTTGGGAAAGCAAAAAGTTTTTGAAATTACTTGTTTGGTCAATTCCTCTTCCGTTGATTGCTTGTCAGCTTGGATGGATTGCAGCGGAAGTCGGACGGCAGCCGTGGATCGTTTACAAATTAATGAAGACCAGCGACGCGGTTTCAATAACAGTCGGTGCTGGAGAAATTCTTTTCTCAATCATTCTGTTTGGAATAATTTATATACTGCTCGGATCAATTTTTGTTTATCTGCTCGTGAAAAAAATTAAACTTGGTCCGGATCCAATTCCAGCTAAGGAGGTGTAATCATGATCGATCTAAATTTAATTTGGTTTTTATTAGTCGGAGTTTTAATTGTCGGTTATGCAATCCTCGATGGTTTCGATCTCGGTGTTGGAGTTCTGCACCTGTTCACAAAAAATGAAGACGAAAAAAGGATCAACGTGAATGCAATTGGTCCGGTCTGGGATGGCAATGAAGTCTGGCTTCTAACCGGAGGTGGCGCTTTGTTTGCAGCGTTCCCGGTTGTTTATGCAACTGTGTTCAGCGGATTCTATTTGGCATTTATGCTTTTGTTAACGGCGCTTATTTTCCGTGCTGTGTCGTTCGAGTTCAGAAAATATTCAGAGTCGGCTCAATCAAAAAAATATTGGGATCTCGCGTTCGGACTTGGAAGTTTAGTTCCCGCTCTGTTGTTCGGCGTCGCAATCGGAAATATTTTGCGCGGTCTCCCTATCGAACTAAAAGATGGAAAAGTAATTTCTTCAATTTCGTTTTTAGGCTTGTTGAATCCTTATTCATTGCTTGTCGGCGCACTCAGTTTGGTTCTCTTCACGCTGCACGGTGCAGTTTACATGACGATGAAATCCGAGGGAGTTCAACGCGAAAGAATGGTTAAGGTGATTGATAAAGCATGGATTGTATTTGTTGTGCTTTACGTTCTTGCAACACTTGCAACATTTTTTGTCGGTGGATATTTATTTGATGGTTTGCTGAAAAATCCACTCTTCTGGGTTTTGTTCGTGTCGTTGTTCGCATCAATAATTTATATACCGATTTCTGTTAAGTCCGGCAAATTTGGCGTTGCGTTTTTATCTTCATCGGTGATGATTGCCATGATGATTTTGTTAACGGCGCTAAGTTTATTTCCGCGGCTGGTTCCATCAAATATTGATTTGGCATACAGCTTAACAATTTATAATGCGTCTTCATCTCAGAGAACGTTAACGACTATGCTGATCATTGCGCTGATAGGAATGCCGATTGTAATAGCTTACACAATTTTTATGTACAGAGTATTCAAAGGAAAAGTTATTATAACGAAGGACAGCTACTAAAGTATTTTTCGATTTAATTTATGATAGACCCGGTTTCGTAAGGGATCGGGTTTATTTTTTTCTAGGAAGTTGATTGTTGAAGAACCCTTGCTGTAACTTTGTAACCAAAATTTCCAACACTTCAGTGACCCAATGATTAATAAGGTAATTCAAATTTCAAAAATAGCCGGCGAAATTATTCGCGAGGGATTCGGAAAAAACTTTTCGATTGAATACAAAACGAATCTTTCTAATCTTGTAACGGAGATCGATAAAAAATCGGAAGAAACCATAATTGATTTCGTTAAGAAGGAATTCCCGGCTCATTCCGTTCTTGCCGAAGAGACCGGTTCTCACAAAGCGAGCTCGGAATATTTATGGGTTGTCGATCCTCTTGACGGAACTTCCAACTTTGCCCACGGCTTCCCGATTTTTTCCGTGTCAATCGGCGTTCAAAAAAATAATGAAACCGTTTGCGGTGTTGTATATGACGTGATGAACGATATCGTCTATTCATCAGAAAAGGGAAGCGGTGCGTTTCGCAACGGACAAAAACTGAAAGTCAGCACAAACGATGATATCAGAAAAAGTATGATCGTTACTGGATTCCCGTACAATGTTGCGGAAAATCCCGATCATGTGTTCGAACGTTTCATTGCATTTTTGAAAACTGCGCGCGCGGTCAGACGGCTTGGTTCCGCAGCTATCGATTTTTGTTACGTTGCATCCGGCGTCTTCGATGGCTTCTGGGAAGTGCATCTTAATCCGTGGGATATCTGCGCCGGTAAATTAATTGTTGAAGAAGCCGGCGGAATCGTTACAAATTTTGCCGGAGAATCAACCGATATTTATTCGAAACAAGTTTTAGCAACAAATGGCAAGGTTCACGGAAAAATGTTGGAAATTCTTTCCGACTATTAATTTTTTTGAGAACCAATTCAAAAAAGATACGTCATAATGATAAATAAAAAATCTTGATTAAGTGGCTTCGTTAAAGAAAAAGTCTTAGTTTTACAAAAAATTAATCTCTTACTATCGGGGTAAAAGTGGAAACAAAAAACGCCGATCTTTCTTCGCTTAAAATAAATAGAGATGAGAAACTCGAAAACCCGGAAAGAAAGAACCGTATCTACAAAATTGTGGGCGGTATTGCCGGGGCTGTTGTTATTATTCTTGCGTTTTACTTTGGTTGGAAATCTATAAGCCAACAAGCAATTGAAGTAAAATTAACGTCGGTCGTTTTACAATCCCCCGCAGAATCAAACGCAGTTCTAACCGCGAGCGGATATATTGTTGCACAAAGAAAAGCAGCGGTTGCGTCAAAAGGAATGGGAAGACTAGTTTATCTTGGTGTTGTTGAAGGTGACAAAGTAGCTAAGGATCAGATTATAGCGCGTCTTGAAGACAGCGATATAAAAGCGCAGCTCGAACAGACAAAAGCGAATTTGAAATTGAGTGAAGCTGATTTGAAAGACGCCGAAAATAATTTTAACCGTCAAAAAGAATTATTGAAATCCGGTTCCACTACGAAGATGGAAGTTGATGCTGCGGAATCGAGATACAACCGGGTGCTGGCTTCAATTGACGTGGCGAAAGCGCAAGTTCTTCAATCGGAAGTTGCTATGGAAAACACACTCATACGCGCACCGTTCAACGGAACCGTTTTAACGAAAAATGCAGATGTGGGAGAGGTTGTTGCGCCGCTTGGTGCCGGGGCAAATGCCAAGGCAGCCGTTGTCACTATTGCCGATATGAATTCGCTTCAAGCAGAGATTGATGTTTCGGAATCCAACATTGAAAAGATTCTGCTGAATCAAGATTGCGAAATTCGTCTTGATGCTTATCCGGATAAAGCTTACCCGGGTTATGTTGCCAAGATTGTTCCTACTGCCGACCGGTCTAAAGCAACGGTGATGGTAAAAGTTGGATTCAAAAATTACGATCAGCGCGTTTTGCCGGAGATGAGCGCAAAGGTGGTCTTCCTTAACGAAACCACAAAGAAAGAAAAGATTGAGGATACAAAACAGTTTTTGGTTGTCCCGTCCACTGCTGTTGCAAAAAGAAACGGCACTTCGATTGTGTTTGTTGTTCGTGATGATAAAGCTGTGGAAGTTCCGATTATTACGGGAAAAGATCTCGGCGGATATATTGAAATCAAGTCGGGTTTGGTTGAAGGCGACAAAGTTATCGATCCGGTCAATGATAAAATTCAAGAGGGAATGAAAGTGAGCGCGAAATGAAATGGCGCTTACTTTTTCACTTCAATAATTAGAAATCATTCAAGAAAATGATTGCAGAAGAATGCCATTCGGTTTCCAAAACATTTAGATAGTTAGGAGAATGTATGCCAGAAATTATTCAAATAAAAAATGTATCCAAATCGTATTGGAGAAATAGTTTGGAAATTCCGGTGCTGCACAACATCACGCTGGATGTTGAAGAAGGGGAATTTCTTGCGCTGATGGGTCCTTCAGGTTCCGGTAAAACAACGCTCTTAAATTTAATTGCCGGAATCGACAGACCGTCCAGAGGCGAGTTAACTGTTGCCGGGACAGACATCGCAAAACTTGGTGAATCCGCTCTTGCAAAATGGCGTTCATCGAACGTTGGGTTTGTTTTCCAATTCTATAATCTTCTTCCGGTTCTAACTGCATACGAAAACGTTGAGCTTCCGCTTTTGTTAACCAAACTTTCGAAATCGGAAAAGAAGAAACATGTTGAGACCGCTCTTAACATTGTTGGTCTCGGCGATAGAATGAATCATTATCCGAAACAACTTTCCGGCGGACAGGAACAGCGTGTTGCTATTGCGCGCGCTATCGTTACCGATCCGGTTATTCTTGTTGCTGATGAGCCGACCGGCGATCTAGACAAAAATTCTGCTCAAGAAATTCTCACTCTCATGGAGAGACTGAACAAAGAATTTAAAAAGACAATCGTAATGGTAACTCACGATCAGCATGCGGCAGAAAGAGCGTCGCACCTGCTTCATCTTGATAAAGGCGATTTGTCTGCCAACGGTAAAGCCTGAGTGAGGTGATGGTATGAAAATATTTAAATTAATTTTCAAAAATGCGCTTCGTCATAAACTCAGAACAACTCTAACACTACTTGGAATTTCTGTAGCGGTAATTGCTTTCGGTTTATTGAGAACAGTAGTTACGGCTTGGTATGTTGGCGTTGACGCCGCATCCGCAAATAGGTTAATCACACGCCAGGCGGTTTCGTTTATTTTCCCGTTGCCGTTATCATACGAAAACAAAATAGAAAAAATTCCCGGGGTGACTAAAGTTTCTTACGCAAACTGGTTCGGTGGAGTTTATAAAGATAAGAACCAATTCTTCTCAAGAATGGCTGTCGATCCCGAAACTTATTTTGATGTTGTTCCCGAATTTGTGGTACCGCCGCAAGAACTGGATAATTTTAAGAAAGAAAGAAATTCTTGCATCATCGGTGCAGATATTGCGAAACTATACAAACTCAAAGTGGGCGATCAAATGTCCCTCGAGGGAGATATTTATCCCGGTACTTGGGATTTTGTAGTCGCTGGAATTTACCAACCAAAGTTTAAAACCACAGATGCTATGCAAATGCTTTTCCATTGGGATTATGTGAACGAACGAATGAAAGTTGAAATGCCCGGCAGAGAAAATCAAGTTGGTTGGTATGTTGTTCAGGTTGGCGATCCTTCAAAGTCGGCACAGATTTCTTCTCAGATAGACGCCTTATTCAAGAACTCGCCTGATGAGACGAAGACAGAAACGGAACGTGCTTTTACGCAAAGTTTTATTTCCGCCTACGGCTCTATCATCACTTCAATGAACGTTATGTCTTGGGCGATTGTTGGAATAATTCTTTTAGTGCTTGGCAATACAATGGTTATGGCTGCAAGGGAAAGAACACGTGAGTATGCCGTACTCAAGACGCTCGGTTTTTCCGCTAAACATATTGTCGGATTGATATTCGGTGAATCGATGTTTATATCATGTCTCGGCGGTGGAATCGGGTTGCTTCTAACGTTTCCAATTGTTGCCGGTTTCGCTCAGGTTATTCCCAAAGGATTTTTTCCTGTATTCGAAATAGAAACTATTACTATTGTTCTATCTGTCGGAGCGGCGTTGTTGATTGGCGTGCTGGCATCTATATTCCCAATTCAACGCGCGCTTGGCACTAAGATAGTTGATGGATTTAGATTTGTCGGATAATGACAAAAAGAGGTTAACATGGCAGTTCCATTGAAATATACATTACGAAATTTTAAAACCAGAAAACTTACAACCGGAATTACTATTGCCGGCATAGCATTGGTTGTTTTTGTTTTTGCTGCCGTCCTAATGATGGCTTACGGAGTTCAGAAAACATTAATTGCTACCGGACGACCGGATAACGTGATGATCTCTAGAAAATCTTCTAACGGCGAAATTTCCAGTATCATTGGCGGTGATATACGTAATGTGATAAGAACGTTACCTTACATTGCTAAGGATTCTAACGGAAGACCAATTATTTCTGAAGAACCGGTAGTTGTTATCAATTTGGAAATTAAAACCGGCGGACTAAGCAACGTTACTGTGCGCGGTGTTTCTCCGGAGGTCTGGGAGCTTCGACCACAAGTGAAAATTAAGGAAGGAAGAATATTTAATCCTTCGCTTAGAGAATTAATTGTTGGCGAAGCGGTTGCAAATAAGTTTGTTGGTGCGCAGATTGGCAGCACTGTAAAATTTGCCGGAGACAATTGGAAAATTGTTGGAGTGTTTGAATCAAACGGGAGCGGATTTGATTCCGAATTGTGGGGCAGCAATGATCAATTGCTCAATGCATTCAACAGGGGGAGCGCAGTTTCAACTATCACATTTAGAATGAGCAATCTGAATGACTTTGATAAGATAAAACATGCGTTCGATAGTGACCGCCGGTTGCTTCAATTCGAACCGAAAATAGAACAGAAATTTTTTGAAGAACAATCTGAATTCTTAGCAGGCTTCATAAGAATTCTTGGAATATTTATTACCGTCATTTTCAGTTTCGGCGCTATCATAGGTGCAATGATTACAATGTACGCCGCAGTTGCCAATCGAACCGTTGAAATCGGAACGATGCGCTCATTGGGATTCAGCCGGAGAAGCATACTTAGCGCGTTCTTGCTAGAATCGTTAACAATAGCAATGATCGGCTGTGCCATAGGATTGTTGCTCGCTTCGTTTCTTCAGTTTTTCAGAATATCAACGCTCAATTTTAATTCTTTTGCCGATTTATCTTTTTCGTTCGCACTATCTCCGTCAATTATTGTTTCTTCATTTATCTTCGCGACATTCATGGGATTTTTTGGAGGGTTCTTGCCATCCATACGCGCGGCAAGATTAAATATTGTTAACGCTCTGCGCGGAGGGTAGAAAGAATTGTTGCCAATTCTTTCTACCTGTTGGTAAGTTTATAAAACTTTATTCAAGTGAGAATTGTAGAAATCTCTGTTACAATTTTTCTCGCCGATCATTATTTCAGCAGCAATAATTTTTTTACTTCAACAAAATTTCCCGCTTGAATTCTGTAGATATACATTCCGCTCGCAAGCTTGGATCCATCAAATGTTACTTCCTGCCTGCCGGGAGTCATCACTTTGTTTACCAAAGTCGCTACTTCTTCACCGAGAATGTTAAACACTTTAAGCGTAACGTTGCTTTCCTTCGGTAACTCGAACCTGATTATAGTGGACGGATTAAATGGATTAGGAAAGTTTTGTAGTAAAGCAAAATTTGCCGGCGTCTCCAACTTCACTGTAATTATTCCTGAGTATTCAAACTTGCCGTCAAAATCAATCTGCTTTAATCTGTATTGTAAGTGATCAAGATCAAGATTATGAGCAAGAGCAAGATTATCTGTAAAAGTATAACTCTTTGGCGAGTTACTATTTCCATGTCCTTGCACAAAACCAACTTTTTCCCACGTTTCACTTTTCACTTTTGACGTTTGACTTCTTTCTATTTCAAAACCAAAATTATTTACTTCAGTGGCAGTTTGCCATTTCATGTTTACAGTTTTATCTTCAACCGAGGCAGTGAAAGAAGCGAGTTCTACAGGCAGTGGTTGGTTGCCGGTTGTTATTCCAAGAAAAGTTATTACGGTACCGCTTCCTCCTGTAATGTAGCCGGCAGGCATGCTCGCTCCTGCAGTGTTGCTTGTGTTAGCGCCCGCGGCAACATCATACACAATAAGTAAGTTCTCTGATGTGGACGGATAGTAACTCAAAGCTTGGAAATATGCGTTCTGTGTTTCTGTACCTTGAAATGTCCGTGTTCGGTCAAGTTGGACATCACCCCCATCAACAACGTTGTTCTGGTTTACGTCTCGATAAAGTTTAGCTGTTGGTACATCGGCATTTGTTGCAGTGCCGGTTCGGTCAACCTTAATGTAGTTAATCATAGGAGAGCCAGCGATTACAAAAGATAGACTCACAATCGGGGTTGATGTACCTGGCGAAAAAGTAGGAGCCAAGTCTGTTCCTGTAACAGTTACGGTCCCTTGTGCGAAAGCTGAAGGGAAAATTGAGAATATAATCAAGAGGCAGTTAGTAATTAATCTTTTACTAATTCTGATCATTTAATTCCCCCGTTTATTTAAACGAACAGCGCCGGGTGTTCCCAGCGTTGTTAAAATAATTAAACGATACTACTTCATCAAACTCATCTTCAATGCTTTAACGTAGTTGTTAGTAGTTATTCTATATATGTAAACACCGGATGAAAGTTTACTTGCATCAAATTTTACTGAATAGTTACCCGCAGGCTGATTTGCATTAACAAGTGTTGCAACTTTTTGTCCGACGATATTATAAACCTCTAAATTAACCAGACCCTGTTGTGCAACCGAGTAATTGATTGTTGTTGAAGGATTGAATGGATTAGGATAATTCTGTTCCAATTTAAATTCAGTTGGTAATGTGGAAGCAACATTGCTGCCGCTTTCTTTTGCCATCGCCTGCTGCCATTGGGTGAAAGTTCTTGTTATAAGAACTGCAAAATCTGCTCTTGTTATATCCTGGTCCGGTTTGAACGAAGCATGCATGGTCGGTGTTAAATCGTATGGACCTTGTGTTAGATAATAGTAAACATTAATCAAACCAAGATCTAACGCAATCTGAACATATCCTCTCAAATTTGCCGGAATATCATCGTTGTCGTCCAAAACAATTTGTTGACCGTTGAAATTAACTTTTACCTGTGTACCGCTCAAAGAGTCGGCTCTGCTTTGCATTCCTAAAGATTGCACCAGAGAGTAAACAATATCCACTCTCTCAACATTTCCATTCGGAGAGAAAGTACCTGTGCCTGTGGGAAGCATTACCCCTTTGTAAACTTGAAGCACATCTTTTATCGCAGCGCCTCTGTTGGTGACCGATTCAACCAAAACCGATTGATCGGTGCTGACATCTGAAAAGTGAAACACGCCATCGGTGGGGTAGTACTGTCTAACAGCTTGTCCCATCATTAAATATTTTGCAAGCTCTATTCTTGTAAGTTTTTTAGTAGGCATATAATTTCCGTTAGGATAACCATCTACAAGTCTGGAACTAACTGCTAACTTGATTGATGATTCTGCCGGAATGCCGCTGATATCGTTTAAGCCCGTGTAACCCATGAATGTTACAAATTTTACATATCCATTAATTTGTTCCGGTACAGCGACACCGTTAGTTGGATTAGCAGCATTTCCACGCAGCCCTCGCAGTTCAACTGTCCATGTTCCGGCAATCGGATTTGTTACAGCAACAGTTCGATCATAATAAAGTGCGAATGCAATCGGAACTCCTGAAGAATATTCTTTACCGTCCGGTGAAAGAACAACTAAATTAACCGGGTTTCCCGTTTGACCAAGTGCACCATACGCATCAACTCTTACTTCAATTGCCGAAAGTCCCGCCGCAACACTAAAAGAATATGAATTATTCGTTGCAGATAATGTTGGTTCTGGATTATAATCAATTGTAAAATTATCCCTGCTAACATTTTTGTTTACACTGCTGTTAAACTGCTGATAAATATTTGCGAGCGAATTGTAATTCCTATGGTTGATCGCGTAATCTACTGCAGCATACGCATTGATGTAACCGGCGCCGTCTTCCCAAGATTCATAACCCGGCATATTCGTTGCAGTTTTTTGGAGAATATCTTTTACCTGTGCAGGAGATAATGATCGGTTGGCTTCGAGCATCAAGGCAACAATACCTGCGGCATGCGGCGTTGCCATTGACGTACCGCTCATTATAGTATAGAACGGTAAATAAGCCGGTTCAAGTGTTGTTGCATCGGCACTTGCTGCAAGAGAAGAGACCGGAGCGATTGCTCTAGTTGAAACTATATCAACACCTGGCGCGGTTACGGTTGGTCTATTTTCGTAGGTCCAGGTCTCTCCATCAATTTGGAATGTACCTGTTTCACCTTTTACACCACGTGAAGAAAAATCTGCCAATGCACCATGCTTTTCTCCGGCGGCAACAGAAATTACCCAAGGTGATATTGCATATGGGTTGTGAGTGTTTTCTCCGGGACCACTGTTACCGGCAGCAAAGAGGACTACAATACCATGATCGTATGCTAATTTAGAAGCAATGTTTATTGGATTATAAGGATCGAAAGTTCCCGATGTTCCCCATGAATTAGTTATCACTCGTATTCCGTATAAGAATTGATTTGTAATGCCGTAATCAAAACCGCCAAGAGCATCAAGGACAAAAAGAGCAGCGCCGGAACCATATCCAACTAAATTAGCGCCGGGGGCAACGCCCATATATTTACCGCCGGATTTTGCGCCAGTCGCACCTACAATTCCCGCAACGTGGGTGCCGTGACCTGAATTGTTATCTGTGTTTGGAATATTTTCAAGATAAATAATTGGCAGTAGATCGGAATAAGCATGAGGATTTGTGGATCCCATTGCGTTCTGAATGAGATGGTTTCCATACTGAATATCAGCATGTGTGCCGTCAACACCGCTGTCATTGATAAGAACAGTTATGCCTTTTCCAGAAATAGGCATACCGTTATTCTTTGCGGTTATGTTTTGATCTGCTCGCAGACGATAAACACCTGTAAGATGAGTAGCGTCATAATTGTAGTACGTTAATTGTTTGTTTAGATAAAGTGATTTTATCTGTGTGTTTTTTGCGAGTGCATTAACCTGTGCCGGAGTAACAAGAGCTCCTACCATTGGTAAAGATTTGAAACTGAATCCGTTGAGAATTCCCAGTTGTTTCAGCGAAGCTAACTGGAGTTGTGATGGAGTTGTATTGCCTTGAAAAGTTATTACAACCTGAAGTTGAGTTGCACCGCCAAGTACTGCGTTGCTTAAATTTGGGTCGATGACAGCTTGTGCTGTAATCGGTTTTGTTGATAGAAGAAGTAGTGTAGCGAGAATGAAGAGTCTAAATGTTCCTTTCATTGCTTTCCTCCAAACTTTTTTGTTAAAGAATTTGAGAACAACTTAATTAATGAACATTACCTGTGTTAGAGCGTACTTCGTGATTTTTATGCAAACATTCAGGCTACATCGTTGTAACGAATTCTGTGACAGCAATTCAATTTGAATTCATTATTATTTGAAGTGGGCCGGTGTATCAAAATTTTATTTGTGTGTTCCATATCACGTATATGGTTAGATGTGAACGAAAAAATAGTTAATCAATTTTTGAGACTTTGCAGCATGTTTCTCAAGTCTAAAAACTCGGTAGATTTGTCGAAGAAATAAGAAGCCCCTTTTTCCGATGCTTCTTCTCTGTAGGAAGCTAAGTTGTAGTTGGTGAGAATGATAATTATAGGCGAATAATTTTTCCGATCAATCGAATCCAGTATATCGAAAGCAGTTCCATCAGGCAATTGGATATCCAGCAAAAGAACTTCCGGTAATTTGTTTGAAACAATGCTTTTTGCTTCGCGCAAAGTTTCCGCTTGCAGTACTTCGGTAAAAGCACCGTTTGCAGCAACTAACCGTAAAACTCTATCTCTTATTTCTTTGGAATCATCCACTATTAATATCTTCATACTTGACCCCTAATCGGATGGTATATTAATATTTAGAATATTAAATGATAACAGCAATTCAATTGTTTATTTTGTCACAAAATCTGTGGCAGAATTGCCGTCTTTATTGCGGCAGAAATTTTTTGTTGAGGAAGGTTTTCTGTATCAGTCCGTTTGCACCGTTCAAAATACAAGTAAAGGGGTCTTCTAAAAACTTCAAAAAATAATCCGTGTGAATCGGTTTTTTCCGTGTTTATCTGCGTTCTATTCATTTTAAAAATAGTTTTTAGAAGCCCCCTAAACAAATTTTCAGTCTATTCGATAAGATTATGTTCGATCGCATAACGGACTATTTGCGCGGTCGAATTGAAATTCATTTTCTCCATCATTCGTGTGCGGTAAGAAGTTATTGTGTTTACGCTGAGCATTAATTCTTCTGCAATCTGACCAACCGATTTACCTTTTGCGATCAATCGGAGGATTTCAAATTCCCGGTTCGATAATGTTTCGTGAGGAAGTTTTCCCAAATCTTTATCAAAACTATCAGCTAAATGTTCGGCAAGGGAAGTACTTATATATCTGCCGCCGCCGCTAATTTTTCTTATCGCAGAAATAAGTTCTGTTGCAGCAGCTTCTTTAGAGAGATAACCTGATGCGCCCGCCTTCAAAGCTCTTAACGCAAATCTTTCCTCAGGATGCATACTCAGTATCAAAATATGCAAACGAGGGTTTTGATTTTTAAGGTCATGAATAATATCCAAACCGCTTCTGCCCGGAAGTGTAATATCTAGAATCACTAAATCAACTTCGGTTTCGCGAAGAAGCTCAAATAATTCTTCCGCGCTGGTTGCCTCGCCAACCAATTCTAAGTCTGCATGTTTTAGAAGAACTTTTTTTAGTCCTTCTCTTACCAATTCATGATCATCAACTATTAATACTTTCATTGCACTCTCTCATTTTTATTTAGCAGCACTAAGTTGATTGAAAAGGTACTTCAAATAAAACTCTCGTACCTTTGCCGGATAAGCCATCGACAAAAACTTTTCCTCCAATCGACATTGCTCTTTCCTTCATTCCTGTAATGCCGATGGAAGATATATCAAGTATCTGTTCCTTCGTAATTCCTTTTCCGTTATCCTCTACCTCAAGCAATAATTTGTTTCCGGATAATTGCAGTTTTGCCGATACCTTTGTTGCGTTTGAATGACGGGCAACATTGGTTAGCGTTTCCTGGAAAATTCTGAAAATGGCTGTCGCTTTTTCTTTTTCCAATTCCACTTTTTTAACGTTGCTGGTGAATGAACATTGAACCTTATGTCTTTTCTCAAACTCCTTTGCCTGCCACTCCAATGCAGCGATTAATCCAAGATGATCTAAAATATCGGGTCTTAGTTCTGTTGCCAAATTTTTCACTGTATTAATTAATCGATCGACCATTTTTTCAATTTGAACAAGTTGTTCGGATGTCTCGCCGGGTGAAAATTCCGTTTTAAGTTTTAGATCTTCGCGCATTAGAATCAAGTCCATCTTTATGGCGGTCAATACTTGTCCCAGCTCGTCATGAATTTCTCGCGCAACATACGCCCGTTCTTCTTCTCTAGCGTCTTCTAGACTTGCTGAAAGAGCTCTCAACCGTTCACTTGAGTTAATTAATGCATTCTCCACTCGTTTAAATTCCGTAACATCCAAACATGAACCGTAAATAGTTTTCGCGCTTCCTTCAATATCGGTTAAAACTATTCCTTTAGTAAATAGTATGCGCGTTTCACCATCCGGTCTTATAATTCTTTCGTAGTATTCAAAAGGACTGCGGGACTCTCGTGCAGAATTAATGGTTGCAAGAACTTTGTTGGAATCATCAGGATGAACCAATTTAAGAATAGAATCGAATTTCTCATCAAAATATTCCGGCTGAATTCCGTAAATCCTGTAAAGTTCAGGCGAGCAACTTACTTTGTTGGTTTCTTGATCCCATTCCCAGCTTCCAAGATGGGCAATCTCTTCGGCATGGTTCATCATCAATTTGTTTTTGTTAAGTAATTCTTCATATCTCTTTCTTTCGGTAACATTACGAAAAACGCTCAGAAGTAGAGAGGGGCTATTCTCAATATCAACAAATGTGTAAGTGCCGTCGAGGTATATTGTTTTTCCTGAAGGCAGCGCAAGTCTCTGTTCAAGATGCAGCGGAAAACTTCTTTCTTGGAAACGCTTAACATAGTTTTGAAGCATACTCTCTTTATTTTTTTCTCCGGAATAGGTGACGGTGATAAGTCGCCCGAGAAGGTCTTCGGCATTCATTTCAACTATTTTGCAAAACGCTTCATTGACGGCAATTATAAAACCACTTTTATCGGTCAGCCGCATTCCTTCTGCGGAATTTTCCCACACGGAACGAAACCGGATTTCCGATGAACGCAAAGCCTTTTCCGCTTCCTTGAGTTCGGTTATATCCGTGAGTGTTCCTTCGTAGTATGTAACACCGTTTTTGTCAACAAGGAGATGAGCATTCTCGCGAACTATTAGCAAATTTCCGTCTTTGCGTCTAAGATGAAGCTCAATACCGCGCAATTTTTTTGTAGAGTTCAGTTCCTTGACCCAAAAATTTCTTTCTTCCGGGTTTAGGTACAATTCGCTTACAATATCGGCATCAAGGAGTTGCTCTTTTGAATCATACCCAAGCATTTGCACCAGGGTATTATTTACGTTAATAAGTTTACCGCCCGCAGTGCTGAGATATATCCCATCGGGAACATTTTCAAAAAGCCATCGGAATTTTTCTTCTGATTCGCGTACCGCCTCTTCGGCTCGTTTCTGTTCTGTGATGTCGCGTGCAATCAAAATTTTTCCAAACTCAAAATTGCCGTACAGAATTCCGGTTTGCGAAAGTGAAAGAGTTTTCAATCCTGAATCGGATTCGTAACTTATCTCAACGTCTGCAAAGTTCTCCCCGATAGTGTGATCGGGAAAGAAACGAGTGATTCTTACTTCTGATCCTGAAGTGACTTTGAATCCAAATAGTTTTTCCGCAAAAGTATTCATCAAAGTTATTTCGCCATCTCTACCTAGAATAAATACTGCGGCTCTCATGTTGTCAAACAGGGCGTGTGCAATATCTTCAACGTTTGGAGTGAATAATCTATACTTGATTACAGCAATTAAAATGAAATATGATTGAACAACCGTTGTCGATTCTCCAACCTGAACCAGGTTATGGTTGTTGAATACATGAGGAATTATAACATTGGAGATTAGTCCGAGCATGAGACTTATTAACGATCCGATGAATATCAACGACAAGGATTTTTTGAATATGTAATCTGAAGTCGTTCTAATTTTTTGAATGATAAAATAGATGGAGTAGATCGCGGGCAAAATAATAGCAATAGCAATCGCCGGGAAATATAAAATGCCATGAATCCTGTCATAACCCCAATCTGTTTTAATATAGTTTGCCAGAACCAGATTGGTAGTCAGGCTTATTAGCACAGTTGTAAAAACAGATGTGGATGAAACGTAATAGATTAAATCTTTTTTTCTTCCGATAAAAGCGTAAGTAAAATTTAAAAACCAAAATGTGGGAGACAGACTCATTATCGAATCGATCTTAATTAGGGGCATAACATATTCTGCTGGCAGAGGCTGTCGTAAGATGAGCTCGACAATAATCCAGAGCATCAAATTCGTAGAGTAGATCAAGAACGATTTATTTACATGTCTCTCTTTTCTATTGATAAATACGTAACTCCATACAGCCCCGTTAAACAAAAGTGCAACTATTGGTATGATGGAATAAGTATTCATTAATTTCATCAAGAATAATGAAGGAGAGAGTTTATTGAAATATACATTACTTTAAAATTAAAATCTCACTTTTATGAATGACCAATAGGCTATTATGATATGGATCATTACGTTTCATTTTAAATGTTATACTTGCCGCTTACTCAACGAAAGAGATTTACTTAACTATCAAAATGCTTCTGCGGATTTTCCGTCGTTCGGCGGAACGCTAAATAGACCTTTCTTTCTTCAGGAAAAATCTATATTTTATTTCTCGCTTGAAGGAATAAAATAAATTCCTAAATATATTTTGAGGGCTACATGAAGTACCCTGCTTTGAAAAATTTTGTTGGCGGCAAATTGGTTGATCACAAAGGTTCAACGCTCGATGTTCAGTCGCCGTTAGATGGTTCGATTATCTCCACAGTACCTCTTTCCAGTGCTGATGATGTTCGCTCAGCAGTTACCGCAGCACAAAATGCTTTCCCCGCTTGGTCTAACTTGACAATAAGAGAACGGGCTCAAATTTTTTACCGCTACAGAACTCTTCTCGAAAAAAACATGAATGAACTCGCCGAATTAATTCAAGAAGAAAACGGCAAGACAATTCCCGAGAGTATTGCTGAAGTAGAAAAAAGTATTGAGGTTACAGAATTTGCATGTTCACTGCAGCAGATTGCCCATGGTGAAGTATTGGAAGTCAGCAAGGGCGTTGAAAGCCGCATCGAGCGTTATCCGGTTGGAGTAGTTGCATGCATCACTCCGTTTAACTTTCCTACAATGGTTCCAAATTGGACGATACCGAATGCATTGGTTCTTGGTAATTGTATGATTTTAAAACCGTCGGAGTTAGTTCCGCTTAGCGCTAACAGAATTGCAGCCTTGCTGAAAGAAGCCGGTCTGCCGGACGGAGTTTTCAATGTTGTTCACGGCGCTAAAGAAGTTGTCGAAGCAATTTGCGACGATCCCGGAATACAAGCGGTGTCGTTTGTCGGTTCAACAAAAGTAGCCAAGATTGTTTATGCGCGTGCAACGTCGAATTTGAAAAGAGCATTAACACTTGGCGGTGCAAAAAATCATTTGATAGTTCTTCCCGATGCTAATGTTGGAATGACCGCATCAAATGTTGCAGCGTCAATGTCCGGTTGCGCCGGTCAACGATGTATGGCAGCGTCTGCAATGGTTGCTGTCGGTTCTGTTGATCACATCATCGATCAGCTTGTTGAAGAAGCGAAGAAAATTATTCCGGGGAAAAATCTCGGTTCAGTAATTTCAAAACAAGCGAAGGAAAGAATTGAAAATTATATTACCGAAGCTGAAAAAGACGGCGCAAAAGTTTTGCTTGACGGAAGAAATTATAAAGTGCCCGGAAAAGAAAATGGTTTTTATGTAGGTCCCACCGTTTTAGATTTTGTTCGTCCCGAAATGAAAATTGCCAAGGAAGAAGTATTCGGACCAGTGCTTTCAATAATGCGTACAAACACTGTAGATGAAGCGTTATCAATTCAAAAAAGTTCTTTGTACGGAAATGCTGCGGCAGTGTTCACTCAAAGCGGTGGATTGGCAAGATATGTTGCCGAACGCGCAAGTGCAGGTATGATCGGCGTTAACATTGGAGTGCCGGTACCAAGAGAACCATTTTCATTTGGCGGATGGAACGAATCGAAATTCGGCGTTTGCGATATTACCGGAAAGAGCTCTATTGAGTTTTGGACAAAGTTGAAAAAGACAACGATTAAATGGAATCCGGAATCGAGAACGAATTGGATGTCGTAAAGAGTTGAGTAAGGAGTAAGTAGAAATTAGTAGGTAGTATAGATAGATGGAAGAAAAGAAAGACTACAGAGGTTACAAAGATTTGAAAGTTTTTCAATTGTCGTATCAACTTTCACTGGAAATTTTTGAGCTGACAAAAAATTTTCCGAAAGAAGAAAAATATTCGTTGGTTGATCAAGTAAGGCGTTCATCAAGGTCTGTTTGTGCGAATATAGCCGAGGCTTGGTATAAAAGACGATACCCGAAATTATTTGTCAACAAACTAACTGATTCAGCTGGCGAATCTGGCGAGACAGAAGTCTGGATCGATTTTTCATTTGATCATAAATATATAAACGAAGCTCAAAAAAATAAATTATTTGAAAAATATACTGAAGTTGGTAAAATGTTAAACAGTATGATTCATCAACCGGAGAAATTTTGTTACTAATTTCTACATACTACTTACTACTTTCTTCCTACTTTTATCATTAAGAAAATTAAGGTGATACTATGGCACGAATAGTTCGCGGTGGTTTAATTCAAACATCACTATCAATGTCCACAGAGCAGCCGATCGAGAAGATCAAACAATCGATGATTGAAAAACATTTGAAACTGATCGAACAAGCAGCAAAAAAGAAAGTTCAGGTTCTTTGTTTTCAAGAACTTTTTTACGGACCCTACTTTTGCGCTGAACAGCAAACAAAGTGGTATGCGCTCGTTGAAAAAGTGCCGGATGGACCAACAATAAAACTTATGCAGAAGCTCGCAAAGAAGCATAGTATGGTTCTCATCGTACCGGTTTACGAAGAAGAAAATACCGGAGTGTATTACAACACAGCCGCTGTAATTGATGCCGACGGAAAATATCTCGGCAAGTATCGCAAGCACCACATTCCTCATTGCAATCCGGGCTTCTGGGAAAAATTTTATTTCAAACCTGGCAATCTTGGCTATCCGGTTTTCAAAACCGCTTACGCTGATATCGGCGTTTACATTTGTTACGATCGCCATTTCCCTGAAGGTGCGCGCGTTCTCGGGTTGAACGGAGCGGAAATTATTTTCAATCCTTCTGCAACGGTTGCTGGACTTTCTGAATATTTGTGGGAACTTGAACAGCCGGCTCATGCTGTTGCTAATGGTTATTTTGTTGGAGCCATTAATCGTGTGGGTACTGAACCGCCATGGAACATTGGAGAGTTTTATGGTAAAAGTTATTTCTGCAACCCGCGGGGAAAAATTATTGCGCAGGCAAGCAGAGACAAAGATGAATTAGTTGTCGCCGATTTGAATCTTGATGAAATTTTAGAAGTTAGAAATATTTGGCAATTTTATCGAGATAGAAGACCAGAAACTTATGAACAGATTACTAAAATATAATTTTAATAGAACGCAGATTAAACAGATCGAACAGATTTGCGCGGATTCAATCTGTGAAAATCAGTTTAATCCGTGTTCATCCGTGTTCTATTTCTTTATACTATTAATTGGAGCTAAACATTGACACCAGAAGAAGTTGTTGAAATAACCGCTAAACATACTTACGGCACATGGCGATATCAGAAGAATTGGAAACCGTTGCAGATCGTTGATGCGGAAGGTTGTTACTTCACTGATGCATCCGGCAAAAAGTATTTGGATTTTTCTTCACAGCTAATGTGCGTTTCACTCGGACATAAAAACCAAGCCGTGATTAAAGCAATTGAAGAACAGGCAAAAAAACTTGCGTACGCGGCGCCCGGATTCGCAACTGACGTGCGCGCCGAACTTAGCAAACTTTTGCTCGAAGTTTTGCCGAAAGGATTAGAAAAATTTTATTTCTCAACTTCGGGTACGGAAGCGAACGAAGCGGCAATTAAAATTGCGCGGATGTACACGGGCAAGTACAAAATTATTTCGAGATATAATTCCTATCATGGATCAACTGCGGCATCAATCGCAGCAACCGGAGATCCGAGAAGATGGTCGGTTGAACCATCCGGAAAAATTGACGGCGTGATCTTTGCACCTGAATGCAATTGTTATCGCTGCCCGCTTAATCATTCTTATCCCGGTTGCGAAATTGCCTGCGTTGAATACATCGAGCACATGATTAAAAACGAAAGCAATGTTGCGGCGATTATTGTAGAACCGGTTGTTGGCACAAATGGAATTCTCGTTCCGCCTAAAGAATATTTTCCACGTCTCAGAAAAATTTGTGATGACAATAACGTTCTGTTAATCACTGATGAAGTTATGAGCGGCTGGGGAAGAACGGGCAAATGGTTTGCAGTTGATAACTGGAATATACAACCCGATATTCTGACAACTGCAAAAGGAATTACTTCTGCATACGTTCCGCTTGGATTGACAGCCACTACAATGAAGATTGCAGATTTTTTTAACGATCACTATTTCGCTCATGGACACACATACGAAGCTCATCCATTAACACTCGCACCGGCAATCGCGGCGATCAATGAACTAAAGGACAATAATTTAATCGAGAGAGCCGTTGAAGTCGGTAATCATCTTAACAAAAAATTGAATGCACTTAAATCCAAACACCCTTCGATCGGAGATGTACGAGGGATTGGACTTTTTTACGCGGTCGAAATAGTGAAAGATCAAAAAACAAAAGAGCCATTCAATGTTAAAGAAGATAAAGTTGCGGGCAGACCGATGCTTATTGATAAAGTTGCTGCCGAAATGATGAAGCGCGGTTTGTACATGCAGTCGTGGATAAGTCATTTTGTCCTCGCGCCCCCGTTGATCATCACAAAGGAAGAAATTGACGACGCCGTAAAAATATTTGACGAGTGTCTTTCTATTGCCGATGATGAACTGAAAAAATAATCTTACACTTTTTATTATTAAGGTGGAATTTGTTTTATGAAAAACATTGCGCCAAAACTTCCTATTGAAGAATATGAAAAAAACTTTGCCGATCTCCATCCTCCTCTAACTCCAAACTCTGCTGTTGCCGAAGCTAACAGATGTCTTTACTGTTATGATTCTCCATGTATGAAAGCTTGTCCGACGCACATTGATATTTCAACTTTTATAAAAAAGATTTCAACCGGAAATCTTTTGGGATCCGCAAAGACAATTCTAGAATCGAATTGGATTGCGCTGACTTGCGCAAAGGCGTGTCCGGTAAATGTGCTTTGCGAAGGCGCATGTGTGTACAATGAAAAAGGCGAGAAGCCGATTGAGATAGGAAAACTTCAGCGCTTTGCAATGGAAAATTATTTTGCAAAAGGAATGCCGCGCATTTTCAATAAAGCGTCGAAAAAAAATAAATCGGTTGGAATAATCGGTTCCGGTCCGGCCGGACTTGCGTGCGGTGCAGAACTTTCTCTCTTGGGTTATGACGTTACAATTTATGAAGCGAATAAAATTCCCGGCGGTCTTTGTACTTGGGGTATTGCGCCATACAAAATGAGAAGAGAAGACAGTCTTAAGGAAGTTGCCTTGGTGAAAAGTTTCGGCGTTGAAATCAAAACTGAAATAATGGTCGGAAGAGAAATTAAAGTTGATGAATTAATAAAAAAACATGATGCAATTTTTCTCGGTGTTGGATTAGGAGAAAGCCCGCTGCTTTCGGTTGCCGGAGAAAATTTATCCGGCGTGATTGGTGCACTTGAGTTCATCGAAAAAGTAAAAACAGAAAATTGGAAAGACGTAGCAGTCGGTAAACGCGTTGCTGTAATTGGTGCGGGCAATACATCTATTGATGCCGCTACCGAAGCAAAACGCCTTGGCGCCGAACAAGTTTTTATTATTTACCGCCGCAGCGAAGTTGAAATGTCAGCATACGAATTTGAATACGAACTTGCCAAGAAAGATGGAATCGTTTTTCATTTTCTTACGGCACCGAAGAAAATTGTTGGTGAAAAATTTGTTGAAGGAATTGAATGCTTGAAAATGAAATTAGGCGAACCTGATAACAGAGGAAGAAGAAGACCGGTTTCTATCCCCGGCACCGAATTCACAATTCCGGTTGACATGGTTATCAAAGCGATCGGACAAGAAACCAAATCAAGTTTCTTAAGTTCAATCCCAAATTTGACTCTCGATGCGGACGGCTGTGTAATTGTTGACCAGAATACTTTTCAAACAGCAAATCCAAAAATATTTGCGGGCGGCGATTGCATTAACGGCGGCAAAGAAGTTGTGAACGCCGCATACGACGGCAAACGCGCCGCACATGGAATTGATAAATGCTTAAAAGAAAAATAGAACACGGAGAAACGCGGATTAAGCGAATTAACACAGAAAAAGATAATGTTGCATGAAGAACTAACGAACAAAATAATCGGCGCATTCTTCAAAGTTTACAATTCACTTGGATATGGTTTCTTAGAGAAAGTTTACGAAAATGCGATGAAGATTGAGTTAAGTAGAATGGGGCTAAAGGTAGATCAACAGAAAAGTATAAAAGTATTTTATGATGAGCATAATGTAGGTGATTACTTTGCCGATCTGATAGTAAATGATTTAGTTATTCTCGAATTAAAAGCAGCTGAGTCAATTTGTGAAGAACATGAAGCTCAATTACTAAATTATCTTAAAGCTACAGACAAAGAAGTCGGTCTGTTATTTAATTTTGGCAAAGAAGTAAAATTTGTAAGAAAAGTTTTTTCGAACGAAAATAAAAAATCTGCGATGATCCCCGCTTCGACGAGCGAAGCGAGGCGAGCGTTGAATCAGCGTTCATTCGCGTTCTATTAAATTTATTTTAAGGGTAGCATATGGTTGACTTATCAATTAATTGTGCCGGGATAAAATCTCCAAATCCGTTCTGGCTTGCGTCGGCGCCTCCTTCAAATTCAGCATATCAAAACTGCAAAGCATTCGAGCAAGGATGGGGCGGAACAGTTTGGAAAACTATCGGCGAACCCGTGATGAACGTTTTCAATCGTTACGGCGGATTAGATTACAACGGACAGAAAATTTTTGGGTTAAACAACATCGAACTCATCAGCGATAGACCGATTGAAATTAATCTGAAAGAAATCGCCGAGACAAAAAAACTTTGGCCCGATCGCGCGGTTGTTGTTTCGCTGATGGTTGAATCAAAAAGAGAAACATGGCATGAAGTTGTAAAACGCACCATCAATACCGGCTGCGACGGAATAGAATTAAACTACGGCTGCCCGCATGGAATGAGCGAACGCGGTATGGGCGCTGCTGTCGGACAAGTTCCCGAGTATTGTAAAATGATTACCGAATGGGTTACGGAAGTATCGACAATTCCGGTAATTGTAAAACTCACGCCGAACATCAGCAACATTCAACTTCCGGCAAGAGCCGCAAGAGCTGCCGGAGCTAACGCAATTTCACTTATCAATACTATTAATAGTATTATCGGAATAAATCTCGACACGTTCGAACTGAAACCAAACGTCGGCGGCTTGGGCGGGCATGGCGGTTATGCCGGTCCCGCAGTAAAACCTATTGCGCTTCATTTGCTTTCGCAAGTTGCTATCGATTCCGAAGTGAACTTACCAATATCAGGAATTGGCGGAGTAAGTAATTGGCGAGACGCGCTGGAATTTATATTGCTCGGCGCGTCGAGTGTGCAAGTTTGCACCGCTGTAATGCATTACGGTTTCCGAATTGTGAATGATATGATTGAAGGATTGGGTAACTGGATGGAATCAAAAGGATTTACTTCGCTCGATCAAGTTAGAGGTAAATCTCTGCCGCGTATAAATGATTTTGGAAATTTTGATTTGTTGAACAGGACCATTGCGCGGATCGATCAAACAAAATGTATTCACTGCAATTTGTGTTACATCGCTTGCGAGGATGCGGCTCATCAATGCATTGATCTAACACCGGTTAATGGACACAACAAAACGGAAGTCCGCGAAAAAGATTGCGTCGGATGCGCACTTTGTTCGCTTGTTTGTCCGGTTGAAGGCTGCGTTTCTATGGTAAGAATTGATGACGGCTCTGCATCAAAAACATGGAATCAGTTGATAGATGATTTCAAGAAAAGCGGAAAGCCGTTGACTTGGGAAGCACTTGCTGAGTTTCAACATAAACATGGAATTGAAATACATTAAATGATGATCTCAAGAAAAGTACCTAAGACGCAATTAACTATATACAAGCGTGTTGAAGGAATGATTTTTTCATTACGGGGTGAAAAGGTAATTCTTGATAGTGATCTGGCTTCAATTTATGGAGTAACTACAGCTCGACTTAATCAGCAGGTAAAAAGAAATGCAGAAAGATTTCCTTCGGATTTTATTTTCCGACTAACTAAGAAAGAGTTTGAAAGTTTGATGTTGCAATTTGCAACATCAAATAGTTCGCGCGGTGGAAGAAGGAAATTACCGTTTGCTTTCACAGAGCATGGCGCTATAATGGCTGCTAATATTCTGAATAGTAACAAAGCTGTTCAAATGAGCGTTCTAGTTGTAAGAGCATTTGTTCAGATTCGTAGAAATATTATTTCATACGGCAGACTTACCAAGCGACTTCAAGAGCTCGAACGAAAAGTGGTTCATCATGATTATGATATTAAAGAGATCATCGAAGCGATTCGTCAATTAATGGCACCTCCTGAAAAGTCTAAACGCTCGTACGGGTTTTTAGTTGAAGAACCGAAGGTAAAGTATCAAGTTTCAAAACGAAAAAATTAGTATGAGAAATCAAAATCATTTTTGAAAAGAGGTATAAAATGTCTCTCCTAATTAAGAACGCGCGTATCATTACTGCAGAACATGATTACACGGCAGATATTTTCATCGAGAATGAAAAAATTACTACAATCGGTGTTGCGCTAAACATTGCCGCCGATAGGACGATAGACGCGAAAGGAAAATATGTCATTCCCGGCGGAATAGATGTTCACACACACCTTGATATGCCGTTCGGCGGAACAACTTCATCTGATAATTTTGAAACGGGAACGCGCGCTGCAGCTTTTGGTGGAACAACATCTATCGTAGATTTTGCAACTCAAGCACGCGGGACAAAAATGCGCACGGCTCTTGATACGTGGTTCAAAAAAGCTGAAGGCAAAGCAGCGATCGATTATGGCTTCCACATGATCATCACCGATTTGCCTGAAGCCGATCTCGGTGACATGAGCGATATGGTGCGCGAAGGCGTTACAAGTTTCAAACTATTCATGGCATATCCGAATGCATTGATGGTTGATGACGCAACAATTTTCCGCGCAATGAGACATACGGCTTCAAGCGGATCATTAATTTGTATGCACGCTGAAAACGGAAATGTGATCGATATTATTGTTCAGAAAGCTTTGGCGGAAGGAAAAACTGCACCAATCTATCATGCGTTAACTCGTCCAACTACAGCGGAGGCGGAAGCTGTAAACCGCACAATCGCTCTTTCGCAGATGGCAGGAGCGCCGGTTTATATTGTTCACCTTTCATGTAACGATGCTCTTGAAAAAGTTGTTGAAGCCCGCGAACTCGGACTTCCGGCTTATGCCGAAACTTGTCCTCAGTATCTTTTCCTTTCACTTGATGACATGAACAAACCCGGCTTCGAAGATGCAAAAGTTGTTTTCACTCCGCCGTTACGCGAAAAGTGGAATCAAGAAAAACTTTGGGGGGGATTAAAGAAAAATAATTTGCAAGTCATTTCAACCGATCATTGTCCTTTCTGTTTCAAAGAACAAAAAGAATTGGGCAAAAATGATTTCACAAAAATACCTAACGGCGGGCCCGGCATTGAACACCGCATGCAATTAATTTTCGACGGCGGTGTTGTCGGCAAAAAGATTACGCTGAATCGTTGGGTAGAACTCACATCAACTACACCGGCAAAAATATTCGGAATGTTTCCTCGTAAAGGTACAATTGCGCCAGGCTCTGATGCAGACATCGTTATTTGGGATCCAGAAAAAGAACACACCATCTCTGCAAAGACACACCACATGGCAGTTGATTATTCGATGTATGAAGGAAAAAAAGTTAAAGGTGACGCGGAGATTGTTATCTCGCGAGGAGAAGTCATTGTTGAGAAGGGCAAATTCTTCGGCAAAGCGGGAAGAGGAAATTATGTTAAGAGAAATACTTACGGCAGCGCCTGGAACTAGCAAAATATTTTTCGAATAATTATTTGAAAAGTTTTTATTCATTCATGAAAGGAACAAGATGGAGAACCTTACCCCAGGCGGTTTGGTAGAAACTGATTTATCCGCACTTACCGATTCAAGACTTTTCAATCACGATCTTTCTCCGACAAAAATTAAAGAGAGAACATGGGGAACGTATAACATTGCATCTCTCTGGATCGGCATGAGTGTCTGCATTACAACTTACATGCTGGCAAGCGGATTAATTGCCGGCGGAATGAACTGGTGGCAGGCGTTAGTCACGATAGCATTGGGCAACGTCATCGTTCTCGTTCCAATGGTTTTGAACGCACATGCTGGAACGAAATATGGAATTCCATTTCCGGTTCTTGCGAGATCTGCATTCGGAACCCTTGGTTCAAATGTTCCGGCAATTCTGCGTGCAATTGTTGCATGCGGATGGTTCGGTATCCAAACATGGATTGGCGGGCAAGCATTGAATTCTCTTATTAGCATACTGATTCCACAATGGGGTGTTTGGAGTTTAGGATCAGCAACTAGCTTTCTTATTTTCTGGGCGATGAATGTTTATTTCATTATCAATGGAATGGAATCGATACGATGGCTTGAAGCGCTTGGCGCACCATTTCTTCTTGTTGTTGGAATTGCATTATTGGTCTGGGCGTACGTTAAAGGTGGTGGCTTCGGACCGATTTTGAGTCAGCCAAGCAAATTTCAAACGGTGGGAGAGTTCTGGAGATTTTTTATTCCTTCTCTAACCGGTATGGTGGGATATTGGGCAACGCTCTCGCTTAACATTCCGGATTTTTCTCGATTTGCAAAAAGTCAGAAAGCACAAATAGTTGGTCAGGCAATCGGTTTGCCGCCAACAATGGCATTGTACTCGTTCATTGGTGTTGCAGTTACATCTGCAACCGTTGTAATTTTTGGCGAGGCACTTTGGGATCCGGTTGTACTCCTTTCTAAATTTCAGAATCCGATTATCGTTGTAATATCAATGCTGGCATTGCTGATAGCAACATTAACCACAAACATAGCAGCGAATGTGGTTTCTCCGGCAAATGATTTCTCAAATATCTATCCGAAGAAAATTACTTTTATCCGCGGCGGAATGATGACAGCGGTTCTCGGTATTGTAATCATGCCGTGGAAATTGCTGTCGGATTATAGTTCATACATCTTCGGCTGGTTAGTTGGATATTCAAGCTTCTTGGGACCGATCGCCGGAATTTTAATTTGCGATTATTTTCTTGTGAAGAAAAGAAAATTAACTGTGATTGATCTTTACAGACGTGGCGGCGAATACGAGTACAAAAATGGTTTCAACATAAAAGCTATAATTGCATTAGCTGCGGGTATAGTCGTTGCACTTATCGGATTACTCGTTCCATCGCTCCGCTTTCTGTACGATTATGCTTGGTTCGTTGGCTTTGCGGTTTCATTTTGTGTCTATCTAATAATAATGAAAAATAAATAAAGTGTGGAAGCTTAGATTCAAACCTAAATAAAGGCGCTTCTAAAAACTACAATTTTCTCTGCGTTATTTGCGCTTTCTTTGTGTACTCAGCGCGAAATTTTTAAAAACAACAGTTTTTAGAAGTGCTTATAAGTAAATCGATAGAGAGTCTCATTGCCCCTTGAATCTAAAAAAAATTGTTCACAATGACTGGAACAAGCAAACAGTTGCGATGTTTTAATGATGAATTAGTTTCGGGTGTTGGGTAACTTTCTGAAGAAAGAATTTTTAATTATTCAAGGTGATAAAATCATGTTTGAAAACATAGGCGGTGGAGAATTAATTATTATCCTTCTCGTTGTAATTGTTTTGTTCGGCCCCAAAAAAATTCCGGAACTTGCTCAAGGTGTTGGCAAAGGTATCCGCGAATTCAAGAAAGCCGTTAAGGGAGTTGAAGACGAAATTAAGGATGCAGCAAAGAAAGATTAGTCACTTCACAGAATTCTCTAACGGTTTTTGATAAAACGAAAAAGAAAACTATTTTTCGGTTGGAATTGTTTGAAAGTTAGTAATACGAATCGATCCCGCTGCAAAGGGACGGTTACGAAAAATCTTCAAAAATAAAAGTTGGACTTGATCCAAAGGACAGGTACCATGGAAACTTGCCGAAACAAACCCACAACAATTTTCTGTGTTAACGTTTTCACAAAGTGATTTGGAGGAACGATGAAAACGATTAATGAATTTCAGAAAATGAAAAATGAGAAGAGGAAAATCTCGGTCGTAACATGTTACGATTACTGGTCTGCACGCATCATTGACGGAACCGACATCGACGCTGTTCTTGTCGGCGACAGCGCCGCTATGGTGATGCACGGATACGAAACTACGATCAATGCGGAATTGGAAATGATGAGCTATCACGTTGCTGCAGTGAAGCGCGGACTCAAAAATAAATTTCTGATTGCCGACCTTCCATTTCTTGCTCACAAGAAAAGCAAAGAAATTCTTGTAGATGCGGTTGACCGCCTCATGAAAGCCGGCGCACAAGCAATTAAAATTGAAGGCGCGAACGGCAACATTGAGATCATAAAAAATTTGGTTGATACCGGAATACCGATTATGGGGCATCTCGGTTTAACACCGCAATCGGTAAATCAACTCGGCGGATTCAAATTGCAGGGGACAAATGAAACGGCGTCGGAAAAAATTTTGAATGATTCTCGTTTACTTCAGCAAGCCGGATGTTTTTCGATTGTGCTTGAAATGGTTCCGGCTCAACTTGCAAAATTAATTTCGGAAGAGTTGACGGTACCAACAATCGGTATTGGCGCCGGTGTTTATACCGACGGACAAGTTTTGGTGCTTCATGATTTGTTGGGACTGTCCAACGGATTCAATCCGAAATTTTTGAGGAAATACTTAGACGGTTCCGAATTAATCAGAAGTGCATTAAACAATTTCAATTCTGATGTGAAGAAAGAAAACTATCCCGGTGAGAAGGAGAGTTACCATTGACGCAGATAATCCGGTCGGTTCGCGAATGGAAAGAAGTTTTGAATTCAGGAATTCTTTCGGGAAAGAAAATCGGTTTTGTTCCAACGATGGGCGCGCTTCATAAAGGCCACTCATCACTGATTGAACGAAGCGTTGGTGAAAACGATTTTACGGTTGTCAGCATTTTTGTTAATCCCACACAATTCAACGATCCGAAAGATTTGCAGAATTACCCGCGCACGTTCGAAGATGATCTCAAACTTATCCGTGATTTGAAAGCTGATTTTCTATTCTATCCGGATTATTCAGACATTTATAATGACAACTTCAAATACAAAATAAGCGAGAGCGAGCTTAGCAAAATTTTGTGCGGAAAATTTCGCCCCGGACATTTTGACGGAGTGCTAACGGTTGTGATGAAACTGCTGAATATCGTTAGACCGGACAAAGCATATTTCGGCGAGAAGGATTATCAGCAGTATTTGTTGATTGACGGAATGTGCAAAGCGTTTTTTCTTGATGTTGAAATTATTTCGTGTCCGATTGTGCGCGAACCGGAAGGACTTGCTCTAAGTTCGCGCAATGCGCTTCTGACAAAAGAAGAAAAATTTTTTGCACAAAACTTTCCCCGGTTATTGAAAACGAAAAAATCATGTGAAGCAATAAAAAGTGAATTGGAAAAACTTGGTTTTAAGGTGGATTACATCGAAGAAGTAGGAAACAGAAGATTCGGCGCGGTTCACGTCGGCAAAGTGAGGTTGATCGATAATGTCGAAATATAAAATACTATTTAAAATCAGCGGTTCAATTGCCGCGTACAAAAGCGCGTATGTGATTTCGAAACTTGTTCAAAACGGATTTGAAGTTAAAACCGTTGCGACCGAAAGCGCTTTGAAGTTCATCGGCAAAGCAACGTTCGAAGGACTGACCGGTAACCCGGTTTACACCGACTCGTTTGCTGACGGCGAAATGATGAGCCACATCAATCTGATGAAGTGGGCGGACTTAATAATTCTTTGTCCGGCATCGGCTAATACAATCAACAAACTTGCAAATGGAATCGGAGACAATTTACTTACTGCGCTTTTCCTCGCGTTCGATTGGTCTAAACCGTATCTAATCGTTCTCGCAATGAACACAAATATGTTCGATCATCCGGCAACGCAAAGTTCATTGAGAAAACTAAATGAGTGGGGTGTCAAGATTTTGCCGACGGCAGAAGGATATCTTGCATGCGGCGATACGGGGCGCGGAAAACTTCTTGAACCGGATGAAATTTACGAATACATTTTATTAGCGCTGAATCAAAAAACAATCAAACCGGCAAAGAAACTAAAAGTGCTGATCACTTCAGGCGGGACAAAAGAAAATATTGACGGAGTTAGATTTATTTCGAATCTTAGTACCGGAAAAACCGCCGCTTCCATTGCCGATTATTTTTTACGGCGGGGACATGATGTAACTTATCTTCACACGTTCGATGCAGCGGTACCGAAATCGAATTGTGTGAAAGCCGAATACCTGACATTTAGCGAGTTGGATGCACAAATAAAAAACATTCTCGGCAAAGACAATTTTGATGCGGCGATTCATCTTGCGGCTGTAAGTGATTACTCGCTTGATTCCATCGAAGTTAGCGATCAAAATCTGGTTGCGCCGCTGAAGGAAAAGATTGATTCGGAAAGTGAGAAACTCATTTTGAACTTGAAAAAGAATCCGAAGATTATTGACAGCTTGAGAAGTTATTCGAAAAATAAAAATCTTAAAGTTGTCGGCTTCAAACTCACAAACAATGCCGATGAGCAGACAAAAGTTTCTATGGTCCGAAAATTGGTAGATCATTCCAATTGCGATTATGTTGTGCTTAACGACAAAAACGATCGGAACGAAAATGTTCAGGTTAATTTTAAAATTTTCAATAAGACAAAAGAAACTGTATCATGCAAGACTTCAACAGAGCTTGCCGGAATGTTGGAAGAATTTTTAACAAACGCCTAAAGAGGAACAAATGATACTCTGCATCGATGTCGGCAACACGCAAATATTTGGCGGTGTATTCAGCGGAAAAGAACTTGTACTTCAGTTCAGAAAGACATCGCGTCAGCAGTTTTCGTCGGATGAAATTGGGATATTCCTCCGGTCGGTTCTAAGCGCGAATAAAATCGATCCCGATTCCGTGAAGGATATTTCCATTTGCAGTGTGGTTCCGGATCTGAACCATTCGCTCCGCAGCGGCTGTCTTAAATATTTTGATGCCGAACCGTTCTTTTTAAAACCCGGTGTTAAAACCGGATTGAAAATTAAGTACAGAAATCCGCTTGAAGTTGGTGCCGATAGAATTGCAAATGCAATTGCCGCCATGCATTTATTCCCGAACAAAAATTTAATTGTTGTCGATTTCGGAACCGCCACAACTTTTTGTGTTATCAGTAAATCAAAAGAATATTTGGGCGGAATAATTCTTCCCGGATTAAAAATTTCTATGGAAGCTCTCGAAAACAGTACGGCTCAGCTGCCAAAAGTTGAAATCAAAGAAATCGAAGATGTGATTGGAAGATCAACCGTTGAAAGCATTCAATCCGGTTTGTATCACGGACAGATCGGAATGGTTCGCGAAATTAAATCAAAAATAATTAAAGAAGCTTTTACCGATGAAGATCCGGTTGTGATCGGCACAGGAGGTTTCGCTAGACTTTTTGAAACTTCAAAACTTTTTAATGTAATTAACCAGACCCTCGTTCTCGAAGGACTTTATTATGCCTACATGATGAACGGAAAACCGGAAAAGGAAAATTGATGCAAAGAACTTTACTAAAATCCAAAATACACCGCGCTACCGTTACCGGCGCAGACATGCACTACGAAGGTTCAATCTCAATTGATAGGAATCTTTGTCTCGAAGCGGATATGAAAGAGTTTGAGAAAGTTGATATTTATAACATCAACAACGGCGAACGATTTTCAACCTACGTAATATTCGGCGGCGAAGGTGAGATAAGTCTAAACGGCGCAGCAGCCAGACTCGTTCAAGTCGGTGATATAATAATTATTGCGAGCTATGCTCAGTATGAGGAGAACGGGATTAAGAATCACTCCCCCAAGGTGATTTTGGTTGACGGCGCGAACAGGACTAAATCCAAAGAATTCGCTACTGAATCAACCGTTTCTGTCTAACTATTAAAAATAATTAATCTTAAATTTTCCATTGACATAAACGAATTCAGCCGTTATATTGCCACAAAAATTTTACAACTGTGTTCAACAAGACAAAAAATATCGCCAAAAATTATTCTGATGCTTTCATCAGCAACGGCGGTGAGTTGTCTTCTTCATTAATAAACCTTTCTTCAGAAATTCTGCTTCTAGGGATTAGCATTATTCTTATTCTAGTTGGTATTCTAATTACCATTCTAGGCTAAGAGAATAGTCAATCCCAAATCCCAAAAATTAAATAAACAAAAATTAAGTCGGACAAGGGGTTGACGAAAGCCCTAAGCTTTACCTTCTGAGGAATTATTGGAGGTTGGTTTGAGATCTGACTTAATTAAAAAAGGATTTGATAAAGCGCCGCATCGCAGTTTGCTTAAAGCAACCGGTGTGATCAAGAGCGATGAAGATTTTAACAAACCTTTCATCGGCGTCTGCAATTCTTACATTGATTTAATTCCCGGTCACGTTCACCTTCAAGAATTTGGAAAAGTTGTGAAGGAAGCCGTTCGCGAAGCCGGCGGCGTTCCGTTTGAGTTCAACACAATTGGTGTTGATGACGGAATTGCGATGGGGCATTTGGGAATGCGCTACTCACTGGCAAGCCGCGAACTGATTGCCGACAGTGTTGAAACGGTTGTTGAAGCTCACCGGTTAGACGGAATGATATGTATTCCGAACTGCGATAAAATTGTTCCGGGTATGTTGATGGCTGCAGTTCGTGTTGACATACCAACAATTTTTGTTTCCGGCGGACCGATGAAATCGGGAAGATTGCCGGACGGAGAAAAAGTTGATCTCATTTCAGTGTTCGAAGGAGTTGGAAAATATAAAGTCGGCGAGATCACCGAAAAGAAATTAAAAGAGTACGAAGATTTTAGCTGTCCAACGTGCGGCTCTTGTTCCGGAATGTTTACAGCAAACTCCATGAACTGTTTGATGGAAGCATTGGGTCTCGCTCTCCCCGGAAACGGATCCATTCTCGCAGTCGATCCTCGAAGAAAAAATTTGGCAGCACAAGCTGCAAAACAATTACTTAGTCTCATCGAAAAAGATTTGAAACCAAGCAAGATTCTTTCGCGCGAATCATTTGTAAATGCATTCGCGCTCGATATGGCGATGGGCGGAAGTACAAATACAGTTTTGCATGCGCTCGCAATTGCGAACGAAGCGAATATCGATTTTGATTTGAAAACTTTAAACGAACTTTCCGAACGCGTACCGTACATCTGCAAAGTTAGTCCCGCGACGAAATTGGTTCACATGGAAGATGTTGATAGAGCAGGCGGAATTAGCGCGATACTCAATGAAATTTCAAAAGTAAATGTTCTTGATTTATCACGGCTAACCGTTACCGGAAAAACGCTCGGTGAAAATATCAGCAGTGCAAAAATTCTTGATAACAGTGTTATCAAAACAGTGGAAGCGCCGTATTCAAAAACCGGCGGACTTGCAGTGCTCTACGGAAATTTAGCGCCCGATGGATCGATTGTGAAAACTGGCGCAGTCAGCGTCAACATGCAAAAGTTTTCCGGCCCGGCTAAAATTTTTGAATCGCAAGAAGAAGCTGTTGAAAGAATTTTGAACGGTGAAGTAAAAGCCGGTGATGTTGTTGTGATCAGATACGAGGGACCGAAAGGCGGACCCGGAATGCCGGAGATGCTTTCGCCAACAAGTGTGATAATGGGATTGGGACTTGGCGACAAAGTTGCGCTTATCACCGACGGAAGATTTTCCGGCGGAACAAGAGGCGCATGCATCGGTCACGTCTCACCCGAGGCGGCGGAACGAGGACCGTTGGCAGCGCTTCACAATGGCGACGTAATCACCTTGGATATTCCAAATAGAAGTTTAAATGTTGAACTGAGCGATAAAGAAATTAAACAAAGATTAAACGCATTGCCGCCGTTCGAACCGAAAATTAAGCGTGGTTACCTTGCACGTTACGCACGGATGGTTTCATCGGCAAACACCGGCGCGGTTTTAAAAAATTTTTAACACAACAAACGGAAAGCAAATGAAAAAGTCAGATAAACAAATTACCGGAGCTGATATATTTTTCGAATGCCTTAAAAGGGAAAACGTTGAATACGTTTTTGGATATCCCGGAGGCGCTGTTTTAAAACTTTACGAACATCTTTACGATGTAGATTTTCTGAAACACATTCTTGTTCGTCATGAACAAGGTGCGGTTCATGCTGCTGAAGGTTACGCAAAAGCTTCAGGCAAAGTGGGAGTTGTACTTGTAACAAGCGGACCCGGCGCTACAAACACTGTAACCGGAATTGCCGATGCATACATGGATTCGGTTCCGATTGTAGTTTTCACGGGACAAGTTTCATCTCACTTGATCGGCAACGATGCATTTCAGGAAGCAGATATTGTCGGCATCACTCGTCCAATCACAAAACATAATTTTCTTGTACGCGATGTAAAAGAGCTTGCCAACACAATTCGCAAAGCATTTTACATTGCAGCAACAGGAAGACCGGGACCCGTTGTTGTAGATCTGCCGAAAGACGTCATCAATTCAAAATGTGAATTTGTTTATCCGGAAGAAGTTGAAATACGTGGATACAAACCGACGTACAAAGGTCACATCAATCAAATTAAAAAAGCTGCTGAAGTAATCGCCACTGCAAAGAGACCGCTGCTTTATGTCGGTGGTGGAGTGATTATGTCCGGCGGCTCACAAGAACTCGCACTCTTTGCACGTGAAAATAAATTGCCGGTAACGATGACGCTTCAAGGACTTGGCGCATTTCCCGGAACGGATGATTTATCTCTCGGAATGTTGGGAATGCACGGAACGTATTGGGCGAATCAAGCAGTCAACAATTGTGATGTTTTAGTTTCACTCGGCGCGCGTTTCGACGACCGCGTAACGGGAAAAGTTGAAACGTTTGCAACCGGCGCGTTTAAAATTCATGTTGATATCGATCCGACCGCAATCGACAAAAATGTTGTGGTTGATCTTCCAATAGTTGGCGATGTAAAACATGTGATTGCAGAAATTGCGGCAGAGATGCCTCACGCACCGGAAATAAATGAATGGTGGAATCAAATTAATGCATGGAAAGATGAATGTCCGCTTGTCTATGAAGACAACGATGGAAGACTCCGGACAGAATTTGTAATTGAGAAACTTTCTGAAAAAACAAAAGGCGAGGCTGTAATTGTAACAGATGTCGGTCAGCATCAAATGTGGACGGCACAGCATTACAAATACAATCACCCACGTTCAAATTTAACCAGCGGCGGTTTGGGAACGATGGGTTTTTCAGTTCCGGCATCCATCGGCGCTTCGTTTGCAGTGAAAGACAGACCGATAATTTCTATCAGCGGCGACGGCGGTTTTCAGATGAACATTCAAGAGTTGATAACTGCTGTAGCGTACAAAGTTCCGGTAAAGTTTTTCATTATCAACAACAGTTTTTTAGGAATGGTAAGACAATGGCAAGAATTATTTCATGCTGAGAAATACAGTTTCACCGATTTGAGCAAGAGCAATCCGAACTTTGTAAAAGTCGGCGAAGCATTTGGGATTGAATCATACTCAACAGATAATCCAAAAGAAGTTGATTCACTTCTCGACAAAGCATTTTCAATTAACGACAGACCGGTTCTGGTTGAATTCAAAGTCGTGAAGGAAGACATGGTGTTCCCGATGGTTCCGTCCGGGGCATCGATTTCAGATATGATGGTTAAAAGATTAAATCCCAAAAGGATGATATAAAATGAAACACACTATTTCAGTTTTAGTAGAAAATCATTTCGGCGCATTTGACCGAGTTGCTACGATGTTCAGCGGCAAAGGTTTCAACATCAGAAGTATTTCAATTGGCGAAACCGAAATTGCCGAAGTCTCGCGCATGACGATCGTTACCGAGGGAGACGACCAGTTGATCGATCAGGTTGTCAAACAGCTTAACAGATTGATCGATACAATCAAAGTTGTTGATCTCGCGGAAACTTATCACGTTGAGCGTGAACTTGCATTGATCGCGGTTGGTATTCACAAAGGATCGATGGAAGAGATAAAAAATATTTGCGACATCTTCCGCGGAAACATTGTTGACATTACCAACAAATCCATGATGATAGAAATTACCGGTCCGCCGGATAAGATTGATGCGGCAATAAATGTTTTGGCGCCGTTCGGTATAAAAGAAATGGCACGTTCGGGAATCGTTGCGTTAAAACGAGGCGAGCAATTGAAAATTCAAAAGAAAGAAAATTTAACAACTAATTGAGGTATTAAAATGAAAGTTTATTATGACGGAGATGCAAATCTCGATCTGCTGAAAAATAAAAAAGTTGCCGTGCTAGGATTCGGCAGTCAAGGTCATGCGCACGCGCTCAATTTGGTAGAAAGCGGAATGAATGTTGTTGTTGGACTTCGCAAAACTTCGGCAACATGGCAAAAAGCCGAGAAAGCCGGAGTGGAAGTTATGCCGGTTGCCGATGCGGTTAAATGGGCAAACGTAATTATGATTCTTCTTCCGGATCAAAATCAAAAAGAAGTTTACGATAAAGAAATCGCGCCGAATTTAAAATCCGGCGATACGCTTGCGTTCGGTCACGGATTCAATATTCACTACAAACAAATTGTTCCGCCCGCTGACGTGAACGTAATGATGATTGCGCCGAAAGGTCCGGGACATTTGGTTCGCAGAACTTATTTGGAAGGTTCCGGCGTTCCATGTTTGATTGCGGTGCAGCAGGATCCTTCCGGCAACACAAAAGATTTGGCGCTTGCATGGGCAAAAGGTATCGGCGGCACGCGAGCCGGCGTTATCGAAACAAATTTCAAAGATGAAACTGAAACAGATTTATTCGGAGAGCAAGCTGTTCTTTGCGGCGGTTCTGCAGAGCTCATAAAAGCTGGATTTGAAACGCTCGTTGAAGCCGGTTACCCACCGGAGCTTGCTTACTTCGAATGCATGCACGAAATGAAATTGATTGTCGATCTTTATTATGAAGGAGGGCTTTCGCGAATGAATTATTCCGTGAGCGATACTGCAGAATACGGCGGAATGACGAGAGGCAGCAGATTGATCACAGCCGAAACAAAAAAAGAAATGAAAAAAATTCTTTCGGAGGTTCAGAGCGGACAGTTTGCAAAAGAATGGCTCGATGAATATCACTCAGGAATGCCGAACATGAACAAACTCAGAAAAGAAAATCGCGAACATAAAATAGAAGAAGTTGGCGCGAAGTTAAGAGGAATGATGAGCTGGCTCTTCAAGAAAAATAAAAAGGAAGAGGTTGGTGTATGAGTTATGGGAATCCATGCCTTCGGCATAAAGTAGTTCTTCTTCCGGGTGACGGCATCGGTCCAGAAGTAACCAACGCAGCGGTGCGCGTTATGAAAACCGTTGCAGAGAGTTTCAACTTCGAGATGGAATTTAAAACCGAATTGATCGGCGGATGTTCATATGATAAATATCAAACGCCATTGACTGATGAAACGCTTCAATCATGTTACGATAGCGATGCGGTTTATCTCGGCGCTGTAGGCGGAACAAAGTGGGAATCGCTTCCGCACAATTTGAAACCTGAAGCAGCGCTCTTGAAACTTCGAAAGGCGTTGGGACTTTATACAAACATTCGTCCGGCAAAAATTTATGAAGCTCTGATCGATTCATCAACTCTGAAAAAAGAAGTTTTGAAAGGAACAGACTTTGTTGTTCTGAGAGAATTAACCGGCGGAATTTATTTCGGCAACCCGCGCGGTTTTGATGAAAGCCGCGGCTGGAATACAATGGAATACAACAAAGAAGAAGTTGAGCGCATTGCCCGGATGGCATTCAAACTTGCGCGAGGCAGAAGAAAAAAAGTTACGTCCGTTGATAAAGCAAACGTGCTGGAAGTTTCGCAGTTCTGGAGAAATGTCGTTCACGAAGTTCACAAAGATTTTACCGATGTTGAGTTGAACGACATGTACGTTGATAACACTGCTATGCAGATTGTTCGCAATCCACAACAGTTCGATGTAATTCTCACGTCGAATTTGTTCGGCGACATACTCAGCGACATCGCCGGAATGATAACGGGAAGTTTGGGAATGCTGCCGTCGGCAAGTATCGGAAGTAAGTATTCACTTTACGAACCGGTTCACGGAAGTGCGCCGGATATAGCCGGAACGGGAAAAGCAAATCCGTTAGCCGCAATTTCTTCTGCAGCAATGATGTTCAATTATTCTTTCCAGATGCAGAAGGCTTCGGAAGTAATTGAGGAAGCGATTGAAAGAACTTTAGCGAAAGGTTTTAGAACCGCAGATATTTTTTCTGACGGATGCAAATTAGTTTCAACGGAAAAAATGACCGACGCTGTGATCGAAAATTTTAATGAAATTTTTCACGAACAAGCGTTAGGTGTTTTTACTCTCTAATCTGCCTTCGCGTTCCGCTTCGGCGGACGAGACGGCATGATCAAAAAAAAAGGTGACATATGAGCGAGCGAATTATAATCTTCGATACAACATTGCGGGATGGCGAACAGTCGCCGGGCGCATCATTAAATGTTTACGAGAAACTGGAGATTGCGCGTCAACTTGCCAAACTAAAAGTTGATGTTATCGAAGCGGGATTTCCAGTTTCATCTCCGGCGCAGTTCGAAGCGGTAAGAAGAATTGCCGATGAATCGGAAGTTATTATTGCCGCTCTAGCGCGTGCAAAGGAAGTCGATATTAAATCGGCGTACGACGCACTGAAAAATGCTAAGCATCCAAGGATACATACATTTTCCAGCACGTCGGATATTCACATTCTTGGAAAGTTCGGTGACAGCAAATACGGCAAGTCGCTCGAAGAAAAAAGAAAAACAGTTTTGAAAATGTCTTACGATGCCGTCGCGTATGCAAAAACTTTTTGCGAGGACGTAGAATTTTCAGCCGAAGATGCCGGGCGAACCGACATCGGATATTTGTGCGATATAATTGAAACTGCTATTGAAGCCGGCGCGACAACGGTCAACATTCCGGATACAACCGGTTACACTTTCCCGTATGAGTTCGGACTCAAAATTGCAGATCTTAAACTTCGTGTGAAAAATATTGATAAAGCAATCATCAGTATTCACTGTCATAACGATTTAGGTTTGGCGGTAGCCAACTCGATATCGGCAGTTCAAAACGGCGCACGACAAGTTGAATGTACAATTAACGGAATCGGTGAGCGCGCCGGTAATGCATCGCTCGAAGAAATTGTTATGGCGCTTAAGGTTCGAAACGATATTTGCGATTTTCACACGGACATAGATATAACCGAGATTTACAATTCTAGCAAAATGGTTTCCGGTTTTACCGGAATCGTCGTTCAGCCGAACAAAGCTATTGTAGGAGAAAACGCTTTCGCACACGAGTCCGGAATTCATCAAGACGGTGTTTTGAAGAACAAAGAAACGTATGAGATCATGACGCCGGAATCGGTCGGTGTGAACAAAACAAAAATTGTTCTTGGAAGACATTCGGGCAGACACGGATTGAAAGCGAGATTAAACGAACTCGGTTATCATCCGCACGAAGAAGAAATGCAGAAAGTTTACGAAGCATTTCTTGCGCTCGCAGATAAAAAGAAAGAAGTCTTCGACGACGATTTGCGTGTTTTGATGGGCGATGAAATTTATAAAGAAGAAGAAATTTATGAACTCAAATATCTGCACGTGAATGCCGGAACCGATTTGATTCCAACGGCAACGATTCAAATAAAATCGAGAGATAAAATTCTTCAGGAATCATCTACGGGTGACGGACCCGTTGATGCAATTTTCAACGCGATAGAACGGGTACTCGAACTGAAACCAACAGTTGAATCGTACAATGTACGGTCGGTTACTTCTGGAAGACAGGCGCTCGGTGAAGCAATTGTTAGAATTAGAAGCGGAGAAAATTCTTTTACCGGAAGAGGGACATCGACAGATATAATAGAGGCTAGCGCGAAAGCGTACTTGCAGGCAATCAATCAGTTCTTGGTTTTCAAGAACGGAACAAATGAATTACAAGAAAAAGAATTAGTAGCTAAATAGAGGAAAAGGAAATTTTAATGGGAATGACAATCACAGAAAAGATTCTGGCAAAATCTGCAAAACGAAAAGGCGTTTCCGCTGGAGAAAATGTTTGGCTTGAAGTTGACGTTTTGATGACACACGATGTGTGTGGTCCGCCGACTATCGCGATTTGGAAAAAAGAATTCGGCGACAAAGCAAAAATTTGGGATAAAGAAAAGTTGGTGATCTTTCCCGATCACTACATCTTCACTAAAAATTCCCACGCGAATAGAAACGTTGACATACTTCGTCAGTTTGCAAATGAACAGTCTCTGCCGAACTATTACGACGTCGGTACCGAACGATACAAGGGTGTTTGTCACATTGCGCTTGCCGAAGAAGGTTACAACGTTCCGGGAACAGTTTTGTTTGGAACTGATTCGCACACGTGTACTTCCGGCGCGTTTGGAATGTTTGCAACCGGTGTAGGCAACACAGACGCGGCGTTCATTCTGGGCACAGGAAAAATTTGGGAGAAAGTTCCGGAGTCGATGAAGTTTACTTTCAAAGGAAAAATGCCTGCGTACTTAACTGCGAAGGATTTAATTCTCCGCATACTCGGTGATATCGGTACCGATGGCGCGACTTACCGTGCAATGGAATTTGATGGTGAAGCGATTTCATCGCTCTCGATGCTGGAACGAATGACGTTGACCAACATGGCAATTGAAGCCGGTGGAATGAATGGAATAATTGCTGTTGACGATGTAACAAAAAAATATCTTGAAGAAGTCGACGTTACGAAATACGAAAGTTTCGAAAGCGATGCTGACGCTGTTTATCATTCGCGTTTCACTTACGATGTCACGAAGATAGAGCCGCTTGTGGCGAAACCACACAGTCCAGATAACCGAGACACCGTGCGCAACGTTCAAGGAACGAAACTGACAAAATGTTATATCGGTTCGTGTACCGGCGGAAAGATTACAGATTTCCGATACGCTGCAAATTTGTTGTTCGGAAACCAAGTTAAAGTTACAACGTTTGTTGTTCCGGCAAGTACTGCTGTCGCAAAGCAACTTGAGGAAGAAATGATAAATGGAATTTCTTTGAAAGACATTTTTGAAAAAGCGGGATGCACAATTGCCGAGTCTTCATGCGCCGCATGTTTGGGCGGTCCGTCGGATACAATCGGTAGAAGTGTTGACGGCGACGTTGTTATATCAACGACCAACAGAAATTTTCCGGGAAGAATGGGAAGCAAGTTGTCGCAAGTTTATCTCGCTTCGCCGCTAACTGTTGCAGCATCCGCAATTAACGGTGTGATAACCGATCCAAGAGAATTTTTATAAAACGAAAAGGCAGAAATGGAAAAGAAAATTATTGGCAAAGCTTACGTGCTCGGCGACAACATCGATACCGACCAGATTATTCCGGCAGAACATTTGGTTTACAGTACAAGCGATCCTGAAGAATTAAAAAAGTACGGACACTTTGCTTTGTCGAGTGTTCCAATTGAAAAAGCTGGTCTACCGGAAGGTGGAAAACATTTTATTGTTGGCGAGAATTATCAATCCGAATACTCTATCATAATCGGCGGAACAAATTTTGGATGCGGCTCTTCGCGTGAGCACGCACCGTTGGCGCTTCAAGTTGCCGGAGTCAAAGTTGTGATCGCTGAAAGTTACGCGAGAATTTTTTACCGCAATTCAGTTGACGGAGGTTTTCTTATTCCTTATGAATCTCAAATAAAACTCAACGACAAAATTAAAACCGGCGAGACATTAGAAATAGATGTGGATGCAAATAAAATCATAAATCATTCAGATGGGAAAAGTTATCAGTTGAATCCGTTAGGTGATGTTTTTGAAATAGTAGAAGCAGGCGGATTGTTTGAGTTCGCAAGAACTTCAGGAATGATAAGTTAAAAAGAGAGAAAGAAATGAAGACAGATTACATAGAACTATTTGATACAACACTTCGTGACGGAACGCAAGGCGAAGGAGTTAATCTATCAATCAATGATAAACTTGCCATAGCGCAACGACTCGATGAATTTGGAATCGATATTATTGAAGGCGGCTGGCCTGGAAGCAATCCGCGCGACGAAGAATTTTTTCAGAAAATCAAATTAGTTGATTTGAAAAAAGCACAAATGTGCGCATTCGGTTCTACTGCAAGATTCCCGGATAAGGTTTCATCTGATGCGAATTTGAACGCACTGTTAAATGCAGAAACACCGGTTGTTTCAATTTTTGGAAAGACATGGAAATTCCATGCAGAAGTTGGGCTTGGTTTAACTGAGGCAGAGAACGAAGATTTAATTTATAAGTCGGTTGCGTTTCTTAGAGAGCATGGAAGAAGAGTGATATTTGACGCAGAACATTTCTTCGACGGATTTAAGGACAACAGTGCATTTGCTTTGAAAATGTTAAAGGCTGCCGAGAGTGCCGGTGCGGATGTAATTACACTTTGTGATACAAACGGCGGCTCGCTTCCAAGCGAAGTATCAGAAATAATGCAAGTGGTAAAAACTGTAATTAAAAAAAGAATTGGTATACATACTCATAACGATGGCGAACTTGCAGTTGCAAATTCTTTAATGGCACTTGAGTGCGGTGCTTCTCACGTTCAAGGAACAATAAACGGTGTTGGTGAACGGTGCGGGAATGCAAACCTTGTCAGCATAATTCCTAACATACTGTTGAAATTAAAAAAATCAGCTCATCATGAAATTCGTCTTGAGCAGTTAACGTCGCTTTCAAATTTCGTTTATGAAGTTATGAACCTAGTTCCCAATACTCGGTCTGCATACGTCGGGAAATCAGCTTTTGCTCATAAAGGAGGTATTCACGTTAGTGCAGTTTTAAAAGATAGCAGAATGTATGAACACATAAACCCGGAGACCGTTGGAAATTCCCAGCGTGTGTTGGTTTCAGATCTGTCCGGTCAAAGTAATATTAAATATAAAGCTAAAGCGTTTGGAGTAGATGTTTCGGACGATTCGGAGTTCACAAAAAAATTAGTATCTCATGTGAAAGCATTAGAATACAATGGCTATCAATTTGATGGAGCAGAAGCATCATTCGAATTAATATTGCGATCAGAAAAAAATGAGTTCAGCCCTTACTTCAAAACACTCGATTCAAAAGTTCATGTTTTTTTTGATGATCAAAAACAGAGTAGTTGCGAAGCTGTGTTGAAAATAGAAGTTGGTGGAGATGTCGAGCATACTGCGGCAAATGGTGATGGTCCGGTTAATGCGCTCGATAACGCATTAAGAAAAGCACTTCTTAGATTTTATCCGGAAGTCTCTGTGATAAAACTTGTCGATTATAAAGTTCGTGTTCTCGATGAGAAGGACGGTACTGCTGCGAAAGTACGTGTATTAATTCAGTCCAGCGACGGATATGAAACGTGGTCAACTGTTGGAGTTTCAGAGAACATAATTGAAGCCAGCTGGCAAGCATTGTGTGATAGCATTAATTACAAATTGTTCAAGATTGATAAAATGAAGAATATTAAAGCCGTCTAATAAATTCGGTTTCCATTTTAATTGAAAATACTTCATGAGAATTAAAGTAAAACCGCAGAAGTCTTTTTTATGTTTATCAAGGAGTTTTTTTATTGATTATCTGATTATTCTTACCCAATGGCTTTGATAAATGCTGGATATTTTGTACTGTTGACTTACATAAAATGAACTTCAGCGAAATTTTAAATTATTGAACCTTCCTTTCTTGCTTTTTTCTGCGATCACATCTATATTTGAAGCTCGCTTTTTGAGATAGTGGGTGAAATCTGTCTGGGCGGACGCCGGAGTTGGAGAGCCGGGGCGGACTGTAAATCCGTTGGCAAACGCCTTTGGGGGTTCGAATCCCTCGCCGCCCACACATAGATTTTTGAACGCGGGAGTAACTCAGTTGGCTAGAGTCACAGCCTTCCAAGCTGTTGGTCGCGGGTTCGAGTCCCGTCTCCCGCTCAACCATGCTGATGTAGCTCAGTTGGTAGAGCACTTCCTTGGTAAGGAAGAGGTCACCGGTTCAATCCCGGTCATCAGCTCAACAGAAGGAAATAAGTAGGACGGAAATTTTTAATTAGGATTTAAGATGGCAAAATCAAAAAACGTTAGACAAATTATAACACTGGAAAGTACTGCAAATACTGGTTTTCGTTATTCAACATCGAAGAATAAACGAAATCATCCCAACAGAGTTGAATGGAAGAAATACGATCCTGTCGCTCGTAAACATGTGGTATTTAAAGAAACTAAATAATACGTCAGTGGCTCAATTGGTAGAGCAGCGGTCTCCAAAACCGCAGGTTGGGGGTTCGAGTCCCTCCTGACGTGCAAGGTAAATAACGGAAAGAGTTATGAAAGAAAAGATTATCAATTTTGTAAACGATGTTGTCAAGGAAATGAAAAAAGTTACCTGGCCGACTCGTGACGAACTGAAAGAATCTACTACCGTTGTAATAATAGTTTGTTTGGTACTTTCAGCTTTTACTTATGTGGTTGATATGGCGGTTACGAAAATATTGCAAGGAATCTTCTAAGATTGGAAAATGAAAAAGCTAAATGGTATGTAGTAAGAACTTTTTCCGGGCACGAGAATAAGGTAAAATCTTTGATCGAAACGGAACTGAAAGATAACGACGATCTTCGAGCGAGAATCTTTGACGTATTAGTCCCGACAGAAAAAGTTTTTGAAGTAAAAGACGGAAAGAAAAAAACAAAAAAGAAAAATTTCTTTCCCGGATACATTTTGGTTCATGCCGATTTAGATATCCGTGCGAAAGATTTTATTATTAACACGCCGTCAGTTATGGGATTTCTCGGAACGCAGAATAATCCCGTACCGCTTCAACCCGAAGAGGTGAAAAGAATTGTTGGAAGAATATCTCAAGGCGACGAGACCGAAAGAACCGAAACAGTTTTTAGAACCGGTGATTTTGTAAAAATCATTGATGGTCCTTTCAATAATTTCTCGGGCATCATACAAGAAGTAAGTGAAGAAAAAATGAAAATTAAAGTTATGGTTTCAATCTTCGGCAGAACCTTTTTCCACCTTGGCTGCTTTGTTCAAGCAGAATTAGAAAAATAAATATTAGATAGGTTCAAAAATGGCAAAGAAAATTGATGGTTATATTAAGTTGCAGATTCCTGGCGGTCAAGCTAATCCTTCACCACCAGTCGGACCTGCACTTGGTCAAAAAGGTGTTAACATTATGGAGTTTTGCAAACAGTATAACGCAAGGACTTCAGATAAGCAAGGTCTGATAATTCCTGTTGTTATCACCGTTTATTCCGATAAATCATTCACGTTTATTACAAAGACTCCTCCTGCTGCCGTATTATTAAAGAAAGCAGCCAAGGTGGAAAAAGGTTCTGCCGAACCAAACAAAACCAAAGTTGCAAAAGTTACGCAAGCTCAGGTGCGCGAAATTGCACAACTGAAAATGCCTGATCTTAATGCGCACGATGTAGAGCATGCTGCAAGTATGGTTGCTGGAACAGCACGCAGCATGGGTTTTACAGTCGAAGACTAATTTCATAAAAAAAATTTGTTGGATATAAAATGAAAGTCGCTAAGAGAATAAAAGCTATTAACAAGAATTTTGACAAGAATAAAGAATATAGTGTTGATGAAGCAATCAAGATTCTTAAAGATAATTCCAAAGTAAAATTTAATGAGACTCTTGATTGTGCAATTCGCCTTGGAGTTGATCCAAGACATGCCGATCAAATGGTTAGAGGCACTGTTTCTCTACCCCATGGTACAGGCAAGAAAGTTTCAGTGCTTGTAATTGCAAAAGGATCTGCGGCTGAAGACGCTTTGAAAGCAGGCGCCGAGTTTGCCGGCTTTGAAGAGTATATTGAAAAG
>JAMCSN010000019.1 GCA_023381535.1 Bacteroidota bacterium
CCATCCGTCGCGTTCGCTGACCCACGTAAATTCTTTTCCTTCGTTGAACCAATGCATATCGTCAACAACATCAACCCAGGCTTTATCGGTATCGGTAAGAATAGATTTTACATCTCCCGATTTTATACCGCAGAGCATAACTTGAAGTGTGTCTTGTAGTCTATTTAAATGTTGAACTGAAATTTCATCCGAACTTTCAGCCCAATCCATTCTTGCGATGTAGTTGTTCCTCGGATCACCGGGAACCTTCATCCAAACGGTTTGTCCGCCGTCGGCGCTAACAACACCAACTTTACATGCGGAGTTTGTTGTTCCAACTTTAGGATATTGAACAGGTTTTACGAACGAATAAAGCGAATCGGTATCATCGATCAAAAGAAAATCTTTTACGCCGGAAGCATCGAGCTGCCAGTATGCGATGTGCTTGCTGTCGGGACTCCAACGGAATCCGTCTCGGTCATCAAGTTCTTCTTCATAGACCCAATCGAATGTTCCGTTGATAGTCGTTGTTGAACCATCGAATGTTAGTTGTGTGATTTTTCCATCTGATAAGTTCTCGGCATAAAGATTATGTTCGCTGACGTACCCTACCATTTTGTTGTCTGGAGAAAATTTTGCGAACATCAACGAGGAAGGTTTTGCTTTGCCACCAAGCTTCAGAAGTTTATGTGTGTTGAGATTTAGAACATAATAATCTCCGCGGGTGTTGTAACGCCAAACGCGTGCTGTATTTGTAAATATCAAAAGTATTGTTTTATCCGGCGACCATTCGTAATTGTCGATTGACAGCGGTTCTTTTGAACCTTCCGGAATTAGCAATGAACTTGGGACTAGAATTTCTCTGTTGCCGGTTTCGGTATTATATTTTACAATGTCTCTTCCTCCAACAGAATCTTTTGATGCCTCAAGAGTTGTATAACTTTTCCCGTTATCAATAAACTGTACCGGACCGAATCTATCTCCCGAAAATTCACGGCTGTTAAAAAGCCGGTTCAAGTTCAGAATGGATTTATCCTCGGTTTGCGCCACCAGCGGTTGGAAATAGAGGAGGATTAGAATAAAAATCAAAAACTGTTTAAGTGGTTTCATGATATGCCTTCAGCTTTTTGTTTGAAAATACTCGCCGATTTAGACGGGGCAAGAATTCTTCTGTTTCTTTAGTTGGAACAAAATATCAATTTTCTTTGGAATTAATGCAACGAAAAAAAATCAGTTGGAAACTGCAAATGCAAAATCGGCTGTAAAACCGGAGTGTGCGCTGAAGATGTATTTAATACCTTTCAACTTTGCAACCCTTTCAATTGATTTTTTCATTTGACCGATATCCATCGCAAGAAATTTTCTGTTTGGCAAAGCAATCTTTCCGTCTTTGATTCTGAACGCATCGCCTATAAACAAATATTTTTCATCAATGATATATCCCATCGATCCAAGTGTATGACCGGTCAAAGAAATACATTTTATTTTTCGGTTGTCAATTATAAACGAATCATTGTCGCTAACTAGAGAGTACTTTTTAAAGTAATTTGAATTTTTGATGAAAGGAAGAAACCTAAACCGCGGAATGCCTTGTTCAATCATCTCATTTTCTTTTTTTGGAAAATAAACGTCGGCTTTTGAAAATAAGTCGCCGACATTCTGATGATCTTTATCGGAGTGCGTAATCAAAATCGCGTTCACCTCTTCCGGTTTAATTCTATTATACTCTAGACCTCTTGTAACTATTGCTTTGTCAAACCCCGTATCAATGGCGATGTAACCTTTGTCGGTTTTCACAAGGTACATCGTCGAAATTAGATCGTTAATAACTATAACATCGCCGGTAAGACGAACAGTTAGTTCTTCGTTGTAATGATAATAGAGATAGTAAACTATTCCGTAGGTTACACACGCAAGCAAAAGTGCAGAAATAAATATTAGTATGATTTTAGATGCAGCTTTATGCAAATTGCTTTTCACTATCCCGAATCCTTACCAGCTCTTTCTGGCTTGCGACAAAAAATATTTTGTGGAAGATTTCAAAGATTGCAATTGAAACCAGCGCGGCACTTAAATAAAACACGTACAACACCTTTGTGCCGTGGATTAAACCAAAAATAAGTGCGGGGTTACCACCATAACTTATATTGCGAATGTTCAAAACGTAATAGCCGACAAATTCAAACGCCAGCAATCCTGCAAAAAACCAGAGCCATGAAACGAATAACCGTACATAAATATTTTTAATCGAACGTTTGAAGAAGAAATAAAATTCATTGTGTGCTATTAAACCGACGAACCATAAAACGAACGCCCACCAGTTTAGTCCTGGAGAATTGAAAAACGGCTGGTTGTAGTGATACTGATAATTTCCTACCCACACAAATGCCACGGTAAATGCGGAGTAACACGCTACTATGTGTACGTAAAGCGGAAGATGAAGCAAATGTAAGTTAAACATTTTTTTTTCTTTAAGCAGATACTGACCTATGAAGCCGCCTAAATAACCAACAACGATATCAGTGAATTGATCTTTAAAAGTTTCTGGTTTGAATAGATGCAGCGCGAGAAAGACTAATACGATTTCTATTACCTCATATGAAACAAGGATTAGTGATAGTAACAACCAGCGGCGTTTTATCCCCCAAAATGTGAAAAGAATAAATAACCCAATACTGCTGTAGATGTGAACTAATGACCAATAATCAAAAAAGAAGAGTGAACTCTGATAGATTCTAGTATAAAGCCACGCTGTATTATCGCGAATCCAATTTACAATTAATTCCATAGCTGGAAAATTATTCTTCTTTAGTCAAAGGATAATTTCTTTCTGAAGTCGTTCTCTTGTGAATGTTGTACTTGAAAATTATCAGGTAAAACAAAAACGGGGTAAACAAGTTTACCATCATCACTTCAACAAACCCGATTCCAAAAACAAAGAAAATAGAAATGATCAGGAAAATAGTGTTAACGTAGAATGCAGTTATGAGCGAGCGTAATCGCAGATTGGATACGTCTTGATTTTCTTCTTCCTCTTTTGAAAATGTGATAAACAATAATCCGACTAAAGTGAGCAACGCCGCCGTTTCTTCCGTCAAATTATTTCTGATGACGACAAACGTTTTTGTCTCAAAGAAAGATGAATAGATTGCGAAAGTTTTGAGATCAAGAATTTGCAGTTTGATACCGTAATAAAATCGTATGATGGACAACATTGCGCCGCCAGTCACCAAAGTCCATCCTGCAAATCTATAATTGCGGTGTAGCAGTAGAAATTGCTCGCCGATAGAATCTACCTCGTTAATCAATATTTTGACGGATATAAATATGTTCCGGCGGTTGAACCGTCTTCGAGCTGTGCTTCAACATAAACCAATCCAAATTTATGATTGGTTCTATAAACAAATTTTCTTACGCCGGGAATCCTTGAATCTTGTTCAGTCGCTATAGTCTTTATGTACATTCCGGAGTACGCAAAATCATCTGTTGTAGAAACAGCGGTAACTTTCCTGGTAATTGTTTTACCGTCAGACTTCGACATTTGATAAATATCTCCAACTTGACAGTCGTACTTTGCAATTGTATGCGCTTTTCCATCTTTATTAAAATAATCTTGTATCCCTTCCGAAGTAATCTTGTAGTTTATTTGTGCATTTATTTTTCCAGAAGCATCTTTAAATGATGACGGAATATAATTGTTAATTTTTTGCAGATCGGCAGATTTGGTTAAATCGGCAGTCACTTTGTAAGTAGCAACGCCATTTTCATTTTTGACGATGCTTATTGATGAGCTGATATTATATGACTTGCCGCCCACGACTACAGATGTGCCAACAGTATTACCAACCTGATTTAAAGGAAGATTTGTATCGCCAGCAATTGTGTTGGGATCTTTGTTTTGATTATCGTTAAGGATAGAATTTATTTTGTCGCATGAGAGTAAAAACGCTACTAACAAAACTATCGGTAAAAACCAGAATAATTTTTTCATAGATCCTCCATTGATTAGATTCATTTTGTGAATAACTTAAAATTTTGTTTATGTATACGCAATAAAAATCACACAGCAGAAGAAAAAAAAGAAAACACACCAACTGTCCGACTATAGAGAAACTTATCGAATTCTCATGAAAAAGTTGCAGGAAAAATAGGGGATGATAATCAATTAGATAGGAAGAATATTTTGAAAGTCGGGTTACAATGGTTTGTCGCGAAACGCTTCAGTGTGATTGATTTGGATTCTAGTCGCTCTCGTTCCAAATCATGCACTGAAGAGACCCAAACAGATCATTAGTTAGATAATATTGAATGACAACTTGCACCCCTGACAGGAATCGAACCTGTACCTCGAGCTCCGGAGGCTCGCGTTCTATCCTTTGAACTACAGGGGCAGTTTAATCAATTAAAGATATAAAGTTTGCAAATAATCTTCAGTTAATTTTTTAAGGAACTTTTAGATTCTGAAATAAATAGAAAGAGGAGAAATTTCTTCGTGTTGACTTTTATTTTTATTTGCTAATTTTTCAGTGAGAATATTTTCAGAGGATGAAAACGTGTCTAATCAGATGAACAAAATTACAAATGACGTTATTGCGGCTCTTAAAAAGTTTCCGGCTCCCGGAAAGAAATCCGGCTCGTTCTGGGATTTCATGAAGAGTCAGCTTGCCGACGACAGCACATGGGATCAGAGTCACCTTAAAGTTATTGAAAAAGAAATTGATACCCATCTCAGTAAGCTTGATAAAAAATCAATTACCGAATTATGGAAGAATACCGACGTCGGCGGGGGTAAATATGAATCGGAAAAGAAAGTTGAAACGAAAGAGATGAAAACCGATTTAACCGACGAGCTTATGGGAATGGTGATGGATAGAATGGATGACAATTATTCGTCGCGCGACAGCTATCATGCCGAAACAAGTTATTTTGAACCGGCAGCTAAAAGTGAAAATGGCGAAGAAGACTTTGATGAAGACAAGGAACCCGAAGTGGTAGATGAAGATCTTAATCTTGACGACGATGAATTGTTTGATGATGAAGATCTTGACGATGATGAAGATTCACGTTTATAAATTTTCTTTTATTCTGCTAATTCTTTTTTGCACAGTCATTCAAGCGCAAGAGAAAACCAGCAGGCAAAACGCCGATACAACCGGCGCCATTCTGAATCCCGGTTCGGTTACTGAACCCAACAATAAATTAGATTCCTTTTCTTCTTACGAGAAAAAATTTTTTATTCCACCATCCCCGGCTTTTTCGTTCGATAAGTCTTCCATCATGCTTCGAACCCGACTGCAACTGGGTGAAATGATAATTGAAGACCCCATCAAGACAAATTTCAGATTGAGTATTCTTAATCCGCTTCATCAAAAGTATGTTGAATCACAAAGCATGAAAGAATTAAAATATATTCTCGGAGCGGTTCAAGCCGGGGCAGTGGGTTACATGGCATATCAGCACTTGAAGAAGTACGGATTTCTGAAAAGGAAATAATTTCTCTAAAATAAAAAACCCGGGACACAATTTGCGTTCCGGGTTTCAAATGTAGTCTCACTGCAAGATTACGATCTTGTATAATCAATCTGCATGGTTTTAACTTCTTTATCGCCGTCAATATTAAACATCAGCATTTGAAAATGTTTATCGTCCACGGTTTTTATGACTGTTTTCATAGGCTGATCTTTTCCTGTCATTGGGTCTGTTGCCGAACCTTGGTAGACTATTGTCTGTGTTGCATCTTCCCATTTTCCTTTCATGTATATCACGCCGGTTCCGAAATTATCAATCCATACACTAATGTATTCCTTGGTGGCGTTGTCATAGGCGTCGAGTCCCATTCCTTCCATCGGCATTCCCATCATTGTGCCTTTGAAGTTAGATTTCAAATATCTTCCGCCAAGAATCATTTCGTAATCGGCGGTTCCATCAGACTTCATTTCCTTTCCGGAGGGATCGAAGATTGTAACCTCGGCTTTCCATGCGCCGGCCATTTTTGCAAACGATTGCTGAGCGGGACCAGGAGTCATATATTCCTGCCACTTCTTCATCATCTCTGCTTGATCACCCTGTTGAGCGAATGCAGATGAGAAGATGAAAAGAATCATCATAACAAACGCTGTTGTTATAATTCTTAATTTCATTTGAAGCTCCTTTCTTAAAAATTGTTTGGTGAGGAAATATAGACAAAGGCATGAAAGCTTTAAAGAAATAAAAACTTTTTTTGTTCAAAACCGGAAATCGTCGTCTGGAATTACATAAAATTCAGTGTGTTTTCGAGCTCTTATCGCCATGTTTGAGAAACACACCGGTTGAAAAGCCGCCGAAGATGAAAGCTCCGATCCACAAAACATTGGCCCCGAAATTATCCAGCACAATTGTACCGAGCCAAGGTCCCAGCATCATAGAAAAACTGAATGTCATTTGGAAATAGCCCATGTACTCGCCGCGTTTTGATTCGGGAGAAATCTCCGCTATGTAAGAAGCGCTTGATGGGAAAAAAATCATTTCGCCGAAAGTCCAGACAACTACTGTAAAAATTATGAGAAGAATACTGCTGGACAAAACCATGAGACCGTAACCTAAGCCGCAAAGCAGCGCACCGACGGCAATCAGCTTTCGGTCATCCCAACGCGCCATAAAATTGTTGAGCGGTACTTCAATAAAAATAATCATCACGGTATTAATTGCCATCAGCATTCCGAAAGTTGATTCGACAAATTTCAGATCGCGTACGAGGTATAACGGCAACGCACCAATGTGCTGAAAGAAAACCATTTCAGCCGGGATTAAAGCAAGCATGTAGATTAAAAACTTTTTATCGCGAAATACGCTGTGATGTTTTGTTGAAGAAGCCGATTCTGTTTCCGTTAATTTTTCTTCTACAGATCTAGTTTCGTTTTCCGGTTTGATATGCGAAAGAAGGAGAAACATACCGGCAATCAAAGACGTTATACCATCAACATAAAACAAGAATGAAAAATTTAACGCTGCTAAAAATCCGCCGACAACCGGACCGATGCTCATACCAAGGTTGATGGCAAGACGGTTAAGCGCGAATGAGGTTTTCCGCTGTTCCGGTAAAACTTCTTTCGAAATGAACGATAGATTTGCCGGTCTGAACGATTCATTGATGACTGACCAGACAAGCGTGATAAAAAGAATCAGATAATAATTTGTAACGAACGAGAACATGAACAGCATTATTCCCGTTGCGACGAGAGAAAATTTCATGATGCGCATTGCACCGATTCGGTCGCTCAATTTTCCTACAAACGGCGCCGTTATCAATCCGCCCGCACCATAGAATGCCAAGACTAATCCGGCTTCCGCGGGGCTGACTCTAATTTTCTCGGTCATGTACAACACAAGGTAGGGCAGCACCATTGTCCCGCTTCGGTTAATCAGAGTAGTGAAAGCTAAAAGCCAGATGTTGCGCGGAATATTTTTAAGCCCTCGCCAGGGATTCATGTAAACTCATTATTAAATTTATTCAGGTCAGAAATTCGCCGCTTGAAGTATAGAAAAAAAATTTTAACTTAGCCCATCCTAAATCAACTTTAAGGTAACAATGAAAAATAAATATAGAGTTCCCTCTTCGGTTTTTATTGCCGCAGCGTTATTTTTTGTCGGCGGCAATTGTGCAGCGCAGAAAGCGCACGACGATAAACCGGTAAATCTAAAAGTGCTTCCTAAAGACATAAGCGATAAAGAATTGCACAAAATAATGGATTCCTTCACGTACGCTTTAGGAAAGCACTGTAATTATTGTCACGGCAATCCGAAAGATGAAAGCACAAAGCGAACCGATTTTGCCGCTGATGTTAATCCCAATAAAGACATTGCGCGCGTTATGATGAAGATGGTGGGAAACATCAACAACAATTTACTGAAGGATGCTCGCGCGATTAACTCCCACATCGGAAAGATCGAATGCGTTACTTGTCACCGCGGTTCCGCTCACATCGATAAACTTGAAGACGTTTTGTACGAGAGCTACAAAAAAGACGGGCTTGATTCTGCAATGAAAAAGTACGGCGATTTAAAACAGCAGTACTACGGCAGTTTCACTTTTGATTTCCGCGATCACACACTCTTATCGTTCGCATCAAAAGTAATTGATAATGGGAAAACCAATGACGCAATTAAAATAACAAACAAAGCGGTCGAACTTTTTCCCGAGTCGACCTCGGCTTACAGTTTTCTCGGCAACATTTATATGAAGGGTGGAAACAACGAACTTGCAATCAAGAATTTTGAAAAAGCGGTTCAGCTGGATCCACGCAACCGCTTTGCCAACGAAATGCTGCGAAGGTTAAAAAACTCCGGAAAGTAAACCCATTAGGCCGGTACCGAGTATCGGCCTTCTTATTTATTCGCTCTGCTGCCCGTTCTACTTACAAATGAGAATCGAAATCATTATGTTTCACCAGGAAAATTTTTGGAGGATTGTAAATGAAATTGGTGGATGGTCTGCTTATATTTTTTTCGTTGCTTCTGATTGCGGCATGTTCCTCGTTAACACTGAAACCGGCTGATTTCGGCTGGCCGATTGAAACGGTTTTAAAAGTTAACAACAAAGGTTACGTTGAAGAACAGAGGTACTCATTCTCACTGAAAGTTAAAAAACTTTTCTGGGAAGAATTTGCAGATTCAACAAACTTTACCGGCAAAGAAATTAGAATGATCCGCGATACAGGCGGTTACTACTTTGTAACTGGAGCTAATTTTAAAAATGTTTACGTTTTCGAATTTGAAGACGGGGGATTAAGTCTCGAAAAGAAAATTCAAATTTCGGAGAAATCTTTAACGGCTCCGGCGTTTAACCAGAAATCACCCAACATCGAACTGCTTGACGGTTTGAATAAATATTTATTGAACTACAAAGGCATTGTGAGGTAACCGACATGAAGATGAACAAATTTTTCATTTTGACTTTTATTTTTTCCGCCTTTGTTTTGAGTCAAGCTTCTTTTGCTCAATCAGATTACGAGAAAACACAAAATTTTAAAACGCGCTACAAACAATTGGAAGACGCGATAAAGAACGCTGCCTCAATTGATGAGTGCAACGTGATCGGCGAGAACATTGCAAAACTGAAAACCGATTTCACTTCAGACTCGGCGCTGCTGGATAAAAGTTTGTATCCGGAAACTTTCGAAACTTCATTTGCAAAGATTGAACGCACCTTGGAAGTACGGAAAGGTGATTTTACACAAATCGTAGAATTGAAAACACAGGTCGGTACGCTTCAGGATAAAGTTTCGGAATTGAGCCAGCAGAACGAAGGGCTGATCGTACAAATCAAACAACTGCAATTAAAATCAACAAAAGATGCACAAACTATTGCTTCGTTGCAAAAGTTAGTTAGTCAACTTAAATCCAATATTGCGCAGCGAGATGAACTTGTGCGCGGTTTGGTTGACAGCTTGCTTGCCGAATTTGTGAAAACACCCGGCACGCTTAACGAAGTAGAGAAACAGGCGATATTCACCAAAGTTGACAGCGGGAATTTGTTCTACAATATCGAGCGGACGATCAGCGACAATATTCAGTTCATGAAAGTAACGCAGACAACTCCTGACGATCTTTCCAACATGAAAAAACAGTACGCCGATTTTAACAAAGTGTGGCGGCAGATCGGACCGAAACTGGCGGATGTTTATTTGAACAAACGCGACAAAGCCACAGAGATTGCCAATATCGATAACATGTTTGCAGACTGGAATTCAAAAATAAATGATGAAATATGGGGACAAGTAAACCGTCTGTTCCGCGAGAAACAACTTCCCCTTTTGCCTTTTAGAAACGGCGGACAGTTTGTTAACAGTGTTTCGTCATTTGTTGACGATGAACTTAAAAATCTTCCGGTTAAAGGTTCTTCGCAAGCAAAAGAAACTTTTTACATGTTTACCGACAGCGTTTACTTCAAGACCGTTCAGCCGACATGGATACCGATCCTTATCGAGAACAATATGATGAGCTCTGCAAATAAAGATACGATCGAAAAGAGGATTTCAACTTGGAAGGAAAAAGTTGCGCCGGCATCAAAATGGAATTGGGTTTATTTTGTCGGCGGATTCATAATCATCGCGCTACTTGTTGCTTATTTTATGAAGGGTAGAAAGAAACAACCAGTTAATTTTGAAGAAAAGGTTTAGCGTAGGGAACGGTCTGTGACCGTTCCAAGTATATTATTTCACCGGAAGGGTCATAGACCCTTCCCTACATATTTAGTAACCGAAAAACTTTTGCCGCTTGCCAACTTTATTTTATCATTCTTGATTTCTTCTAAACCATAGCTTTGTGCCATCTTTTTAAACTCTTCCGGGTCAATCAATTTTATAAGAGGATTTAACAATTTGAGCGATTGAAATTGCGTTTCGGAAACCGGCGAAGAATTTTCACTCGGAAGTTGAAGCACAACACTTAGGACACCATCTGGTTTTAACCACTTAGAGATTTTATTCAGAAGCTCATCAACGTTAACATATTCAAAAATCAGTGCAGCGTGTATCAAGTCGAAGGTCAAAAGTGGAAAGTTGATTGCTGCGAGATCACCGCAAATTAGTTGTAGCTGCGGCAATTTTTCTGCATACCGCTCTTTGCAAACACAAATGTATTCCGGACTGATATCTACACCAACAATCTGTTCGATATTTCTTCCAATCAAATGCTCAAATCCATTTCCGGTTGTGCAGCCAAGAACGGCAATCGATTTGGGTGAGAATTCATTAAGAACATCCTCAAAAATTTTACTCAGCATTTGCAACTGCATAACGTTCGGTGCGGACATGTGTCCTTCGTAATCTTCCGCAGAAATATTTAGCCAGGGATTTTGTGATTCCATTTTTTGTCTCCGTAAAACAATAAGAAGAATTTTTTCGCGTCTACATTTGCGGTGGATTATTCCAATCAATCGGACCATGATCAAATCTGTATTGCAGACGGGGTAAAACAATTTTGCTCCATGCGTAAGAAAAATATTCGTAAACTTTATTCCATTCTTCACTTTCACCCCAGCCAATCTGAATAAAGTGAAGCATGGTTTTTTTCTCGTCTATTTTTTCAAAATGAAGTATCACCAACGTCTTCTGTTTGCGGATTTCCGGATATAGCGGAGGAGCGTTCCAGGTAAACGAAAACATTCTCTCCGGATCGATAGTCAAAATTTTATTACCTTCACCGCCGCGGGAACCTTCTTGACTAAGCGGATCAAAATACATTTCGTATTCGCCGTCAACTTTAAAGTTTATTTTGCAGCCCGGCGCAAAGAAAGACTTAACGCCGCCTTCTGTTGTCCATGCTCTCCATACTTCCGAGACCGGCGCATTTATTTCCACACCCAGCTTAATAGATTTTTCTTCTTGCTGACCAAATAGATTAACTGTAGCGAAGACAAATACAACAAAAAATCCGGCAAGCAGTTTTATTTTCATTTCACTTTTCACGTTTTTCATTTCAAATAAATTCCATCCGTAAACCAGCCACACCAATGTTTATATGAAAAGACTGCCGTAATTCCCATGCTTGTATTCTTAACCGGTAGCACCTTTTCCGTAAATGTATCTGAATACTTAAAAAGTTTAGCGCGCAATGTCCCGGCTTTTAATTCGTTCACAACTTTTGTTATCGTCAATAAACCAAATGCAATAGGATATCTTCCGCACCACAGCGGAATCACTTTTTCCTTATCGTTGCTCGGCCAAATTTCTTTTGTAAGATTTTCAATTGAAGATGGACCGATCATTCCGTCTAAAAAAGTATGAAGAATTCTTCGGTCGTTATCTGTTGCGAGCTTGTGCGCATTGCTATCCATACCGTAAGGAGAATTGGAGAAGTCTTCTCCGTAATGATCCGCATCATTGGAAATTAAAAAGAAAATATCTTTACCAAGCTCCAATTTATTTTTGCGGATGTATTCCGTTATTATTTGAGATAGTCTAGCGCTAACCGAATCCATCTTACCAAACGACATTTGCGTAACCATTATCGGTAATTTTAATATCGCGGTTGTAATACTGAAGGAACGGTATCAGCGCTTCAATTGAGTGTTCGATAGTGTGGGCTTTGTTGCTAACAATGAAATCATCTTTCGGCAGTTTCGATTTTATAAGCTCACGCAGAGGTGAAATCGCGACATCGTTATAGGGACCTTGCCATTTGTCGAATTCATCCAGAATTAAAACGTTGGAAAGATTTCCCATTTCTTTTTTTACCGTTCCGTGCGTAACGCCGAAGATTACAACTTCTTTTGTTTTGATCAGCTTGTATAACGGATAGTAAACTTTTCCG
>JAMCSN010000135.1 GCA_023381535.1 Bacteroidota bacterium
AAGGTTATCAATTGTCTTCCGGCGTTTATTTTTATCAGTTGCGCGTCGTTGATCCTTTGCGCGGCTCGGGACAGAGTTTTGTTCAAACAAAAAAAATGATTTTGATGAAATAATTCTTTTATCAACCATTCCTATTCATTAAACATAACGATATGAGAATATTAGTAGTTGAAGACGAAAAAAAAGTCGCCTCATTTATAAAAAAAGGGTTGGAGGAAGAACTCTTCCAGGTAGATACTGCCGGCAACGGAAAAGAAGGTTTAGATCGCGCACTTCATGAAGAGTACGATCTAATCATCAGCGATATAATGATGCCCATGATGAGCGGCATTCAGATGATAAAGGAACTGCGAAGTAATAACATTGAGACGCCGATTCTTTTGCTTACTATAAAAGACAGCACAAAAGACAAAGTGGACGGGCTCGATAGCGGCGCCGATGATTATTTAACAAAACCTTTTGCGTTCGAGGAATTGATTGCGCGTGTTAGAGCTCTGTTAAGAAGAAAAGAAACCCAGAAGAGCAATGTATTAACAATCGATAATCTGCGAATGGATTTGGTGGCTCATAAAGTGTTGAGGGACAATAAAGAAATTATTTTAACACCCCGGGAATATTCTATCCTCGAATATCTGCTTAGGAACAAGAACAAAATTGTTTCCAGAACAAAACTAATTGAACATGTTTACGATTTTCATTTCGACAGCGGCACAAACGTTATCGACGTATATATCAATAAACTAAGAGCCAAGATAGACCAGAATACTGCCAAACAGCTAATTCAAACTGTTCGGGGAACGGGATACATAATAAAAGAGCAGAACTGACTCTGACATGTTTGCAAAACTAAAACCTTTTGTTAGCACCACAAGATTTAAGTTCACAATCTGGTACTCCTCGCTATTTCTTTTGCTGGAAATTCTTCTGGGAATTTCAATCTATTTTTATCTCAGTAAATCATCGCATACAAATCTGGATCTAACATTGAAATCGCAGGCAAGAGCAATTCTACGGGTTGTTGAAGAGAAGCACGTTGATCTGGATTCTTTTGAGCCGGGACCGGTTTACAGAAGCGAGGACGAACTGATTTGGGATATTATTTACGATGCGCTAGTATTCAACCGCCGCAATACTTATGTCGAAATTTCCACATCGAAAAAAATAGTTTTTAAGACTGCAAATCTCGGAAACATTAATCTTCCATTCTCCGAGCACAAAGTAAAAGAATCCATATTCGATTTTCGGAATGACGATCTTTCTGAAGATGTTATTCGAGCCTGCCAGCTAGAAGGTAAAAGATACACCGTCATAGTTGCATATCCAAAGGAGTTCATTGAACAAACTTTAAACGGATTAAGAAGCATCTACATTAGAGTTGCCCCAATATTCCTTATAATTTCTTTTCTAGGCGGATGGCTGCTCACATCAAAATCACTTTCTAGAATCGATGCCATCATAAAGAAAACTGAAGAGATAACCGCTCAAAGTTTGGATGAAACTATCCCCGGCGGCGAGTATTACGATGAATACGGGCGACTGGTTAACAAGATGAATGAAATGATCCGGCGCATAAAGAAATCCGTCGATTATATGAATCAATTTTCCGTATCAGCCGCTCATGAACTAAAGACTCCGCTAACAATTCTCCGCGGTGAAATCGAGCTTGCTCTTAAGTCTCCCAAAACCTCGGATCAATACACGGAAGTTCTTAAGAGTAATTACGAAGAAACCATACGCATGATTAAGATAGTCGATAATCTTTTCTATATTTCTAAAAGCGACAATGCTCTAATCAACATTCAAAAGAAGGAGGTGGAACTGAATTCCTTCTTAAATAATATTGTGAACAGCATGAAAATACTTGGGCATGATAAAAATATGGATCTGGTTTTCACAACTAAAGACGAATTAAAGGTTAATATTGATCCCGCGTTGCTTACTCAAGCGCTTTCAAACGTGCTCGATAACGCTTTCAAGTTTGGGACAGACAGCACGACTGTTACCATTAACACAAGAAGAGCCAACGGCAGTTTTGAAATAAACATTACCAATTACGGGGAAGGAATTCCGGAGGAATCAATTAACAAAATATTCGAGCGGTTTTACCGCGCCGATACGCCTCAAACCAAACATACCGGAGGCGTTGGTCTGGGGCTTTCCGTCGTGAAATCTATAATGAATCTTCATGGCGGCGATGTTGACGTAGAGTCCGCCCTCAACGACAAAACAACTTTCTCATTAACCTTGCCGATAGCCTGACGCTCTTCTGCCATCGGCAAGAATTGTTTGTGATATAGGATAAGCAGATTGGGTGAACAAGTCCTTTAAATTGACAATCGAAATTCTAAGTAGTATTTTTTAAACAATATGAAATGGATATCAATCAAATAAGCACAATAATACATATCACAAATCCTCTCACAAAATAAAAAGGAGTTAAAATGAAAACAGTTTCAAGATTAGTCGGTTTTAGAAAGACCGTCCTTGTTGTTTTTCTTTTCTTACTCTCCGCAGTTTTAACTCAAGCACAAACAGCATCAAGTTTTTCATCAATGGCGAGTTCGCCGGTTGCAACATCGGGCACGAATTGGCTTATCGGCGGTAGAATTGGACTTGCTATCGGCAGCGGGTTCGGTGGATCAACAGTGGGTTTAGCCATTGGCCCGATGGCGGAAGTATTGTTCAACAAGAACATGGCTGTTGGAACAGAATTAAATATTAATACTTTCGAGGGAACCCCTATTGAATGGGCAGATTATTTTAAATATTATTTTGACATACCCGGTTCAACTGTTAAACCATATGCAAACGCGGGACTTAGTCTATGGTTTGCAACCGATGGACCATATTTTGCAGTTCGGTTCGGAGGCGGCGCCAATTTCAAAGTTGCAAATAATCTCTATATTCCTGCCGACTTACAAATAGGTCCGATTTTTTACAGTACAAAGACAGCAGGATTCGACCCGAACACGTTTCAAGCCACTTCAACTTCCACAACAAAAACAATATTCTATATTGGTATAACTACCGGCATCAGATACGAATTACCGTAAATGCAAAACTAAACAAGAGGGTTACAATATGAAAAAAATATTTGTACTGATTTTAGCGGCAATGTTGATTGTCGCCTCCAGCAATATCCAGGCTCAAACACAAGTGAGCTTTGGGGCAAGAGCCGGATTAAACATTGCTAACTTTTCTTTTGATCCCGACGTAGCAACCGGAGTAACCAAATCTTCACGAACCGGTTTTAAATTCGGTGGTGCACTTGAAGTTGGGTTTGCGCCGATGTTTGCTCTTCAAGTCGAACCAATGTTTTCAACCGGCGGAAGTGAGTTAAGCGGACAGGGTGGAAAGCTCACTTTTAAAACATCTTCCATAGAAATTCCAATCTTATTCAAAGTTAAGATTCCCGTAGCCGGTTCAGTTACACCATATGCATTTGTCGGACCAAATTTGGGTTTTGTGCTTTCGTCAAAATCACTACTTGAAGCAGGTGGCCAATCCCAGGAAACCGACATGAAAGATCAGACATCCTCAGTAAATTTTGCTCTGGATTTTGGTGCAGGCGCAGGATTTAAAGTGGCGCCTCTAACTACAATCCTTTTCGATGTTCGTTATTCCCTTGGCTTAACCAATATGCTAAACGACAAGGGAAAACAATCGTTCGGCAACGATCAGTCAATAAAAACTACAGGATTTCAGATCATTGCCGGCGTAATGTTTGGCTTGAATTAAAAGAATTACTGAGATGTAAAACAAAAAAGCCCCGAGTTAGTCGGGGCTTTTTTATTAGTTCAATGTGCTTATCGGACTTGTATCTTTGAGCGCAACTTCTTTGACTGTTACTTTTATTACACCCCGGCTTATCATGCCTAAAGCCTGGGCTGTACCTTTGGATAGATCCAGATCGCGACCATCAATGTATGGTCCCCGGTCGTTAATTCTAACAATAACAGATTTTCCATTACGAATGTTTGTTACTTTCAATACAGTTCCAAAAGGTAAGGACTTGTGCGCCGCTGTAAGAGCCATCTGATTGTAAATCTCTCCGTTGGCAGTAAGCTTTCCGTGAAAGCGCGGTCCGTACCAAGATGCCGTCATAATACCAATATCATTATATTCAACAGAAGTAAGATTCGGTTTTGCATCTTTGCTTATTGTTATTTTAGTAAAGCCACTATTCTCGCCCGCAGCTGTATCGCTCAAATCTACAAACGCAAGACAGGCGGTTATAAGTATAATGGAAACTATTTTTAACGTACGCAAATTTAACCTCTTAATTAGTTAGACATACCTTTAAGTTCGAGAAAAAGAAAAACCCTAGGCGGAAATCTGTAGTGTTATATTTTAAATCTAGACGTGAACCTAATATCGGTTCGTCTAACATTTTCGCCGGGCAGAAGAGCATTATGGGAAAAAATGAAATTTAGAGAAGTTTGTGAAAATGAATTGTTGGCTTCCAAAGAGATGTGATTTTTTAGGTTTTTAACAATACTAGTCATTTTCGACAATTCATTTACATTGTCGCAAGCAATATCACTTGGAATGACTTTCACCGAACCAGCAATTTTATGGGAGAAGCCATCTCTTTGACTGAGCGACGTTGACTTTGCCGAAGCAATGCCTATCGAAAGGAAGAAAACCAGAATCGTTAAGTATGTAATGCTTTTAATTTTCAATTTAAACCACTTGTTGAGACTAACCAAAAATCTTCTGAACTAAATTTAGGCAATTATTGTAATACAAGACAACCTTTCGAGGAACAAAGTTCCATCGTCAAATTGGAAATGTTTGAAATTTGACTATTTTCGCAATTTTCAAAAAATGTTGAGTCTGTATGCAACGGCAATCGTTCCATCTCTGCCGACAACAAAAGACATTTGCCGGCTTCCAGAGACAAGAACTTTGGAACGCATAACTGTTCTCGAACACGACTTTGGAAGGCGGCTTAGCACAAGATCATCAAAGTAAACTGACTGATTTATCCAATGCGCGATTTCAACTCTGAATGCTTTTTCATAATTTGACAAATAAAAATTGCCGCATCATGAGAGCTTTCTCAGCCGTAATACCTTTCACCGATATTCAAACGACCTCCGAATTGATTCGTCAGTTGAACGAATCAGGACAGATGGAGGAAATCTTCATTTACTCACCTCTTCCTTCCGGTATTAAAGTGCCTAACCGCAAGGATCTCGTTCTTGACTCAATTCAAAGCTCGGCTTCGCTTCGGACAATTGCCGGTCTTTTAAGGACGAAATACTTGCTTCTTAGCATCAGTCAGACTGGAATATCGTTCTCCCCATCTTCACTCGGTCGTTTTCTGACTGCTGCTTCATCATCAGATGCGGGAATAATCTATTCCGACTTCTATGAAAGGAAGTCTGGAAAAATTCTTGTTCACCCAACATGTGATTATCAGCTTGGAAGTATTCGTGACGAGTTCGATTTTGGCTCAGTAATGATTACCCATTCGGAAATTTTCAAAGATGCGGTGATGTCTTCCGGGAAGTCATACCAGTTTGCCGGATTGTACGACATGCGTTTAAGAATTTCCCAGACTAAGAAGATTCAAAGAATTCCAGAACCGTTATACAACATTGAAGAAATAGATTTTAGAAAATCCGGCGAGAAGCAGTTTGACTACGTTAACCCAAAGAATCGAAACGTTCAACTGGAAATGGAGAGCGCGGCAACAGATCATCTAAAGCAGATAAACGCTTTTGTGAAACCTCCGTTTAACGAAATTGATTTGACAAGTGAAAAATTTAAAACCGAAGCTTCCGTGATTATCCCGGTAAAGAATAGAATAAAAACTATAGGCGATGCGGTTTCTTCTGCACTCAAACAAACAACAGATTTTAAGTTCAACATCATCGTTGTTGATAATCATTCCAATGACGGAACCACCGAATTATTAAAGAAGCTTTCTGCCCAAAACGAAAAAATAATTCATATAATCCCAGGCAGAGAAGATTTACTGATCGGTGGATGCTGGAGTGAAGCGGTAAACAATCCATTGTGCGGAAGATTTTCTGTACAATTGGACAGCGACGACGTTTACAAAGATGAAAGCACCTTACGGACAATTATCGACACTTTTAAGAAAGAGAAATGCGCAATGGTCATTGGTTCGTACACGTTGACAGATTTTGATTTGAACGAAATACCGCCCGGATTAATTGACCACCGGGAATGGAGCGCCGATAACGGACCGAACAATGCGCTTAGAATAAACGGTCTCGGCGCGCCGCGCGCGTTTTATACGCCTCTGCTTCGAAAGATTGATATTCCGAACGTGAGCTACGGCGAAGATTATTTTCTTGGCATTACAATTTCTCGAGATTATAAAATTGGCAGAATTTATAATTCTATTTATTATTGCCGTCGTTGGGAAGGGAATACCGATGCCGAACTCGATATCGGTAAGTTAAACACGCATAATACTTTTAAAGACGGTTTGCGGACCAACGAAATATTAGCACGACAAAAAAAGTATCAAGCGGATAAAACATGATACTGGAAGTCCGACCGGAAAAAAATAAAAATATTGACTGGTTAGCCGAGCAGACAAAACAGTTGCTCTCAGATCAAAAAAAATCTTGGCCATTACTAAATAAAAACTACGAAAACTTATCACTCGTTCAGACACGCACTTTTGAGTTTGACGGATTCGAAGTTGACGTGCAATTCAATCCCGAGAGAATAAAATCATCCAACGCCGATGTTTCCAAAGAAGCCATTAACGGTCGGCAATGTTTCCTTTGTTTGGAAAATTTACCCGATGAACAAAACGGACTTGCGACAAACAACTTTCTAATTCTATGTAATCCTTATCCAATCTTTCCTGAACATTTTACAATAGCGAGAAGAAATCACGAGCCGCAATCAATCGAAAATTCTTTCGAGGAGTTGTTAGACTTTTCTCATGAACTTGGCAAGCACTATACGTTATTTTACAACGGGCCGCGTTGCGGGGCTTCTGCGCCGGATCATCTGCACTTTCAAGCGGCAGCAAAAAACATTATGCCGTTGGAACGGCAGTTCGACGGTATTATCAATAAGTACTCAACGGCGGTTTTCAGCAACGGAAATACTGAAATCCATTTAATTGAAGACAGCCTGCGAAGTTTTATTTCATTTGAATCAAGAAATAAACGAGAGTTACTCTCAACCTTTTTCGTTTTTCTCAATGCGATGAAAAAAGCTTTTCCTTTGGAAGATGAACCGATGATGAACATAACCGCTTCCTTTGAGCATGGGATTTGGCGTGTTTTTGTTTTTCCACGCAACGTTCACAGACCAAAGCAATTTTTTTCTAAAGAAGAAAATCAACTACTTATTAGCCCGGCAGCAGTAGATTTATGCGGATTGATTATAACTCCCCGTAAAGAAGATTTTGAAAAAATAACCCGCGGCGACATAATCGATATATTTAAACAGATCACAATTACAAAAGAGCATTTTGAATTTTTGCGGAAGAAATTAGGCGAGGCGTTTACTTTCTAAACTGCTTACCGAGTATAACTCACAACGTTTTTATGGCAATCACACTTACATCGTCTTCAAGTTCTCCGCCGGCATAAGAAAGAATTTCTTTTTTCAACTGTTCAATTGAGTCTTCGTTTGGATTCAAGGTGCCGAGAAAATCAACCAATCTTTCTTCTTGATAAAGCTGACCCTCTTTGTTGCGCGCTTCGGTTACACCATCGGTAAGCAAAAAGAGTTCGTCGCCGCTATTCAATTTAATTTCATGATCTTCGTACTCGCCGGATTTACTGAACCCAAGCAGAACGCCTTTTGATATAATTCTTTCAACCGTTTTAGATTTGTAAATCATCGGCAAGTCGCCGGCGCCGGAATAGCGCGCCGTTTTATTTTGGTTATCAATAATAATTATGGAAAGCGTGATGAACACTTCCGAAATTCTTTCGTCCTTATACACCGATTCGTTCACCTTGTGCAGAATATGACTCGGCATATAATCTTTCGACGATTCCAAAACAAACCGTGCGGCGCTTCTTACGTAACCCGCATAGGCAATGGCAAAATACCAAGCTCCCCATCGTTTGCCCATTACATCACCCATTATTATTGCAAGATGGTTTTCATCCATCAGGAAATAATCAATGAAATCTCCGCCGGGAACGTTTTTGAAAGGCATGTGCCAGTGTTTGATTGCGAATCCGTCGAACTTCGGATATTCATCCGGGACAACTTTTGCGCCCATCGTGTCTGCGGCTTTCTGGACTTCATCAACAACTTTTACTCTTTCTTTCTCCAGACTTTTTAGTATTGCCGATACTTTTGCAATCACAACTTTGGGACTGGAAGTTTTAATGATATAATCTTCGATCTCAAGATCAAACCCTTGAAGAATGTCTTCCTCTTCCCCTTTTGCAGTCAGAAAAACAAACGGGATTTTTTTCAGTTCCGGATTTTGCAGGAGAAGTTTTCTGAATTCATAGCCGTCAACCTCGGGCATCATAACATCGCTGATAATCAAATCCGGGTGGTTCTTTTCCGCAAGTTCAAGTCCTTCCCTGCCGTTTGTTGCAACTTCGCAATGGAATCCAGCTTTGGCTAAATTGAAGCTAAAAAGTTTTGCTATATTAAATTCGTCTTCTACGAGAAGGATATTGCCATTTTTTTTGTCGTTGCTTTGCTGTGCCACGGTTAATCCAGAATATTTTCGTTGTTAACTCACCCCCGTTGGAATTTCTATTTGCTAAAACTTTTTATTGCGTCTTGCAGATTAGAATAAGATTCAAAAACTCTAAACAATCTGGTTAATTCGAACATAGAGCGTACTGCGGGTTTGAATCCAACTAATTTTAAATCTCCATTTAGTTTTGCAACTTTCTTCAGCGTGTTAACTATAACGCCTAAAAAGGTAGAGTCCAAAAACTCAACGGAAGTAAGATCGATAATAATTTTCTTGTATCCTTCCGACATTCGTTCGCCCACGTTCAACTTCAGTTCTTCCGCTTCATACAGCGTAGCTCTGTCAATATTCACTATTTCAACGGCAATGTCGTCAATAGTTTCTTCAATGATTATCATCGATATGTTTCCTCAATTTAAAATCAATTATTCTTTTGGAGATTCAATTTTATATTTATCCATCAACCGGTAAAGTGTAGCGCGCCCGATTTTCAATTTCCTCGCGGCTTCAACAATGTTGCCGCTAGTTGTTCTTAGTGCGTGCCGGATTGCCTGTTCTTTCAGCTTCTCAAAGGGAATTACCGGAGATTCCTCCCCGAATAAAACCGCGTTGGAACCGAGATTACTATTTCCGGCATTCGAGATATAGTTTGCCGGCAAAACATCAACATCTATTAATTCTTTATCAGTAAGAATCATACATCGTTCAATAGTATTTTCCAGCTCGCGTACATTGCCGGGCCAATCATAATCATAAACCACTTTCAATGCCGGTTTGGCAAAGCCCTTTATCTGCTTTCCAAGTTTATGATTGAAGTGCTCGACAAAGTGATTGACCAGCACAACAATATCGCTCCTCCGCTCGCGAAGCGGCGGTATGTGAATCGGGAACGAACTCAACCTGTAATAAAGATCTTCTCTAAAACTTTTACTCTCAACAGCAGCTTTCAGATCCCGATTAGTCGCGGAAATAATTCTCACATCTGTTTTAATAAGTTCGTTGCCGCCGATTCGTTCAAATTCTTTCTGCTGAATCACTCTCAATATTTTTGCTTGCAGCGACATTTCCATTTCGCCGATTTCGTCGAGGAAGATCGTTCCACCTTTGGCAAGTTCAAACTTACCAATCTTTCTTTGATGAGCGCCGGTGAAAGAACCTTTTTCGTGTCCGAACAATTCGCTTTCAAGAAGTTCGCGCGGAATTGATGCGCAGTTTACAACAACAAACGGAGCGTTTTTTCTTTTCCCGTTAAAATGAATTGCGCGTGCTATTAATTCTTTTCCGGTACCGCTTTCGCCGGTGATTAAAACAGTAATGTCGTTATCAAGAACTTTCGAAATCATTTTGAAAGCATCTTGCATTTTTCGATCGGCGGAGATAATGTTATCGAAGCTGTATTCGCGCTGTAAATTTTCCTTTAGCTTTTCAAGTTCTTTTTCCAGATCATAATTTTTGATTGCATTTCTGATTGCCGGTTCAAGTCTATTTTTATCGATTGGTTTCGGAAAATAATCGAATGCACCGAGACGAATTGATTCCAATGCAACTTCAACACTGCCCTGCGCAGAAAGCATTATGACAGGCAGGTTAGGATATTTTTGCTTAATGCGTCCGAGCACCTCGTTGCCGTGAATATCCGGAAGCATAATATCCAAAAGAATAAGATCGGGATTTTCATTCAACGAACTAAGCGCTTCGGCTCCGGTCGTAAATGTCTTCGTGTTATACTCCCACTGGTTCTTAACCCAATGAGTCAGCATTTTTAAGATTGAGTCTTCGTCATCAATGATGAAGATTAGTTTTTCCAAATTCGCCTCGATAGAATTGCTATTTCGGTAATCTAATTATAAATGTTGTGCCTTTGTTCACTTCGCTGCGGACTTTGATAAATCCTTTGTGCAAATCTACAATTTGTTTTACGGTTACTAAGCCGAATCCTGTTCCGCCGATTTGCGTTGTTACTCTTTGGACCTTACTGAATTTCTGGAACAGATTTGTTAAATCTTTTTCGGGAATGCCAATGCCCGTATCCGTAATTGCGATTTCAACTTCCTTTCCAAAATCTTGAACAAGGATAGAAATTCTTCCCCCGTTATTAGTAAACTTTGTTGCGTTCGAAAGTAAATTTCCAAAGACTTTTGTGAGTCTTTCCTTATCCGCATTAATGATAATCTTTTCCGAAGGATATTCCTTGGAAAGGATGAGACTTTTTTCGTTTAACTGTCTTTCAACACTTTTCGCAACCACATCCAGAAGTTCTACAAGGTTGAGCTGTTCTTTGCTCAGCTCTTCTTCACCGGATTCAAGTTTTGAAAAGTCAAGAAGATCATTGATAAGCTTAGCCAATCTCTTTCCTTCTGCCAGAATAATTTGGCTGAATTCAAGAACCGTCTCCTGGGGCAATTCGGTGTCGGATAGAATTGTCTCTGCAAAACCAACGATGGATGCCAACGGTGTTCTAAGCTCGTGAGAAACATTCGAGATGAATTCGCTCTTCAATTTATTCAGTTCTTCAAGCACGGTTATTTTGTGCCGCGCTCTTTCCCGCTCGATTGATATAATTCTGTTTGCTTCAATAAATTTAGCGTTAAGATCTCTAATTTTTTGTTCGTCTAATTTTCTGCCTGAAATATTTCTGCCGATACCAAGCATGCCGGAAACTTCGCCATCGGAAATCATGGGGTTGGAACGGATTTCGAACGCAACTTCTTTATCGAACCGATCCAGAAAATTTGTTTCAACTGTTGTAACTCCCTTTGAACTTAATATCCTGCTGAATGCCTCTGCAATTTTAGCTTCATCTTCTTTGCTTACAAAATCAAGGAAATGTTTTCCAATCATTTCCTCCGGCGTGTAGCCGAGCACACTCGCACCATTTTTATTCACCATACCGAAATAACCAAATCCATCCAGAACAAATAATAAATCGTCGGCTGTATCTATCAGAAGTCTGAACCGTTCCTCCGAGCGTTCGAGATGCAACTGCGTTTTCTTTTCTTCAGTAATATCCTGTATCACGCCAACTATGCGGACGATCTTGTTATTCTTGATGATTGGAACACCGGAATGACGAACCCAGTGTTCTTTTCCAAAACGGTCCCTCATCCGATATTCTATAACATTGTCTTCGCCAGCACGCAATTTTTTGATAAACTCTTTAAACTCGCCAAAATGTTCCGGTGCAATTGTTCTTAGAACGTGAATCTTATCCTTGTAAATTTCTTCCGGGGAAAAACCGAACAAGGTGCGTGCCGCTTCGGTTATGTAATTATACTCCGAACCTTCGGCATTTGTAGAATACAATACAGCATTTATAGTGTTAATTGTTTCCAACAAGATCGGAACGATTTCGGAATTAATTTCAAAATTTTTCTGCGGTA
>JAMCSN010000108.1 GCA_023381535.1 Bacteroidota bacterium
GAACGATATTTTCAGTCACTTCTCGGATATTTTCGGAGGAGCGTTCGGCGGTTCATCTATCTTCGATGATTTTTTCGGCGGAGGTTCAGCGTCTCAAAGATCGCGGCAGCGTGCAACCGGCACACCGGGTTCCGATCTGAAAATTACGCTCAAACTTACGCTCGAAGAAATTGCTTCCGGCACTACTAAGAAAGTCAAAATCAAAAAGTACAATAAATGTTTTACCTGCAACGGTACCGGTGCAAAAAGTTCTGCTTCGTTCAAAACATGTTCGGTTTGCAACGGCACAGGAGAAATTCGTCAAGTCTCGAGATCAATCTTCGGACAGTTTGTGAATATTGCGGCATGCAGTAATTGCGGCGGAACAGGAAGAGTTATTGCCGAACGATGCACAACTTGTTCCGGCGAAGGAAGAGTTCATGATGAATCGACAATTAAGATTAACGTTCCAGCCGGAGTGAGCGACGGAAATTACATGACGTTGCGCAACGAAGGGAACGCCGGAAAGAACGGCGGTCCAGCCGGAGATATAATTGTTGTGTTCGAAGAACTTCAGCATGAATTGTTCACACGCGACGGGGACAATGTGATTTATGATTTGTATATCAGCTATCCCGACGCGGTGATGGGTATTGAAGTTGAAGTACCGACTTTAAATGGAAAAGCGAAACTTAAAATTGAACCCGGAACCCAAGCCGGCAAGTTTTTAAAGATGCGTGAAAAAGGTATTCAGCATCTAAACAGCCACGGCGCGGGCGACGAATTGGTTAAAGTAAATATTCATGTTCCGAAGAACGTGACAGCGAAAGAAAAAGAATTGTTAAAAGAACTTCAGAAAATGCCAAACATAAAACCGAGTCATTAAAATGAAATTCTTTGTAATTCCAAGAAATAATTATTGGGGGAATTATTCGACAGTTAGAAAAAATATCGCGAAAGTTCGGCTTTACTAAAACCGAAACAAACGTTATACTCTTTATCATTCTTGCTTTTATTCTCGGATTGGGAGTGAATCTCTTCAAAGATTTATCGCAAAACAAGAATTACCTCGAATTCGGCTACAAAACTCAAGATAGTCTTTTCAATGCCGCTGCGAGCGATCCGCCGATTTTCGATTCTACTGCAAATACTTTGGAAAAAAAGATTGCTTCTAAAGGCGAACTTTTGGATTTTTCAAAAGGGAAAAAGCCGAAAGAAAAAGCTGAAGCTGCATCCCCGAATAAAATTATTCGTTTGAACTCAGCATCTGTTTCCGAACTCTTGACATTGCCCGGTCTAGGCAAAAGAACAGTTGAAAATGTTCTTGAGTACAGAAAGAAAAACGGGCGGTTCAAAAAAATCAACGACCTTTTGAAAGTGAAAGGAATCGGCAAAACAAAATTTGAAAAAATTAAAAAGCTGGTTACAATAGACTGAACATGTTTAGCAATCACGCCGGAATAAACATAACGGAAACAAAACTTCAGATTGTAGAAATCAGCTACAAAGATGATTCGTTTTATCTTGAAAATGTTGAGCAGGCGGTTCACATCGAAAGTATTTCGCCTCACATGCCGGAAGAAAAATTTATCAGCATCCTCCAGGAGTCTTTTAATAGAGCGACAAAAAGAAAAGCCGTAAGCTCATCCAGAGTTTCGTTTGCGCTGCCTAATAACTTTTTCAAAATTTTCGAAATTCCTTATGATGATTCTCTCGTGAAAAGAGATTTGAACGATCACTTTAGATGGGAATTATCGGTACTCTTTCCGGAATGCAGCAATAGCGATTTTTATATCCAGCACATCGAGATTGATAAAAGCCGCATCAGACCGGAAAAGAAAGCGATCGTTCTTGCAATTGAAAAATCTTTGGTAAAAACGATAAATATTTTTTGCGTGCAGAATAATTTGGAACTGAAGTACGTCGATAATGTTCATCTTGCTTCAAATGCGTTTCTCTACCTGGATAAATCGGTTGCAAGTGATGAACTTGCCCTCAGTCTTTACATCGATCAAAATTATTCTTCCATATCGGCGATTGACCGATCTTCGCCGTTTTACTTTAAGATTCTCGACTCGAACTCGCAAAATCTTTTTGATGAATTGACCCGTTCGGTAAAAATTTTGGAGGATTTTAATCTGAGCTTGAAGGACTTTAACCGTATTTTATTGTATGGACAGGATCTAACCGACGAGTTTGAGAACAAGCTGAAAAACTTTTTTGGTCTGCCGCTTAAGAAAACAAATCCGTTCGAACATTTGAAAGTGGAACAGAGCGTTCTGGAAAATCATTTCTATAAATATAAATTCAATTCGTTTGCCGCTGCAGCGGGTATAGCCATTAGAATTATTTAATGAGAATCATCGCCGGAAAATTCAAAGGTCGGGTCATAAAATTTCCGAATTCCAAATTGGTTAGACCGACAACCGACAAAGTGAAAGAATCGCTTTTCAATTATTTAGTTCACTCCATAGATTTTGATGAAATAAAAGTCTGCGATATTTATGCGGGCTCCGGTTCGCTGGGTTTGGAAGCGCTCAGCCGCGGAGCGGGCGAAGTGCATTTTGTTGAAAAAGATTTTCACGTTTCAAAAATGCTTCAAGAAAATATCACCTCGCTTGGTGCAGACGACGAATGCAAAATTTTTAGAATGGAAGCCGTTCGATTTTCAAAAATGTCCGGACATGAGAAATACAATCTAATACTTGCCGATCCGCCGTTTTTTAAAGATGATATTCATAAAGTTGTTCAGAATATTTTAACTAACGGTTTTTTAACCGGCGATGGAATTCTGTTGGTCGAACGGTCTATTCAAACACAAAAAGAAGATGAAGCCGCGTTCGGAAAGACGGCTCAGAAAAGATTGGGCGACAGTTTAATTTATCTTTTTCAAGCTACCGACGAAGTTACCGGCGGTGAAGATTTGTAAATCGCAACCAAACTATTATTTTTCTATTGTTAAAAGGATGGCGCTATGGCAAAAGTAATTTATCCCGGCACTTTTGATCCTGTAACTAAAGGACACATTGACATTATTGATCGCGCTGTTGAATTGTTTGACGAGGTTATTGTTACCGTTGCAAAGAATCCCGGCAAGACTGCCTTGTTTAGCGTTGAAGAACGTGTTGAAATGCTAAAGGAAAGTTTGAAAGGATACGAGAAAGTTAGAGTTGATTCCTTTGACGGACTGGTTGTTGATCACGCGAAGAATGTCGGTGCTGTCGGTATCATCCGCGGATTGCGCGCCGTGAGCGATTTTGAATATGAATTTCAGATGGCGTTAATGAACCGGAAACTTGCCGGCGACATTACGACGATACTTCTTATGCCTCATGCAAGATATACTTATTTGAACTCGACCATCATCCGGAACCTTGCACAATTTCATGGAAACGTAGCCGAATTTGTTACGCCTATAGTTTTGAAAAAACTTAATGAAAAATTTCCACCAAAGAAAAAGGGCAGCTAAATGCCGCCCTTCTTCTGTCTATTTATTTCCGACTTCTTATTTCTGAATTCTAAAAACTCACATTTCTTTTTCGGCTTCCAATAATTTTCCTTCAACAAAAAGACCTTTGCCAAGATGCAGATTTCTGAAATAAACAATACCGTCTTCGTTGTGCGGCTTGCCGAATACAGAGTGGCAAGATTTTAATCCGCCAAGCCATTTTCTTTTATCTGAGATATAAACAAGATCTCCGGGTTCAGCTGCCATTTTATGCATATCCTTTTGAGAAAAATTAATTACGTCTTCGTCGCCGTCAACAATTTTATAGTGAACTTTTACATTCTCGCCTTCTCGTTCGTTAAGCTTGCTTCCTTTGAACCATTCTTTAGCTTTGTGAATAGACCAAACGGTAAGCCCAATCGTTTGCGCTTCTGCATCGTACTTAACGTAAAAAGTTGTTACCAATGCAACGCATATTGTCATAAAAATCGTTAAGGTCACAAGTCCGGCAAGAGGAGAAATATTGATCTTGAAAAATATGTCTAAAAGGTCAATAATGAAAACAGCTACAATAAACACCACCATTGAATACATTATAACATTGTGGTTCGGAATTTTTTTGATTCTTGATGCAATGTGCTTCAATTGTTTCTGAAGCAAAGTAACTATAACTGCAACGCCGGTACAAACAATTAAATTATACAAAGCAGCCATGTAAGTGAAAGGATGAACCGGATCGTACGGAGTTCCTTGTGCTATCGGCTGAATAAGCTCGAGCGGGAATCTAAATCCTAGTAACATTAATGCAACTCCGCCAATAACTGTTGAAATCAGTCCGGCAGGAGTAAACTTTTTCCAGAATGCGCCGAAAAATATTGCAATCATCAAAGGAGGAGTAAGTGTTGCGTGGAAAAATGCATGAGCTTGGTAAACAGTGGGATATGAACTGAAAGCATAAACTGCCAGCACGCCAAGAATTGTAAAAGCGGCTGTCGATACTCGAGCAACCATCATTGCGCGTTTTTCATCTGAAGGATCATCGCGTTTAATCTTTTTCAACCAAACTCTTACCGGCTTATCAACATCGTTGACCCAAATTGCTGCTGTCGCGTTCAGCAGAGTACTTACTGTTGACATCAATGCTGCTGCAATGGCTGCAACTACAAATCCAAAAACTCCTGGACCGGTAATAATATTTGACACTAAGATAAAAATGCTGTCTGGGTTTACGTTCTTCGGAATCAAATTGGGGTCTAAAACAGAAATTGCTTTTGCAACCCATCCGCCGCCGCCGACAACTATTGCCGAGATTGGAAGCATAAAAAGAATGTTAACCGTTGCAGCTTTTCTTCCTTCATGAACATTTTTTGTTGCCATGAACCGCATAATCAAACCCATGTTCATGAACAAGAAACCAACGGAACCGGCAATTGCATCTTCCCAAAATGCCCCAACGGAATTAAACTCGGCAGGGGAGTTAAATCCAGCGAACGGAAGTTTCCACGATGCCGGAAGAAGATTCCAGAAGGAGTGCCATCCTCCCACATAAGCAACGCCAACTATAAATACCATAAGACCGGCAAACAAAAGCATGGCGCCCTGTACAAGGTCTGTGAAAATTACCGCTGTTTGTCCGCCGAATGTTATGTAGCTTCCGACAACAATTGCTGTAACCCAAATAAGTCCCATCAACGTAATATGAATTTGGAAACCAAAAACTGTAAGATGCTCGGGCATTAACGGCATTATCGCTTTACCCATCGTTAGAAAGCCGATACCGACGTAACCGATCAGATACATCAGTTGTAAGATCGTTACAAAAAATCTTGCCGATGGTGAAAACCTTTTTTCGAAATATTCCGGTATGGATCGAATTTTGGAATAGACAATGATCGGAAGCCAGCCGAAGAGAAAGAACGGTACAAAAAACCAATCGTTCATGTAAGACATTGAAGAAGAAAACCCGTATTTAAAACCCATAGCGGAATATTTGACAAAGCTATGACTGCTGATTCCGGTTGCGACAATCGACATAGCGATTATCCACCACGTGAATCTTCTTCCGCCAAAGAAAAAATCGTTTGTATCCTTGTTGTATTTTGCAAAGTAAGTGCCGAAGAGCAGCATAGCTACCATGTAAATTATCAGCACTACCCAATCAAGTTCAGTTCCTATATTATGAATTTGAGTCATATTCATCTCACCAATAAAGTGCAGCGATGATTAAAATTAAGTGGATTATTGCGTAGTAAACAAAGCCCAACAACATTATCTTCCACCAGAAACGATCGCGCTTGAGGCGCATATCAATTGCCTTAGTCCTTCTGATGAGAATCATTCCGGCGACAAAAAATATTCCGCCGCCTACATAAAGATAAATGTACGGCAGCCATACGTTAAAAAAATCCAGAGGCATTTATGATCTCCAAAAAATTTCTGCACAAATTAGCCCCCCGTGTTTTTAATTCCAAATGAATTTTTCTTTAATTCTTTGAATCTTGCCGTTTATAAAAGAATTTGTTTCATTGCTAAATGGCAGTAACTCGTCCGTATAACTGATGTTTTATTATTCGTCTTAAAATTGCATTTGAAAGGCGGTGTATCTAAATTTAGCGCCTAAAATTTCTATTATTTCTAAAGCGGAGGTCGTTTTTTATGCCAATGATGGCCAAGATGAGAAGTCTTGCCCCGTGGTTTATGTTTCTTGTCGGCGGTATTTTTGTGTTGTTTATGGTCCTTTCGGATTCCAAACTAACAGATTTTTTCCATCAGCAGAAACAAGTTGTTGGTTCAATTGACGGAGAAGACGTTACTTACCAAGAATATTCCACCTTAGTTGACAGAGCACGAAAAAGCCAGGAGCAGCAGAGCGGACAATCGATAGATGAATCTCAGATGGATTATTTTCGTGATCAGGTTTGGGATGCGCTTGTAACGCAGAAGTTAGTTGAAAAGAAGGTAAAGCAATTTGGAATAATTGTTACGGATGATGAAATCAGAAATGCGCTGCTTGGCCCAAATCCACCTGAACAGTTGAAAAAACAATTTACCGATTCAACGGGAAATTTTAATCGCCAGCTTTACGAACAGGCGATGAGAGACCCGCGCAACAAAGAAATTGTAATTCAGGTTGAAGAACAGATACGTCAGCAGCTTATTCAACAAAAATTACAGGATTATCTTACTGCATCACTTACCGTTAGCGATGAAGAAGCAAAAGACAATTTTTTCAAACAGAACATTAAGATGAAAGCCGACTACGTTATGATTGATGCCAACAGCATTTCTGATAACGATGTGAAAGTATCCGACGACGAGCTGAAAAAATATTACGACGAACATCCTGAGGATTACAAAATAGAAGCCCAGCGGAAACTGAAATATGTTTTGTTCCGCCGCCAAGCTTCTCAGGGAGACTCGTTAAGCATCAAGAAAAATCTTGAAGAAGTAGTTAAGAAATTGGAAGGCGATACCACTTCATTCAAAAAATATATTGAGATTTACTCCGAACGCCCTTACTCGAAAGACACGGTTTCTTTGGCCAGCTTGCCGGTTCAGGTAAGAGACTTGCTCACAAAAGCAAAGGTTAACGATATCATCGGACCAGTTGCGACCTACGAAGGATATGTTGTTTACAAACTCGTCAATAAAGTTAAAGCAAAGAAAGATGAAGTAAGAGCATCTCACATTTTGGTTAGATCGACCGGCAATGATAAAGCTGATTATGAAAAAGCGATGAGCATTTACAACGAACTAATGAAAGGCGCCGACTTTGCGACTGTTGCAAAAGAGAAATCCGATGACGGAAGTAAATTTCAAGGCGGTGATTTGGGATGGTTCGGCAAAGGACAAATGGTTAAGCCGTTTGAAGACGCATGTTTTAACGGGAAGATCGGCGTGATTCAGAAACCCATAAAGACACAATTCGGTTATCATATTATAAAAGTTACGGATAAATCAAGCACCGATTTTGTAGTGGAAAAGATTGTGAATAAAATTCAAATCTCGGCAACTACATCAGATAAAATTTACCAGGATGCAACCGATTTTTCATATATCGCAAAAGAAAACGGTTTGGAATCCGAAGCTAAGTTGATGAAGTACACCGTAGTTGAAACGCCGCCGTTTAATCAAGACGCACAAGCTATAGCTGGACTTGGAATAAACGCCGCTTTGGTTAAATGGGCTTTCGATAACAGCGTTGGCAAAGTGAGCGATGTTTACAAAGTACCCGCCGGTTATGTTGTTTCGATGGTTTCGGATGTTATTAAACCGGGCGAGAAAAAATTTGACGACGTTAAAGCGGCAATCAAAAATGTTGTTCTGCATAAGAAAAAAATAGATAAAGCAATGTCGCTTGCGGCAGAAATCAAATCCAAAATTGGCGATAACGGTGACGCTTCGGTTGCAAAGACAATCTGGCCTTCTGCAAAAGTTGATTCTACTGCGACGGAGTTCACAACCACCGGAAGTATTCCCGGTATAGGACGCGAGTTTGCATTCTCGGATTATTCTTTCAAAGGTGATATCAACAAATGGTCTCAGCCGGTTAAAGGTTCACTCAGTGCTTACTTGATAAAGGTTAAGTATAGAACGAAATATGACCCGGCTTTATTCGATTACCAGAAAGCCGACATCAAAAAAGAATTGTTGAAGAATAAGAAGAGCCGGTTTTTTAGCCAGTGGCTTCAAAATCTTAAGAAAGAAGCAGACATTGTTGATAATAGATACTTGTTCTACCGCTATTGATTGGATGAATTCTCACAAAAAAGCCGTCGCGAGTTATCCGTTGACGGCTTTTTTTTGCACTTTACATTTACCGATTGATTTCTGAATTTCCCGTTAGGTTATGAAAGCGCATCCCGCAAAAATATTTTTCCTTTTGGTTATTCTTCCCGTAGGTCTGTTTGCCCAGGCAAACGGAAAAGATTTTGGTCTATCGTTTAATTTGAACTACACAACCACATCCCAGCTTTATCTTCAGCCCAATTCACCGGATCCGGTTATTAGAAATACCAGTCAGTCGCTGGATAAAATTTCCAGTTACTCCGCCGAGCTGCGCTACCAATATTCCGAGTCAATTCTTTTTGGAATAAGCTCCGAGTACATAAAAAAAACTTTCGGCAACACAATGAATCTCGGAGGCACTGCAGCCAAAGTTACCGACGGCTACAAAGTGATTCCGGTTGAATTGTCGATCTACTATCAGCTCCCGTTTTCAACCGAGCTATTTAAATTTTTTATGGGCGGCGGAATGGGTTTTTACATCGGCGAACAAATCCGCGAGGTGGGCGACGTTACCGTTTCAAACAGCAGCAGAAAAATCGGGTACGGAATTCAAGTCTCGGTTGGAATGGATTACCTCGTTAACAGCTTCATTGCAATCCGGGGACAGATGCGTTTTCGCGAACCGGATTTTGAAATGAAAAGTACATACTCCAATAAGATTGTCAATTACGAGGATAGAACGTTTCTGCTTCCAACGCAATCGTTCGATTCAAAAGTTATTATCGACGGAATTACATTTACAATCGGCGCGGTTCTGAATTTCGGATTGTAAAAGATAATCTTCCGAAACACCTTTAAAACTTCACCGGCGATTAATTATATTAAGTTCCAAATTTCCCTATAAACATTTAATGCCTAACAGATTAGTGTACCTAACCGGATTTATGACGAGCGGAAAAAGTACGATCGGGCCAATCCTCGCAAACGTACTCGGTTTGGAGTTCTTTGATCTCGATAAAGTGATTGAGGATGAAGAGGAGCAGACGGTAGTCGAAATTTTTGAAAAGAAAGGGGAAGATTATTTTAGGGAACTTGAAAGCAAAACGCTGAAACGACTTTCGGAAAGTAAATCTGCCGTAATTTCATTGGGTGGGGGAACAATTACAAACAAAAATAATTTTGATCTGCTTAAGAGAACCGGCAAGATTATTTACTTAAAAGTTTCGCCCGATAACCTGTACAAACGGTTGAAGAATAAAATCGATCGGCCGTTATTTAAAGACATGGTGTTGAGCGAAAATTCCGAAATGGATTTTTTGAATAGGATAAATGAAATGCTTGAGAAGCGAAAAGAGTTTTATGAGAAAGCGGATATAGTTATGGAAACCGATTCACAGCCGCTTGGTAGAACCGTAGATAGACTAGCGAAAAAAATAAGTGAATTCTTCGATGAAAAAGATTGAAATAAAAATCCCGCGCAAAACATATCCGGTTTACGTCGGGGCAAATTCTTTTGCTCAACTTCCGAAATTGATAAGCGCAAAACAGTTCTACAAAAATGTTTTTGTCATTGCTGATCGGAAAGTGTTGGAACTGCACAATGAAAAGGTGGAAGAGTTAAAACGTAACCTGGGTCAAAGATATTTTGTTTTTGAATTTGACGGCGGCGAAAAAAATAAAAGTGCGGCAAGCGTTGATAAAATGTATTCTGCATTGATACAAAATGAATTCGGGCGTGACACGTTGATCGTTGCGATCGGCGGCGGAATAACCGGCGATATTGCCGGATTTGTAGCTTCAACTTTTACACGCGGAGTTCAGCTTGTCCAAATTCCGACAACATTGCTCGCTGCGGTTGATAGTTCGGTCGGAGGTAAAACCGGAATCAATTTCGGTGAAACAAAAAACATTGTCGGCACTTTTTACCAGCCGGAATTTGTTTTGATCGATACGAACTTTATAAAAACTCTACCCGATGAAGAACTTATCTGCGGAGTTGGCGAAATACTCAAATATGCTTTTCTTACTGACACTTCTTTTTTTGATTTCTTAAGCAAGAATTTAGATAAGCTTTTGAACGGTGGCGACCTCGTCACATCCAAGATTATCGAAAAGTGCGTCCGGTTCAAAGGAGATGTTGTTGCCAAGGATGAAACGGAAAGCGGTTTAAGAAAAATTTTAAATCTCGGTCATACATTCGCCCACGCAATTGAAGTTGAGCAAAACTATGCTGTTAAGCACGGGCAAGCAGTCGCTGTAGGATTAGCATGCGCTTTATATCTTTCAAAAGAGGTTGGAGTGCTGGGAGAAGAAAAGTTTCAGCACTATCTTAAACTGCCGCTTAAATTGAAAAATAAAGTAAACATCATTGATACAAAATGAATTCGGGCGTGACACGTTGATCGTTGCGATCGGCGGCGGAATAACCGGCGATATTGCCGGATTTGTAGCTTCAACTTTTACACGCGGAGTTCAGCTTGTCCAAATTCCGACAACATTGCTCGCTGCGGTTGATAGTTCGGTCGGAGGTAAAACCGGAATCAATTTCGGTGAAACAAAAAACATTGTCGGCACTTTTTACCAGCCGGAATTTGTTTTGATCGATACGAACTTTATAAAAACTCTACCCGATGAAGAACTTATCTGCGGAGTTGGCGAAATACTCAAATATGCTTTTCTTACTGACACTTCTTTTTTTGATTTCTTAAGCAAGAATTTAGATAAGCTTTTGAACGGTGGCGACCTCGTCACATCCAAGATTATCGAAAAGTGCGTCCGGTTCAAAGGAGATGTTGTTGCCAAGGATGAAACGGAAAGCGGTTTAAGAAAAATTTTAAATCTCGGTCATACATTCGCCCACGCAATTGAAGTTGAGCAAAACTATGCTGTTAAGCACGGGCAAGCAGTCGCTGTAGGATTAGCATGCGCTTTATATCTTTCAAAAGAGGTTGGAGTGCTGGGAGAAGAAAAGTTTCAGCACTATCTTAAACTGCCGCTTAAATTGAAAAATAAAGTAAACATCACTTCGTTTAATGCCGGTTCCATTTATCAAATTATGCGCCGCGACAAAAAGGGAATTTCTCAAAAGATAAAATTTGTGTTGCTGAAGGAGATCGGAAAACTTGTTGTTGATGTGGAAGTGGAAGAAGCAAAAGTGTTCAACGCAATTCACGAAGGCATAAGCTGTTATCTGAAATAAGTCGAATGATTTTTCGATGACAAAAAAAATTATTGTTTTTCTTATCCTGCTGTTTACCTTTTCAAAGCCGGCTGTTGCCCAGTTCGAAAGAGAAACGCGCGCAGTATGGGTTGCAACAAATTTCAGATTGGATTGGCCGCCTCCAACGTTTGATCAAGAAAAACAAAAGCAAGCTTTAGTTCAAATCTTCGATGACATCAAATCGAAAAATCTTAATACTGTTTTCTTTCAGGCGTACAGTAACGGAATGGCTCTGTTTCATTCTTCCTACGAACCGTTCTCGCCGTATATCACAGGCACTGTTAACGGCGCGGCATCTTACGATCCGCTGAAATTTGCAATCGAACAGGCGCACAAGCGCGGATTGGAAATTCATGCGTGGGTAAATATTTTCAAATGCTTTAACGGAACGGAGAACAACATTCTCAGCGATCCGAATCATATTTCTAAAAGAAAACCAGAATGGGTGATTGAAGATTTTCGCGACGGACAGAAATCGTACTGGCTGGATCCCGGACTGCCGGAAGTGCGAGAATACATTGCCGATATGCTTACCGAAATGGTTGAGAAATATGATCTCGACGGAGTTCAGCTTGATTACATCCGCTATCCTGGTAAAACTTTTGAAGATCATCTTTCGTATGAAAAATACGGTAACGGAATTCCGATTGATGATTGGCGAAGAAATAATATTACAGATGCCGTTGCGCTGATCTACAAAAAAATTAAGGCTGCTAAATATTTTGTAAAAGTTGGCGCAGCTCCAATCGGCATTTACAAAAATGTGAACGGCGTTAACGGGTGGGAAGGATTAACAGAAGTTTATCAAGACTCCCGCGAATGGCTTAAGCACGGAATAGTTGATTACTTAGCACCGCAAATCTATTGGGGCATAGATGACAAACCGAAATTTGACGTTATTGCAAAAGAGTGGACTGCGAATTCGTTCGGAAGAAATATCGTGCTTGGAATTGCTGCATACAAAGAAAACGTGAAAAATGATTTGGATAGAATGATAAATTTTGCGCGCGCGATAAATGCGAGCGGCGTTTCGTTTTTCCGATTCGGCAATATTAAAGATTACAACTTTGCTTTTTTCCCTTACAAAACGTTTCCGGCATCGATGGCGTGGCTTGATAATATAAATCCCGCACCGCCGACTAATCTTGTTTTGAAAACGATCAGCGATGACAAAAATTTGTACTCGATGAGCTGGCAAGTTAGCGATTCAACTACAACTTCGGATTCGATCCGGTATTTTGCGCTTTATAGTCTGCCGAACAAAAATGCCGAGTTACTTCCGTCCCATTTTTCGGAACTGATTCCGGCAAATCAGAATTCGATAAAATTCGGAATACCGAATCCGCATCAGGTCAATTACTATTTTGCGTTGAAGTCGGTTAGCAAATTATGGAATGAGAGCGTTGGTTCATCCAACGTTATTGAAGTAAAATTGCCGGAGATGAGTAAGCTGTTACAAGCCGGAGATTATTTTGCGAAACCGGTATTGTTCAAATATGAAAATGGAAAATCAAGAATTTTGTTCTTTGCAGATAAGAGCGAAGAAATAAAAATTTCCGGTTTTACCGATGGCGCTGCGAAAACACTTCTAACGGAAGTAATAGAGCCTGGGAAAAATTTGCTCGAAGTGGATGATGATTTATCAAACTTCCGTTCGGTGAAAATTTATTTTGAATCTTCACGGCGCGAAGTGGAATTGAAATTATAATCGACGATTAGTCCGTAAGGGAACAAAGTCGTCGATGTAAAAGTTTAACAAAAAAATGGGTTTATATGTCGAAAGAGAAAATTCAAAAATCGAAAAAGCAAACGCGAAAGAATCTGTTCATGCAAATCACCGTTGTGATCGTGATAGTAGCTTTCGCGGCATATTTTATTTTGTCAAATGTTCTTGTAACGCGGGATACCACAAACAAGGAATTGGATAGAGCCGTGCAGAAATCTACAGTTTATGAGTTTCAGAAAGAGGGAGAACTTACCTTCAACAACGCGAAAGATAATTTCATCTCAAAACTTGATATTGAAATTGCAGACGACGAACAAAGTCGTGAGACTGGATTAATGTTCCGCGATAAGATGGATCAGAACCAAGGCATGTTATTCGTATTTCCCAAGGAAGATATGCAGGCATTCTGGATGAAGAATACAATCCTTCCGCTTGATATAATTTTTGTTAACTCCAAAATGGAAATCGTGAAGATTCAAAAAAATGCGGTACCGTATTCGGAAAAATCGCTGCCGTCGGTTAAACCCGCGCAGTATGTTGTAGAAGTCAATGCCGGGTACTGCGATAAACTTGGCATAACTGAAGGCGATAAGATTGTTTGGAGGAGGGAATGATTTACGTGAAACGTCAAGCGTGAAAGGTGAAATGTCAAGCGTGAGAGGTGAAATGTCAAACGTCAAACGTGAAAAGAAATAAATTAAATATGTTGTTTCCTGCTATTTTACCAGCACAAATTTTTTAGTTTGACTGAAACTTCCAGCTTGCAATCTGTAAAAATAAACTCCGCTGGATAAATTGCTTCCGTCGAATTTTACCTCGTAATTGCCCGGTGCTTTTTCTTCGTTAACGAGAGTTGCAACTTCACGACCCAGCATGTCGTATACTTTTAGAGTTGCAAATTGAGAATTGGGAATTGAGAATTTAATCGTGGTAGTTGGGTTAAACGGGTTGGGGTAGTTTTGTAGTAAATCGAAATTTTGTGGAAAGACGCTATTTGTTTGAACAACAGCTGTAATAACTGATTTAGAAAGCTTGTAAATACATCCGTTACTTCTAACTGCCCAAACATGACTTTTGTCTACGATGCTTAAAGAGGATAATTCAGGAACATTCGGATACCCTTTTATTCCAAATTCTTGATACCATGAGTTACCACCATCATTGGTATAATATAAAAAATTGCCACTGCTTAGCCATCCGATTTTTTCGTCATAAAAGAACAGAGTGGAAGTCCAGTACGTTTTACTTTTCATGGAAGATGTTACTACACCCCATGTAACACCTCCGTCCATGGTTTTGTAAATAACACTATCAATTCCATAACCGACTCTATCATTAATGAATTGCATATCAGTAAATTTTCTTTCCATAAGATCCCAGCTTTTGCCAGCATCATTCGTTACGTAACATTGATCAGTGACACCTTCATGTGCTAGCAATACCCATCTGTTTTCATTTACCTTGACCAAGCGTTTAAGGAATTGTACTTTGAAAGTTATGCTGCTAAACCAGCTCTCACCTTCGTCATCCGACTCGTAATATTTATTATTAACAAGTAAAACAATTTTTTTACTATTGATAAAAACTAAATCTCGTGGCACTCCCTCATCTTTCAATAGTGGAACTTGCGTCCACGTTTCCCAATCATCCGAAGATTTATACAGTCCTTTATAACCTGCTCCCCAAAGCATACCGTTATTATCTTTCATAAAAACTAGTCCAAACAGATCTGGCGAGTTTTTCTTTTCCCAAGTTTTACCACCATCATAAGTAGAGATCAATAATGGATTTGATTCAGGGAAGGTGCCCCATTGTTGCCCGTACACAAATCCTTTGAGACTATCAACGAACGTTACTCCCTCTAAATGTCCGTAGTAAATTGGCAATTCATTTTTTAGTGAATTCCATGAAAATCCCAAATCTTTGCTTCTGAGGATGTTTCCTTCCGTCCCAACGACTAGTACCTTTTCTTTCTCTGAATAAATGCTTGTCAACCGACTTGAATTAGATGGTGTCTTTATCTCGGTTGTAATTTCCCAATTTACTCCACCATCCGTAGTTCTTCCTATGAAATATCCACCTATAGCGATGCCATTGCTTTCATCAATGAAATGCATTTTATTCCAAGCAAATGTATGTGATAAAGTATCCCAACTATTCCCAGCATCAATAGTTTTCAACAGTTTTCTACCGCTTTGATTGTTATGAACGGACATAAAACCTATTCGGTCATTTAAAAAATATATTGAAGAGTATTTTGTGTTGCCGCTGTCGACTTTTGTCCAAGAAAGTCCTCCATCATTAGTTCTAAAAAATGCGCCCGCAGTCCACGGGGTAATATCAAGATTCGGTTCATTATAGTAACCGGTTAGTAAGTAACCAACATCCTTGTTCAAAAATATTATATCGTTTTGATTCCATTTATTATTTATCCACACCTTTTGCCAATTTATTCCTCCATCTTCTGTTCTCAAAACCAAACTATCGCTTGCCATAATCCAACCAGTGTTTTTGTTGATAAACCGGATCCTTGAGAGGGATTTTTTTGTATATGATTGCTGTTCCTTCCAAGATGCGCCCTCGTCATTAGAATAAAGAATTAATCCTTTTTCACCTACTATCCACATATTATTATCAATAATTGCTGCATCGTAAAAATCATTATGATAATTTATAGGAACCACATCCCAAGAGTTTCCCTCATCTTTTGATTGGATGATAGTTCCATATTCTCCAAATGCCCACATTTTACCGCTTGAATCTTTTTCGATTTTATAAAGGTTAAAGCCTGTCGGTTGTGGATTTACAAATTGCCATCTGTTCTGTGAGTGACTAAAACTCACTGAAATCAGCAATACAATTGTACAATATAGAATTTTAGAAAAATTCATAAGTATATAATAAAAATGAATTCATGTATCATGTCATTTCTGTATCACAAATTTTTTCGTTTGGCTGAAACTACCGGCTTGCATTCTGTAAAAGTACACTCCGCTGGACAAATTGCTTCCGTCAAACTTAACCTCGTAATTGCCCGGTGCTTTTTCTTCGTTAACGAGTGTTGCAACTTCACGACCCAGCATGTCGTAAACTTTTAGAGTTGCAAATTGAGAATTGGGAATTGAGAATTTAATCGTGGTCGTTGGGTTAAACGGGTTGGGGTAGTTTTGAGATAAATAAAATTCTTTCGGGACGTTTTTGGGTAAATTAACCCCGGTTATTTTATCAACCACAGGAATATAAACATAAGGCGAATCTACAAGTATATTATAAAATCTGTTGGATGTTGAATAATGAAATTTATTGATAAGCTTATTTTGTCCGAGCGAATAAATGTAAAGTGAATCGTTGCAAATTGCCGCAAAGAAGTTGTTATCAACATCAGTACCTGTATTAGTCACTGTTGCGAGAATAGTTTCCTTCGGGTCAAACGACATATTGTTTTTATTAAAGAGTCTCCTAACGAGATTTTGGCTATCAAGAAAGTACATGTTATTATTCTTGATCGTCCACCAAAAACGTTGGGAATTGAAAGTGACTGAATCGACCTTTACAAATGAAGTATCAATTAAGCGATCGATATAAAGTTTGTTTGACCAATCAAAACTTATAATAAACAATGAATTATCCAATCCATAGCATTTTACTGGTGCAGTGGAAAATGGTGATTGCATACCGGGGAAACTTACCTTCTTCTTAACTACAAGATTGTGTCGAATATCGAAATTTATCAGACAGTATATGCAACCGTAATCAGAACCTGTTGCAGTTAATAGATAATCGTCATTAATCTTGCCGACAATCTGGATGGCTTTAAATCGATTAACTTCGTCATTCAAGGAGTAAAGGGAATCAGAAGATAATAAATAACCAATGCTGTTTAAGTTGTTAGTCAATATGAATTCGTTATTGGTATGCAAAATCGCAGTTGCGTCGGATAAATAAACCCCAGTTCCGCATTCCGGGTAATAAGTACCGAATAGAAGAGATTCATTTTTCTTCGTAGTGTTTATCAGTTTTGTTTGAAATGAAGGAGGATATGCAGATGAAACATAACTGCCGCTGTTTGAAATCTTCTTAATAAAATATTGTTGATTTTTTCCCGTAAAAACATTTTCAAAAGTTTCTACTGTGTACCCGTTGGGTGTTGTAATAGATTGCCAGTGTTCAACTTTGTTGTTTGTGTCAATAACACTTTGATAAAAGTTTATCTTTAATAATGAGCCTTCGGTAACTTTTTGCTGCGTGTGAGCTGTAGAGCCTAAAATGAATAAAAGCAGAATTGCAGTTTTTGTTTTCATATTATCTATGAGCATTGCTATTTGTAGCGCGTAAAAATGTTAAAGCAAGGGTACAATAAAAAATGTTTGGTTTTCACTTAGGCTTTCCCAGTGTTTGCGGCTTTACAGCCTCAAAAATCATTCCTGCATAAAATTGCGTAATATGTGTTAAACATGCAATGCAAAATGTTATGGGTAGAAAAACTTTCCGGCGGGTGCGAATGGATTGCGTGCAATAAAAAAGGCGAGAAGTTGTTCTCGCCTTTTGTGCTTACTACAACTACTTATTTTCTTTTCTTCTTGGTCGTTTTCTTTACAACTTTTTTCTTTGTAACCGGCTTTGTTTTCTTAACGCTTTTGCTTTTCACCTTTGATCCTTCGCTAACGCTCAGGACAGGCTTTTGACTTTTCACTTTTGCTTTCACAACTTTTTTCTTTGCAACTTTCTTTACCGGCTTCTTCACCGCTTTTTTAACGGCTTTCTTTTTCGGTGTCGTTGCTTTTTTACTAACGGCTGACCGCTGAAAGCTTAGAGCTATTAAATTTAACGCACCGCCGGCTTTGAACCATTCTATTTGTCCGGCATTGAACGAGTGATTCAGCCAAATCTCATCAACTGAACCGTCGCTGTGTTTTATGATCAACTTCAATTGTTTCTCAGGTGCGAATTCATTCAGCCCGACAAGACTCAGTTTATCGTCTTCCAATATTTTATCGTAATCAGCCGGATTAGAAAAAGTTAACGGAAGCATTCCTTGTTTTTTCAAATTGGTTTCGTGGATGCGAGCAAAACTTTTAGTGATGATTGCTTTACCGCCGAGGAATCGCGGTTCCATTGCTGCATGTTCGCGCGATGAACCTTCGCCGTAATTTTCATCTCCAACTACAATCCAACCCAATCCGTCTTTCTTGTAATCGCGCGCAACTTCATGAACTTGCTTGTATTCACCGGTGAAAAGATTTTTCGCTTCGCCTGCTTTTCCGGTAAATGCGTTTATTGCGCCAAGGAACATATTCTTGGAAATGTTATCAAGATGTCCGCGGAATCTCAGCCAAGCACCGGCTGGAGAAATGTGGTCCGTAGTACATTTGCCTTTTGCTTTAAGAAGCAGCGGAAGATCAACAAAATCTTTTCCGTCCCACTTTTTGAACGGCTCCAAGAATTGTAATCGTTCACTGGTAGAATTGATAACAACTTTCGTTTTGAATCCATCTTCTGATGGAGCGATAAAACCTTGTGTGTCTTTCTCGAAACCATGTGTCGGAAGTTCATCACCAAACGGCGGATCGAGTTTTACTCTTTCGCCGGCTTCATTAATTAATTCATCTGTTTCTGGATTGAACGACAAACTTCCGGCAATTGCGAGAGCAGTAACTAATTCCGGACCGGCAACAAAAGAATATGTTTCCGGATTGTTGTCGTTTCTCTTTGCGAAATTTCTGTTGAATGAGTTAACGATCGTATTGCGCTCTCCGGTTTTGATATCCATTCGTTTCCACATACCAATGCAAGGACCGCATGCATTTGCCAGAACTGTTCCGCCGAACTCGGTGAGAGTTTGAAGCTGTCCGTCGCGTTCAATTGTAGCGCGCACTTGTTCCGAACCGGGAGTAATTGTGAACTGCGCTTTCGCTTTCAACCCTTTTGCAAGTGCTTGCCGTGCAATGCTTGCAGAACGGTCTATATCTTCATAACTCGAATTTGTGCAGCTTCCGATTAGCGCAACGCTAATTTTATCGGGATAATTTTTTTCTACAACTGTTTGCTTCATCGTTTCAACAGGCCATGCAAGATCGGGAGTGAATGGACCATTGATGTGAGGTTTTAATTCGCTCAAATTGATTTCAATAATCTGATCAAAATATTTTTCCGGATTCGCGTAAACTTCGTCGTCTGCTCTTAAACTATCGAACAAGTTTTGTGCAAGTCCGGCAACATCTCGGCGATCGGTCTTTCTCAAGTATGCTGACATTTTTTCATCAAATGGAAAGAGAGAAGTTGTTGCGCCGATTTCAGCACCCATGTTGCAGATGGTTGCTTTTCCGGTACATGAAATTGAATTAGCGCCTTCACCAAAATATTCTACGATTGCGCCTGTTCCGCCTTTTACCGTTAAGATACCGGCAACTTTTAGTATTACATCTTTAGGTGAAGTCCAGCCGGAAAGTTTTCCGGTTAATTTGATACCGATAAGTTTTGGCCATTTCAATTCCCACGGCATTCCAGCCATTACATCAACTACATCTGCGCCGCCAACGCCAATCGCAATCATTCCAAGTCCGCCTGCATTTGGTGTATGTGAATCCGATCCGATCATCATTCCGCCGGGGAAAGCATAATTTTCTAAAATCACTTGATGAATAATTCCAGCGCCCGGTTTCCAAAAACCAACGCCGTACTTTTTACTGATGCTCGCAAGAAAATCATAAACTTCTCTGTTCTCATCTATCGCGCGAGCAAGATCTTCTTTCGATCCATTTTGTGCGACGATTAAGTGATCTGCATGTGCCGTCGCCGGAACAGCGGAAGTCTTTCTTCCGGCATGCATGAATTGAAGTAGCGCCATCTGAGCGGTTGCATCTTGCATCGCAACACGGTCAGGCGCAAAATCTGCGAAACTTTTTCCGCGTTGAAGTTCTTTTGTAGCGGAATCCCACAAGTGAGCGTAAAGTATCTTCTCGGCATAAGTCAATGGTCGTCCAACCACTTTTCTCGCATCGTCAACTTTATTTTTGAATCCCGCGTAAACTTTTTGGATCATATCAAAATTAGCAGTCATTTTTAAATCCTATTTTATTTTGATGTTATAACAATACAAAAATATAAAAAAGGGAAGTGTTTTGCAGAGAAGAAAATTTAGATAAGCTGAAGCAGAAAAAATTTTATCCGTACAATTCCATTTCAACTAATTCACAGATTACATGCGCTACGGTTATGTGTCCTTCTTGTATCCGCTGAGTGTTTGATGAAGGCATGATGATGGGGAGATCGACCAACGGTTTGAGTTTGCCGCCGTTGCCGCCGAGAAAACCTATCACAAACATTTTTTTCTGATGAGCTTTTTCTACAGCTTTAATTATGTTGGGAGAATTTCCGCTTGTGGAAATTGCTAACAAGACGTCACCTTCGGCGCCTAAACCTTCCACGTTGCGCGCAAAAACATTTTCAAATCCAATGTCGTTTCCGCCGGCTGTGATGTTGGAAGTATCTGTCGTTAACGCAATAGCAGGCAGTGCCGGACGCTGGATGTGGTGACTTAAACGTATCACAAGTTCGGTTGCGATATGCTGGCAATCGGCAGCGCTTCCGCCGTTACCGCAGAGCAAAAGTTTTTTACCTTTACGGAACGCATCTGCAAGAGATTGAACGGCAACCAGTATTTCTGCTTTGCAGTTCTTTTCGATGTTAAGTTTTAGTTCGGAACTTTCTTTTAGTGAATCAACAATAAATTTTTCTTTGTCCAAAATATTCCTCTGCTGAGTTGCTTGTCTAAAATAATAAAGTTTGTTAACATTCTCTCATCATTTAGGAAATTAAATGTCGAAGAAACCATCCGTAAAAAATCCTTCCGCAAACCTCCCGCCATTTTGCGATTATTCATGCAAATATTCTGCATTTGCAGATCCGGATGCAATTGGCGCATGCAGAAAAGATTTAGCAGTTTGGTGTAAACTTTTCAAACGATACAATAACAAAAACAATAAATGTTTCGGTCATAAATCATAGCAGAGGAAATTGATGAGTACAATAACGGTATATGAAAAACCAACGTGCACAACTTGCAGAACTGTCGTGAAGATTTTGAATGAACATGGAATGGAATTCGAGAAGGTCAATTATTACATCGAACCGTTTACAGAAAATAAACTTAGGTCGCTTCTAAGAAAAATGAATTTGAAACCGAGTGAACTGCTCAGAAAGAATGAAGACATTTATAAAAAACTGAAATCGAAAATTATAAGTCTGCATGAAAATGAAATTTTAAAACTCATGATAAAAAATCCCGATCTGGTTCAACGGCCTATTGTGGAAAGGGGAAACAAGGCAATTCTTGCAAGACCCGCCGAGAAAATCCACGACTTATTTTGAAGAATTTATGATTGCTTCTATTCCTTCCTTTGAATTATGTTTAGGAAAACTTTTCGAACGGTATAATAACAAGAACAATAAACGCATGGGAATAAAGGAATTTTTGAAGAAGCAAAATTTGGAATTGATATATCTATAAAAAAGCCCTCGCAAGAGGGCAACTATTTATTTCTTATGCTCTTTTTCCCAATTAATGTAATCATCAACTTCCTTTTTTAAATCCTGAAACATTTTCGTCTTTCTTATTTCTTTGGCTAGTGTTTCTTCTTCATTAACTTTTTCTAAAAGATTCTTCTTTATTTCGCCAACAGGATATTCTGCCAATACGAAACCTTTATAACCATTTTTTTCTTTCATTACCGCACGTTTAATAATACTAACACCTGATAAAGGCACGGAAGTCTTTATTGTCACCATCAATGATACAAACCTTGTGGCAACTTCTGGTTCAGTTTTTAATTCATCTCGAATATTTCGAGTATAAACATCTACCAATTCTTTGACTTTTGTGGCAATTTTACTTTCAGCCATGGTTCGCGCATCATCTAAAGCACCGTCTAAAAAAAGAGAAGTTTCAGTTCCTGGTTCATACCATACGTCTGAAGTAGACGCTGGTGGATTAATATACCATTCCGGTACCTCGTTAACGAATTCTTTTATTTCGTATGTCCCGCTAGAGCAAGATGTAGAGATTAGTACAATTAAAATAGCTGTGAGTAAATATGCTATAGTTTTCATAACACCTCCTAAAATTTATTTTTGAATTTTTTTCAAACATAATTTTATATTTTATCTTACTCTATTGGAATGTCGTTTATTACAAATTCGATTGGATTGCCACTATTTCGTGTTTCTGTCGTAGTATCAAACTTAGCTGTAAGATTGAATAAATTGCATTGTTTTCCACCTTTAGCTTCAAATGTAAATTTGCTCACTAATTTTGTTTTTGGAATAAGTAACACACCATTACTAATGCCCGCTGTTTCGTTTCTAAAATCCCAACGTTCTCCATTTTCATCTAGGAGATACGTATACTTATCTGAACCACCTGAATTCCAACCACCCGAACCCCAACCCCAGCCCCAATTCGAAACTAAAGCCCACAACCAAAGTCCGTATGGAGTTGTTTCCAAATTTTCAAAACGGAATGTGATATTAATAATGCCACCCGATTTTTTAACTGAAAGAAGAGTAATTTTTATTCGCTCATTTTGGTAAACGAATTCCTTTGCTGTAGATTTATCAGAACTGTTCAATGGTTTGTTATCAGTTTTAAGATTTGATTTATTGTTTGTTGCTGATGAAAGAAGTTTAGAAACAGATTCATCCTTTAATATTTCTACGGATGCTGCTGCAAATATTTCCCCCGTCTCTGTGTTCAACATGCGAGCATTTACTTTTAAGCTTTGAGCTAAATCAGCTATTGTCCCAGAAACAATAGCATCTACTCCTAAAACTTTTCCTAACTTCTTTGCTGAATTTGGGTCTATCATCCCAGTTAAACTTAGCTTCTGCTCAGCGATTATTTTGTTAAGTAACTGTCTTTCGATGACTTTGAATTTCTTTGTGAGGTACAATTTAGTAATTAGCTCTTCTGATACGTATTTGCCAAAATTTGTAACATTTCCATCTAAGTCTGAAAATTCAATAATAGCAATTTTCTTCTTATTATAATCTGACATTTCTTTTGAAATTTGTTGGCTGAGTTCATTTATTCTTTGGTCTAAACTACCTTGAGCAAATGAATTTGAAAACATTACCAACATTATTATTGGTGTTAGTCGCAGTATTGAGAGGCAATAAAACATTTTCACCCCACATTTTATTGAGTTATTAAAATTTTAGGAATAGTAACAGTTTTCTTAAATTCATTTACTGAGATTACAACAGTAACAGACTTTGCCTGTGAATTAAAGTTTTTAGCAAGAAAATGTACCGCAACTGGTACATTAGGGACGAACTGTTGGGAATATAACCACCAGTCTGAAACATTAGGTCCAATTTGGATTGCAGCAAGATATTGGTTCCCCATATTATCATAAACATAGCACGGAGGACTTTGCCCATTTAATCTAAAGAATATTGTCTTTTCAGCATCGCTAATATTTTCAATTAATATAACACAATCTAAGTTATCAATTCTAATTTTGCAGCTCTGAGGGGTGAAAACAAATCCTTCAGCTTTCACGCTTTCCATTGATAAATCACTTTTCTTATTTGTAGTTGAAGGTGATTCTGTACTTGAGGGATTGGATAAGGCCAATTTGCTTTTTGTTGTATTAACCTCGCTCATTAATTTGGTCACGGATTCATCTTTAAATATTTCAACAGAAGCTACGGCAAATATTTCTCCAGTCTCCGTGTTTAACATACGTGCATTTACTTTAAGACTCTGAGCTAAATCTGTTAGTGTTCCCGAGACAATTGCATCTACTCCTAAAACTTTTCCCAACTTCTTTGCTGAATTGGGGTCTATCATTCCAGTTAAACTCAGTCTTTGCTCAGCGATAATTTTATTTAGTAATTGTCTTTCAATAACTTTGAACTTTTTCGTTAAGTATAATTTTGTTATTAACTCTTCTGATATATACTTGCCCAGATTAGTAACATTACCGTCCAGATCAGAAAATTCTATGATGGCGATAGTCTTTTTATTATTATCAGTCATCTCTTTTGATATTTGTTGGCTAAGCTCACTGATTCTTTGATCTAAACTTCCTTGTGCGAAAGAATCAAAAGTTTGTATCGCCAAAAGCATTAATATAATCTGTATTCTTATTTGCATAAAATATATTCCTCCCATCTTAGTTTAAACAGAAAATGCATATATCAATTTAAATTCTTGGATTATTTGAATTTTTAATCTGTTACCGGGATTTTTGATATAGTTATGTTTTTCCTAAAATCTTCTATGTAGATCACAACAGTTATAATTTTTGCATCTGGATTGAAAATTTCAGACCAAAAATGAACTGCTACTGGGATATTTGGAATAAATGGCTGTTGAAACGGAATAGTAACCCCTCCGACTTCAACACGAGCAAGATATTGGTTCCCTAAATCATCGTAAATGTAACTTGGTGGCTTATCAAACACTGTCGCGATTCTTAAATTTTTTTGAGCATTTCCTTTATTCTCGATTAATATAATACAATCTAATCTGTCCCTTAGAATTTTGCAGCTTTGCGGAGTAAAAACAAAACCGTTGGATTCTACACTATTGGCATGCAGGGTGCTTTCATCTTTATTTGAAGGATGCAGCTTATTGCTTGTAACATTTACCTCATTATTAGCCGAACTTACACTGGTAAGCAATTTGTTAACAGACTCATCTTTAAATATTTCAGTAGAGGCAACAGCAAATATTTCGCCACTTTCAGTACTTAGCATTCGAGCATTTACTTTGAGATTATGTGATAAATCTGTTATCGTTCCCGACACGATTGCATCTACTCCTAAAACGTTGCCTAATTTCTTAGCAGAGTTTGGGTCTATCATTCCAGTTAAACTTAATTTTTGTTCGGCTACAATTTTATTGAGTAGTTGCCTCTCAATTACTTTGAACTTTTTTGTCAAATATAATTTTGTTATAAGTTCTTCTGATATGTACCTGCCTAAGTCTGAAACATTTCCCCGTAAATCAGAAAACTCTATAACAGCTATAGTCTTCTTATTATTATCAGTCATTTCCTTTGATATTTGTTGAGTAAGTTCAGTTATTCTTTGGTCTAAACTGGCTTGCGCAAACAAACTTGAAATCATTACAGTGAATATCATCAACGCAGAACTAGTCACAGTGAAATGTTTCAACATCATTCCCTCCATGTTTATTCTTCTGATAATATATTTGATACAAACGAGCGCGCTAATTCTTCCCAACCGTTTTGAACTGCATTTAGCTTTGCTTGGTTATCATTTAATCCGAAACCTGTGATACTTCTTAGGAAACTCTCGCTCTGTAATTTACCGTCTTTTAAAGAAATTGCTTTGTAAGATACATCTACACTATAGTTAATCATACCTTGATATTCATTTCCATTAGCAAAACTTAGATCTCCTATAACCAAGTAATCAAAATCAATTTGTAACGAATTTGCAAGCTTATCATACTGTTCTTGTTTTATTAAAAATTTAATTCTATCTGAGCTTAACCTTTTTGTGTCATTTTCTGTAAAAGATTGGAAACCATATTTTCTTAATTCACTTGAAGCAATTCCTGTATAACTCTCCTCATTGACACCGGAATTATTATTTAGAACCAGCAACACTCTGTAAGGGCGGTTAATTGTTTTTAGAGTGAAATTAAAAGTTGTATTTGTTGAAATTCCTTCTATCACTTTATTGAATTCCGAATAAATATCCGGATTGTCAATAAATTCATTAAGATTTAATCCAACACTTATTGCGAATGATTTATTATTAGAGGACCTTTTTAATTTTGTGACATTGGCAGTGGATATACCTTGTTCGTCAGTTCTTTGTGATGCTGTTAAGTCGCCTTCACCAGTAATAAAATTAAAATCAACCCTAAGTCCAGATACAAGAATATCATTAATGTCTTTATAAATTAGTTTTACCGAAAGCGGTTTGGAAAGCGGTCTATCTAGAATTCCTTTTTGATTATCACCTTCAATTTTTTCAAGACTAATTCGTGAGAGAACATCGCGTAATAAATGCAATATACTAGTCAGTGTAACATCTGTTTCTAATGTAGAGGAGGGGTAATAAGATGGCTTTAGCAACGTATAAAGATTCTGAAGAGGTTCTTTTTGAGGAAGAAGTTGGATCAAAATTTTGGTTTCGTTCAAAAAGAAATTTAGTCTTCCACTTTTTATATATTCACTTAAAGCAGAATTGCTGCTACTTATTTTGTCGTTAATTTCATTCAATTTTATCGCGACTTCCTCAACAGCTTTCTCGCGGTCTAAGATTCCTAATGAATAAATAAGTTTATTTTTTTCATCTACATATCTCTTAATTATCGATAAACCGCTAACAATAATTGATGATGAGATGTTTATCACTGCTTTTGAATATTTCTCGCCAGAGGCTTGTTCAGTCAAACCGTTATCTTTACTCTCTACCAATCTAATTTCAGTCCGTCCAGCAGTCTTATCAGTTTTTATGTTTGACAGTATCTTGTTTGAAATTTCCGAGAATGCATTATAATCCGCTTCTTTATAAGCGGCGGAAATATTGTTTGATACTATTTGCGCCACACCCAGGCCTGTCAAATATTTGGGTGAATTATAAATCCCCCATACGCTTGGATTATTCCAATCAGGTAAAATAGTTTTTTCGGGAGTGCTACATGATACGAAGATGGTAGAGAATAAGAATAACAGTGTGTTGATTCTGTAACTCACCATTACACCATAACAAAGTTTGTTTAAAAATCTCTATAACTAGGTATAATGTCAACAAAAATCTTCGATTCAAAATGAAAATTCTATGAATGCTTTGAAAAAATAATCTTTTATCCAACAACAAAATTCAATTGTTCCTAAAACTGAGGTTCACTAAGTTGCAATTAAATTTTTTGCAAAGTCTAACGGGTCAACTATGAAAAAAACACTCATCTTCTGGATTCTCGCCTTCATAATCACTATTGGTTCTGCAATTTATCAACGACAGACCGGTCCAACGCATCCCCTATCCGGCTCAGTTAATTTCGATGGTAAAAAAATTAGTTATGTTCTTGATCGAAGTAACGAATCAACTTCAAATTGCGTCGTTCAGATCAAAACCGGCGATCCGGCAATCAGCGGAGTTTTAAAGTGGCGCAAGTTTAGAACTCTCGATCCGTTCAATGTTGTAGAAATGAAAGGAACGGAAACTTTGAAAGCCGAACTTCCTGCACAAGAACCGCTGGAAAAATTGCAGTACATGATTGAGCTTAGAAAAGATCAGGCAACTATTACGGTACCGGAAGACAAACCGGTTATAATTCGTTTCAAAGGTCACGTGCCTTTAGGCATTTTAGTTCCTCACATTTTCTTTATGTTCTTTGCCATGATGCTTTCTACCAGAAGCGGCTTGGAATTTTTTAACAATACGACAAAGTTGAAAAAGTTAGCTATGTGGACTCTTGTTGTACTTTTTATCGGCGGATTTCCGCTGGGATTTTTGATGAATTATTTTGCATTCGGACAAGTGTGGGGAGGATTTCCTTACGGAAACGATATCACCGATAATAAAACGTTGATTGCTTTTGTTGGATGGCTGCTTGCTTATTTCATGATCAAAAAGGAATTGCAGCCGAAACTCTTTGCAGCCTTGGCTGCAATATTAATGATTGTGGTATATAGCATACCGCACAGCGCGTGAAATCTTGAAATAAGAGCAAGAGCAAGAATAAGAGCAAGATTGTATGGAGATATATTTTGATCATGAAAAATTAAAAGTCTATCAAAAGGCAATCGATTTTATTAATTGGTCTGAGATTATCTTTAAAAAAATTGAACATAAAATTTCTAAAGTTGATCAATTGATAAACAATAAGAATATAATACATAAATTCATACTCTTGTTCATAATCTTAATCTAATATTTAGGGAGATTTTATGTCTTCAAACGAGAACTCAACAACTAACGGTTTACCATCCAACGCATACACCGAGCTGAAGCCCGGTGAAGAATACAAACCAATTATGCCTGCCTCGCAAACTTTTCCTGAGGTGACTCCTTATTCTGTAATGGTTGGATTAATAATGGCAATGATTTTTTCTGCTTCGGCTGCTTACCTGGGATTGAAAATCGGTCAAGTGTTCGAAGCGGCTATTCCGATTGCGATTCTTGCTGTAGGTTTATCAAGCGGTTTGAAAAAGAAAGGATCGCTCGGACAGAATGTAATTATTCAATCTATCGGAGCGACATCCGGTGCTGTGGTTGCCGGTGCAATCTTTACTCTTCCGGCAATTTATATTTTGAATCTTCAGGCGCAGTTTTATCAAACGTTTCTATCCTCGCTGCTCGGCGGATTTTTAGGAATACTTTTTTTGATTCCGTTCAGAAAATATTTTGTTTCGGAAATGCATGGACAGTTTCCATTTCCGGAAGCAACCGCAACTACAGAAGTTTTAGTTGCAGGAGAAACGGGTGGCAAACAAGCATTGGTTTTGGTTGTCAGCGGGTTGATAGGAGGTGCTTACGACTTTGTTGTTGCGGCTTTCGGCGCTTGGAGTGAAATGTTTACAACAAAAGTGATTGGAGTTGGTCAAGCGATCGCGGAAAAAGTAAAATTAGAATTCAGATTAAGTGTTAGCTCTGCAATTCTCGGTTTAGGTTATATAATCGGATTGAAATATTCGGCAATTATGGTCGCGGGTTCTTTTCTTTCTTGGTTTGTATTGATTCCGATTGTTGCATACTTCGGAAGTTACATTACCACTCCAATCGGAGCAGGTGTAACTCTGTTGATTAAGGATATGTCGGCAGAACAAATCTTCCGTAATTATGTTCGTCACATCGGTATCGGCGGAATTGCAATGGCTGGTTTGATTGGCGTTGTACGTTCATCGGGAATTATTAAAAAAGCGTTCACACTCGGCTTTCATGAACTACTTGGCAAAAAGATAAACACAGAAAATCTCCGCACTCAACGTGATCTTGCCATGAAAATTATTTTCGGCGGAATTTTAGTTACTGCCGTTTTCATTTTCATATTCTTCTTGTTGGGAGTTGTAACTAATTTATTTCAGGCATTTGTCGGTCTCTTGATCGTTCTAATAATCGCATTCCTGTTTACAACAGTTGCGGCAACTGCAATTGCAATTGTCGGTACGAATCCGGTTTCGGGAATGACATTGATGACGTTAATTCTTTCTTCGGCAATCTTGGTTTCGGTTGGGTTAACCGGTCCGGCAGGTATGGTTTCTGCGCTGATCATCGGCGGTGTTGTTTGCACAGCTCTTTCGCAAGCAGGCTCATTCATCACGGATCTAAAAATTGGTTATTGGCTCGGTTCGTCTCCGTTCAAACAAGAAAGATGGAAATTTGTAGGAACAATTGTTTCAGCGGGAACAGTTGCATGGATTATAATGGTGTTGAATCAAACGTACGGATTTACAGGAGATAACGCGCTCGTTGCGCCGCAGGCAAATGCAATGGCAGCGGTAATCAAACCGTTGATGTCTAACCAGCCGGCACCATGGATGTTGTATCTCGGCGGAGCGTTGCTCGCATTAATTTTAACAATGCTGAAAGTTCCTGCATTAGCTTTTGCTTTGGGAATGTACATTCCAATGGAACTTAACACACCGTTGCTTGTCGGCGGATTGATTGCCCATTTTGTTTCGACAAGAAGCAAGAATGAATCGTTGAATAATTCTCGCCGCGAAAGAGGAACATTAATTGCGTCCGGATTTATTGCTGGTGGCGCGCTGTTTGGAGTGCTGAGTGCCATCTTGCGTTACGCCGGTTATAACTGGGTAAATACCGAATGGCAGGAATCACATTCTGCGGAATTACTTGCGTTGATAATGTTCTGTTTGATTGCTGTTTATATGATTTGGGATTCTCTGCGGGCAAAGGAAAAGGAGTAACCATTAAGTTTAAGTGTTTATGAGAAAGTGTATTTATAAATCCCGCTTCATGCGGGATTTTTTTTCCGAATGATTGTAAATGTTATTTCATAATTTTGTGTCGCTTCAAAAATAGCGGCTCTACACAGGAGAGATCATGAAGAAAATTTTATTAACATTATTAGCGGTTACAGCAATGAGTGCAACAAATATCGTATCACAAGTAAGGGAACGGAAAGATATTCCGGATCAATACAAGTGGGATAATTCCATTCTATATAAGAATGTTGACGAATGGCAGAAAGACAGACAAGCCATCGAACAGCAAGTGGAGAAACTGAAAAACTACAAAGGCAAACTTGGCGAAAGCGCGGAATCATTTTACGAAGCGCTTAAACTTTATTTCGATATACTTCAGAATTTTTACAAATTATCGGACTACGCAAACCGTATTAGCGACGAGGACCTTAGGAACAGCGCTAACCAATCGTTGACGCAGCAATCTTCGACGCTCGGAACAAAAATAAATGAGATTGCCTCGTTCATAAGTCCGGAAATTCTGAAAATCGATTCCGAGAAAGTGAAAAAGTTCTTCGACGAAAAGAAAGAATTGGCGGATTACAAATTTTACGTGAGCGACATTCTTCGTTTGAAAAAGCACACTCTCTCAGAAAGCGAAGAACATATTCTTGCAAGCGCGGGATTAATGACAACCACTCCTTCCGACGTTTACGGTATATTCACCAACGCCGAGAAACCAAACCCTAAAGTAAAGCTTTCCACCGGCGAAGAAGTTGAATTGGGTTCGGCTGGTTATGCAAGATACCGCGGCGTTGCAAATAGAGCTGATAGGCAAAAAGTTATGGAAGTCGTTTTCGATAATTATAAAGAATTCCAAAATACACTTGGCGCAAACCTGGCAGGCAAAGTTAGAGCCGATTACTTCTTTGCTAAGAATAGAAATTACAATACAGTTCTTGAACAAGCTCTCGACGCAAACAATATTCCGGTTTCGGTTTATGAGAATTTGATCGATCAGATACACAAAAACTTGCCCACGCTTCACCGCTTTTTGAAGCTGAAGGCAAGAATGCTTGGCGTTGACACACTTCACTATTACGATCTGTATGCGCCGCTTGTAAAAGAAGTGAATTTTAAGTTTACTGTTGAGGAAGGACAAAAACTTTTGCTGGATGTTTTTAAGCCGCTTGGCGAAGAATATGTTGCGACAGTAAAAAAATCTTTCGAAGATCGATGGAATGATTACTATCCCAATACCGGGAAACGTAGCGGCGCGTATTCATCCGGTTCCGCGTATGCATATCATCCTTACATACTAATGAACTGGACGGATGATTATGAATCTGTTTCAACATTGGCTCATGAACTTGGCCACACGATGCACAGCTATTTTTCGAATAAGAATCAGCCGTTTGTTAATTCGCAGTATTCAATTTTTGTCGCCGAAATTGCTTCCACAATTAATGAAACGCTTTTGAACAACTACATGGTTAACAAAGTAAAAACTGACGATGAGAAGTTGTATCTGCTCGGCACTTACTTGGATTTATTGCGCGCGACAATATTCCGTCAAACTCAATTTGCGGAATTTGAATGGGACATCCACAAAAAGGTTGAAAAGGGTGAACCGATTTCAGGCGAAACGCTCAGCCAAATTTATTACGATATTGTTAAGAAGTATTATGGAAATGATGCCGGTGTTTCCGTTGTAGATCTGTACATCGCGTATGAATGGGAATACATTCCTCATTTCGTTAATTACACTTACTATGTTTACCAATACGCGACATCATTGGTCTACGCCACGGCGCTTGCAGAAAAAATCGTGAAGGAAGGACAACCCGCAGTTGATAACTATTACAACATTCTAAAAGGCGGAAGTTCTGATTACCCGATTGAGCTGATTAAGAAAGCGGGAATTGATCCTCTTTCATCTGAGGCATTTGATTTAACGATTGAAAAGATGAACAAGGTAATGGAGCAGATAGAAGAGATAATTAGTAAGAAGAAATAATTTATTTAAAACATTTTTTATTGAGAACCTTGAAGGCCTTCGTTTGACCTTCAAGGACTGACACGTGTGATTATTCATATTACTAAATTAAATTCATCGGGTTTGTTGCTTATACAAGTGATACTAATTCTCTACTATTTAGTAATTCATATCCAAGTTGTCTCAACAAATGAAAATGATGATTTATCAATTTTTCAGTTTTCGAATTTCCGTCAATTGTTATAGTTAATGTGCCAACTCCTTCTTTGAGTTCTTTTGTTTTTTTACTCGGATTATCATCTACGTGTGCACCCCCATCTTGATTGGCTGCACTTAATACTATATCCTTTCGTGAAAAAGAGTTTAATTGAATCATCACAGGTTCGTCCCACCATTCATCAACGGTTAACAATTTCCTTCTGTCAGATTCCTCTAATGGCGGTTTTACACCTTCTGAAGTCAGCATAATAGGAATATAAATTGTGTTATATTCTTTTTTGTTTTCTATATCTGGTATTTCGATGCTCATAGTCGAAATCAAATGAATCTTATTCTTGACACCAAGTTGATTAAGTAAAGATATACTTTGAGGTGTATCATGAAATAATACTCTTATTGAAACAGCTAACCTTAGGGCATCATCTTTATAACCATTATCGTAGGCTTCACAAGATCTCCGTATAAAATCAATTTGTCTTTTTAATTGATCTAGTAAGTTCATTCTATTACCAGAATAATATTATTTTGTCTAAACGGACGTCAAAGAATTTCCGCTCTTTTCATCTGCGGTTAAGGTCGAAACTTTGATCGGATTATTTCACCTTTCGTCAAGAACAATTACTTATCCCGTTTTTGGGTAGAATCAAATAAAACATTTTTTAGTAAGTAAGTATTTTGAAGTTTGTCTACAAAGACGAAATCAAATGATAAAGTTTTATTAGCTTTAGGATGTTTTATGTATATAATAAAAAATATTAGAAATCGGCGTGTCGCACCCGGTTTAATAAATAAAGTAGTATCGTCTTTAGATGAATATGCTTCTGCATTGATTACACCATGTGTTTTATATTTTTTAGGGCGAGCGGAAATTAATTCATTAGATAAATCTGACGTGTTGGTTACAGAAAAAGTAGTTTTTAACCAGATGGCTTCTTTATTATTATCATATCCCGTCTGCCAAGTGCTTCCTTGTGGCACATTAACAATTTTTAATTTATCCGTATCATTTTTACCAAGTGAGAAAGGATTCTGCAAAAATCTAATTAAAAACGGTTTGATGCGATCCCAGACGTTTAAGTATAATCCAACAACGGCAATAATGAAACAACCAACCGTTCCATATAAAGTGTATAAAGCAATTTCTGACATATTCATTTAAGCACCGATCAATAACATTTGTTGCATGTATTATTTATTAAAAGAACATAGATATGCATACAACTGCATATCTTCTTCCAATTTAATCAAAAGGTTCACTATAAATAATCAGTCTAATCCTTTATTCATTTAAACCTATTTACAATACTTTCTTATCAAGTCATAAGAGTCTGAATCTCCTAGTTCTCCTGCTTTACTCCAATTTAAGCAAGCCCCATCAATATCACCTAATTGATATTTTGCAATCCCACAATAATAAAATGCACTTGCGGATTTTGGATTAATTTCCAATGCTTTATTCAAATCTTCAATTGCACCTCTATAATCTTCTAAATTACTCTTTGTAACGCCTCGATAATAATATCCGCTTCCATCATTCGGATCAAATTCAATTGCATAATTATAATCTTGAATTGCAGAACTGAAATCTCTTAATCCATTCTTTGCCTTACCACGATTAATATATAAAAAAGCATAATTTGCATAGTGCTCAATTGCTTTGTTGAAGTCAATAATTGCGCCTCTATAGTCTTCTAACTTACTCTTTTCTACGCCTCTATTGTTGTACACTAAATAATTATCTGGGTCGAGTTCTATTACTTTATTGTAATCTTGAATAGCTCCTATGTGATCTTTTAGATCAGATTTTTTATGACCACGACAATTATAAGCTCCTGCATAATTTGGATTAAGTTCAATAGCCTTATTAAAATCTTGAATTGCACCATTGTTATCTTCTAAATTACCTTTTGCAATCCCACGGCCATTATAGGCGTTTTCATCATTCGGATATTTTTCGATATAACGAGAATAAAACTTAATAGCTTGGCGATAATCACCATTAATTAAGGCATCATTTCCTTTTTCAAACAACTCGAAATCTTTATATCCATTATTCTTACTGTAAGAACCAATTTTTACACTTAGAACATCTTCGATAGGAATAGCAAAGTTTAAATTTTGTCCTTCTTTTGCCGTTAGTGTACTAATACCTATTAGCTCTCCTTTACTGTTTACAATAGCACCTCCGCTGCTACCCGGAGAGATACTTGCTGTTATTTGTATAAAATTTCTTTTTAATTCATCAACACTTCTTAAGCCGCTTATTATTCCTTCAGAAATTGAGTTCTCCAATCCCATTGGACTTCCAATTGCGTAAACCCTTTGACCAATGTTTAGAGATTTTGAATCACCGATTTTTATTGCTGGAAATTTGTTCGCTTCAATTTTAAGAATTAAAATATCTTTCTCTACGTCAATGCCTATAATATCAACATAAGGAACAATCTCATTGCCGTGTAATATCTTTAGACTGCTATTGCCAGAAAGAACATGGTAGTTTGTTACAACATAACCTTTATCGTTAAGGACAACCCCGCTCCCTTGAGATGCTAATTCATCATTATCATTATAAGCGAGAACTACAACTACAGCACCGGAAACTTTTTTATAAATCTGTTCAGCCGTTAAAGATTGGCTGTAAGAATTAGGAGAGTGAATAAAAAGAAATGTTAGAAAGAAAATGTTTGATCTAAGAAGAAAGTTATAAAGTACCTTCGTTGAAACGAATGAATAAATAAAAGAGCGATTCATAAATACCCCGTAAAGTTAATTTTGGTTTATATGTCCCGATGGTAAAAGCAATCCGCAAGCTTTCCATTCGTTAATTTCCAAAGTATAATTATCTTTATTTAATTGAGATGTAATACGGGCAACGACAATATCATTATCGTCCGTGTCAAGAAGAACTAATGCGGGTCTTTTTTTAGATGTGTTCGCTTCTACAAAAGGAAAAGTAATTAAAACAATATCCCCAAGTTTATATCTCATTTTTTGTAATTATCGTAAATCGAGTCGCTCTCGCCGTAACCGTCAAGAAATTCTTTAACAGTGAGATTTGCCCAGTTTTTTTCTTCAAAATTATATTGCCCGGTTACATCTTTAGATTTTTGTTCGTCTGAATTCGATAGGATTATTACCTCTACCTCATTCCCGAAATTATTAGGGACATCCACAATAACTTTATTGTCAACAACAATTTTTCTTTGCCGTATTGCAAGCATTATGTCCTTCCTTGTACTTATTTCCTATTTGAATTTAGCTGATTATTAAATAAAAGCCAAGAGTTGAAAACCGGAAGGTCGTTCGTCTTGCTGTCCCAAAGTCATACCTTGACGACTGGGTAATTAAATTTTATATTTACACATGCCAACAATTTTACGGACGAACGGATATCGTTTTTTCTTTTTCAGCCGCGAAGGAAATGAGCCGATGCATATTCATGTTGAACAAGCTGACCGATATGCAAAGTTTTGGCTCAACCCGATTCAATTGGCAGAATCAGTCGGTTTTAGAAGTGGTGAAATTTCAGAACTAAGAAAACTAGTTCAAGAAAATAAAAAGTTGTTTGAGGAGAAGTGGAATGAGTACTTTAGCAGTAAAAGTTGAACCGAGAATTATAGATTTATCTTTTTCTCCCGATTCACTCCGGGTCGTTTTAGCAGATGGGCGGGAAGTCTTGGCTCCTTTAGAATGGTTTCCCCGTTTACGCGATGCAACAGATTTGCAAAGGAAAAACTGGCGTTTTATCGGAAGAGGTATTGGTATCCATTGGGAAGATATTGATGAAGATATTTCCGTTAACAGTTTGCTTACTACCGGTTAAGTAGTAAGTAAAATAATCTTTTGAAACATTGAAGCTCTCTCTCTCTTAACTCTCAATATCCACGCCTTGACCGTCTTACATAGATTGCAACAACAAATTATTTCAATCCTAACTTGTGCAGCGCAAGTCCGATTGCAGTTTCGAGCGAATATCTTTCGTCGAGATGCTGAGCAACGATGCGGAGAAAGTTTCTTCTTGCTCTTGCCGGAATCATTACGCCGTAAAATGCCGCAGCTATTTCAAATAATTTTTCCATTTGTTCACTTGTTCTAATTCCTAATATCATTATCGAAAACTTTCTTTTATTTTTGAATCGCCAATAAAGAAAGGAAATCTTAATGACTATTCAGGAAGCACGTGAATTATTCCCTCACTTAAAAACCGATCAAACTTATTTCAATCATGCGGCAATTGGGCCATGGTCAAATCTGGTTTTGAGCCGTGTGCAAGAGTATGCTGAACGCCGGAGCGGAACGCAAATCGAAATTCATAAAACTTTTCTCAAGTGGAGTGGAGATGCAAAAAGAAAACTTTCCGGTTTACTTGGCACCGTGCCGGATCGTTTAGCGTGGATCGATAATGTCTCGAACGGATTGAACATTCTCGCTCAAGGATTAAATTGGAAATCCGGCGATAGAATAATTTTGAACGATGTTGAATTCCCATCAAACGTTTATCCCTTCTTAAACTTGAAAAGCCATGGTGTTGAAATTGATTTTGCTCAATCCAGAAACGGAATGGTTGACATTGAAGATTTGGAAAAGTTAATCACACCAAAGACGAGATTGCTTTCTATCAGTTTGGTGCAATTTCTTTCGGGTTACCGCGCCAACATCGACGCAATCGGCGAGCTATGCCGCAAACACGGAATTATTTTTTGTGTGGATGCAATTCAAGGCGCAGGTGTCGTTCAAATCGATGTCAACAAATCCAAGATCGATTTTCTTGCCGGCGGGACGCAGAAATGGTTTATGAGCAGCCAAGGAATGTCATACCTTTACATCACCGAAGAATTGCAAAACCGCATTATTCAAAAAAACGTTGGGTGGACTTCCGTGAACGATTCATGGAATTTTCTGGATTATAATTTGTCGCTGAAACCAAGTGCGGAACGTTTCCAGAACGGTACTTTGAATGCATTCGGTATTGCAGTTTTTGATGCCTCGCTCGATTTGTTCCAGAATTTCGGGATAAAGAACATTGAAAAAAGAATTCTGGAAAACACTTCCTACTTTATTCAGAAATTACCAAATGTAGGCATCGAACCGGTCTTAAGAAATATACCGGATTCTAATCGTGCGGGAATTGTTTCGTTCAAAAGTGAGAGATCAACTGAAGTATTCCAAGAATTGGAAAAGAGAAAAATATTTTGTGCAGTAAGAGAAGGATTGGTTCGTCTCTCTCCCCACTTTTATAATACGCACGATGAGATTGATCATGTTGTAATTGAGTTGGGTGAGATTATGAGGGGTTTAAAATAACGTAGGGAGAAGAGCCAAACTCAGGTTGGGGGGGGACCTAAGCTCAGCCGCAACTCCCTACAAACTTTTATTGTTCAGGATTATACGTCAATTCAATCTTTACGTGGAAATCTGCACCGCTGAATAATGTGTACTTAACTTCTCCAATAGTGCATTTGTAATCTTCCCCAACCATCTCGCTAACGACTTTCGAAATTGCTTCTTCTAAAGAACCGATACTGACGGATTTCAATTTGTTCTTAAGAAGTTTATCAACATCGATTGTCTTTTCCTGTCCAGTCGGCATTTCTTCAAAACTCCCGCATCAAATTTTCAATTACCATCTCTTTAGATGTTATAACAAGATTTTTATTGGAAAGATTCAAATTTCTTTTACCCACATCCGAAATGTAAATTAAGTTCTGATAAAATCCAATAGCTCTTGCGTTTTTATTTTCATTAATTTTTCGTCGGCTCTTGTCTCAACATTTAGTCTCAAAAGCGGTTCCGTATTGCTCATTCGGACATTGAATCTCCAGTCTGGAAATTCAACGCTTATACCGTCCAACTCGTTTTGAGTTCCGCTGCTGTATTTTCGTTTAATTTCTTCAATTTTTTGTGCCGGGGTAGAAACCGTCGAATTAATCTCGCCGGAACAAGGATAATTTTTAACCATTTCTCCTGCCAATTCGGACATTTTTGCGCCTTCGTCCGACATTAACTGCATGATTAGTAGAAACGGAATTAAACCGCTGTCGGAATAATAATTTTCTCTGAAATAATGATGAGCCGACATTTCACCACCGTAAATTGCGTTTTCCTCCCTCATCTTTTGTTTGATAAAGGCATGCCCGCTTTTTGAAACAATAGCTTTTCCGCCCGATTTCGAAACCACATCAACAGTATTCCAAATCAATCTGGGATCGTGGACAACTTTTTCATTTGGATTTAATTTTAGAATGGATTTTGCAAGAATGCCGACAATGTAATAACCCTCGATGAAATTTGCGTTTTCGTCGAAGAAAAAACATCGGTCGTAATCGCCGTCCCAGGCTACGCCAAGATCTGCATTGTGTTCTTTGATTGCGCTTATAGTTGCCTGGCGGTTTTCTGGGAGAAGCGGATTCGGAACGCCGTTCGGGAAATTTGAATCCGGTTCGTTAAAAATCTTTATCATTTTTATCGGAAGAAATTTTTCCAGCGCATCTAATGCCGGACCAACGCACCCGTTTCCCGCGTTAACAACTACTTTGAACGGTTTCATTTTTCCCGCATTGTAAAATCTTTTCAAGCTGTCTATAAATTCATTCATTAAATCTTTCTGATGAATTTTTCCTTTTACTGCGGCAAGTTCTCCCAAATCATTTTTCAGAATTCGTTTTTCAATCTCATTCAGACCGGCATCGTAGCCCATCGGTACGGAACCTTTCTTAACAAACTTTAGCCCGTTGTATTCGGGGGGATTATGACTTGCCGTAATCATAATACCTCCGTCGGCGTTGAGGTAGGGCGTTCCGAAGTAGATCATTTCGGTTCCGCATAATCCTAAATCAATAACGTCGCATCCGGCATCGTTAAGTCCTTTTGCCAACGAAGCGGAAAGCTCCGGCGAAGATTTGCGAACATCTCTGCCGATCAAAACCGATTTAGCTTTTAGCAAAGTAGCATAAGTTCTCCCGATCTTATACGCAAGTTCTGCATTGAGTTCGCCGGGTACTTTGCCGCGAATGTCGTATGCTTTGAAAGAAGAAATTCTTTCCATTTATATCTCCGTTTTTCGAATCAATTTTGCAGCGCAAAGATAAATAATTGGCAATAATTTTTAATACCGCTTGGATTAATTTTTGCATAGACATAAAGCGTTTCTGCTACTATATTCCCATCGCTTATCAGAAAGAGGTTGGTATCGAAAATTTTTCTACAAGACATGTAGGTTTTACCCGTTGCAGCAATTCTAAATGTAACCTGGTTTTTCAAACGGGTATCGGAAAAGTATTCTCCGATACCGATTTCCTTTGCCCCGCTTGCAAACAAAAGCTGAACACATTTCATGTCGTTCAATGCAGCAACTGCCAATCGATAGTTAACTTTCTCGATCTTGACGACGGCGAAGAATCGATTGTGTTTTATGTTCGGAAGTGCCATCGCTGCACCGGTACTGAAGAAGATGAAAGGAAACTTCAGTTCTTCTACTTTCCTGATCTAATGCTTTAGTAAAAACCTCTACTTTTTTCCACGGGAACTATTCCGCCATCAATGATGTTATGACATTAAACGTTGCAACATTATCACTAATTATAAATATCATAGGAGGTTCAAATGTTCAAATTCAGTATGGCTTTTATTCTTTTCTTAGCCGGGTTTTTATCATTAAATGCTCAAACTAAATGGTCTATTGATAAAGCACATTCCAAGGTGCAGTTTAGCGCAACGCACCTTATCATTAGCGAAGTCACAGGCGAGTTCAAAAATTTCGATGGCAGCGTTGAAACCAGCGGTGACGACTTTTCAAATGCAAAGGTGAACTTTACCATTGATGTCAATAGCATCAGCACAGATAATGAACAACGCGACAACCATCTAAAATCCGATGACTTCTTCAATGCCCAGAAATATCCGAAGATGACCTTTGTAGGTAAGTCCATGCAAAAGGTCGGTGACAACAAATATAAATTAGTCGGCGATCTTACCATTCGCGACATCACAAAACAAATTGCACTTGATGTTACCTACAACGGTACAGTGAAAGATCCGTGGGGAAATACCAAAGCAGGTTTCAAAATTACCGGTGAGTTGAACCGCTTCGATTATAATCTCAAATGGAATGTTCTGATGGAAGCAGGCGGCGCCGTAGTCGGAAAGATGATCGGGATAACAATCAATCTCGAATTGCAAAAATCAAAATGAAACTTGAGCATGAAATAAAACAGCCCAAATTCAGAAATGAATATCACAAGCTGGCGGTGAATTTGATTTATACATACAACTGGCTTTCTAATGTTCATGCGGAATTATTTAAAAAGCACGGCATTACGGCAAATCAGTTTAACATTTTAAGAATTCTGAGAGGGCAGCACCCAAACGCCGCTACCGTTTCATTGTTGAGAGATAGAATGCTTGATAAAATGTCGGATGCGTCGCGCTTGGTTGAAAGATTGCGTGTTAAAGGATTAGTGAAGAGAGAACTTTCGCCGGACGATAGAAGAAGAGTCGATGTTATCATCACGACTAAGGGATTAAATCTTCTTTCTGAAATTGATAAATTGAATGATCATTATGATGAACTGCTTAAGAAGTTATCTTCGGCGGAAGCAAAAAAACTGAACGGTCTTCTCGACAAACTGAGAGGATAGAAATACTTGAGTGAAAAGAGCCCTAGCCAAAGGGCTCTTTCAATTGATATGCCCCGCTACGCTCCTTAGTTCTAAAAATCCGTGAAATGATAATAAGTGTGCTTCATAACTTCAATGTGATAAATTGAAACTTAGTTGATTCCCGGTTTGTTGAAATCATATTGGAACGGAGTATGTTTTTCCAATAGGTTTGCAGAGAAAGTACGGAGTCTCTCTTTACAATTAAGATCACATCAATAAAATTGTTGCGTAAATGATTGAAGCTAACAAACAAACCCGGAAAGACATCGATAACTCATGGAGGAAATGGGGACCATATTTATCGGAAAGACAATGGGGAACTGTTCGCGAAGATTACAGTGCCAATGGAGATGCGTGGGAGTACACGGATTATTTCAGCGCAGTAAGTAAAACTTATCGCTGGGGCGAAGACGGAATAGGAGGCATAAGCGATAACAAACAACTGTTTTGCTTTTCGTTTGCATTTTGGAACGGGAAAGATTCCATTCTAAAAGAAAGGTTGTTTGGACTAAGCGGACCTCAAGGAAATCACGGTGAAGATGTAAAGGAATATTATTACTATCTGGATAATGTTCCCAATCATTCATACATGAAAATGCTTTATAAATATCCGCAATCTCAATTCCCGTACGAACAACTCATCAATGAAAACAAAAAGAGAAATAGAACTCAGCCTGAGTTCGAGCTGATTGATACCGGAATTTTCAGCGGCGACAAATATTTCGACATCTTTATTGAATATGCGAAAGCCGATCCGGAGGATATACTAGTCAAAGTTACAATTCACAATCGCGCGTCCGGCAAAGCAGAATTAAGTGTGCTTCCGCAGATGTTGTTCAGAAACACGTGGGCTTGGGGATATGATGATGATAAGCCTTTACTTTCAATTTCCAAAGAGGCAGTAATTAAAGCTGAACACAAGAAGTTGGGAAGTTATTTCGTTTACTGCGACGGCAAACCGGAAATTCTTTTTTGCGACAATGAGACAAATTTCAAAAAACTCTACGGTGTTGAAAGTCCGAACAAATTTTTTAAAGACGGGATAAATAATTACGTCGTGAATAATGATAAGAATGCCGTCAATCTTGCTAAAAGTGGAACAAAAGCAGCGGCGAGATATGACCTTAAGTTTGACGGCAGCAGCTCTCAAGTGCTACGCTTTAGGATTTCAAATAATAAAATTGCAAAACCGTTTCAAGAGTTCGAAAAAATATTCAAGCAGAGACAGAACGACGCCGATGCATTTTACGATCGAATTCAAAACAACATAAAGGACGACGACAGGAGAAACATACAGCGCCAAGCATTTGCCGGTATGCTTTGGAATAAACAATTCTATAGTTACAATGTTGCAAGATGGTTGAAAGGCGATCCCACTCAACCGCTGCCTCCAAAAGAAAGATTGGGAGGAAGAAACAGCGGCTGGATGCATCTTCACAATTCAGAAATTATTTCCATGCCGGATAAGTGGGAATACCCTTGGTACGCAGCGTGGGATTTGGCTTTTCATTGTCTGCCGATTGCGATGATCGATCCTCAATTTGCAAAGGAACAATTGGTTTTGTTTACGCGCGAGTGGTACATGCATCCCAACGGTCAGCTTCCGGCTTACGAATGGAATTTCGATGATGTCAATCCGCCGGTTCATGCATGGGCAACTTGGCGCGTTTACAAGATCGATCAAAAAGCAAACGGCGGCAAAGGCGATACGGCTTTTCTTGAATCTGTTTTTCACAAACTGCTGTTGAATTTTACTTGGTGGGTTAATCGAAAAGACGAACATGATCGAAACATTTTTCAAGGCGGATTTTTAGGATTGGATAATATCGGCGTGTTCGATAGAAGTTCGGAACTTCCCAGCGGCGGACATCTTGAACAAGCAGATGCAACGAGCTGGATGGCAATGTTCTGTTTGAACCTTCTCAGAATTTCGCTCGAACTTTCAAAATCAAACCCGGTATATCAAGACTTAGCAACAAAATTTTTAGAACACTTCTTATACATTGCCGGTGCGATGCGTGATATTGGCGGTGAGGGCGTCGATCTTTGGGATGAAGATGATGAATTTTATTACGATGTACTTCACACTCCCGCAGAACATTCGGTCAAACTGAAAGTTCATTCCATGGTCGGACTCATTCCGCTGTTCGCCGTTGAAGTAATTGATCCCGAAATTATTAAAGGCTGTCCGGATTTTGCCGCAAGGATGGATTGGTTTTTAATCAACAGACCCGATCTGGCGAGTCTGGTTTCCCGCTGGTACATAGATGGAGAGGGAGAAAGAAAATTATTTTCTCTGCTGCGCGGTCACCGTTTGAAAAGAATCTTGAAACGAATGCTTGATGAGTCGGAATTCCTTTCCGATTACGGTGTTCGTGCCCTTTCAAAATTTCATAAAGATAATCCGTACGTATTCAATGACAACGGAAATGTTTTCAGCGTGAATTATGAACCGGCGGAATCCGAAACGAATCTTTTCGGTGGCAACTCAAACTGGCGCGGACCAATTTGGTTTCCCGTTAACTTCTTGATAATTGAATCGCTGCAGAGATTCCATCATTACTATGGTGATGATTTCAAAGTTGAACATCCGACTAACTCGGGAAAATTTTATACACTGAAAGAAATTTCCGATGAACTTTCGGACCGGCTCGCAAAAATATTTTTGAAAGACAAAGACGGTAAACGTCCGGTTTTCGGTGATAATGAAAAATTTCAGACCGACCCAAACTTTAATAATTACATCCTGTTCAGTGAATATTTTCATGGCGATAGCGGAAAGGGACTTGGCGCTTCGCATCAAACCGGCTGGACTGGATTAATAGCCAAACTTCTGAAGCCAAAAGATTAAATTTTTTTCTTACTGTGAAAGGCGGAAAAATATGCCAACCGAACAAAATATATCGAAACTTCTTTCCGGACAAAAAGCATTAGTAACCGGCGCAAACTCTGGAATCGGAAAAGGAATTGCTCTGGAACTTGCCAAAGCCGGTGCCGATGTTGTTGTTAACTACGTTGCCGATCCGGATTCTGCCGATCAAGTTGTGAGCGAGATTAAAAATCTTGGAGTGAATAGTTATGCCCACCTTGCCGATGTTTCTAACGAAGAGCAGGTAATTCAAATGTTCAGGAAAATGATTGAGGATTGGGGAACGATAGACATTTTGGTGAACAACGCAGGCATTCAAAAAGATTCACCCATTGATCAAATGACTTTGGAACAATGGAATAAAGTTATAAGCATTAACCTGACAGGACAATTTCTTTGCGCACGCGAAGCAGTGAAAGAATTCAAACGGAGAGGAATCAGAAAAGAAATTTCGTGCGCTGCCGGAAAAATTATTCACATTAGTTCGGTTCATGAAGTAATTCCGTGGGCAGGCCACGTTAACTATGCCTCATCCAAAGGCGGCATAATGATGATGATGAAAAGTATAGCTCAAGAAGTCGCGCCTTTCAAAATTAGAGTAAACAGTATTTGTCCGGGCGCAATCCGTACGCCAATAAATACAAAGGCTTGGGATACTCCTGAAGCGTACGACAAATTAATGAAGCTTGTACCGTACAATCGTATTGGTGAAACCGATGACATTGGTAGAGCGGCGGTTTGGCTCGCGTCGGATCAATCGGACTATATTACCGGCACGAGCATTTATATTGATGGCGGAATGACTTTGTACCCGGGATTTGCCACCGGCGGTTAAACGGCGATATAAGTCTTGACCTTTTAACAAAATCAAACATTTCCTTATTTCCTCTCTAGTCTCGATAATTTTTTTGCGGTTTATCAAAGTGGACTTATTAGAATCAATCGCATAAATTACCTGAGTAATTATTGGTTACAATCATAGAGGTGCTCATGATGAATGCCAATGAGCTTCAAAAAATAATCCATGCCGCAGAACTTGTTAACTCGAACCTCGATGTTTACGAAGTATTAAATAACATCGTGAATGTAGCCGTTGAATTAACGAATGCAGACAGGGGCACTTTGTATTTTGTGGACAACCAGAAGAATGCATTATTCTCGTTTGTTTTATTAGGTGACGAGATTAGAGAGATTCGTTTAAAGATTGGTGAAGGACTTGCCGGGTATGTTGCCGCAACAGGCGAGACAGTTAATATTAAGGATGTGCGAAAAGATTCTCGGTTCAATCCAACGATTGATCGTTCCAGCGGCTACACTACCAGAAACATGCTTTGTTTTCCTATCAAAAATTCCGAGAAAGAAACTGTTGGAGTGCTGCAGTTGCTTAACAACCGGAAAGGTGAATTCACGGAAAGGGATGAAGAATTTCTTAAGGCACTTTCGATTCATTCTGCAATAGCGCTTAATAATGCTCAGATGCATAAGAAACAAATTTTGGTTAACGAGGAACTGAAAAAAGCATACAGCGAATTGGAACTTGCAAAAAAAGAAGCAGAAAAATTTGCAATGCTTAAGAATCATTTCCTTTTGCAGATGTCTCATGAAATTAGAACTCCCTTTAATATTATTTTAAACAGTTTAGCATTATTAAAATCGAAAGCCACAAAGCTGGATTCTGATGATGTTAAAGAGTTGTTTGCAGCATTGGAGAACGGTACAGATCGAATTATAAGAACTGTTGATGAAATTATGGAGCTGTCGGAAATTAGATCCGGCTATTACGAGATTCATCCTGAACCGATCAAATTAGAAGAAGATGTTTTAGTTAAAGTGATAAAAAATTTTAAGCATGCTGTTGAGAAGAAAAATATTTATTTAGTATACGATAAAACGACCGACAAAAACGAAATTAATTGTGATAAATTTATGATCACACAAATATTTCAGGAACTAATAGATAATGCCGTTAAGTTTACAAGCAAGGGGGATGTGCGCATAAGACAGTTCACAAATGCTGAAGGAAAGTTAACCGTAACAGTTAAGGATACTGGAATCGGCATGTCTGCAGAATATCTTGAGCACATTTTCGAACCATTCTCTCAAGAGTACACCGGTTACACCAGAAAGTTTGAGGGAAACGGACTTGCCTTGGCTCTGGTTAAGAAGTACGCCGATCTGAATAATCTTTCAATTTCGGTAGAGAGTCAAAAAAATGTTGGAACGGAGTTCACAATTGTTTTTAACTAGATAATCATGGTAATAACGCTTCAAGCTTATGTTCGTTAATCTTTCTTGGTTATGAATACGGACTATTATATTTTTCATGCCGCTAGAAATTTTCAAACTCAACTTTAGGTGATTTATGAAAAAAGTATTGATTAAATCTTCAATTCTGTTTCTCCTATTTGCATTTGTCCTTCCTTTAAGTGCACAATCAACGGTTGATCTTGATACCGTAAAAGCTCAAAAGTTTGATACCGGCAAAATGTGGTCTTTCGATTATCCGCCGACGGAATATTTCAAGAAGACATATAATTTTTCGCCGGACGAATCGTGGTTCGAACATGTCAGGTTATCGGCGCTAAGACTTCCCAATTGCACTTCGTCATTTGTGTCCGAAGATGGATTGATAATGACAAACCATCATTGCGCACGCGGGTTCTTACCGAGAATTCAAAAAGATGGTGAAGATTTGGTGAAGAACGGATTCTTTGCTCAAACTCTTGAAGAAGAACGGAAGATTCCGAACTATTATGCAGATCAGTTGGTTCTTATTCAGGATGTAACAGATGAAATTCAAAAAGCTGCTTCCACAGGTGCAACAGCCGATGAAAAAGCAAAAAACAAAGCAGACAAAATAAAAGAGCTTACCGATAATCTAACAAAACAATCCGGGCTGATAGCACAGGTTGTTTCGTTGTTTAATGGCGCCAAATTTTCTTTGTACGGTTACAAGAGATATACAGACATCCGTCTGGTCTTTGCACCAGATATGCAGATTGCATATTTCGGCGGTGATTTTGATAACTTCACTTATCCGCGTTACAATCTCGACTGCACTTTCATGCGTGTTTATGAAAATGATAAACCGGTGAACTCGACAAATTTTTTCAAGTTCACAATGGATGGAATAAAACTAGACGAACCGATTTTCACAGTCGGCAATCCGGGTTCAACCCAGAGATTGAAAACCGTAGCTCAATTGGAATACTTCCGGGATATTACTTACAAGAACGCAGCTTATCTTTTCGATACTTATTATAATGCGCTGGAACAACTAAAATCTGTTGATCCTTCGAGAGCAGCAGAATTTGAAAAGATTAGAGTTCAAATTGGGAACAGCCAAAAAGTGATTACCTCTATTTACAAAGGATTAACCGATCCTTACCTGATGGCGAGAAAAAAAGATTTTCAGAAGAAACTTCAGGAAGCGGTTTGGTCTAATCCAGAGCTAAAAGAAAAATACGGTTCTGTTTGGGGAGACATTGAAAAGACACGTGCTGAAATGAGAAAATACGGTCCGAAAATTTCGGCATATTCGTTGAACCCAATGTTCTCATCAAAATACTTTTTCATTGCGAAGAGTTTGGTAGAATTTGCGAAAGAATTGCAGAAACCGGAAGACCAGAGAACGCCGGAATTCAAAGGCGCAAAGTTGGATTCAACGATTAATGCTTTGTACCCGGATAAAGTTGATAAGCTGATGGAAGACACAAAGTTGTGGATTCAAGCTGATTATATCCATATGAATCTGGGCAACGACGATCCGATTGTTCAGAAAATGTTTGGCGATAAAAAAGGAAAGGATGCTGCAAATTATGCGCTCGGCTATTCTGTTGTTGGCAATAAAGAAGCTTTTATTAAACTTGCCAAAGAGGGAGCCGATGCAATTCTTAATTCGAACGATCCGTTCATTTATTTTATAAAAGAAACTCAAGACAAATTGCCTGAACTGATGAAGCTGGCAAAAGAAATCGGCAACACGGAACAGGTATTCGACGACATGCTCGGTCAAGCTATTTATCAGGTTTACGGAACATCAATTCCGCCGGATGCAAATTTTACTTTGAGAATCAGCGACGGAGTTTTGCAGAGTTGGAATTACAACGGAACGAAAGCGCCGGTCTTTACAACCTTCTACGGATTGTATAACCGCTGGTATTCGTTCTTTAAACAATATCCGTGGGATCTTCATGAACGTTGGCAGAAACCGCCGGCAGATTTTGATCTCAGCACTCCGTTCGATTTTATCTCTACAAATGATATCGTCGGCGGCAATTCAGGCAGCCCGATTATAAACGAAAAAGCAGAAGTCGTTGGATTGGCATTCGACGGCAACATGGACAGCATAGTCGGCAACTTTATTTACATGCCGCACAACAACCGCTGCGTTGCAGTTGATGCGCGCGCGTTGGTAACTGCGATAGATAAAGTTTATAAAGCCGAACGACTTGCGAATGAATTGAAAACGGGTAAGATGAAGTAACAGAATTCAGAAGTCAGTATTAAGAAATCAGTAGGGAAGGGTCTCTCGCCTCGCTTCCAGTCTCGCTTCCCGCTTCGCTCACGCAAGCGAGGCGAGTCGGCTCAACTAAGCGGGTGCAGGCGAAGCGGGTTGACCCTTCCTTTTTTTATTATTATGGAGTAAGTAAAAATAATTTCAAATGTGCTGTAGTGAATTATGAAAATTTCGGCAATCGCAGCAAAACCATTTCTCATGCCAATCTCACTATTATTTTTTTGCAAATGGAATTCATTTGAAAAAGAATGTCTGAGGGGCATGATTGAAGCATTGAAATTTTATTTCCATGCGGATAGATTGGTGAATGAATTGAAAAGCTGCAAGCTGGAATAATCTCATGCGGGTAGATTCATTGTTGAAAAAAAGCGGGAAATATTAATAAAGGGTAAAAATTTTCTCTTTTTTTTTTCAGAGAAAGATGTCTATATTAAATCAGAAAAAATAAATTACCCTTTGGGGGGAAATTGAGAAATAAACATCAAAATATTTTCAGCGTCACTTCAGAGAACTCGCCAGTTTATCATTTCTTAAAGCTAGTTCAAGTAAAGAAAGAATTTTGCATTTACAATAGCTGCTTCTTAATTGGGCAAAGTGTGTTAAACGGTTTGCTACTAATGCCGGAATTAATCTTCCCAAAATTTGTAATAAAGAAAAACTAACTATTGGTGAATAGATGAAAAGGAAAATTTTTGTTGTAGTGCTTTCTCTTATGGTTTTAGTCCTAGGCTCATGTAAAAGTAGCACAGTAGAAGCACCTATAATTCCAGAAGTGCAGCCAGGAAGACGGGATTATGCTTGGGGGGAAGATACACTTCATTTTCCTCAAAATGAGAGACTAGGATTAGGTTCAATCTGGGGAAGTAGTCCAATTGACATTTGGGCAGCTGGTGATGGTAGTCTATCACAACTTGGTATTTGGCACTTTGATGGAATGTCATGGCAATATGGAACCAGCACACCGACATTTAACCAATCTTCTCTCTGGGGGACTGCCTCCAACAACATCTGGATGGGAAACTATGATGGGTATATTTGGCACTATGATGGAAGCTCCTGGCAATTGTTCACTAAGCTTGAGGTTGCAAGGTATAAAAATTTTGGGATTCAACGTATTTGGGGGAAATCAGCAAATGAAGTATATGCCGTAGGAACCGCATACAATTCATACTTTAATGAAGAAAACATAGGCGGAGTATTTCGGTATAACGGTAAAGAGTGGAGAAAAATTGATATGCCTGCAATGAAGCTAAACTTTCTAGATCTGAGAATTGCTAATAACGGTGACATGATAATACCGGCTTGGGAGGGTGCTGTAACTGCGACCAAACTGGTTGCATGGAACGGAAAAGAATTCAAGGAAATGTTTTCTCAAAGCGGGACCGCCTCATTTAACGTTTTTAATATTGACGATAAAACTTTTTTTAATATAGGAAAAATAATATACAGTTATGAGGGTGATGGAACATATAGAGTGTGGAAAGACTTTTCGGGAACCGATTACTACAATAAGGTTTTGTGTTCAAGAAACGAAAAGGATTTCTTTGTTGGTTCATGGGCGCTACAAGGAATAAATCATTATAACGGTACTGATCTTAAATTAATTTATTCGGCTCCAAATACGAGAGTGATAGACGGCATTATTTTTGAAAAGGATGTTCTTTTTATTCTATTAGATACAAAAACTTATAATACTAGAATTCTACACGGTCACTTATAGAACTAAGGAGGTAAGAGTAAAGAAAAAATAAATAATAGCAACAAATTAAAAAAGGCAAGAGAGTGTTACGAGCACTCTCATTGCCTGTGTGCAAATATAAGCTAAGACTGCTCATCCTATGCTTAAAGGGATTCGCCCTTTTTATTTGCACACAAAAATTAATTAATTACTAAATAACATTCTAACCTTTGTTAGGAGGAATTTATGAAGAAGCAGTATTTCGTTGTTCTGTTAATCACTCTTTTTGCATCAACCGTTTTGACTGCTCAGAGTTATAGTGTATGGTTTAATAGCCCAACCAACAATAGTACCGTATCGGGAAGTGTACTGGATAATACCAAATCTTCGATAAGTATCTCATTTAGTTGGTCGGGGCAAAAAGCAAATCCACAAAACAAGTGGAAGTTCTGGGTAATTAAGGATATTCTTACAAGTGGTGGTCAGTCTTATGCTGAAACATGGGTTTATGAAGATACACCTTACTGTACCTTGCCGGGTGATGTTCTTCAGTCAAATTGGTATAAAATAGTAATGTATGAAGAAGATTATGTTACAAAAGCACTGGCGCAGCGCGCTGAAACTTCTCATATAACTGTGGGTGTTCAACAAACGGTATTTGTCGAAAATAATTTCAGTTCTGGAAATGTCACGGTCAACAGTTCTGCATACAGCAGCGGTTCCAGTTTTAATTTATCATCTGGTCAAAATTTGAGTTTAGTCGCTATTGAGAATCAAACTGACGGTCAAGGTTATACAAGAATATGGAATACTAGCGGAACGAATAACAGCGATTGGAAAGTCAATAATACAAGCAAAACATTTTCAAATAACTACACATATTATGCTAGTTCGAATGAAAATGGTGCTATAATCACAGCTGGTTTAAGAAAAATCTGCAACATAACTTTCAGCGGACCAGTATACAGCGGCAACGCCTATTATAATAATGGTGTTGTATCAGTAGTAGAAGGAAATCCTGTTCAGGTTACGGCAACTTCAAGAGTTAGCAATGATTATATGTATCAAACATTCGCTTCTTGGGCAGATAACGGCAGTACTCAAAATCCAAGATCATTCACTACTTACGACAACGCTTCATTCGGAATTAATTATAACAATGTTAACCCTGATAATGGTTATCGTCACTTAACAATAAATACGACAGTCGGACAACCGGTTCAACTGAATTGGAGTGAACATCCCAACACTGGTGTTACCGAATACAGAATTTTTAGAATGGTAAGACCTGCAGGCGGTACTACGGGACCGGAAACTTTAATAGCAACAGTAAATAGAGGAACGCTAACTTATACTGATAACAGTTACCAAGTGAGTGATTTATTTTATTATCAGGTATTCTATGATGTACGCGCCTATTATGCCCCAACAGGTTTAACTTCGGATCCTGATTTCATTTCAACATTTGCAAACACGGATAGAAGTCCCTCAATGGTAGATAATTCCTCAATTCAACAAACTCAGGTAAAAGAAATACCGGATGGATATGCTGTTACCAACTATCCCAATCCGTTCAATCCGACGACAACGATTAATTATCAATTGCCGGAAAACGGATTTGTTACGATAAAGGTTTACGACGTGTTGGGCAAAGAGGTCGCAACATTAGTCAACGAGAATAAATCTGCTGGTTATTACAATGTTAATTTCGATGCAAGCAAACTAACGAGCGGTGTTTACATCTACACAATAAGTGCTAATGGTTTTATTCAGTCGAAAAAGATGCTGCTGATGAAATAATCCTTGTTGTAGGGACAGCGTAACCCTGTCCCTACATGTATATTTTTTTCTTTTGAATCTTTCCAAGCCAGAGCCTATATTCGATATATCATCGTATTAAAGGTGGGCAATTTCATTGATGCAAACAAACACTTTACAATTAACACCGTGCAACAAACATTGTATCATGGATCCGGTGACGCATTACTGCAAAGGTTGTTTCCGAACTATTGAAGAAATTATGCGCTGGCAGTTTTTGAACGAACAAGAGAGAATAAAAATTCTTCAAAGTGTCGAACTACGAAAGGCTGCATTAAGCCGTAACGCGCTCAAAACGTCATGAACCGCGGGTTAATACAAATCTACACGGGTAACGGAAAAGGAAAAACCACCGCTGCAATAGGACAAGCTGTTCGTGCTGCAGGTGCCGGTTTAAAATCCTATATCATTCAATTCATGAAGGAATATCCTTACAGCGAATTGAACAGTCTAAAAAATCTTTCCGGTTGGATAACAATTGAACAAAGCTGCAAAGATGATTTCGTTTTGAAACGCGAACCACCCCCGAAAGAAGAAATTGAAAAAGCTAAACATGCGCTCAGCACCGCATCGGAGAAAATGTTAAGCGGCAATTTTGATTTAATTATTCTTGATGAAGTTTGCGTGGCAATTCATTTCGGTTTGCTGAAAGTTGAGGATGTGCTACCGATGCTTGACCTGAAACCGGAAAGTGTAGAATTGATTTTAACGGGAAGATATTGTCCTCAACCGCTCATTGATCGTGCCGACCTGGTAACTGAAATGCAAGAAGTGAAACACTACTACCAGAACGGCATTCTTGCGCGAAAAGGAATAGAATCTTGAAGCCGCCATTGCTGATTGATCTCGACGGAGTTCTCCGTCTCGATAAACAAATAGCACCTTTTGCAAAAGAGCTGTTTGAATTTCTGAAATCAGCTAATGTTAACGCATGTATTCTAAGCAATTCTACATTATCAACTTCTGCGGATGTGCTGAGTTTCTTTAAGCGGAACGGAATCAATTTGGAAATCCCAGTTATGACTGCTTCGGAAGCTGCTGCTGTTTATTGCAGAATGCGGTACAAAAAAGTTTCCGTCTTCTGTGCTGAAAATGTGAAATCAATTTTTGAAAATATGATCGATGATGAAAATTCCGAAGCCGTTGTTATCGGTGATTACGGAAAGAAATGGGACTTCAAAACGCTCAACGAAATTTTTAAAAAAGTTTTAGCCGGTGCCGATCTGATTGCCATGCAGAAAAATCGTTACTGGAAAACAGCGGAAGACGGTTTGCTTTTGGATGCCGGTCCTTTTGTCGCCGCTATTGAATACGCTACCAACAAAAATGCTGTAGTTATTGGGAAACCTTCGCCGCTTTATTTTCATTCAGCGCTGCATCTGCTTGGATACAAACCGGACCAAAAGTTTGTAATGATTGGCGATGATCTGGAAACCGACATACGCGGCGCATCGGAATTGGGAGCGATAACGATTCTAGTTTACACCGGCAAGACTGAGTATCCTCTAACTTATGATTCAAAAATCAAACCAACTTACGAAGCGAGAAATCTAAAAGATGTGATTGTAATTCTGGAAAAAATCTTTGCTGTTAAATTTTGAGAGTTTTAATTACCGGCTGATGGGTGTTTCCTTTCATACGCAAAATCCACAATCATCTTCAAAGTTTTCTTGTATGAATATCCGCCGTGAGTTGCCGAGCGCATGAATCCAGCGTCTTCGGTTAAATCCGGATTTGGATTTACTTCCAGCACGTAAAGTTTGTTGTCGCTTTTTGAAAGCCGCATATCAACGCGCGCATAATCCCGGCATCCGACAGCTCGGAAACAATTCAAAGCCATGGTCTCGGCTTCTTCGCGAATTTTATCGGGTAACTGAGCCGGACAAATTGGAATTGTTTTATGATAAGCGACATGCATAGGATCCCATTTTGCCTGAAAGCTAACAATGGGATGAAGGTCTCCCGGCATCTGCGAAAAATCAATTTCGCTGATTGGAAGTACGGTAGGATTTTTGTCGCCGAAGACTGCAACGTTTAACTCACGTCCTAAAATAAATTCTTCAACCAGCGCTGGTTGATTGAAAGAATTGAAAACATATTCCACACGTTTCTTAAGAGCGTCTACATTATCAACAATGGCGTCGTTATCAATTCCAACACTCGCATCTTCAAGCGCCGGTTTTACAATTAAAGGATAGTGCAAACCAAGTCTGAAAGAACGGTCCATTGTTTTTATGATTTTGTAACGCGGGGTTCGTATTCCAAGCGAACTCAAAATTCTTTTTGTTAAGGTTTTGTTTTGGCATGTTCCTAAAGCAAGAGGCGGTGCGCCGGTGTACGCCACATTCATCAATTCTAGAATCCCTGTAAAGCTCATTTCGAGGCGGGGCTGATCCTTGTATAATTCAACGAGATTGAAAACAACATCCGGTTTGTTCTTTTCGTAATCCTTTATGAAGGTAGTGAGATTATCTAATATGTTCAGCGTATAAGCTTCGTAATTGTATTTCCTCAAGGCTTTCGCCATTTCTTCAAACTCGAATAACGGGTTGTTTTCTTCAAGGCTGAAAACTGGCTTAAAATCCGGATTTTTAGTCCGCTTCTTTTTGGTTTTATATTGGTCTGGGTTGGTTTCGTTGAATATTATTGCAACTTTCATTTCACTCAAATTTTTTTTGCAAAGTAAACAAAAATGTTTTGCATATCAAAAGTTTTGTTATTTTTGCGGGCAATTAGGATGAAAGAGAATTTCTCTCGATGAGTTTTTATCCTCAACCCAACAAATATCAATGCGGTCCGTTCGCGCTTAAGTATGCACTTGTGATGCTCGGTGTCTTCAAAGATGAAGACCAGATCGGAATAATTGCCGGAAGCACCTGGTGGGCAGGCACGGACGAAATCGGTTTGTCTCGCGCGGCGCGGCGCTTTCAGTGCAAACTAAAACATTTCCAATCAAGCAACCCCGATGATGCAAGACGCATGCTTGTTAATGAACTTAAGAAAGGTCATCCTTGCATTTTAAGTGTGAAGGACTGGGAACACTGGTGCACGGTCGTAAATTATCAGCAAGGCAAATTTGTTGTGATTGACAGCGAACTTGATAAAGTAGTTGCCATTCAGACCGCAAGTCAGTTGTTGCGAAGGTGGAAGTATATCGAGAAAGGCACCGGCATAAAAAGTTACGATGGTTATGCGTTGATTCCGAAATTCAAAACACTCACCCGCGCAAAGTTTACATTGGACAAGGCGAAAGATTTAATGTACGATAAATACGAAGACCTTGCGAAGAAGTGGGATCAGTACACAAACGATTTGATTACAATTTGCAAACCGAGAACAAAACTCAGTTCCAACATTATAACATTTTCCGAACTGCTGAGGCGTAACGAACAAAACTTGATTAAGCGTGTCGCGAACTGGCACGGCGAACCTACTTTTTCCGAACTGAAAAAAATTTTATCGAACATGAAACTTGTTGCGGAAGTTTACGATCTCGTAGTTGCCGAAGACGATGAAAAGCGCGCGGTAATCGATCTTGCTTCAATTCTGATGATGTACGCGTGCGGCAAGTATGGAATGAACCCGCTTTACTAATTGAGAATTGACCCGCTTCGACTCGCTGAATGTGAATGCAGCGAGGCGAGGAATTGCAAATTGAGAATTAAACTAAACGTAAAGAAGCAGATCAAATGTTTATGACGAGACATCCGAAAATATTGCAAAGAGAAAACACCGCTCTATTGGTCATTGACATTCAAGAAAGAATATTACCGGTGATCTTTGAACATGAGCGTGTTGTAGAGAACGCAGTGAAACTGATAAACGGTTTTAAAATTCTAAATGTTCCAATTTATTTTACCGAGCAGTATCCAAAAGGATTAGGTCCTACGGAACCCAAAATTAAAACGGCTCTCGGGAATGCCGAAGCAATTCAGAAAATGAGTTTCAGCTGTTTCGGCGCCGGGGATCTTTTTGATGAGCTAAAATCTAAAAATCTGGAACAGCTTGTTGTTTGCGGAATCGAAAGTCATGTTTGCGTAATGCAGACGGTTCTCGATTTAATTGCTAACGGTTTCCGTGTGCAGGTCGCTGCAGATGCAGTTTCATCGCGCAGAAAGTTTGACTACGAGACGGCATTGAGAAGAATGGAAAACAACGGCGCAGAAATCACACTGACCGAATCAATTTTGTTTGAAATGCTGAATGTCTGCGGTACCGACGAGTTCAAGGTGATTTCGAAACTGGTGAAATAAAAAATTTGTCATTCGTACTTCTATCTTTTATTTCACATGCTTTTTCGGATATTCAAAGAAAAATGTTTTTCCGCAATACCTTTCTGCCGCACACCACGAATCAATACTGAGTTCAAGCCCGACTATCGCACACGTCGGCAATGGAGGCAAATACTCGCTTCCCAGCAAATTTGCAAAGTTGGATAAACCGGGATTATGTCCAAACACAATTACAGTTTCGTACTTATCATCGATGCTGCGCACGACCGATGTTAAATCACGCATGGTCGCTTCATAGATTCGTTCATCAGTAAGAATATTCTCAGCAGAATATTTCAGTTGTTCGGCGAAGATTTCAGATGTTAACAATGCACGTTTGGCAGGACTGCTGATCATCAGATCCGGCTTAATATTTTTTTTGTGCAGCAGTTTTGCCATTGCGATGGCATCGTTGGTGCCCCGTTCGTTTAGCGTCCTTTCGAAATCGGATTGTTGAGGTTCATCCCAGCTTGATTTGGCGTGACGAACGAGATAGAGTTTTTTCATTTGGCAGAATTAAATATTGATAGGATCAAACCGAAAGTTTTTGCAACTGCTCTTCAAGCGCGCGAATATTTTTTTCTTTTTGCGGTTGAAAATTCTTCTGAGCGTATCCGGTAAAAAAATGATGCTGATTCAAAAATTCGATTGTCTTGGTTAGCCATTCTTTTTCAGTCAACTTGGAATTCGAGTAATGTTCAAATTCGCTTCTGAACAGATCGTTTCGTATCAAAAAAGTTTTGCGACCAATGTGATTTAAGTCGGCATCGCAAATTATTTGTTCAAATTTATTATGCGGATTCTGCGGAACTTTGGTTGCACGGATACAGCCGATTATTTTTTCTATCCTTTTAACGTGATAATGTTCACCCGACAAAAATTCAGACGCATATGCTGCGCTGACTTCTTCGTGTCCCGCCGTCTTTTCAATGTAGCCCAAATCATGGAACCATGCGGCAATCTGAACCATTTCCAAATCGTCCGGCGCCAGCATTTCACCTACACCGATTTCGATGCTTGAGCCGACAACGTCTTCCGTATGCGCAAGGTTATGATAGGTATTGCATGACGGAGTTTTCGAGGAGAGAATGCTTCTGATATAATCTTCTGTTGCAGCAAGAATTTGTTTGTGCATATCACCCATCTGGATTTTACACGAACAAAGATTAGGAAATTCCCGCTTAGAGTAAAACGAAATAAAACTGTGCGTGAATTAGAGCACAAATTCTGTAGTGTGAATTACTCGCAGCAATTTGGCTCTTGATGAATTTGAGCCGCCGGATGAACCAATTTAGGACTAACATAAGGTATTCCAAGATTCAAACCTCTTAGAATAAATAGAGCGGCAAGAATGAATGCAAAAGCGGGAACCATTTTTGCAAGCCGCCTTCTAATATTAAGATTAATAATTTTTCCAAAGACAGACGTTGCGAACATAATTGGCAGTGTTCCCAATCCGAACAGCGCCATATAAAGTGTTCCGCTTAAAACATCTCCGGTTGAAATAGCGCCCGCAATTCCGACGTAAACAAAACCGCACGGCAGCAGTCCGTTCAGCAATCCGATTGCGAACAGCGATGAAGTATTTTTTCGCGAAGCGAGACGGAAGAAATTTGTTTTGATGAAAGCCGTTATGCTTTTATAAAATTTTAATTCTGAAACTTTTGTTTTTATTTTTCTCGGCGTAAGAATGTAAATCATAATAATCGCACCGAGAATTATAGAGAGGTTCTGCTGAAGCCCGAACAAGACCAACCTGTTGCCGAACAAACCGAACATTGCGCCCATCAAACTGTACGTAACTACTCTGCCCAAATTATATAATATGCGTCCCAGCATAATTTTAAATTGGCTCTCGCCAAAGACCGGCAAAGCAAGAACAATGGGACCGCACATTCCGACGCAATGTAAACTCCCCAATAATCCTACTGCAAATCCGGTCCAAACTTCCATCTCAATCCGCCATTATTATTTTTTCGTTGAAGTAAGTATTCCCTTTAGCGTTCCAATCCACTTGAATTTTCCACAATCCCTTTTCAAGATTTGTTGCGCTCAAACTTTGTGTGTGAGTGGAATCGAGTGCGATATTCACCGCAAAATCTTTTGTCTTATCCGCCGGTCTGTAAAACTGAATTGTGCCGCCAATCTCGGTCGGTCTAAAAAATTTTTGGAATGATAATTTTATCATTCCGGCTTCCAAATTTATGTTTAGCTGTTCGGGCAGTTCTTTGGTTCTATTCTCCTTATCAATCTGATCCTGGTATTTGATCTCCTTGGCGTAATAATCTTTGGTAACAAGTCCAACATCTTGATTCATAAAAATCACAACAAGAACGAGAATGGCGATTACGAAAAAAATATATGTGGCGGCGATTTTTACGCCCCAAGAAATTTTCATCAGTTTACTCTCCCTAAAAATGCGGTTTGTATTACATTGATTATTTTTCCTTCCGACGTAACGGTAATCTTAAAATTTGTTTTCAATTGTTTAATCTCGGATTTCGGAAGTATGACTAGAAATTTTCCTTCCGCTACGCCTTGAGGTCCAACATTCAAATCATTGCCGAGCAATTTTATTTCGCCTTGTAAGTTTTGCAGAGAAAGTTTTACCGGCAAAGCATTAAATGTTTTGTTGATGATTTTCACATCGTAAATGTTGCTTATTTTGTCGCCGGGTTGTTCCTGGAAAAACATGCCGGGAGTGCGGAGAATACTTAGCTCAACATCGGAGCGCGTTGCAAGCAGATATGAAATTAACGTGACAAGCAGAACGAGCACAACGGTATAACCGATTGCGCGCGGTTTGAAGATAGATTGTTTACCAGTTTCAATTCCGTTTTTCGAAGCGTACCGGATTAAACCTTTTGGGCGTTTTACTTTTTCCATAACGTCGTCGCATGCGTCAATGCAAGCGGTGCAGTTAACACATTCAAGCTGTGTTCCGTTGCGGATGTCAATGCCGGTTGGGCAAACATCAACGCATAAACGGCAGTCGATACAATCGCCGAAAATTTGGTCGGAATCCTTTTTGATTTTTCCGCGCGGCTCGCCGCGTTTGTAATCGTAATGAATTACAATAGAATTTTGATCCAGCATTACTCCTTGCAGCCGTCCGTACGGACAAACGAGTGTGCACGCTTGCTCGCGGAACGAAGCGAACACGTAATAAAACACTCCCGAAAAAATTACGATGGCGAGAAAAGTTGAAAAATGTTCGGTCGGCGAATGTTCGATGTATTGGAAAAGTTCTTCTGCTCCTATTATGTAAGAAAGAAAAATATTTGAGATGAGAAACGACAGTCCGAAAAATATTATCTGTTTCGAAGACTTCTTAAAAAATTTTTCGGCATTCCACGGAGCGTTTTTAAGCGCTCGTTGTTTGGCGGCATCGCCTTCGATAAAATATTCAATTTTACGGAATACCATTTCCATGAAAACGGTTTGAGGACAAATCCAGCCGCAGAACAATCTGCCGTAAACTACGGTGAATAGAAATATTGAAACGATTAGCGCTATCATCGTTAATGCGAACAAAAACATGTCATGTGGACCAAACGGAATTCCGAAAATGATAAACTTTCTTTCAAACACATTGAGAAGAATAAACGGATGACCATTGATCTTGATAAACGGTGCGGCAAACAAGAATGCCACCAAGAAAATGCTGACTACTGTCCGCGCAGTGTGAAATTTTCCAGAAGGTTTTTTGGGGAAAATCCATTTCCGTTTTCCTTCCTTAGTTACGGTAGCAAGCGAGTCGCGGAATTCTTCTTTAATAAAATTACTCTCATTCATAAATTATTTCTGAGCTTTTGCGGAATCGGTTTTCGGCTCCTCCCATTTTGGTCCCTCCGGCGGTTTCGCATTAGGCGGATTCGTTCCGTGCAAAGACATAACGTAACTGGCAACAGCTTGAATTTTTTTCGGATCGAGCTGAGTTTGCCAGCTGATCATTCCTTTTGCAGGAACGCCGTTCGTAATTATCGTGAAAATATTTTTTATGCCGCCGCCGTGAATCCAGTAATCGTCTGTGAGATTGGGACCAACTACACCTTGAGCGTTTTGACCATGACACGTGACGCAGTTCTTCTGGAATATTTCTTTCCCTTCGCTTAAAGATGCGGGGTCGGTCAATTGTGTAACGGTTGCTTCGCTAATAAATGCGCCGGATTTTATAAGAAGCTGTCGCTCAAAAGCGGCTTGCTGCATTTCTTGTTTGTACTCGCTTGCCGAAACTTGTCCGTTACCGAACACGTGAAAAACCAGCATGTAAATAATTCCCCACACTATAGTTCCGTAGAAAAGAAAGCTGAACCAAGGCGGAATTTTGTTATCGAGCTCACAGATTCCATCGTAATTATGATCCAGAAGAATCTCTGCTTCATTCTCAACCGGAGTTGCGCGCATCAAATATTTTTTAAATGCAATCAACGGATTCTTGAAAAGTCTTCCTTCATTGTCATTCTTTTCGGAATAAACAACTGCCAGCCAGATAACGAATGCAATAAAAAGTAATGTAATCACTGTCATCACTCTCATTATAGCATCGAGATCATACCCTGTGGTCTGGGCGGCTAAGGAATTGGAATGACCGGTAAACGTTGCGGCTAAAAACAAAATCGAGAACCAAATTTTATTCTGTGACTTCATTTTTTATCTCTGATTTATTTTCGTTTTCTAAATTAGAATCGAGCGGAAGGTTTTCCATTTTGGAAATATATTTTTTGTCCAATCTGAATACCCATACGAGAGTAAACAAAAAGAGACTGATGAAAATGATCATCGATATGATTGGATAAATTTCAATACCTTCTATTTTGCTTAAATGTTCCGAAAACATTTTTACCTTCTACTTTGTTGCTGTTGGTTTAACTTTTATATCGGTTCCGAGACGCTGCAGATAAGCAATCAATGCAATAATATCCTTATCCGGTTCAACCGGAACGCCGTTGTTGATCAAGTCTTGTGTGATAACACCAGCTTGTTTTGCAAGATCGATGTTAGCGTATTTATCGTATCCCGCTTCGTACGGAACGCCGAGTGAACGCATCGCCCGTATTTTTGTTGCTGTTGTAGTTGTATCCAGTGTTTGAGTAAGCAGCCACGGGAAGCGGGGCATAATTGAACCGGGCGACATTTGTCTAGGATCTTGTATGTGCAGATAATGCCAGAGGTTGGAATATTTTCCGCCTTCTCTTGCTAAATCCGGTCCCGTTCTTTTCGAGCCCCACAAGAATGGATGATCGTAAACATACTCACCGGCTTTCGAATACTCGCCGTATCGTTCTGTTTCGGATCTGAACGGACGCACAAGTTGTGAATGACATGAAACGCATCCTTCTCGAATGTAAATGTCTCTGCCTTGCAGTTCCAAGGGAGTGTATGGTTTAACGCTGGCTATTGTTGGAATGTTCGACTTGATTAAAAATGTCGGTACCATTTCAACCAAACCACCGATGAGAATTACAACAACAGAAAGTAGTGCAAACTTCACCGGACGTTTTTCGAGCCACCGGTGAATCATTCCGCGTTTCAGTTTGTCCGCATCTCTATCGTAAGGTGCGGCTTCCGCTTCTTCATTTTTAACAAACGTACCTTGCTTGGCTGTCTTCACAAGATTGTATGCGAGCAAGATTAATCCCGAGAAGTAGAGCAGCCCGCCAAACGATCTGATAATGTACATCGGAATTATTTGCAGAGTTATTTCCAAAAAATTTGGATACTGCAACATTCCGAGTGGATTAAATTGTTTCCACATTAACGATTGTGTTATGCCGGACCAATACATTGGTATGACGTAAAAAACAATTCCGAGTGTAGAAATCCAGAAATGTGTGTTCGCCAATTTTTTTGAATAGAGTTCCGTGTTCCAAAGTTTGGGAACCATCCAATAAAGAATTCCGAATGAAAGCATTCCGTTCCAGCCAAGCGCGCCGACGTGAACATGTGCTATAATCCAATCGGTGAAGTGGGCGATCGCATTCACATTTTTCAGCGAGAGCATCGGACCTTCGAAGGTTGCCATACCGTATGCTGTGACGGCAACGACCATAAATTTAAGAATTGGATTGTCTCTCACTCGATCCCACGCACCGCGCAGAGTTAACAATCCGTTTAACATTCCGCCCCACGACGGAGCGATCAGCATTATCGAAAAAACTGTTCCCAACGATTGAGCCCAATCCGGCAGAGCAGAGTATAGTAGATGATGCGGGCCCGCCCAGATGTAAATAAAAATTAATGCCCAAAAGTGAAGTATGGATAATCTATAAGAATACACAGGTCTGTTTGCTGCTTTTGGTAAGAAGTAGTACATCAATCCCAAGTACGGTGTCGTTAGAAAGAACGCAACGGCGTTGTGCCCGTACCACCATTGAACAAGCGCATCTTGAACGCCGGCGTAAACCGAATAGCTTTTAAAAAATGAAACCGGAAGTTCGATTGAGTTAACAACGTGAAGCACCGTAACTGTTACAAACGTTGCGATGTAAAACCAAACTGCAACGTACATGTGCTTCTCTCTTCGTTTGATAATCGTACCAAACATGTTTGCGCCGAACGAAAGCCAAACGATTGCAATCAAAATATCTATCGGCCATTCAAGTTCGGCGTACTCTTTGCTCGTGGTAATTCCGAGAGGAAGAGTTACCGCCGCCAAAACAATTATCAACTGCCAGCCCCAAAAGTGAAATTGACTTAGAAAGTCGTTCCACAATCTTGCTTTGCATACTCTCTGCAGCGAATAATAGATGCCTGCAAACATCATGTTGCCGATGAATGCAAAGATCACCGCATTGGTATGCAGCGGCCGGATTCTTCCGAATGTTATGTACTGTATTCCGAAATTGAGTTCGGGTACATAGAGTTGAATTGCTATAATTAAACCGGCAAGCATTCCAACTACTGCAAAGATTACCGTTGCAATTATGAACTGCTTGACGATCTGATTATCGTAACTGAATTTCTCCACCTGCATGAAGAGAACTCCTCTGATTATTTATGAAAAGTGCTGAATAGAATTTAGAAGATAGCCCGCCTCGCCGACCCGTCTCGCCGATGGCAAGCCGAGGCGGAAGCTCAGCGAGTCGAGGTGGGTAGTTAGAAATTAGAATTTGCATCGTCTGCGTTGTCAGACTTCTTACCTCTTTCTTCTATTTTCCTACTCCGATCTTCTAACTTCTTATTCTCAAATAAAATTCTTACCGAGGGTGTGTACTTATCGTCGTACTGACCGCTTTTTACCGCCCACAAGTATGCAATTAGAAATCCGATTGCAACTAAAAGACTTGCACCGATTAATACCACGACCACAGACATTAGATTAAGCCTCGCTGTTTTGCTATAATATTTGTTGCTACGGTTGTGAAAAGGACGACAGAGATAGAACTAACCGGCATTAATATCGCAGCAATTAGCGGCGATAACAATCCTTGAAACGCGAAATCCAATCCTACTAAATTGTAAATGAAAGATAATATAAAACTTACAATAATGATCTTTTTGCTTGTCCTGGAAAAAGCTATGAAATCTTTAAGACGGTGAAACGAAACCGAATCGAGAATGCCGTCGCATGCGGGCGAGAAATTATTAGTGTCGTCCGAAATAGAAATTCCGATATCACTTTGTTTTAACGCGCCCGCATCGTTCAAGCCGTCGCCGATCATCATAATTTTTTTGCCTGAGCGCTGATGTTCTTGAACAAATTTTAGTTTATCGTGTGGTGATTGCCGGAAATACAATCCGTTGTTTTGTGCAAAATATTTTTTCAATTTTTCCTTTTCACCTTCGTTATCGCCGGAAAGCAGCGCGAGTTCGTAATCACGCTCAAGTCCTGAGATAACATCTTCCAAACCTTGCCTGTATTTATTTGTTATGGTGAAGAATCCTTTGAAGTTGTTGTCAATTGAAACATAAACTTGGGTCGAGAGATTGTTGCCTGAGTTTGATTTGTCGTGACCGACAAATTCAGCCGAACCGATTTTAACATCACGATTTTCGATTACCGCATGTATGCCGCTGCCGGTCTGCTCGTCATAGTAATCCGGATTTTTTATTTCAGCCGTATCAAGAAAATTAAAAACAGCTCTGCTCAACGGATGAGAAGAATTTCGCGCAGCAGACTTAATTAGCATCTTATCTTCGTGTGATAAATCATTGCCGGCAAACTGAACATGTACCGATCCGTTTTCCGTTATCGTGCCGGTTTTATCGAAGACTATCATTTCTACCGAAGCAAGTTTCTCGATCGCATGCGTGTTCTTTAAATAGAATTTGTTTCTACCGAATATTCTCAAGGCATTTCCCAATGTGAACGGAGTTGAAAGCGCGAGAGCGCAAGGGCAAGCAATAATCAGCACAGCGGTGAATGCGTCGAATGCAGTGTTATAGTTCGGCAGCCAGTACAACCCGGCGGCAGCTGCAATTGCTGTAACTGCAAACGTAAAATATTTACTGATTGTGTTTGCGAGCGAAGTAATTCTTGATTCACGTTCCTCCTGAAAAGCTTTATTGTTCCAAAGCTGTGTGAGATAACTTTGAGAAACTTCTTTTACGGTTTCAACTTCAACGGCGCTGCCGATCTGCTTTCCGCCTGCATAAATCATCTCACCGTTTTTGAGATGAACCGGAATTGATTCGCCGGTAACGAAACCGTAATCGATGTTTGCTTCACCTTTAATCAAAACCGCGTCAGCAGGGATTAATTCGTTGTTCCTTATGATTAATCGGTTGCCAATAGAAAGTTTTTCAACGGGAATAGTAGTTTCTCTACCGTCTTTGCGAATAGTTACCGCAATCGGGAAATACGATTTGTAATTACGCTCAAAGTTAAGTGTGTCGTAAGTTTTATTCTGAAATAATTTTCCGGCAAGTAGAAAAAATATAAGTCCGGAAAGTGAATCTAGATATCCGGCGCCATGAAGAAAAATTATTTCAAACAGACTTCTGAGGAACAACACTGAAATACCGAGAGCAATTGGAACATCAATGTTGACAATCTTTTTCTTCAATCCTTTCCATGCGGAAATAAAATAATCGCTGCTGCTGAAAAAGAAAACCGGGAGAGCTAAAACAATATTTATATAAGCGAAAAGATGTTTAAGATTTTCCTGTTCGCTCAACGAGACCGAAAGATATTCCGGAAAGCTTAGAAGCATTATGTTACCGAAGCAAAAACCGGCAACGCCTATTTTGTAATAAAGTTTTTTGTATTCGCTCTTCGATTTTTCTTCATTCTTCTCTTCTAAATTGAGCTGCGGTTCATACCCGATTGAATCCAGCAGTTCAACAATCTTTCTGAGAGAAGTTTTGCTTTCGAGAAATTGCAGATAAATCTTTTTTTGTAGGAAATTTACTTTTGAAGAAACAATCCCGTCGTCAAGTTTGTAAAGGTTTTCAAGAATCCAAATGCACGAGCTGCAATGCATCTGCGGGATTTCGAAAGTGATTGTGGTTTTCTCGCCGTTTGTAAAATCAATCAGTTTATGTTTTAAATCGGGGTCGTTTAAGAACTCATAATTTCTTTTAATGTGATCTTTACGGCTGGCACCGGGAGTCTGATCGATTGCGTAGTAATCGCAAAGATTGCTTTCGTTTAGGATTTGATATACCGTCATGCATCCATTGCAGCAAAAAAATTTTTCGCCAATAGAAATGGAATCATCCGGGCACTCATCGCCGCAATGATAGCACAAAAGTTTAGAGTCTGTTTTCCTTTCTAAAATTTCTAATTGTTCCAATTGAATTAAAATTAATGACCGGTAAGAATTTGAGCGAAAGTTAAAAAAATATCGACACATTATCGACTTATTCTACATGAAAATATTTTTCGAACCGATACAAAAATCCGATTATCAAAAACGCAGTTCGTTTTTTTGATTTCATCGATTTGTCTTAACTTTGAAACACTTATTGAAAAATTTTGTGAGGTTGAAATGGCATCGTTAAAAAATAAAAACGTTTTTATTACCGGTGTTACTTCTGGCATTGGTAAATCATGCGCATACGCATTTGCAGCTGAAGGCGCAAACCTGATAATCAGCGCGCGAAGACTTTCATTGGTTGAGCAAATCGGCAAAGACATCAGAAATAAATTCGGCGTGAAGGTGCACACTTTTAAACTTGATGTCCAGAATAAAACCGAAGTTGATAATTCAATTAAATCTCTGCCGGAAGAATTTAAGAAGATTGATATCCTCGTAAACAATGCGGGACTCGGAATCGGTCTCGATAAATTTTATGAGGATAATCCCGAAGGATGGGAAGCGATGATAGACACTAACGTTAAAGGGTTGTTGTACGTAACTCATGCAGTTGTAAAAGGAATGGTTGAGCGCGAGAGCGGTCACATAATTAACATTGGTTCGTTAGCCGGACATGAAGCATATCCGAAAGGCGCGGTTTACTGCGCGACAAAATTTGCCGTTGATGCGATTACAAAATCTTTGCGCATGGACCTTGTTGAAAAACATATTCGCGTCAGTACAATAGATCCCGGCATGGTCGAAACAAATTTCAGCATGATAAGATTTCGCGGAGATGAACAAAAGGCAAAGAACGTTTACAAAGGTGTTGATCCCTTGACCGGAGACGATATTGCAGACGCCGTTGTTTTCTGCGCAAGCCGTCCTGCAAATGTGAACATTGCAGAGATGCTTATACTCGCAGGTACACAAGCATCCGCAATGGTAGTGCACCGCGAGAATCAATAAAGAAATTGTTCATTCCGGCAGTTCAGAATTAGATTGATGACTTGTTAGTGAAGCGATAAAACAGAAATTTTTCCTTTTTTTCCGTATCTTTCTGTAGAGAATTTCCCGCTTAGTTTGTTCTACTTTCATCTTCTAATCTAAATCCAGAAACCAATAGGAGGTACAGATGAGCGTACAACCTATTACCGATAACAAAAAGAAACTGGAGTGGTCAAAACGTTCTAACACGAGTCAGCCGAGGAATGAGGCGGAAAACCGTCTGGCAAGCACTCTCACATTTGTTTCAGATTTTGTGTCTCCGGTTGATCAAATTCCGCAAGCGGATCATTCGCTTAGACGAACGCAGGTTGAAGAAAAAAAGAAAAGGCCGCTCCGCTACACTTCAGAGAATTGGATAGGGTAACCGAAGAGATGTTTAAGTTTGATTACCGTTAATTCCAACCGAAGTAAGAATCCCACAAGAAGGACAATAGAAGAGTATATAATTTTTTCTGAAAAAGATTATCTCAACATGTCGTGTGCATTAGAACTAAACCGTTCCGTCGTTTATTGACGGAACGGTTTTTGTTTTCACACTAAGGATTAATGAAATGATTCTTTCTAAGGACTACACCATGATTCATGACGTCGTGAACATGCTTACGTCACCGGCGCCGTGACGGATAACTGTCGGTTCTTCATCGCTTAAGTCCACTATGCTCGAAGGTTCGCCTTCAAGCGCACCGGCTGCAAGCATCAGATCAACTTGCGAATTAAAAATGGCTTGAATCTCAGAAGGATCAAATAGAAGTTCACCTTTGCGCGTTGTAACGCTTGTGCTGACAATTGGATTTCCTAATTCTTTAGCCAATGTAAGTGCAATTTGATTGTTAGGTATGCGGATACCAACCGTGCGGCGCTTCGTCCATAATTTTTTTGGAACTTCGCGCGCGGCAGGCAAAACAAATGTGTAAGGACCCGGCAAAAGTTTTCGCATAGTTTTGTAAGCGTAATCGGAAACTTTTGCGTATTTAGAAATGTCTTTCAGATCGGGACAAATGAAACTGAAAAGTTTTGTTCCGGCATCTTGCTTGATTGTGTAAATTCTTTCCAGCGCTTCTTTGTTGTAGATGTCGCAACCAAATCCATAAACGGTATCTGTGGGATAAATAATTACACCGCCGCTCTTCAGTACTTCAACGGCTTTAGTTATAAAACGCAATTGCGGTGTAATGGGGTGTAATTCATAATATTCCATTGAAAGCTCCTTCCTTAAAAGATTAATGAATATTATGTTGATTGTACAGCGTAAGACCTCTAGAAGTTCTGTATTTGGTGAGAGTCAAAAATTTCTACCTCAAACAATGAACTTCTGATCAAATAGTCAACAAAATTTTATAGGATTTTTTAATTGAGTTAATGAAATTGCAGCAACAAATTTTGTGCAAATGCTGAAATTCAAAAAAATATCACGTCAAGTTCTGATTCTGGGTCTAATTAGCTTCTTTACCGATTTCGCCTCGGAGATGCTATACCCAATAACTCCAATTTTTTTGACTGCAGCACTCGGTGCTTCAATGTCGCTTGTCGGATTAATCGAAGGTATTGCGGAAGTAACCGCCGGATTTTTGAAAGGATATTTTGGCGCGCTCTCGGATAAAATTGGTAAACGATCCGTCTTTGTTGTTGTCGGTTACAGTTTGTCGGGATTTATAAAATCCTTACCGGGAATAATCACAACAATTCCTTCCGTTATTTTTGCGCGAGTAATTGACAGAGTTGGAAAAGGAATAAGAACCGCACCTCGCGATGCGCTGCTTGCAAGTTACGCCGACCCCGCCGTTGACGGGGGAAGAGGTAACACCGGTGCCGTTTTCGGATTTCACAGAGCGATGGATACATTCGGCGCGGTTGCCGGACCGTTGAGCGCACTTTTACTTTTGAATTTCTTCCCCGGGAAATATACATGGATTTATCTAATCGCTCTAATCCCATCAGTGTTTGCAATTGGATTTACCTTCATTGTTAAAGATTCTAAAACCAAAACAAAAGCGAGCGGCAAAAAAAGTTATGCTCAGTTTTGGAAATCTTCACCGCGTGAGTACAAAATATTTCTTTTATTGTTCACGCTATTTTCTTTGGTCAACAGCAGCGACGTTTTTTTGATTTTGAAATCGAAACAAATCTCTCATTCGGATATTACGGCAATCCTAGGATATGTTTTTTACAATTTGATTTACGCGCTGTCGTCATACCCAATTGGATTGGTTGCGGATAAGTTCGGCAAACGAAACGTGTTCATCATCGGTCTAATGATTTTTTCTTTTGTCTATTTTGGATTTGCAGCAAATCAAAATTTTCATTTCATCTGGATTCTGTTTGCGTTTTACGGGATCTACGCTTCAGCAACAGAAGGCGTTTCCAAAGCTTGGGTTTCTGATTTAGTGCCGGATGAATTCCGCGGATCAGCTATAGGCATGCTGACAATGCTCTCAAGTTTTGCGATCATGTTCGGTTCTTTTCTAACCGGAATCTTGTGGGATAGTTTTGGCGCGCAAGTTCCGTTTATGGTAAGTTCTGTAGTTTCTGTTATTGTTGCAGTACTACTATTCGTGTTTAAGTGATGAATTACAAGACCCATTAAATTATTAATATTGTCGAAGTTGTTGTCGTTTTACTTCTCACACCTCTTTTTACTATTTTTCGACTGAATTTTGCTCGGGCTCTCATGAAGAAAGATAAATTGGCAGTCGTTGCAGTCAGCGGAGGAATGGATAGCTGTGTCACCGCAGCGATTGCGAGTAAGTCTTACAACCTTGCTTTGATACATATTAATTACGGTCAACGAACCGAGAACAGAGAGCTGAAAGCATTTCATGAAATTGCAGACTACTACAAAGTTGAGAAACGATTAGTGATTGACTTCAGTCACTTCACAAAAATCGGCGGTTCATCGCTGACCGATAAATCAATTGAAATTTCTAAAGCCGATCTTGCCAACAAAGAGATCCCGAGTTCGTATGTTCCGTTCCGAAACGCAAATATTTTGAGCGCTTGCGTCAGTTGGGCAGAAGTGATTAACGCCGGTGCAATTTTCATCGGTGCTGTTTACGAAGATGCAAGCGGTTATCCCGATTGCCGCCCAAAATTTTTTGAAGCGTTCGAAAAGATGGTTGATCTCGGGACGAAACCTGAAACGAAAATTAAAATTAAAACGCCGATCATTCATTTTTCCAAAGCCGAGATTGTAAAAAAAGGAATTGAACTTAAAGCGCCGTTACATTTAACGTGGTCGTGCTATCAAAATGAAGATGAAGCGTGCGGCGTATGCGACAGCTGCGCTTTCCGTCTCCGCGGTTTTCAGCAAGCGGGCGTTGAAGATCCGATACCGTATAAAACGAAACCGGAGTATTTTTAACCCGTCCGCCAATGGCGGATTGAGGATGCAGAATGTGGAATGAGGTTGATTAATTATTTACTCGGAGTTAATATAAATAACTACATAACAGAAAAATTGAATGTAGAAGAATTATTATATGGAATTAACGTTTGGGATGTTCAAACATTGGCTAAAGAGAGAATAGGAAGGGAACTTAATTTTCATGAAATGAATGCAGTTAAAAAAGGCATAGAATGGGGATTCTTTGATTGGTTTGATGTTGTTAATATTGCAATCGATGAAGCCATAGTGCAAGAACAAAAAAGTTAGAGAAAGCATAAATTCTTCAGTAAATAAGAGAATATCTGCATGCTAAGGGACGATCGTGGTACAGGAATTATGATTGAAAGCTTTTTAGAACAAGCTAAAAGGCTTTTTGAAAATATTGAACCATTAAAAGTATTGAGAGCGAGGGTCTATAAGATTGGAGATGCCAATGTTCTTATCAGAGCCGCTACAATGTTAAACACTCACAAATATTTTTTTGGTATTAATTACGTTACTTTGGAAGAGATTGCAAACCTTGATAATCCATTTATTGCGTTTATATGTGGATCAGTTGAGCAATGTATAATTGTACCTGCCCAATTATTTTTCAATTACTTATCAGAAATAAGTCACGATAGAAATGGTGAGTATAAGATTAACATTGATAGTGAATTTAATATTGTTCTAAAAGGGAGAGATAATAGACTTCGTTGCTCTGAATTTATTAATTCATGGAATTTACTCTTAGAACCGAAGTCGCTTCCAAAGACAAAAAATACTGCTGAGGAAAGCATTCATGCTGTTTTACAGGGGAGATTGATAGAAGTAGGAAACATCCGAGGGTATAAAACATATTGCCCAGATAAATCAAAATCGTTTAACAATAGACCGCTGAAGGAAATAGCCTCTATCAAGTCATGTCCAAGGCTTGAGTTTGCGAATTATGATGTACTCCGAAATATTGACGTTATTTGGTTTACAGAAAAGCGAGAAAGCTTAATCCCTGAATATGCTTTTGAAGTTGAACTATCTACTGGAACATGGTCGGGTGTCGGTCGTCTTGCAACATTAATTGATTATCGTCATGTTCGAATGTATGTCATTTCTAACGACACAAAAAAGTATCAACAAGTAATGCATTCTTTTGCCGATTACACTGAAAGGTATTCGCATGTAACAACAGATAATTTGGGTGAACTATATGCTGCTGAACTGAATCTTAAAAAACTGAGATATGATATAGGGTTGTAATTCTAGAATGATCGTTAAATAAAATTTGGAAACTGTTGAAACAGTTAGAAGCTGAATTTTTTTACTAATCCACGATTTAAGTCGTAGGTTAATGGAAATTTCAAATTCAGCCAACCGTTTCAACGGTTTAAAAAAGAGTTGAAAATGCCAAACAAAACAAAACTTCTCGTAACTTTTCCAAATCCGAATCCGGAAAGAGATTACACAATCATTCACACCGCGCCGGAGTTCACTTCGCTTTGTCCCGTTACCGGTCAACCGGATTTTGCAACGATAGTTCTCGAATACATTCCGGAAAAAATTTGTGTGGAATTGAAATCGTATAAATTTTATCTGCAGTCATTCCGCAACGACGGCATTTATTTCGAAGCAGTAACCAACCGGATTCTTAACGACCTCGTAAAAGTTTGCAAACCGCGCTACATGAAAATCACTGCTAAGTTTAACACCCGCGGCGGCATCTCATCAGAAATAATCGCAGAACAGAAAAGAAAAAAGCTCAAGAAAAAGTTTGTCTGACAGCTTATGATTGGAATCGATGTTACTAATCAACACGAAACTTATTAATTAAATTTTTGGAGAAAACATGTCTAAGAAAGTAATTAAAAGAAGCTGGGCTGAGCCGTTCAAAATAAAAATGGTTGAGCCGATCAAAATGACAACGAGACCGTACAGAGAAAAATGTGCGAAGGACGCCGGCTACAATACGTTCTTATTAAAGTCGGATGACGTTTACATTGATCTGTTAACAGACAGCGGTACCAATGCGATGAGCGATTATCAGTGGGCGGGAATGATGCTGGGCGACGAAGCGTATGCCGGTAGCAAAAACTTTTATCACTTGTGGGATAACGTAAAAAAATATTATGGAATGCCGTACTTCGTACCAACGCACCAAGGACGCGCCGCAGAACACATCATTTCAAAAATTATGATTCAACCGGGCGATTTTATTCCGGGCAACATGTACTTCACAACTACACGCGAACACCAGGAATTAGCCGGCGGAAAATTTGTTGATGTAATTATCGACGAAGCTCACGAAGCTCAGAACAAACATCCGTTCAAAGGAAACATCGATCCGAAAAAGTTGAAAGACTTGATCAAAAAAGTCGGCGCAAAGAAAATCCCATACGTAAGCATGGCTGGTCCGGTAAACATGGCCGGCGGTCAACCGTTCTCGATGGCAAACTTGAAAGAGATTTCTAAACTCACACAAAACTATGGCATAAAACTTTGGTTCGATGCAACGCGCGCAACCGAAAATGCTTACTTTGTTAAAGTGCGTGAAAAAGGTTACGAGAATAAATCAATCGCGCAAATCTTGAAAGAAATGTGTTCTTACTTTGACGGATTGTGGGTGAGCGCAAAAAAAGATTTGATGGTCAACATCGGCGGATTTCTTGCAACGCGCAACAAACACGTTTACGAAGAAGCACGCAACATGGTTGTAATTTATGAAGGACTTCACACTTACGGCGGGTTAGCAGGACGCGATATGGAAGCGATGGCGCGCGGACTCGAAGAGATGGTTGAGTTCGATAACATCAAAGCCCGCATCGGTCAAGTTGAATACTGCGGCAAGCAGCTCGAAAAATATAATATTCCGCTGGTTTATCCTTTCGGCGGACATGCGATATTTCTTGATGCAAAAAAATTCTTGCCTCATTTGAAACAAGATTTGTTCCCGGCTCAAACTTTGGCGGCTGAGATTTATCTTGATTCAGGCGTGCGCGGAATGGAAAGAGGAATTGTTTCTGCCGGACGCGATTCTCAAACCGGAAAGAACCGTTACCCGAAACTTGAATTAGTTCGCTTAACCTTCCCGCGGCGTGTATATACTCAAGCACACATTGATGTTATGGTCGAATCAATAGCGCAAGTTTATGAAGATAGGAAGAAGGTAAAAGGATTGAAGATGGTTTTCGAACCGAAACATTTGAGATTCTTCCAGGCAAGATTTAAAAAAATATAATTCATAAAGAGCGTTAATAGTTCACTAACGTAGGGACGAGGTTACTTCGTCCCTACATGTATTTGTTGAAATGTTAGTCATGGATCCACTGAAACTAAAAGAAAAATTTTTTGCCGATCGTGATCTTATTTTTCACGATGAAGATCTGCAAAAGGACCCGTTCAAGTTCTGCGTGAAATGGAGCTTGCTGGTTGAGGAGTATATTCAGAAAATTTTGCATGGGCAAAAACTAAAATGCGCTGTCGCATCGGTGGGAAGTTTCAGCCGCCGCGAACTCTCCCCGTTTTCCGATATAGATATAATGTTCATCTTCGAAAAAATTGACGGCAACGAAAAGACAATTAAAGATTGCGTTACGATGCTCTGGGACGCGGGTATTGAAGTCTCACACACTGTTCGTGAGTTTACCGACATCAAAAGATTTTTAAAAGAAGATCTGCACGCGTTCACCCAGTTTTTCGAAACGAGATACATCCTCGGCAACGAAAAACTTTACACGGCATGGAGCCAGAAAATATTTGAATCGATTTCCGCCAAGCAGAAAACAGAACTCATCAATAAATACTATATCGATCTTGAAGAACGTTATCACAAGTACGGCGACTCCGCAAAAGTTCTTGAGCCAAATGTAAAATACACTGCCGGCGGGTTGCGGGATATACAGCTTGTTGAATGGATATACACGCTTCAAAATAATCTTTCGTTAACTTCGCAAGAAGAAATTACACAGACGCAGCATTTCCTTTCTATTCTGAAAAAAGAAAAAATTCTTGTGCCGAGAGCTGTTACCCGTCTTCAGGAAAGTTACCGGATGATTTTGAATACGCGCAATCATCTTCATCTTATCAGCAATCATAAAAACGACCGGCTCGAATTTACATACCAGGAAAAAATTGCCAACGTTCACGGACACACAGGCGACGGCTGGCATCAATACATGCGCAAATATTTTGATTCGGCGAATGTCGTAAAACGTTTCGCGCGAACAATGATGAAGCGTTACTACGAAGAGATCACGCCGCCCATCAGTAAATATCTTGCAATTCATCTCGATACCGATTTTACTCTGAAGGGCGAAGTGATTTCTGTAAATCGGAACTCTTCGCTTTCACTTTCGAGCATACTAAGAGCATTTTATTACCGCGGACTTCATGACGCGCACTTCGATGAAAATTTGCGTTCGCAAATCATCGAGAGCGTAATCGATCATGAAGAGACACAAACATTTGAGCCGCAGTCGTCTGTGTTCTTCAGAGAAATTTTGAAACTTCCGAGGAATGTTGGAAAAACTTTAACTGCAATGAACGAGCTCGGCGTGCTCGGCGCTTTTCTGACTGAGTTCAAAGATATGATCGGATTTTTTCAACCCGGAGTATATCATTGTTACACTGCCGATGAGCATACGTTAATTGCGCTGAACAATCTTGAAAACTTGGCAACGGAAACTTCTCCTTTGGGAAAATTATTTCAAGGACTGCGCGATAGAGACATTCTTTATCTCGCTGTGCTTTTTCACGACATTGCCAAACCGATCAGTATTTCCGGGCATGAAATCATCGGCGCCGAAATTGCCAATTCGATAATGGAACGTTTGGGCTACGGTCCCGATGAAATTGAGATCGTACAATTCTTGGTTAGAAATCATTTGGTAATGGAACAGGTTGCTTTCCGAAGAAATCTCAACGATCCTTCCACGCTGAATAATTTTGCGCAGTTGTTTTCGTATTCCAAACAAATTGATTTTCTCTACATGCTCACGTATGCAGATCTTTCTGCTGTATCGCAAGTTGTTTGGACGCAGTGGAAGAGCGATTTGCTGAATGAACTCTACCGAAAAATAAAAACCATGCTTGACGACAGAATCACTGCGCAGGAATTGCTGTCGTACAATTTGCATGAGATCATCAGCGGTGCGGAAATTCCTTCCGAAGATTCTTTCATCGATCACATTGAATCGATTAACGACCTCGGCTACATGCAGCATTTTTCAACAGAAGAAATTAACCAGCACATCGAAGAAATTGAGAAAGGTTCCGCCGTCTCTGTTTTTTTCAAAATTGACGAACCTTTTACCGTCGTAACCGTTATCACAAGAGATTCCGAAGCGCTGCTTTCACACTTGTGCGGCGCGCTTTCAATCAACGATCTAAACATTCACGACGCAAAAATATTTACGCGCAAGGATGGAATTGTTATTGATAGCTTCAACGTAACGGATTTCAGAACGAACAAACCGATTGGCGATGAACGCTATGCCAAGATTACGAAGGACTTGAATCTTGCAATCGAAAATGAGCTGCAGATAACAAAAGAATTCAACCAGATCAAATCAAAGTGGCGGCGTCTCGAAAGCAAACTTTTTAAGCGCAAAGGAAAAATCAAAATTGCGTTTGAGAAGCATGACAAATACACCATCATTGATATTTTCTCGCCCGACAGGTTAGGACTTTTGTTTCAGGTGACAAAAAAGATGAACGAGCTCGGACTTTCAGTTTACTTCGCAAAAATTTCTACGAAAGCTGACGACGTGGTTGACTCGTTTTACATTCTTGATCGGAACAGAAAAAAAATCTCGCCTGACGTTTACGAACTAATTACGCATGAGTTAACTCAAACAATAGAAGAAATGTTATAGGTGTCAAATTGAATTTTATGAACAGAACAAATCCTATCGGTTTTTTTGATTCAGGTATAGGCGGGCTTACCGTGGTACGCGCCGTTACACGTTTAATGCCGAATGAAAACATAGTTTACTTTGGAGATACTGCGCGTGTACCGTATGGTTCTAAATCGAATGAAACGGTGATTGAGTATTCGCTTCAAGCGGCAAATTTTTTATTGAGAAAAAATATTAAGCTGCTCGTTGTTGCATGCAATACGGCTTCGTCCGTTGCGTTGAAAGAACTGAAAAGATTCTTAACAATTCCGGTTATTGGAATGATTGAACCGGGTGCGAAGATGGCTCTGCAAGAATCAAGAAAAAAAGTTGTCGGCGTAATTGGAACAAGAGCAACGATTAATAATCAAGCGTATGCGCACGAATTAAAAAAGCTGAATTCAAAAGTCAAAGTTTATGAACAAGCATGCCCATTGTTCGTCCCGCTTGCTGAAGAAGGATGGCTTGATCACAAAGTAACCGAGATGATTGCGAAAGAATATTTGAGCGAACTTAAAGAGAAGAAAATCGACAGTTTGATTCTTGGCTGCACTCATTACCCGATACTTGCCGAGATCATTCAAAAAGTTATTGGAAAAAATGTTCGTCTTGTAGATTCCGGAACGCCCGCTGCACAATTAGTAGAAGATTATTTGAATGGAAGGCAGTTGAGAAATCAATCGGTGCATCATGGCGAAAGCGAATTTTATGTGAGCGATGTTCCGCTAAAATTCCGCGAAGTTGCAGAACGGTTTTTAGGCAAGAAAATAACTCACCTTCATAAAGTTGAATTGGAAGAGCTTACTAACGAGTGAGACTAGATTCTGGATACTGGATAATTGTTGAGGGCTACGGAAGAAGATACTACAAGCAAGACTTTATACATTTCTTGATTACAGCATTAGCTTCAAATGATGAAACAACCGATCATCTGGAAACACTTTTCGAAACAAAATCATTATCTGATGAGAAACTTTATAACGATCTAAATAATCGTCTTAATACATTGGGTAAAAAACTTAATTCATTTATAAAGTCAGTACAAGAAGAACACCAAAGCCCTCGTTAATTATAAAACTTCCTAGCTCCCAGTATCCAGCATCTAGTATCTAGAATCCAGCGTCAGTTTATACATGCTGATTCCACAAATGGTTTTTGCATCTGAAATTTCTCCGGTTCTGATTTTTTCTTCAATCTCATCTAAGGTAAATTCAAACATTTCCATTCCTTCTTCGCCTTCTTCGCGCGCGTGATCGCCTGGTAATAAGTTTTCAGCGAGGAAAATATGCAGAACTTCCGAACAAAATCCGGGACTTGTATGAATCTTTCCGAGTTTGGAAATTTTATTTGAAGTGTATCCGGTTTCCTCAGTTAGTTCTCTAATTGCGCAGACTTGCGGATCCTCGTCTTTATCTAATTTCCCAGCGGGCAATTCTAGCAAAACTTCCTTGCTGGGATAACGGTATTGTGTTACCATTACTATTTTGCCGTCGTTTTTAACTGCTACGACAACGGCACCGCCGGGATGGACGGCAACTTCGCGCCGCGCTTTGTTACCGCTTCCGTTGTATTCTATTTCATCGATTTTTACATCAAAAACTTTCCCGCGAAAAATAATTTCGGATTTAGTTACTGAAAAATTCATTTACTCCTCAAAATTACTTGGTCAAAGATAGGAAAATGAATCGACGAAATTAATTCACGGTACAGTTTAATGGATTCATTTGATATCGGATAAATTTACTTCCCGAGTAACAGTGTAAGTCCAAAATCCAATTTTGCCCGATGTAATTCTAATCCACTCGTCGAGATTTTCTTCAACATAAGTTGGGTAACCGTCAAGAATTTCAATGGTGTTATCTGCAAATCCGATAAAATCAGAAACATACCAAGACCAAGTTTTTCCACCGATTAAATCCTTGTTAACGTACGCGCCGTTTCCCTTGGCAATTTTAGCAACAACAATTTTGTTGGAAGTTGTACCGGTGCCGCCGATTATTTCCCTTGCATGCTTTATATCTTCGGGTTTTGTGAGGGGAAGAATGTAAGAATCATTATGGTTGGGATTTGTTTCAGCTACAAGAAAATATACCGTTTTATCTTCCGGCATATCTGTAACGGCATTGTCACAAGCAAACAGAACAAATAAAAACGTTGTGAATAGAAATATTTTATGCAGCTTGTTCATGCTTTGCTTCTCATTAGATTTTTGAAGTTGAAGTAAGTATAACTTCATCGGAAGTTTAATCCATCTTTGCAGAAATTTCAACTACTTAATTGTGCCACTAAATCATTTTCTCTATAATTCTCTTGATGTATTTGTTAAGTTCAATAAACTTCGGAATGGGAACCGACATCGATAAGAATGATCGTATCCTTTTCTATTATGAAGTCAATAGTGATTCGGTAGGAAATATTTATAGAAACGGAATATATGTCGGCATGTTTTCCCGCTAATTTGTGTAGTCTTAATGAAGAGTGAAAAGGATTGATCTCGAGAAGCTTAAGGTTTTTTTCGTATTGCTTGATGATTTGCGGATGATGCTTGAAAATTTTTTTTGCCCTTCTATTATAACTTTCTGTAAAAATAAGCTTAGCCACGGGTAATCCGCTTTATATGTTTCTCGACGGATTCCTGAAAGTATTTGCCTTTTTTCATGTCGTTTTTAGCTTCAAGAATCGCTGCATCTAGCTCACACTCTCTAAGGTAATTGTATTTTTCAACTGGAAGTATAACATAGCGGTTCTTACCGCGCACTGTCACGAAAACTTCTCTATCATCGGAAGCAGCTTCGCTGATAGCAGCAACTCCTCGCGTTTTTAGTTCATTGGCAGTGATCGTCTGGCTCATAATAATGGCTCCTTTATTAGCACCGACAATAGTACGGATAATAATGCTATTAATCAAACCAAAGAATATTTCATGTGGGAATGATTTTTAACGAAGTCATCGAAAGAGAATTTATCACTGTTTTGTAGTCGAAAAACTGAATCGATTCAAGTTTATCGTTCAAACAGTAAAATTTTATCGGTAACTTCTAATTTGCCGAAACAAGCTCTTTCTTGTAGCATCTTCTTCGTTTGTGCTGGCGGGTGTCGTAAAATTTCCATTGGGCTTGGATCTTGGCGTTTTCTTCTAACTCGCGATTTGTCTCAACCATTCTGATATTATTTCTTATGAATACATTGTTCATCTCGTTGATCAGCATGGCGTTTACGCCTTTGTTTTGCAAATCCGGACGAACGGCAGTTAGATATAGATCGACATTGGGATTATTTTTCATTGCTCTCAGCACATGAATAAATCCGAACGGGAAAAGTTTACCGTGATTTTTTTGAATTGCTCTCGAAAGAGAGGGCATCGTAATCCCAAATGCTGCAACTTTATTATGCTCATCTAAAATTACCGGAACATAATCCGGTTTTATAAAACCGAAATACGCTTTTACGTACATGTCAATTTGTTTATCGGTGAGTTCAACAAAACCGTAAAGGTCTTTGTAAGCGTTGTTGATCAAATAGAAAATCTCGCGGGCATACGGAAGAATTTCTTTTGCTTTTTTCACGCGCAAGAATTTTAAATGTTCTCTATTTGCCACAACTTCAGCTATGCGGGAAACTTTTTCCGGGATTGATCGATTGAGCGTAACGGAAAATTCCAGCCAGTCAACATCTTTGTGATAATCAAATTTTTCAACGAACTTTTGATAATACGGATGATTATAGATCGATCCGAAAGTTGAAAGCTCCTCGAACCCTTCAACTAAAAGCCCTTCGCCATCCATGTCGGTAAAACCGAGAGGACCGTGAATACTCGTCATTCCTTTTTCTTTCGCCCAGCTTTCAACAGCATTGAGTAAACTTCCCGCGACATCTTCATCGTCAATGACATCGAACCATCCGAAGCGTGCACTTTTCTGATTCCATTTTTCGTTGAATTTGTTGTTGATGATTCCCGCAATTCTGCCGACAATTTTTCCGTCTGTGTATGCCAGCCAATATTTCGCTTCGCAAAAATCAAATGCGGGATTTGTTTCCTTTCGTAAAGTTTTCAGATCATCCATGATCAGCGGCGGCACCCAATACTTATTGTCTCTGTAAATTTCGAAAGGGAAGCGGATAAATTTTTTTAAATCGCTTTTTGTTTTTACTTCTTTGACAATTATATCCATTAATAATCCCGGCTTCGGCTGTTTTGCAATTTCAATTTTGTTTAATCGTAGTACGCTGAAATTTCTTTTCCCATAAACGCAATAACTGCGGTGATTACTCCGAGATCGTCAAGATATCCAAAGAACGGTGCGAAATCCGGAATAGCATCGATCGGACTAATAAAATAAATCAGCGCGCCAATCACAATTGATTTGCGGTACCACGCAACGCTCTTGTCTTTCATGTAACGGAATAACGCTTTCACGTCGTCGGCAAATCTTATTCGGCTTCCTTCCTTTTCAACTTTTTTCCAGAGCCGCTCTTCAACGTACTTGCTGCCGCGTTCAACTTTTTCTTCGGTGTCGTATTGAACTTCAAAATCTTTTGGATCGTAATTCATTTTATTCCCCGTTTATTTTTTGTATTGATTGAACCAATCAAAAACTGTACTCCACCACAAACGCGCGTTCTGCGGTTTGGTTACAAAATGATATTCATCCGGAAAATAAAGAAGTTTGCTCGGCACTCCTCTTAGCTGAAGCGCAGTGAACAATTCCATCGCTTGTGTGTCGGGAATACGAAAATCATTAGCGCCTTGAACGATTAACATTGGCGTCTTAAAGTTTTTTACAAATCTATTCGGCGACCATTTCTCGTACAAAGTTCTGTTATCCCACGGTGTTCCTTTCATTTCCCAGATCGGGAACCACAGTTCTTCAGTTGCGCCGAACATGGCTTCCATATCGTAAACGCCGTCGTGAGAAACCACCGCGTTAAATCTTGACGTGTGTCCTTCGAGCCAGTTAATCATGTATCCGCCGTATGATGCACCGGCAGCAAATGTATTTTTCGGATCTATGAATTTAAAATTTTTGATTGCGTAATCGCATGCGTTCATCAAATCGGTGTAAACTTTTCCGCCCCAGTCGCCGGAAATTTCATCGGTGAATTTTTGTCCGTATCCGGTACTGCCGCGCGGATTCGTTGCAACAACAACATAACCTTTCGATGCGAATAGCTGCAAGTTCCATCTGTAATGAAATTCATCCGGCCAGTTTCCTTGCGGTCCACCGTGAATCAAAAATATGAGCGGATATTTTTTGCTTGCATCGAAGAACGGCGGCTTGATCAAAATTGACTGAACCTTTGCACCGGCGGCGCCCGCACTCCAGAACGTATCGAAGTCACCAAACTGAATTTGTGAAAGCAGTTCGCTGTTGATTGACGTGATTTGTTTCAGATTGCTTCCGTCGGCGTTCACGGAAAAAATTTCGGTTGGCAAATCTGTTTTCTGTCTATCAAAGTAGAGTGTTTTTCCATCGGAAGAAATTTTCATGTTCGTATTGAAACCGTCTTTTACAAGCACTGAATATTCACCGGTTGCAACGTTAACTTTGAATATGGAATGAAACGCTTCGCGGTCGGCATCGAAGTAAATATATTTTTGATCCGGTGACCAAAGTATTTGTCCCACCGAGTAATCGATCTTCGAAGTTAAGTTGGTCATCTTTCGCGTGGCTCGATCATAAAGTACGATTGATTGTTTATCGGACTCAAATCCGGCGCGCGGAGAAGAACGGAACGCGATGAACTTTCCATCCAGCGAATAAACCGGTTCGTTATCGTTTCCTTTGCTCGTAGAAATCTGATCGAACAAAACGCCGCGTTTTGGATTAATCACTACAACATCGTTGTTCGTGCTGACGGCTAACTTTGTATCGCTTCCTTTTTTCCATGCATCAGTGTGAACAGTGAAAGCAATTTCCTGATCAGTTGGACAAATGGAATAATCCTGATCGCCGCCGAGAGCAATCGGAGGAACATCCGCGTAACTATCTTCGGTTAAGTCCTTGGTTTGTTTTGTTTCAAGATTCATTAAGAACAAATGACTTCGTTTATCTCCGCGCCAAACGTTCCAATGGCGATACATCAATTCCGTAAAAATTTTTGCTTTGACTTTGCTCGCCTCGGCTTCTTTGTCTCGCTGTTCATTGCACTCTTGAGTTTTGCAATCCGGATAAACGCTCGAGACAAAAAGAATCATCTTGCCGTCTTTAGACCAAACCATTCCGGAAGCGCCGGTGTATAAATTTGTTAACTGCTTCGCATCAGAACCGTCAACGTTGGCAGTCCAAATCTGGTCTTTGTATTCGTATGCAATCTTTGATCCGTCGGGAGAAAACTTTGGCGCACTTTCATTTTCATCGCTGTTTTTGAACGGGCGCAAATTTTGTCCGTCGGCATCTATCAAATAAATATCCGTGTTGCCTTTATTTTTTTCCATGTCGTAAGTAGTAACGCTGAATGCAATTGTCTTACCGTCTGGTGAAAGGTCGAAGTCGCCGATGCGCTTCATGTTCCACATGTCTTCAACGGTCATTGCATGTTTTTGCTGTGCGTTAAGCGAAATGATTGGAAGAAGTAAAAGTAAGAGAGTTACAAATCTTTTCATTGCGTCCTCATTTTCTGATTATTTTGTAAGCAAATTATAAAAAGGTGAATGGAAATTAAAGGACAAAGCACACTAAGTTTAAGGGAAATGCTCGATCGTATTTGATGCTTGCACGCCGTCGCCTTGATAAACCATGCCGTTTTTGATAAGTTTGAATCCGATTTTAATAACTAATACAGATCAAATGAGATACCCGTTCCAAGAAGTTGAATCTAAATGGCAAAAGTTTTGGGAAGAAAAGGAAGTATATAAAACCGACCTTTCTAATCTGAGCAACAAGCTTTATCATTTAAACATGTTCATTTATCCATCCGGTGCCAAACTGCACATTGGGCATTGGTACCATTATGGTCCGTCGGATACCTGGGCACGATACAAGAAACTGCAAGGTTACAATGTCTTTGAACCGATGGGCTTCGATGCATTTGGTCTTCCCGCAGAAAATTATGCAATCAAAACCGGCGTTCATCCGCAAGACAGCACATTAAAAAATATTTCGGATATTCGCGTGATGCTGAAACGCATGGGCACAATGTACGATTGGAATGCCGATCTTATGACATGTGTTCCCGAATATTACAGATGGAATCAATGGCTGTTTCTTCAACTATATAAAAAAGGATTGGCGTACAGAAAAAATGCGCCGGTAAACTGGTGTCCAAAAGATCAAACCGTTTTGGCGCGTGAACAAGTTTTGAGCGACGGCACTTGCGAACGATGCGGAACTGTCGTTGTGCAAAAAAATCTTACGCAGTGGTTTTTCAAGATTACCGATTATGCCGATGAACTTTTAGAAGGTCTGAATAAAATTGATTGGCCTGAAAAAACCAAGATCATGCAGACTAACTGGATTGGAAGAAGTTACGGCGCCGAAGTTGATTTCAAAGTTCACGGCAGCAGTGAATCGATAAAAATTTTTACTACAAGACCGGATACACTTTTCGGCGCAACATACATGGTTTTGGCGCCAGAGCATCCTCTCGTTGATAAATTAACGACCGCTGAGTCAAAACAAAAAGTTGAGGCGTACAGAGATTCAATTAAGTCGATGACCGAGATCGACCGTACTTCAACCGGAAAAGAAAAAACCGGTGTTGATACCGGAGCTTTTGCGATTAATCCCGTAAATGGAAAAAAGATTCCAATCTGGATTGCCGATTACGTTCTTATGACATACGGTACCGGCGCAATTATGGCAGTGCCCGGGCAAGATGAACGCGACTGGGAGTTCGCCGAGAAATTCAATTTGCCGATTATCAGAACGGTTCAAACGCCGGAAAATTTTGACGGCAAAGCTTACACCGGAGACGGTCCGGCGATTAACAGCGAATTTTTGAACGGCTTGTATGTTGATGATGCAAAGAAAAAAATTATTCAGTGGCTCGAAGAAAAGAAAATCGGTAAGCAGATGATTAACTATCGTTTACGCGATTGGTTGATTTCGCGCCAGCGTTATTGGGGAACGCCGATACCGATTGTTCATTGCGATAAATGCGGAGAGGTTGCGGTTCCGGAAGATCAATTGCCGGTAGTGCTGCCGTACAATGTTGATTTCAAACCCGATGGCGGTTCACCGCTTGCGGGCAATTCGGAATTTGTTAAAACAAAATGTCCGCAATGCGGCAGCGAAGCCGAGCGCGACGTTGATACGATGGATACGTTTGTCGATTCGTCATGGTATTATTTGCGTTATCTAAATCCGCGATACGATAAAGGAATGTTCGATCCAAAACTTGCGAACGAATGGACTCCGGTTGATACTTATGTCGGCGGTGCCGAACATGCCGTGATGCATCTATTGTATTCGAGATTCATTCACAAATTTTTGCGCGATATAAAATTGGTAAACAGCAACGAGCCATTCACGAAACTCATTCATCAAGGGACGATAACGAATCAAGGCGCCAAGATGTCCAAATCACGCGGCAATGTTGTTGATCCAAATTCGTTTATAGAAACTTACGGCGCAGATGTATTCAGAATGTATTTAATGTTCATGGGTCCTTATGAACTCGGTGGTGATTGGAGCGACAAAGGCATTGTCGGCGTCGATCGTTTTGTTCAGAGAACCTATGCAATGTTTGAATCGTACAGCAATGTTGCGAAGGAAAATCCATCGAAAGAGAAATATAACCTTGATGAGTTGAACGCGACAGAAAAAGTAATTTACAGAAAGACAAATCAAACTCTGGAAAAAGTCAGCGTTGAAATAGACAATTTTAGATTCAATACTGCAGTCGCTGCTCTTATGGAATTGCTGAACGAACTTAAGAATCTAAACGAGTGCAGAAAAGATTTACAAACGTATGCGTTGGAAAGATTCGCTTTTATGCTTTCACCTTTGGCGCCGCACTTAGGCGAAGAATGCTGGCAATCGATTGGAAAAGAAAAATCGATTTTCGAAAAGCCGTTAACTTTTGGAGTCGATGAGAAAGCTCTAAGCGTAGATAACGTAACAATTGCAGTTCAGGTCAACGGGAAAGTAAGAGCTAAGCTTGATGTTTCGTTAAATCTATCGCAAGATGAAGTAAAGAAAATTGTTTTTGCAGATGAGAAAGTAAAAACTCATACCGACGGCAAACAGATTGTGAAAGAAATTTACGTTCCGAATAAAATTTATAATATTGTAACAAAATAGTAAACATTTTTGAAGGGTCGCTATGAATAAAACGCAGCACAAAGTAATTTTTGGTGACTCAAGAAGCATGAAAGAATTAGGTAGTGAGTCGGTTCATTTGATTATTACTTCACCTCCTTATTGGCAACTCAAAGACTACGGACATACAAAGCAAATTGGTTTTGATGATTCATATGAAGATTACATTAACAATCTAAACTTAGTATGGATGGAGTGTGAAAGAGTTTTACATAAAGGCTGCAGATTATGCATAAATATAGGTGATCAGTTTGCAAGGTCAGTTTACTATGGAAGATACAAAGTTATACCTATTAGAACAGAGATAATAAGATTTTGTGAGACTATTGGGTTTGATTATATGGGTGCGATAATTTGGCAGAAGGTAACAACCTCTAATACTACTGGCGGAGCGGCGGTAATGGGATCATATCCCTATCCCAGAAATGGAATCATAAAGATTGACTACGAGTTCATACTGATATTTAAAAAACTTGGAGACTCTCCAAAACCAACAGCAGAGCAAAAGAAATTTTCAACACTGAGTAATGATGAATGGAATCAGTATTTTTCAGGCCATTGGAACTTTCCAGGCGAGAGACAAAATGGTGGACATATAGCTATGTTTCCAGTCGAACTTCCATATAGGTTGATCCGAATGTTTAGTTTTCCTGGCGAATATGTTTTAGACCCATTCTACGGAAGTGGAACTACAACTTTAGCATCCATGCAATTAGGTAGGAATTCGGTTGGCTATGAGATTAATAAGAAATTCACACCATTTATAGAAAAAAGATTGGGATTAGACCAGGAGAAATTATTTACTCAGAAATTCGAAATTGAATTTCAAACTCAATCAACTGCACAAATTGATAAAGCACGACTACCCTTTATTTTTAAGGATCCAATAAGATTCAATAAAAAAATAGATCCGCGTAGTTTAAACTTTGGTTCTAAGATAACCGGGAAAGAAGAAAATGGCGTCAATTTATTTGTCAAAGAAATACTTTCACCCAATAAAGTTAGATTGAATAGTGGCCAACTAGTGCGATTAATTGGTGTGAAACCAAATCCAGCTAAGGAATTAGAAGCTATGGATTTTCTTCGTAACGTGACGAAGGGAAATCCAATATTGTTAAGATTTGACGAAAAAAAGTTCGACAACAACAATAACTTGTTAGTTTACCTTTTTCTCAAGAACAAAACATTTGTTAATGCGCATTTGATTAAAAAGAATCTAGTTGATGTGGAATCGAGTATGGATTTTAAGTACAAGAATAAATTTGAAAAAATAGCTTCGGGAATTTCATGAAAATTAAAATTAGAGGGAAAGAGATTCAAAAGCTTTTAGATGCCCCTGAACCAGAATTTCCAAAATATACTACCCAATTATTAAACATTGCCAACAAAAACGCTCAAGGCACACGACCCAAAGTGGTTGGTCAACTTAGCGATTTGATTCAAGAATTCTCTGGTAAAAATATGGAGGAATGGAAAACTTGGTATTTGGATAAACACCCTGAAGCAATCAAAAATGCATCAAGCAAAGTTTCTGATATGATCAATTTGTTCAGGGATGCAATAAACAAGATTGACAATGATCTAATTGAAAAATGGGTTACTGATTTAGTAATTGTTAAAACATTTATAGGATTACGTTTTCAAGAAGCGATATTAAAAAAAGTTGCTAATGCCAAGAATGCGTCTTATCGCTTGTCAACTGCAGACGAAGAGTCTAAAGGAATTGATGGTTATGTCGGTCGAGTTGCTGTCTCAATTAAGTCGATTACTTATAAGGTTAAGCCTGAATTAGATGAAAAGATTAACGCTGAGTTCATTTTTTATAAAAAAGTTAAAAATGATTTAGAAATAGAATTTAACTTCTAGGGGTACAATCATAATGTTAGACATAAAATTCATTCGAGAAAATCCGGATCTGGTTAGACAAGGATTGAGAAATAAAAATGCAGCCGATGTTGTTAGTAAAGTTTTGGAATTGGATGAACAGCGCCGCTCAATAATTGCAAAGGTGGAAGACTTAAAAGCGAAGCGCAATCAAGTTTCATCTCAAATTCCGATGATGAAAAAAGCTGGACAAGATACGTCAACAGTTTTTGCCGAGATGAAGCGTGTTGGCGATGAAATTGCGATGCTCGATGGGCAACTCCGAACAGTTGAAAACGAATTGGAAGATATTTTGCGTTACACGCCGAATCTTGCACACTCATCCGTGCCGGTCGGTTCAAGCGCTGAACAAAATGTTGAAGTCCGCAAATGGCTGCCGGATGGATTTGCGTTCGAAAATGATTTTAAAGTTCTCGATCATGTTGAACTCGGCAAGAAATTATCTATTATGGATTTTGATAGAGGCACAAAAATTTCCGGTTCAGGATTCCCTTTATACATTGGTAAAGGCGCAACCTTAGAACGCGCGTTGATCAATTTTATGCTCGACTTTCATTTGCATAATCACAACTACTCGGAGGTTTTTCCTCCCGTGCTTGTAAATAAAGAATCGATGATGGGTACCGGTCAGCTTCCTAAAATGGAAGAAGACATGTACTCAATCGAGAAAGACGGATTGTATCCCGTGCCAACTGCAGAAGTCCCGATAACAAATATTCATCGTGATGAAATTCTTGCGGAAAAAGATTTGCCGATCAAGTATGCCGGTTACACGCCGTGTTTCAGAAGGGAAGCCGGTTCATACGGAAAAGAATACAAAGGGTTGTTGCGCGTTCATCAATTCAATAAAGTTGAGATGGTGAAATTTTCCAAACCGGAAAACTCTTACGATGAATTAGAACTTCTGGTGAACGACGCAGAAGATATTTTGAAAGCACTGAACGTGCCGTACCGGATTCTTTTGTTATGCACCGGCGATTTAAGTTTCTCCGCAGCGAAATGTTATGATATCGAAACTTGGTCGCCTGCAGAGAAAAAATGGCTTGAAGCTTCTTCATGCAGCAACTTTGAAGCGTTCCAAGCTCGACGGGCAAACATCCGTTTCAGAAGAGAAGAAACTAAAAAGCCTGAGTTCGTTCATACATTAAATGGTTCGGGACTTGCAACAAGCCGCTTGATGGTTTCTATTCTTGAAAACTATCAGACGCCGGAAGGAAAAATTATCGTTCCCAAAGTTTTGCAGAAGTACACCGGGTTTGAGGTTATTGGATAAATGTGAATGTGGAACGCAGAGTGCAGAGCAAGCAAAAATTTATTTCTATACTCTTCACACTAAGTTCTACACTCTCAAAAGGAATTTTTTTTGAAATGCACGTGTTTGAAGATAGAAAGGATTTTATTCAACCTTGTTTGGTCATTTAGCTCATCTAAAAAAATATTTTGTTAGATACAAAAAGAAGCTCTCTTTAGGCGTCCTCTTTATTCTTCTCTCTAATCTTTGCACGGTTTATATTCCAATTCTTATAAAAGACAGCATCAATTCACTGAAAGACAATTTTAGTTTTCCGCTTTTGGTAAATCACGCGCTTCTAATTGTTGGTACCACGCTTGTTGCTGGATTCTTTTCATTCTTAATCCGGCAAACGATCATTGTTGTCTCCCGCGAAATCGAATATGATCTTAGACGCGATTTCTGGGAACACATTCAGAAACTTCCGTTAAGATTTTTCCAGAACAACTCGACCGGCAACATAATGTCGCACGCTACGAACGATATAAATTCCGTTCGCTCATTCGTCGGTCCGGCAGTAATGTACTCGATCGATAACGGCGTTCTGTTTTTTATGATAATACCGATCATGATTTCATTGAGCCCGCTGTTGACTCTTTATGCGCTACTTCCGCTGCCGTTTCTGTCGATTATTATTTATCTAGTGATGAAAAAAGTTCATGTGCGCTATACGCGAATTCAAGAAAAATTTTCCGACCTGACGACACGTGCGCAAGAAAACTTTTCAGGCATCAGAGTTATCAAATCATATGTCCGCGAAGAATATGAAATCGACCAGTTTACGAAAGAGAGCGACGAATACCTGAAGCGTAAGATGCATCTTGTCAAACTTCAGGCGTTGTTTCAGCCGGTGTTTTTTTTGCTTGCGGGCCTATCGAGCATAATTGTAATTCTTTTTGGCGGAAACATGGTGATGGATGGCAAACTTTCCATCGGAACAATTTTCGCTTTCGTTTTTTATCTCTCGCTGCTGATTTGGCCAATGATCTCGTTTGGATTTGTCGCAAACATAATTCAGCAGGCGGATGCAAGCATGAAACGGCTTCTCAAAATTTTTAACGAGCCGTATGAAATTTCCGATAACGGTGAAACTGATTCTTCAGTTCAAAGTCTTGAAGGCACGATAGAATTTAAGAATGTAACTTTCCGTTACTCTGAAAACTTTCCGGTAGTTCTCGATAATATTTCCTTTAAGATTGAAAAAGGGAAAACGGTTGCATTCATCGGTCACACCGGAGTAGGTAAAACTTCTCTCATCGATTTGATCCCGCGTTTGTATGATGTCACTTCAGGCGAAGTTTTGATCGACGGAATAAATGTTAAAAACATTCCTCTTGATATTTTGCGTACTAATGTTGGACTCGTTCCGCAGGAAACATTTTTGTTCTCTGATACTTTGACGAACAACATTCTTTACAGGACTGAAAACGGTTTGCAAGAGGTTGTTGAAAAGGTCTCCGACATTGCGCAACTGTCAAAAGATGTGAAGGATTTTCCGAACGGGTACGAAACGATTCTTGGTGAAAGAGGAATTACGCTTTCGGGCGGGCAGAAACAGCGTTCAACACTTGCACGTGCGCTTGCGATCGATCCGAAGATTTTAATTTTGGACGATTCATTTTCGGCAGTTGATACGCACACCGAAGAAGAAATTTTGAAACGGTTAAAAGAATTTATGGCGAAGAGGACGAGCATAATAATCAGCCACAGAATTTCTACCGTGAAAGATTCGGATAAAATTTTTGTTTTGGACAAAGGAAAAATTGCAGAAGAAGGCACGCACGAAGAATTAGTCGCGCTTGGCGGCATCTATGCAGATTTGCATTATAGACAATTGTTGGAAGAAGAACTTTCGGAAATGAGTTAAAGGCAATGGCTGAAGAACAGAAAGACGATGAAATATTAGGCAAAGCGTACGATTCGAATTTGATGAGACGATTGCTGAAGTATGTCCAGCCGTACAAGAAATATGTTCTGCTTGCAATCTTGCTGAACATTTTGGTTGCGGCACTTGGACCGCTCCGTCCGTACCTCGGCAAAATTGCTTTCGATGATTACATTGCCGCGAAGAATTATCACGGCTTACTTTTAATTGCCGGAGCTCTGCTTGGCTCGCTCATCTTTCAAGCAATCGTTCAATACTTCCTAACTTATTATACAGAATTAATGGGGCAGAAAATCATTTTCGATCTCCGCGTTCAAATCTTTTCGCATGTCCAAAAACTCGCACTCAAATATTTTGATAAGACTCCTATCGGCAGAACCGTTACGCGCGTAACGAACGATGTTGACGCGCTGAACGACATGTTTTCATCCGGCATCGTTGCAGTTTTCAGCGATGTGTTTGTGATTATCTGGATTTTCATCTTCATGTTCTCGATGTCTTGGGATTTGGCGCTCGTAACGCTTTCGGTTATTCCGTTTCTATTCTATGCGACTTTTTTGTTCAGAAAAAAAGTTCGGGAAGCTTACCGTGATGTGAGATTTCATTTGGCGCGGCTGAATTCTTATATGCAGGAACATGTAACGGGAATGAACATCGTCCAGATATTTGCGAAAGAGAAAAGCGAGTTGAAAAAATTCTCTTCGATTAATTGGGATCATAGAACCGCCAACGTAAAATCAGTTTTTTATTACGCGGTGTTTTTCCCATTCGTCGAGTTTCTCAGTTCGATAACCGTTGCATTGATCATTTGGTACGGCGGAGGAAAAGTTATTCAGGAACATTTAACGATCGGAATTTTATTTGCGTTTCTTCAGTACACCGAAATGTTCTGGCGTCCCGTGCGCGATCTATCTGAAAAATATAATATTCTTCAGACGGCAATGGCTTCATCGGAAAGAATTTTCAAACTGTTAGATAACAAAACTTTCATCAACGATCCGGAAATTCCTGTTCAGCCGGAAAACGTTAAAGGCGCGATTGAGTTCAACAACGTTTGGTTCGCTTACAATCCGGGCGAGCATGTTCTGAAAAATGTCTCGTTCAAAATAAATCCGGGTGAAACCGTTGCAATAGTCGGTGCTACCGGTGCGGGTAAAACAAGTTTGATTAACATACTCACGCGTTTCTATGATATCGAAAAAGGCAGTATCACTCTTGATGGTACCGACATTCGCGAGATCAAAAAACATGAATTGAGAAAATACATTTCATTGGTACTGCAAGACGTATTTCTTTTCAGCGGGACAATCAAATCAAATATTTCTTTGGGATCGGATCAAATAAGCGACGAACAAATAGTTGAAGCCGCAAAAACAGTCGGCGCGCATAAATTCATTTCCCAGCTTCCAAATGGATATGACGAAGAAGTAAAAGAAAAAGGGGCGACGCTAAGTGTAGGGCAGAAACAATTAATTTCTTTTGCGAGAGCGCTTGCTTATAACCCGCAAATCCTTATTTTGGATGAAGCAACTTCAAGCATTGATACGGAATCCGAACAACTGATTCAGAATGCGATTGAAAAACTTTTGGTAGGAAGAACATCAATTGTTATTGCGCACCGTCTTTCTACGATTCAGAATGCTGACAAGATTTTGGTTATGCACAAAGGGGAATTGAAAGAGAGCGGAACGCATCAAGAACTTTTGGCAAAGAAGGGAATCTATTACAGACTTTATCAGCTTCAATATAAAGATCAAGAGATTGTCAAAACAGTCTAAGGGAGGATAGATGGCAACACGATTCATGACTTTGCCCCGCCATATTTTGGAAGGCGAAAAACAACACCCGGAAGCAACCGGAGAACTTTCTGCAATTCTACTTCAACTTGGTTTAGCCGCAAAAATAATCTCACTCGAAGTTAACAAAGCCGGACTGGTTGATATTCTTGGATTCACAGGCGAGAATAATAAATCCGGCGACCAGGTAAAGAAACTTGATATTTACGCGCACGAGATGCTGATTAGAGCGATGGACCACGGCGGACATTTCTGCGTTATGGCTTCCGAAGAAGAAGAAGATATCATTCACCTTCCGCCGAATAAAAAAATCGGCAAATATGTTTTACTTTTCGATCCGCTCGACGGCTCATCCAATATCGACGCCAACATCAGCATCGGAACAATTTTCTCGATTTATAAAAGAGTTAGCGAAGGGACCGGACCCGGAACGCGCGAAGACTGCCTTCAACCCGGATACAAACAAGAAGTTGCCGGTTATGTTGTTTACGGCTCGAGCACAATTCTGGTTTATACAACAGGTCACGGCGTTCACGGATTCACGCTGGATCCGGCATTTGGAGAATTTCTTCTTTCGCACGAGAATATTCAAATTCCGAAGAAAGGAAGAATTTATAGTTTGAACGAAGGAAATTATTTTTCGTGGCCTCAAGGATTGAAGAATTACATTAAGCATCTTCAGGCAAATCAGTTTGACGGGAAACCGTATCAAGCACGTTACGTCGGATCGATGGTTGCCGATATTCACCGCACACTTTTGTACGGCGGCATATTTATTTATCCCGGTGATAAGCGTAACAAGAAAGGTAAATTGCGCTTAATGTATGAGTGCAATCCGATGTCGTTTATTGTTGAAGCCGCTGGTGGGCGAGCAACTGACGGCAAGAAAAGAATTTTGGAAATACAACCGGAGTCGCTGCATGAACGAACGCCGATTTATATTGGAAGCAAAGAAGATGTGTTGCTTGTAGAAAAATTTCTACAAGAAGCGGGTGATGGTGAATAATTAATTGAGAATCCGCCAGCAATCGGCGGACAAGTTGCGAATGGAGAATTCTCAATTTGCAATTCCTCGCCTCGCTGCATTCACATTAAGCGAGTCGAAGCGGGTCAATTCTCAATTTTCGAGAGTTCTTCCGAAATCTTTTTTGCCAGTTCTTCTTTTGTTATTCCAACAATCTTAAGTTTTGCGGAACGAACCAACACTTCCGGTGCGTCGCCTTCACCTTTCACGAATCTATATAGATTAAAACCAAGCCGGTTTCTGTCATTCATTATCGGAATATTTTCTTTGAAGCTTTCTGCAATGTTGTAGCATTGTTTTTCGAGCGATGATTCCGGAAAGTATTTAGTTGCCGGAGGCGGTAGAGAGGTCATAATTCAATCCTGATAATTTTGCTTGAACAAAAATAAAGAAGAACGCTTTTACTAACAACACTTTTATCCTATGTTTTATGCGGGTTGGAAGCAAATTTTGAATTATCTAAATTTGCACCAATAACATTGCGAAACATTTGGACAACAGTTCCGTAAATAAAATACTGATAATCAGGCTGAGTTCTCTCGGCGACATTCTTCTTACAACACCGGTTTTAAGAGCAATTAAGAAAAAATATCCGTCAGCAAGAATCGATTTTGTAGTTAAGAAAGATTTTGAAGATGCAATTTTATTCAATCCAAACCTCGCCAGAATTTATGCTTACGATAAAAATCAGACCGAACGATTAACAACCGAACTGCATTCCCGCAACTACGATTTGATTATTGATCTTCAGAACAATTTTAGAAGCAGGGCATTAACCCGTTCGTTAAAAGTGAGGACGAGACGATTTAAAAAGCCGACTATAAAAAAAATGCTGCTCGTTTGGTTTAAAATTAATTTGTTGCGTGAATCTAAAACAATAACACAGCGATACGCTGAAGCAGCGAATGTTTTTCTCGACAATGATGGATTAAATCTCTTTTTGCCGGATAATATTTCACCCACTCTCGACCCGCAAAAAAAATATATCGGGTTTTGTCCCGGTGCAAAACATTTTACCAAACGGTGGCTTGCCGAGTATTTTGTTGAGTTGGGGAACGAACTCGCAAAATTTGGTTACACGGTCGTTTTATTTGGTGGGAAAACGGAAAAAGAACTTTGTGCAGAACTCGCGAACAAAATCAACGGCAGCGTAAACTTGCAGACCGGGAATAATCTTTTTCAAATTGCCGCAGATATGAAACTGTGCAAGCTGGTTATATCCAACGATTCCGGTTTGATGCACACGGCGTCGGCAGTAGGCGTTCCGGTTACTGCTATATTCGGTTCCTCCGTTAAGGAATTCGGATTCGCACCGTACGGAGTGAAAAATTTAATCTTAGAAAATAAATCGTTATCTTGCAGACCGTGCAGCCACATTGGAAAATCTATCTGTCCTAAAGGGCATTTCAATTGCATGAAAGAAATTAAACCACAATTTGTTTTGAAGAGTATTGAAAAATCTCTTGCGGAACTATGAATAGAGTTTGGTATTTAATTTACAATGGTCTTGTAATCCCGCTGATAAAATTTCTTCTTCTTTTCGGCAAGATGTTCAATCCCAAGATAAGAACGGGCATCGAAGGAAGAAAAAAACTTTTCGAAAACCTGATCATTGATTTGACCGGAATAGATAGACACAAAAAAATGATCTGGTTCCATTCCTCATCGATGGGAGAATTTGAACAAGCTAAACCGATCATTGAAAAAATTAAAGAGAAGAAAAATGTTAACATTCTCATCACATTTTTTTCTCCGTCCGGTTATACCAATTCACTCAAATATCCTCACGCCGATGTGATTGCCTATTTTCCATACGATACGCCTATGATGACAAGCCGCTTCTTGAATCTCGTCCGTCCGCAGATCGCTGTGTTCATGCGTTACGATATATGGCCGAACATGATATGGCAGCTTGAGCAAAAAAAAATTCCATGTTACATAGCCGACGCAACTATGAAATCAAAAACTCCGCGTAAATTGCCGCTTGCTAAAAGTTTTCATAAGTCGCTCTATTCAAGTGTAACAAAAATTCTTGCCGTTTCCCAAAACGATGTCGATAACTTCAGTGCATTCAACATTGATAAATCAAAACTGGAAAAAGTCGGCGATACAAGATTCGATAGAGTTTATCAGAAAAGTCTTGAAGCGAAGGAGAGAAAACTTTTCAAAGACAAATTTTTTGACGGCAAGAAAGTATTTGTGTTCGGCAGTTCATGGGAAAACGACGAGGAGGTAATGCTTCCCGCGCTGCTGAAATTAATGGAGTATGACGACGACGTTGTTACGCTTATCGTTCCGCACGAGCCGACAATTTTGCATATTGAAAACACAGAGCATACCATAAAAAATGAATTCAAGACCATTCGTTTTTCCGATCTCAACAATTACAAAGGCGAACGGATAATTATTATTGATTCTATCGGTATCCTTCTGACGTTGTACACTTATGCGGATGTTGCTTACGTCGGCGGAAGTTTTAAGCAGGGGATTCATAATGTTCTCGAGCCGGCAGTTTACGGAATTCCGGTTCTATTCGGCCCGAAACATGAAAACAGTCAAGAGGCGGTTCATCTTGCAAAGATCGGCGGCGGCTTTGTTATTCATAACAAAAAAGAAGCTTACAGAGTTTTGCGAACACTCTTTACCGATAAAGAGACGCGCGAGAAAGCCGGTAAGATTTGCGCCGAGTACGTAAAAGAAAACTTGGGAGCCACAACTAAAATCCTCGGCGAAATAACCAAATACGTCTAGTTGTCAATCCCGGTTAATCTGCGAAGCTTCATTTCATATTTAATTTCGTTCGTCTATTTCATAAATTGAATTCAGTATTTAATGAGCTTTGAACCTATGATTTCATCTATGGACAGAACGTTCGAAAAATCCGGCGCAGAGGTTTCATTCAAAGAAATTCTGGAATACGCCCCCGTCGGCATTTTAATATTTCAGCGCGATGGAAAAATTAAGTTTGCGAACAATAATCTTTTTGCGTTCAAAAATGTTCTCGGCGGCAACCCAAGCGAAGTTATCGGTAGAAGCATTTTTGAATATAGACTTTTCGAATCGGTAGATATCAGAAACGATCTTGATACGATCAAAAACGGCGGCGCATTCGAAAGGGAAATCACAACCTCGCGCACGTTAAGCGGCGGGAAAGTTACGCTGTTTCTTAAAGGCTCGCCGATAATCATCGACGACGAATTCAGCGGCGGAGTTTTAATTCTTGAAGACATAAAACAAAAAGCGGAAGTATCGGAATTATCACTCGGGCAATCGGCAAAATTCAGAGACTTCCTCGGATCAATTTCCGATTTTTACCTTATGGCGGACACAGACGGCGGTGTGAAGTTTCATTCTCAAAAAAACGCCGACATGTTTGACTTCATATTCGACGCCGAAACATTAAAGACAACGCCGCAAACAAAAAAGTTATCGTCCTTTCTTTTTAAGAATTTGCTGGAAAACGTTGTTAGCTCAAACCAAGCTTTATCAACACAATTCCCGTTCGAGAAAGATTCCCGCAATTACATTGCAAGCGTAACTCTAGTTCCGTTTTCGGAAGACGGTTTCTCCGTTGACTTCGTTACGGTTCTGTTGAAAATGTTGACTAAAGAAACGGAAGAACCAACGCTGTCCGCCGAAGAAATAGACGAGTTATCAAAATACCAGCAGATAACCGCGAACGTGGTTGACGGATTAATCGGCTTGAACAAGTCCGGCAAGATAGTCTTCTGGAATGAATCGTCCGCAAAAATCTTTGGGTTGGCTCGCAGCGAGGTGTACGGAAAATTTATCGGTAAAATCCTTCCGGCGATTGACGAAAAATATTTTGAAGAAATTCAAAACAGTCTGAAAGAGAATAAAACGTGGCAAAGTGAAATAAAAGTCGGTGAAGACGAAAGTATTGCAGAATACTTTTTCTTGAAGGGCGGCGTAATCGGTGAAGAAGCCGATGAAACCATCATGCTTCTTTGTTCGAACGTTACCGAAAGAATTAGAAAAGAGAACGAACTTAAAAAATCCGAAGAGCGCTTTCGCAATATTGTTACTAACTCACACGATTTTATCTGCACGCTCGATCTCAGAGGTTTGATAACGTACGCCAACCCAAGGTTCCTTGAAGTTTTTCAATACGGTGAAGATGAACTTAGAAACGTTCGTTTTGCAGAGCTGATCGATTCATATTTCTTGATGCAGAATTCGTTTACTCTTTCGGATGTAGCTACGAAGAATCTTCAATCGGCAGAACTTCCGCTTATAACTAAGATGGGACAAAAGATTCACGTCCTCGCAAGCTTTGCTACCGTTAAAGATATCACCGGCACGGTTCAGTATTATAACGTAATATTGACCGACATTACGTTAAAGAAAGAATCGGAAAAAGATCTTCTGCTGATCAGATCGGTCTTCGAAGCGTCACAGGACGGCATCGCGCTCATCAGCAAAAACAGATTTGTTTTGGTGAACGATTCATTTGTAAAAATGTTCGGTTACCGTTCTGCGAGCGAAATTTTGGGAGAGAACCCGGTTAAGTTTGCGGATAAAAAAGATAAAGAAAAACTATCACGTTACATGGAGCTTGCCGACGAGAAAAACGAATCGCCGTCGCGATACAGTTTTACCGGAGTGCGGAGAGACAAGTCGATAGTTGAGATTGAAAATTCCGTTTCATCGTATCAAATAGAAAACGAAAATTTTTTGGTTTGGGTTTTCCGTGATGTTACCGAAGAGAAGAAAGCGCAGAATGAATTGCTCGCTTCCGAAGAAAGGTACAGAAGCATCACCGAGAATATTAACGAATGCATCTGGACTGCTGAGAATAAAGGCGGTCAGCTCCAGGCAGTTTTTTATACACCGGCAATTAGAAGAATTACCAGTTATGATGCACAGCAATTTCTGGATGATCCTGAACTGTGGGGAAAAATTATTCACCCCGACGACGCTGATTTTGTGGGCGACAAACTTGATAAACTTTACAAAAACCGTTCAAGAAATTCCGAAACTCTTGAATACAGAATAATTGATTCCTCGGGAAATGTAATCTGGATCGAAAATAAAATTTCGATAATCCGGGATGCAAAGGGAAGAATCCAAAAAATTTTCGGAATCATCAGCGACATTACAATTCCAAAACGTGCAGAAGAGGAACTAAAAAAATCCGCACAAGAGCTGAAAGAATCGAACGAGACGAAGGACCGGTTCATATCAATAGTTTCTCACGATTTGCGCACGCCGTTTAGTTCGATTCTCGGCTTTACCGATTTGCTCTTAACAGACGATGAGTTAGATGAAGAAAAGAAAAAACAGTACGTCGAGTTTATACAAGAATCATCCAAGAGCATGCTGAGTTTAGTTAACTCTCTGCTGGATTGGACGCGGCTTCAAACAGGAAGAATAAAATTTGAACCTGAGCGGATAAACGTGAAATATGTCATCTCAAAAGCGATTCAGATTTTATCCGGCACTGCATTGCAGAAACATATTAACCTTGTTTCCGATCTTACAAAAGATTTTTACGTTCACGCCGATGAGAATCTTCTCCTCCAAGTCTTCAATAATTTGATTTCGAACGCGATTAAGTTTACCAAACCGAACGGCAATATAAAGATTGATGCGACTGCCGATATTGAAAAACGGCAGGTTCGTTTCAGTGTGAAAGACGACGGCATCGGTATCAAAAAAGAAGATATAGCCAAACTTTTCAAGATAGATTCTAAATTCACAACAGCAGGAACGGAAGGAGAAAAAGGAAGCGGACTCGGACTTTCGCTCGTTCACGAAATCATAAATAAACACGGCGGAAATATTTGGGTTGAAAGCGAATACGGACACGGAGCAGAGTTTATTTTTACGATTCCGGTTTCATCGACCTACATACTTCTTGTTGATGACGCAAAGATGGATAGAGTTCTTTACTCAAAACTTCTGAAGAACCTGATGCCGAACTACAGCGTGCTCGAAGCGGAGAACGGTCGTCATGCACTCGACGTGATCAAACAATATTCGCCGGCACTTATTATTACAGATCATCACATGCCGCTTATGAGCGGATACGATCTTGTGAAGCAGTTGAACGTGACTGAATTGAAATACAAACCGCCGGTAATTATTCTGAGCGGGGACATAACAAAATCGATTGAAGAAGAATACAAATCAATCGGCGTTGAATACATTTTTCAGAAACCGGTCAATCTCGGCAATTTCAAAAACGCGATCGAGAATTCTCTGCGCAAAGCAATTTACACGTGATGCTTAGCGTTATTTCAATTTTAGAACGGCTCCCGTAGTAGGTCCCAATTTGATGCTGCCTTCCGAATCGTAAAGCGGTTTAACCCCGGCTTTGTCTTTATCAACTAAAACTTCCCACTTGCCCTCCGGCAAAGAAAATTCCAGTTCTTGATTCGGATCCGCATTGAAGAGAACAACGAAGTTTTGATTTTGATATTTCAGCGTGTAAGCCAAACCGAATTGACTTTTCGGATTATCATGAAAAGTGATGTCGGAATAACCGGCATGACGGAACGCATCGTAAGTGTTTCGCAGCTTGATCAATCCTTTGTAATAATCAACAAGGTCTTTGTTGATCTCAGCATGCTTGTAATTGATGTAGTTGGTCGCGTTGTCTTTGTTATATGAATTGTGATCGATCTTGCCGCGGGTTGGATCATCGAATCTTAAATTGTAAGGAACAACTTTCGTGCGCGCAAATTCCTGTCCTTCCTGTATCATCGTAATACCTTGTGATGTAAAAAGAAACAACGCGCCTAGTTTGTTCAGCTTTGTCTGAAGGGGAGTGAGCTTTACAAACTTATCTACATCTTTCATGGTTTTCTCCGGATCGACTTCATGCGAACCGATGCGAATGAAATCGCCGAATGTGTAACCGTCGTGCGATTCCAAATAGTTAACAGAAAAATCTTTTTTGGAAAATAGTCCGAGTGAATCGCGAAGCAATGTTCCGTTTACGTAACTTTTAATTCTTTGCGGTGAATTATTTCCATACCATTGTCCAAAGATCCAGCCGAGTCCGTTATTCGGATTTTCACCTTTGATACCGTTGCGGATTTGATCGTTCCAAGCGCCCCAGCCGTGTTGTGCAACGCCTTTGGGATCGTAAGCGCCGCCCCACGGTTCGCACACGAACACAACATTTGGATTTATTTTTTTCGCTTCAGCAACGATCTCATCAATCGTTCCGTAATCGATTAACGTTCCGAGGTCGAATCTGAAACCGTCAACGTGATATTCTTTCATCCAGTACAAAATACTTTCAACGATAAGCCGCCGCACCATCGGCCGCTCGGTTTTCAGATCGTTGCCGCATCCGCTTCTGGCAATATAGTTGCCTTTGCTGTCGAGGCGGAAATAATATTCTTTGTCGATCTGTTTTAAATTTCCGATTTCATATTCCGATAGATGATTGTAAACGACATCCATTATCACCGCAATTCCGTCTTTATGGAATGCCTTCACCATATTTTTGAAACCGTTAATCTGCGCTCCGTCTTTGCCGATCCATTTATTCCACTTCAGTTTACTCCAGCTTTCATTGTAGTATGCGCACGGTGCAAAAAAGTTTGACGTCATGTATCCCCAATAATTTCTCGAATACGGATTCCACGTGTTGAACTTTCCGTCCATCGAATCGCGGTAGGGAATTTCTATAACACCGAATTCTTGGGAAGGTAAAAGTTCTACCGTATTAACGCCGAGAGATTTTATGTAATCTAGTCCGCCGCGAATTCCTTTTTCTGTCAGACCTTTATATGAGCCGCGGTATTTTGCGCCGGAAGATTTATCTTCCGTCATATCGCGGATGTGCATTTCGTAAATGATCAGGTCGCGCCAATCTTGTTTGATCCACTGTGTCCCTTCCCAATCGAACGGTTCATCTTTAACTACAATCGCGCGGCGGGGATTCATATATGTTGTGAAGGACGTAACGGCTTTTGCGTAAGGATCAACACAGATCGGTTTGTTCTCGTTCGAAATGTCATCGCCTTCATGGTAAACTTTGTAGCCGTAATATCTTCCGTACAGTTCGCCGGCTATCGAAACTTCCCACACTCCGTTTTCATCTTTGGTCAGCAAATATTCATTGCCGTTTTTTTGTTTCGGTCTGTTGAACAGACAAAGTTTTACATGAGTTGCCGTCGGTGCGAACAACCTGAATACCGTTTTGCCGTTTTCAACAAATGATCCGAGTTTCTTGTTGGAAAAGAAATCGTCTAATTTTTTTATAGTTTTTCGGGACTCTAAAGAGCCGTCGATTGATCGTGTGTGCCGTGCTTCACGTAAGTACAATTTTTCTCCTAAAGAATTTTTTACGGAAAAGAGTAATCCTGATAGGATAAATGCCAATATTATTATTGAAGGCTTTTTCATTTTATTTCACTCAAAAAGTTGACATCGTTTATGCTGAACCCAAAGTAAAGTTTTCAATATTCAAGTTGTACGATAAAATTGCCGGTATCGGCAACCTTTATCTGCAAAATATTTTTCGATGAATCATACTTTACGGCATCGCCTGATAACACTTTATCATTCACCTTAACTTTTTTCGGTTCTGCAGAATCTACCAAAGTAAAAAGATAATTTTTTCTATCGCTTTTGTAAGCGTCTTTCAATTTTGTCACATCCAATTTTGAAATCTTAGATTTAGTTTCAAACGTAAATTTGGTTAACGAGTATTTTCCCGTTTCGTATTCGTAATCTTTGCCGTTATCTTCATACAAAGTGTATTCTGATTTTTCGGAAGGGAAGATAACAAGTTCAAGCTTCTCAATATTTTTCTCACCTACATAATTCTGAACTTCCTCCATTGGTATCATGCCGCCTTGCTTGATGAAAAGCGGAATTTTGTTGAGCGGCACTTCAAAAAGTTTCCATTCACCGCCCGTCACAACTTTATTGTTCATCCAGTCATACCATTTTCCTTCAGGCAGATAAAGTTTTTTCGTGGTTTCAGTTGATACAACCATAGGCGCAACAAGAAGATTTTCACCAATCATAAATTGATATTGAGCGTCGCGGAAATAACAATTTTCATCGTTCTGATAATTGATGAACATGCTGCGCATTATCGGTAAACCGGTTTGAGCGGCAACATAAAACTCGTTATACCAGAAAGGAAGAAGTTTGTAGCGGAGCTGAATTGCCTGGCGGGAATATTCTTCAACTGTTTCGTTGAATGCAAAAGGTTCGCGGGCTCGTGTATCGAGTGCAGAATGTCCGCGGAAGAAAGGAGTAAACGCGCCAAGCTGCATCCAGCGGATGTACATTTCATTAGTTGGTTCGCCGCCCATGAATCCGCCAACATCGGAACCGATAAACGGCTGCCCGCTTAATCCAACATTTTGCGGCATCACACACGCGAGGCGCAAATGTTCTTCGCTGGAAACATTATCGCCGGTCCAGTTGGCAGCATATCTCTGGATTCCCGCAAAACCGGAACGGCTTAAAATAAAATGCCGCTGATCGGAATATTTTCTTAATCCGTCGCGGGTTGCTTTAGCCATTTCGAGCGCGTAAACATTTTTTATTTTTTTATGATTTGAGATTAATCCATTGTCGTAATACTGAACCATATCCGGAACGTTTCCGCCGCCCCAGACAGCGGGCTCATTCATATCATTCCAAAATCCTTCAACTCCTTGATTGAGTAACGCAGAAAGTTTTTCTCCCCACCAGTCGCGGGTTTCTTTTTTTGTAAAATCGGGAAAGTAAGCCCAGCTTGGCCAAACCTCGCCTTGATAAGGTACGCCATCGGGATATTTAACAAAAAGATTTTTTTCTAATCCTTCCTTTGCAGCAAAATAATTTGAATCTGCTTTTACGCCGGGATCAATAATAGGAATAACTTTGAACCCGTCTTTCTTAAGATCGGATAACATTTGCGGCGGATTTGGAAAACGTTCTTTATCCCACGTGAACACGCGGTAACCGTCCATGTAATGAATGTCGAGATAAATTACATCGCACGGAATATTATTGCTTCGAAAACTTTTTGCTATTGACCGGACTTTGGATTCGGGATAATAACTCCATCTGCTTTGCTGATAACCGAGCGCCCACATCGGCGGCAATTCCATTCTTCCGGTAAGTTTTGTGTAATCGGAAATAACGCGCTTAAATTCCGGTCCGTAAATAAAATAATAATCCATCTCGCCCTTATCGGCGCCAAACCAGTAGAAACGGTTATTGCTTGCACCCATGTTGAAGTATGATTTATAAGTGTTGTCGAAAAAGATTCCGTAAGCTTTGTGATTGCGAAGTCCCATAAAAAACGGAATTGAAACGTAAAGCGGCTCTTGTCTTCCAGTGTAACCGTAAAAGTCGGTATTCCACATTGTGTATTGTTCGCCGTTCTTGATCAAGCTTTCATTTGCTTTTTCGCCCAGGCCAAAAAATCTTTCATCTGTAAAAAGTTTTTTATGACAGCGCACTTCATCTTTATCAAATGAAACACCGAAACTTTCTTCATCGGAATTCAACAGATTCATTTGTTTGTCATATATAGATACGCGGCAGGGATTTTTTTTGATATGAACAATCAGTTCATCTGTTTCAATAACAAAAAAATCTTTTTCTTCTTTGAAATCGAATTTTATTTTTTCCGGTTGCTGGTAAATAACGGCGTAAGAGGTTGCCTGAGAAAAATCATTTTGATTAGTATATCGGAAACGAATCAAGTTTTGCTCGACAACGTAGATGTTCAACTTTGCATTGCTGAGCGTAAACTCAACGCGGTTAGATTCCAACTTGAAACTTTTTACCCCACCAACAAAATCAAATCCCGCATAAACAACGGAAATAAAAAAGAAGAATGCCAATGAAGTAAAAATTGTCTTTTCCATTTTGATTCCTAATATTGAAATATGTGGGCAGAAAAATATGAATTGTGCGGTTGAATGGAAAATTGTATGCGCAAAAATTGTGGAAAACCGGTTTGAATCAATAATCAAAGTCGAGGCGCCAAATTATTTAAAGTTTTCGATTGACTATGATAAACTATTTGCGGAATTTCATGTGGCGCTGACACAAACTTCTCTCCTGAATAAATAATTCTTACAACAAAATCAGAGGGTCAATATGAACGTAAAAAAACTAATTATTGCCTTTGTCGTTGTGTTTATTCTATTGGAGGCAACAAACTACCTTGTCAACATGGTAATTTTATCTTCCACTTACGCTAATCCCGATATTTCCAAAATTTTCCGGCCAATGGCTGAGATGGAATCCAAAATGTGGATGATGTGGATCGCAGATTTGGTTTATTCATTTTTCTTTGTATTCATTTTTGTTAAAGGTTATGAGAGCAAAGGAATCATGGAAGGTGTCCGCTACGGAATTTATATTGGTCTCTTCATACAGCTTTTGGCAGCCGTAGCTCAGAACGTTTTTTATCCGGTACCTGGTTACCTTGCTGTTCAGTGGTTTATTTACGGATTGATTCAATCCGTAATTTTTGGCGTTGCAGCAGCAATGATTTACAAACCAAAAGCCGCAGCATAATGAGCGAATGAAATTGTAATAAATAAAAACCGGAGCGGATTAGTCTTCTCCGGTTTTTTCTTTTTAGAAATGCTACTTGAGCAGCATCATTTTCTTAGTCTCAATGAAATCGCCGCATTTAAGGGTGTAGTAATAAACACCACTGGATAATTGAAAATTGCGAATTGCGAATTGATAATTATATATACCCGCATGCTGAAATTGATTAACCAATGTTGCCACCTCTTTACCCAATTCATCATAAACTTTCAAACTTACGTTGCTCGCAATCGGTAGCTGATAACTGATGACCGTCGATGGATTAAACGGATTCGGATAATTTTGAGAAAGGTAAAAACTAGATGGTGTGATAAAAAGGTCCGGCTCAAAATTGATTGCCAGGATATCTTTTAGCAGCCAATTTTTTGGATCAACTTGAATTGAGAGTGGCTTTCCGTTTAACGGGAATTGGAATACCTGAGTTTGCAAATTATTTACTATCGAGAAATTTTCTACGCCATTTTCAGTGTTAACAGTCAATTGTATGGGCATTGTAAAAAAAGATGGATTTGTATTAACGTTTTGCACAACACGAACTACTAAACTGTAATTATTCCCATTGGTTGTTTCATAGTTCCACCCAAACGTGTACTTCGGATAATTCTCGCCGTAAATCCATTCCCGAAAAAAATAATTTAAGTCCATTCCGCTTACACGTTCAGCAATACGCTGAAAATCTTCTGTTGTTGCTACGTTGTATGCAAGTCCCGGTTCGTTTGAGTATTCTTTCATGATTTCGAAAAAATTAACATCGCCAACAATTCCGCGCAGCATGTGAAGAACCATTGCACCTTTTTTGTATGAACGCGCCGAATTAAAAATCTCGTTTTCATCGTTAATGTTTTGAACGTAGATCGTTCCAGTTGCAGTTTTAGCTCGCGTCATAAAGTTTGAGACGTAACTGTTGAAATCTGCCGTTCCGTATTTTGCTTCCCGGTAAATGCATTCGCAGTACGAAGCGAATCCTTCATTCAGCCAAATATTTTGCCAATCCTTGCATGTTACTTTGTCGCCGAACCATTGATGTGATAATTCGTGAGCGATTACCATTTCGTTATCCATCGCGCCGCCGCCGAGAGAGGTGCACGTTTGATGTTCCATTCCACCGCCCCATGCAAATTCCGCATGAGCATATTTTTCTCTCGTGTAAGGATATGTTCCAAACTTATCGGAATAAATTTGCATCATGTCTTTGGTCTTATCTAAAACAGTTTTCCTCGCTGCTGTTAATCTTTCGGGATAGCTGTAATGAATGATCGGAAAAGTTTTTCCCGGCGCGTACTGAAATGTGTCCTGATAAATTTCATAATTGCTGACGGCTATCGAGATCAAATAATTGGCAATGGGGTAACTATTATGCCATTTGTATGTTTTTGTTCCGTTGCCGTTGTTAACAACATCAACAAGTTTTCCGTTTGAAACGGAAGTGTATGAACTGTCTGCGGTAATCCATACATCCGATGAATCGGCTTTGTCTGCGGGAGTGTCTTTCGAAGGCCACCAATCGCATGCGCCGTACGGTTCGCTTAATGATGAAATAACGATTTTCCCGGCATTCTGATCATAAAAAGAAAATGAAGCGCTGCTTATCAAACCATTTCCGGAAGTTGGAACACCGGCATAAGAGATAACAACGCTAAACGATTCTCCCAAAGAATAATTTCTATTAAGCGTAATTACAAGTTGATTGCTGTTTGAGGGCTGAGAAAAACTCAAATTGTTTCCGCTCAAAGTTACCGATGATACGGTTAAAGCATTTACCAAATCCAGGTAGAATGAGTTGATTTGTGACCGAGCAACGCGGGCGTTAACAGTAACCCTTCCTAACAAGTAATTTGGATTTGCAGTAACTGTGAGATCTATTTTATAGTAGGTAACGTCAATGTTGCTGTCGCCGGGATACTGAATTTGAGAAATCTTATTCAGCTGCTGAAACGCACGTATCTTGGCTTGTGAACAGTAATCAGCACCATCCTGCGCGAACGTTATGACATGTACAAAGAAAAGGATTGCGATGAAGAATGAATATTTTTTCACGTGTTACCTTTTATTTTACGGCGGAAAATATTCAACTATGAGCTCAAGGGAAAGAGATTTTTTCCTGGACTATTAGGTCTGTGATGAAAATTATAGAAGTAGAAATATCTTCTATCATAAGTATTAATGATGAATATTTTCTATTTTTATTAAAAGCTGTTGCAAAGATTGTAAAACAGTTGCAGTAAAACTGATTCATCCAATCATACGAAATTAGTAAGGATATAAAATGAGCAGACATTCAAAAATTTTTATAGGACTGATTTTTGGTGCAGTTGCCGGCGTTGCGTGCAACTTCCTATTTCCAAATGCACCCTGGCTGGTAATCGTCCAGAATTATATAAGCGATCCGTTAGGAAAAATATTTTTGAATCTGCTTATCATGATGGTTATCCCGCTGGTGTTTGCAAGTCTCTCTTTAGGTGTGGCGCAGATTGGTGATTTGAAAAAACTTGGCCGCATTGGATTCAAAACTATCAGCTACTTTATTCTTGTCACAACTCTTGCTGTTACTATTGGTTTGGTACTTGTTAATGTTATTCGTCCGGGCGATTATTTGCCCGCTGAAACTAAGACTCAATTGTTAACTTCATACAGAGGGCAAGCAACTGAAATAAAAGAAGCAACCGAGAAAACGGAATTTGGAATTCAAACTTTGGTAAACATTGTTCCTCGCAATCCATTTTCGGCAGTAGCTAAGCCAAGTCCCGATATGCTTGCGCTAATCTTTGTCTCTTTGATCGTTGGGATTGCTCTTACTCTGATTGATAAAAAGAAGGCGGAACCATTGATTCGTTTGCTTGAAGGAATTAACGACGTTACTGTGATCGTAATAAATCTTGCGATGAAGCTGGCTCCGTTCGGTGTTGCGGCTTTGATCTTCAGTGTGACTTCTAGATTCGGTTTTCATCTTCTGGTCGCGTTAAGCATGTACATCATTACCGTTTTAGTGGGATTAGCGATTCATCAGTTCGGAGTTTTTTCAATTCTTATAAAAATATTTGCGCGCTATAATCCGATGAAATTCTTCCGAAAGGTAGAGACGGTTATGTTGACTGCTTTTTCAACCAGTTCCAGCAGCGCAACATTGCCTACTACAATGTCGGTCTCACAAGAGAATCTTGGCATCCCTTCTCAAATAACCGGCTTCGTTTTGCCGTTGGGCGCCACAATGAATATGAACGGCACTGCTTTGTTTGAAGGAGTGACCGTTCTTTTTCTCGCTCAAGTTTTCGGAATTAATTTATCTCTTGGAATGCAAATAGTGGTTATCATAATGAGTGTGCTCACAGCAATAGGTTCTGCTGGAGTGCCGTCTGGTTCAATACCGTTGTTGGTTATTGTGCTGGCAATGGTTAACATTCCGCCTGAAGGCATTGCAATTATTCTCGGCGCTGATCGGCTGCTGGATATGTGCAGAACCGTCCTGAATGTTACCGGTGATATTACATGCGCTGCTTATATTGCGCGGTCGGAAGGATTTGAGCTTAAGCAATAAGTATGAATGAAATTTTTGCTAAGATTTTTTTTGTTCGCAAAGTTCTATCAAAACTCCGTTGGTTGATCTTGGATGAAGGAACGCGATCTTAAAACCTTCGGCACCAATACGGGATTCTTTGTTAACGAGCTGAACGTTTTTTTCTTCCGCTTCTTTTAGTGCGTCGTTCAAATTATCCGTCGCAAATGCAATGTGATGGATTCCTTCCCCTTTGTTTTCGATAAACCTTGCAATCGGTCCGTCCGGTTCGGTCGATTCAAGCAATTCAATTTTGGTTTGTCCTAACATGAAAAATGCGGTTCTAACTTTTTGATCTTTTACTTCTTCAATGGCATAACACTTCAATCCGAAAATATTTTCATAATGCTTGATGGACTCTTCTAAATTTTTAACCGCAATTCCGATATGCTCTATTTTTGTTAGGTTCATATTTACTCCTCAGACATCCCTCTAGACTAAAGGGGGTTGTTAATTAAATTGTTACCTGTTCCTTATACTCCCCAAAGACCTCTCGCAACGTATTAGAGATTTCACCGATGCTTGCATAAGTTCTAACAGCCTCAAGAATAAAAGGAATAAGATTGTCATTTCCTTCAGCGGCTATTTTCAACGCCGATAGTTTTAGTTTTACGTCGTCGTTATTTCGTTCGGCTCGGACTTTACTTAAAAATGCTATCTGGTCACGCTGAACCTTCTCATCAATTTTTAGCAATTCATTTTTCTGTTCATCTTTCTCTTGGAATTTATTTACGCCTACGATAATTCTTTCGCCGCGTTCAACTTCCTGCTGAAACCGGTACGCCGATTTTTGAATTTCGGTTTGAATGTACCCTGCTTCGATAGCACTTATCATTCCGCCCAACGAATCAATCCTGTTGATATATTCTTCGGCTTCCTTTTCAATTTGATCCGTTAACGATTCAACATAATAGGAACCGGCGAGCGGATCAATTGTATTTGTAACGCCGCTTTCGTAAGCAATAATTTGTTGGGTCCGGAGTGCAATCTTAACAGATTCTTCGGTTGGCAGCGCGAGTGCTTCATCGCGTGAGTTTGTGTGCAAACTTTGCGTTCCGCCAAGCACTGCCGCCAGTGTTTGAATAGCGACGCGGACAATATTATTATCGACCTGTTGCGCGGTTAGAGATGAACCGGCTGTCTGCGTATGAAAGCGCAGCATCTGAGATTTTTCTTTCTTCGCGCCGAAACGTTCTTTCATGATTTTTGCCCAGAGGCGACGTGCCGCTCGAAACTTTGCAACTTCTTCAAGCAGATCATTGTGAGCGTTGAAGAAAAACGAAAGTTGACCGGCAAATTCATCAACATCTAATCCGGCTTTTATTGCCGCGTTAACATATGCAATTCCGTCGGCGAGAGTGAAACCAACTTCCTGTGCCGCCGTTGATCCGGCTTCCCGAATGTGATAACCGGAAATTGAAATTGTATTCCATTTTGGAATTTCTTTTGCACAGTACTCAAAGATGTTGGTGATTAACCGCATCGAAGCTTTCGGCGGATAAATATATGTTCCGCGCGCAACGTATTCTTTTAAAATATCATTCTGAATTGTTCCGCTGATTTTATCTTTGCCGATTCCTTGTTTTTCTGCGACGGCAATGTAAAGCGCCAATAGAACAGATGCGGGTGCGTTGATTGTCATTGAAGTGGAAACTTTATCGAGCGGAATTTTATCAAACAAAATTTCCATATCGGCAAGCGTGTCGATTGCAACTCCGACTTTGCCAACTTCGCCGAGTGCCATCGGATGATCGCTGTCGTAACCGATTTGTGTCGGAAGATCGAACGCAACCGACAAACCCATTTGCCCTTGCGATAACAAGTAGCGGTATCGTTCGTTCGATTCTTTTGCAGTTCCGAATCCGGCGTATTGACGCATCGTCCAAAGTCTTCCGCGATACATTGATGGCTGCACGCCGCGTGTAAACGGATAACATCCGGGGTAACCTAACTTCTCATTGTATTCACTTGGGTCAGAATCTACCGGAGTGTAAAGCGGTTCAACTTTAGTGAATGATTGTGTTGTGAATGATTCTTGTCTCTCGGGGAATTTCGAAATTAATTTTTGATAAACATTCCTTTCCCAATCGCTAAATGCATCTTGAACTTTAGATTTCAGTTCATCCGACTTTTGCATGTTCACCTTTGAAAGAGTTAATAATACTTACTGAAATTTATGTCACAGTTAAAGAATTATCTATTGTGCTATTAGCTGAAAGGAAATTTAATTAAAAGTAATGATATTGGTTAATTTGTATTCTTGTTCAAATAAGGTGATCTGAATTGTACGGCCGGACTATGTTACACTGAAACCAATAAACAATCGGAAATTATTCATTCGCCACCCTTGACAAAAGATCGTTGAAAGTCTATTTTTACGCCGCAAATTTATTCCGCGGTAGCTCAATGGTAGAGCATGCGGCTGTTAACCGCAGGGTTGCAAGTTCGAGCCTTGCCCGCGGAGCTAAGAAGTCCCGATGATGAATCGGGATTCTTGTTTTAATGTCTCCGTTGTGAAAACATTTACAGTAGTCCCGCTTAACGGCGGGATTGCTGTTTTAAAAAGCACTACGATAAAATTTGTATATATATCATTCCGACGTTCTGGAGAGAACAGAAAATGTATGCCAATGAAAAAACTTTTTACAAACGAGAACATTTAGACGTGCCCCTGTTACCCGCCGCCAGATAAATTAATGTTTTAAAGAATTCAACTTTTTAGATAACCGAGAGGACAGCTCGCGATTCGAAGAAAGCCCGTAGAAAGGCGGGTTTCTGTTTTTGTCAAATTCCATTAATGAATGCAGAGTCCGCACTGAAAGTTGTACGAGCTAATCCATGTATTACAATTTGAATCATATTTTTCTTAGGTTGCGCATCGAAAACATGTCAAGAAGTTGTTTTTTGTTAGTTACCTTTCAATAAAAAAATGATTTATAATCCGTTGTAGGATGTCTAATGGTGATTTTCAAAAAAATAAATTTCCTTTTTGTGATTGTTAGTCTGAATTTTCTATATGCGCAGGGACAGAAAGACATTGTTGCAAAAGTCGGAAACATTCCAATAACAAAAGAAGAGTTTCAGAAACGGTTTGATTTTACGCCGCATCCCGGTAGTATCGGAGATGTTGATTCCACACTTACCAAAAGAGAATTTCTGCACACGCTTATTGCGGAAAAATTGTTAGCAGGAGATGCCATCAAGAAGGGATTTGAATCGTCTGCTGAATATCTGAAAGCATACAATTATATACGTGATTTTTATTTGAGAGACGCACTTTACACTATGGAAGTGAAAAATAAAACTGTCATTCCGGATTCCGCATTGAGAATAGGACGTGATAGAATGCGCAGAACGCTTATGGTAAAATTTATATTCTCCCGCGATGAAAAAGAAATTACAGATATTTATAGATCGTTAATGACCCACGCTACGTTTGATTCTGTTTTATCAACTCGACCGGAAAATGCCGAACAAAAAAAAGCCATAGAAATAACTTTCGGCACGATGAATGAGGAAGTTGAAAATTATCTTTATAATTTGAAGCTGACTGAAATTACTCCGCCTATTGAACTACCCGAGGGTTGGTATATATTCAGACTTTATTCCGGTACCATAAAAGATGATTTACAAGATATAGATATTCAAAAAGTAGAAAGGGTTGTAAGAGATAGAATGTACGACTGCACGTACCAGGCGTTTTACAAAAAGTTTTTCAAAGGAGTTGTTGTTGATGCTGATCGAAGTATTTTTCAAGATTTGCGGAAAGCGTTATATGAATACATAAAAGAAAACGACAAATTTTTAGTACTTAAGAATAAGAAATATACTCTGTTCGAAAAGGAAATTAATATAATTAGAGGGACGTTTTCTCAGCAAAGACTAAACACCAAATTCATTAAGTTTTCTGAAAAACCGGTTACATTTAACGACTTTTTGGATTTCATGAGTTCTGAAGGATTTGAATTTGTGAACAAAGATTCCGCGCATGTTGAGTCAAGACTAAATACGTTCATCTCCACTTACATTCAAAATGAAATCTTAGCAAGAGAAGCTCTGAAAAGAGGGTATGATAAACTGGCATATGTAGAAAGTGAATTAAAAATTTGGCGCGAATATTTTTTGGCTAATCTGGATATGAAGCAAATCTATAAAAAAGAAAACGTCACCGATGAAGAAGCGCGTGAGTTTTATAATAAGAATAATAAAATTGTTCCGCGTCCGGCCGAATTTAAAATATCTGAAATTCTTGTTGATAGTCTCGACACAGTAAACAAGATTTTTTCCGAACTTGACAAGGGAAAAGATTTTAAGGAATTAGCCGCTCAATATGCTAGAGAAGATTCAACAAGGAACCGCGGCTCGGAAATCAGTTCGAACCAGATTGATAGTGCAAACGGAGTATGGCAAATTGTATCTAAAATGAAGGTAGGTGAAGTTTACGGACCAATAAAAGTTCGGGGAGGATTCTCAATTATAAAACTTTTGAAACGTGATGAACCAAAACAAGAACGTGTCGAAACATTCGAAGAAGCGAAAAACAATATTAAAGATATTTTGCAAACTGAAAAGATGAACAAGAAATTGATAGATTATACTGCCCGACTGGCAATGGATACTAAGCTCGAGATTAATGATAAGGTTTTTAATTCAACCAAGATTAATCCAGTCAATATGATCGTCTACCGCAGATTCGGTTTCGGGGGTCAACAGATTGCAGTCCCTTATACTCCTAATTTTTCTGATTGGTACAAAAAATATTTGGAATTAAGAAAATCACTTTCATTCTGATTTAAGATGGTTAAGAAATTAGAACAGTTTACAAAAACGTTTTATTACACAATAGCGGGCATAACTCTATTGGTAGTAATTACACTTGTGTTTGTATTTCTTTTAGGAGAAGATGGGCTAACAGTAAAACCGATTGTAAAAAAAATATATTATGCAGATAACATTTCACCTACTCACCAACTTTTAATTGATAAATTCAATAAGCGATATAAAGGAAAGATTGAAATTGTCCCCATTAATCTTCCGTTCGAAAAATTCAGCACGAATGAAAGAAAAGAATTACTAATCCGTTACCTGAGAAGTAAAAGTGACCGCATTGATATATTTGCTGTCGATCAAATATGGGTATCACGTTTCGCAAAATGGGCAGAGCCGCTCGACAGATATTTCCAACATGCATTCCAAGACAAATTGATTCGACCAGCTCTGAAAATATGCCAGTATAATAAAGAACTTGTTGCAGTTCCGTTATACTATGACGTTGGCTTGCTTTATTACAACGATGATATTTTAAGAAAGGCTCAAAATTATACTGAGATTAAAAAAGAACTTTCGAACTTTATCACATGGGAACGGTTTGTAGAAATCAGCAAGCAGTTAAAGTCTCTTGGCAAATCTGTCTTTCTTTTCCCCGCCGATGATTACGAGGGACTGATGTGCAGTTTCTTTGAATTGCTGGGCAATCTGAACCAAAATATTATTGCAGGCGACACTATCAAATTGAACACCCCTGCGGCAGTGAAATCGCTACAATTTCTTGTGGATTTAATATATGATTCAAAAATCACTCCTCAAGAGGTATTAAATTTCAGAGATCCGGAATGTTATAAAGAATTTGCTCAGGATAATGCCATTTTTCTTCGTGGCTGGACGGGTTTTCAATTTTGGTACAGGGATGTAATTGGACCGAAAGATGTTTCTTCCAAGTTTTTGCCTGTGCCATTACCGCATTTTAAAAACGGAAAACCCTCAAGTGTTATTGGTGGATGGAATTTGATGTTATCTAAAAGTTCGAAAAATAAAAACGAAGCGATTGAGTTTATGAAATTTATGGCGTCCGAGGAATCGCAAGAAACAATGTTTGAAAGTGGCGGTTATTTGCCTATTAACAAAAATGTTTACACTGATGATGAGTTTATAAAGAAACACTCCGATATCAAATTCTACGAAAAAATTATGTGCACAGGCTATTATAGACCTTTTACAGAGAAATACACTCGTTACTCAGATGTAATTACTTATTATATAAATTTAGCAATGCGCAAAAAAATTAGTGCCCAAAAAGCTCTTGCAACGGCTGAAAAACTAATTAACTCACACGAATTTTTCTTGAAATAAGCTATGAAATCAAACAATCCATTCATAGAAAGTCTTAAGAAATATCGTTTTGAATTAAGGCATTTGACTGTTGTATTTATTGCTTTGCTGATTCTACAATTGGTGCTTCTATATGTTAATAAAGTCTCGTTGAGAAATTTTGTGGATGATACACAGGAGTGGTTCCAAAAAAATTCAGCAGAAAAATTTGCCGGACTTAGCGCTTCCACCCTCGAATTACTAATGGAGACAACGCGAAAAAATACTACTCCTTACGGTGGGGATAGAAGAAGAGTAATCCAATTCTTTGACATCATTTTAAACCAGCATGTACTTCAGCAAAATGTGGAAGAAATTTGTCTTCTAGTATCCAATGCAAATAAGACTTATGTTATTGACGATGGGCGCGTGCTGTACTCATTTCTACTTACTCAAAAAATAGAAGAACCCGATGCGTCCACCCGTCATGTGGATGCCTTGAACATTTACAATGATATTAGAAAAGAGCTTAAAGCAAACGAAGAAATAGTAAATGTTTTAAAGAATAACCATACGTATCACATATTTGTTCCATTCGTTCCCAACGGTGAGTTTATGGGAGCGCTTTACATGAAGAACATCACCGATGTTTCTTTCATTCAGCGTGCAATAATTTCCAATTATGAAGAGACATCAATTATATATACTGCGCTGTTCCTTCTTGGTTTACTTGCTATGTATTACATTTCGTCTTATACCGTAAAGGAACGGGACGAAGCACAGAAGCGTTTGATGGATGAACATGAAAAAAGTATCAAGCAGAAAATCGATTACGATAAAGAAACATTGTTTACAAAGAGAATCTATCACACGCACCACAAAGCAGAAAAAGTAATGGGATTTATTAAAGACGATTTACGAAGTATTAATCCGCAGAACATAGATGAAATTAAATATCGGGCGACACGCTATTCCAATTTTATTTCGCGTGTTATCTATGACATGAAATGGTACGATCCTCCGATTCAGACAATAAGAAACATGAGTTTTCAAACGGATCTGAATGAAGTTATTAGGTTTATAGTAGAACATATTTTTAATCGAACTTCAAAGAAATCGGTTTCTTATGAAATTGTTATGGATCTGGATAAGAATGTTCCTGTTCTGCATATAAATGAGTTTGTTATTTGGGAAATCATAGAACCGTTAATTCAAAACAGTATAGACCACGGTGGGGACGATAATATTTTAATAAAAATTTCAACTGTACACTATCCTAAACAACATATTACAAAATTATTTATAGAAGATAACGGTTTGGGAATATCACCCGAACTCCTAAAAACTGACGAAAACGGAGTGAAGCTTCTCTTCCTTGAAAATGTTACAACAAAAAATGAAACTCCGTCATCTGGGTACGGATGCTATATTGCATATGAGATTGCTACACAACGCTGCGCTTGGAGTATCGACGCTGAAAATTTACAAAAACGTGGTTGTCGATTCATAATTACGATTCCACATTAATTTTGGAGAAGAAATGTTTGACATAGATCAGATTAATATTTTATTAATTGAAGATGAAGAATTTGACGTCAGGCGAGTTGAAAACACCATCAAACCTTTCGGTGACAAAATTAAAATTTTGGATGTTGTTTCTGATGGGAAATTAGCGGTTGAACTTTTAGACAAGAAAAAGAATGCTTACGATTTAGTCATCATGGATTTTCAAATAGCCGGGGGTCTGCGCGGTGAACATCTGATAAAGAAGATCAAACTTATGGATCCGACTCTGCAGATTATCGTGATAACAAAGATGACCATCAACATTGCCGATTATGATTTCGCTCATAATCTTATGAAAGCCGGTGCGTTTTGGTATTGCACAAAATATCCCGGCGACATTGAAGAACATATTTATCAGCCAACCGATTTTATTATGTCGATATTCAATGCCGCAGAAAAAAGAAAATTAATGTGGGATAAACAAAAGTCGAATCAAAAATTAAACCGGAAGGTTGAAGACATATTAGCCGACAAAAAAATTGTTGGAGTTTCCGAAGAAGTAAATCGGCTGCGGGACCAAATAGCCAAGTTCGCAAACAGCAATACACCTATTTTAATTTTGGGATCCAGCGGTACAGGTAAAGAACTTGTCGCTTACAATCTTCACTATCTCGGCAATAGGAAATATGAAAACTTCATCCCAATAAACTGCGGCAGTATTCCTGATCAATTGATCGAGAGCGAATTATTCGGTTATGAAAAAGGAGCGTTTACCGGAGCGGATAAGGGCAAGCCGGGTCTTTTTGAACTGGCGAATAACGGGACGATTTTTTTGGATGAAGTTTCCGAGTTGCCGCTTTCATCGCAAGTAAAATTACTGCGCGTGTTGCAAGAAGGAGAAGTTGAAAAACTCGGCAGAACGGAAAAAGTAAAAGTTAACGTACGAGTAATTTCGGCTTCCAACAAAAATTTGGAAACCGAGGTAAAAGAAAAAAGATTTAGAGAAGATCTGTATTACCGATTAAACGTGGTTCCTATTCGCGTATCAAATCTAAGCAACAGGCGGGAAGACATTCATTACCTTGTTGATTATTTCATGAACGATTTCGCAAATGATATGGGAAAGGAAATACCGGTATTAACCGAAGATGCCATGAAGAAACTTGTTAACTATTCATGGCCGGGTAATATTAGAGAACTGAAAAACGTAGTTCAGCGGCTTTTATTCTTCGATGAAAAAACTATTGACCCCAACATAGTTGAAACTGCTTTAGGTAAGAAAATATTTGACACTGATGATGTTATTACTACTTCCGAAGGGATAAGCTTCAAAAATCCAGAAGGAATAATTTCGTTGAAGGGTATGGAAAAAAATTTCCGCGAAAAATATTTCAAGTATGTTCGCAATCAATGCGGCTCCGATGCCGAAGCGGCAAAAAAACTGGGATTGGCACCACCCAACTATTCGAGAATGTGCAAAGAGTTGGGACTGAAATAAATTTTCAGCACACTTCATAAAAACTAGCCGTTCGCTTTAAAGTTCAGATATCAATATGATAATCACGGATTATTAGTTTTATAACATCTGTTCCAGCCGACTGAACTAAATCTTTATTTTTTCTTACTTTTTCCAAATTGCAAAGTGGTATTACTTTTGCTTATAACTTGTGCTACAAATACGATTTTGAGAGGAAACGAATGATGCAAATTAAAAAACTATTCTTACCCGTATTACTTTTCACAATAATGCCATTCATAATAAATTATGCGCAAACGGCAACATTAGAACCCACATTTAGTCTGCCGAATCCGATAACCGGCGGCTTAAATATACCTTACCAAAATGGAATGCCGGTTCCAACTTTTGAAAAGCAAAGTACAAGACTAACAATTGATTTAGGTGGTGTATGGAAAAAGCAAAGATTTACAGCCAATCATAACCTTTCACTTTCAAAACGAGACTCTGCAGGATTAGCCGCAGTGGAGGCCGAAGCGGCGGGAAGACAACTTTCTAATTTTGACGATTCCGGTTGGCAGACAAAAAACTTGCCCGGCGTTGAGAATGCGCTGACTGAAGCAACTGCGCCCAATGGACTTTACCCTGAAATTTATAATGACGGAATCTGGTACAGAAGAACTTTCGATGTTGATGCATCTAACAACGGAAAATTTGTTAAGCTCATGTTTTATGCAGTTAACTACGTTTGCGATGTTTGGATAAATGGTAAATATGTTGGTTATCATGAAGGCGGTTACACTCCGTTTGCGTTTGATGTATCTTCATTTCTTAATTATGGATCCACCAACACAATTGCAATTCGAGTTGATAACATAGCATGGGGTTCACGAAAAGATATTATTCCGTACAACCAAGTGGATTGGTTTAACTACGCCGGCGTTATACATGATGTCTATCTGGAAATTTCCGAGGCTGTCTCAACAATACGTGCAAGTGTTGTCCCGAAAAATATCGACGGAACTATTGATGCCAGCGTGGTTGTGTATAATAAGAGTAGTATTCAGCATAACATAACTGCTACTATAAGATTTTATGAGGCAAATGTTAACAGTGGCAATATTCAATCAGAATACGCAAAAGATTTGGTTGGAACCGAAGCAACTGTTGCAGGCATTTCGCCAACAACTTTTAGTGTTGTTCCAGGTGTAACAGTATCCAGTACCAAAATCACATTGCAGATTCTAAATCCAAAACTATGGACGATGAAGAATCCAAATTTGTATGTAATGAGAGTTACACTTTTAGATGGTGCAACTGTCCTTGATGATTATTATTCGGAATTCGGTATTCGTACAGTCTCAACCCAAAACGGAAAATTTCTACTGAACAATAAGATTATGTATTTGCCTGGAGTCGCCCGACACGAAGAACATCCGGATTACGGAAGAAGCGTTCCGAAAAGTATTATCTATTCGGATTTAGTTACCGTGAAGAATCTTAATGCAACTCTCTTGAGAACTGCACATTATCCCAATCATCCTTATACTTACTTAATTGCCGATAGACTGGGATTAGCTATCATGGAAGAAATTCCGCTATGGCAGTGGGATACTGAAGATGTTTGGGATATTCAGAACAACATTCGAAAGATTCATCTGCAGATGTTTCGCGAAATGGTATTTAGGGATGTCGACAGACCGTCGATAATTCTGTGGAGTACTTCCAACGAATGTCACTTAGATGGCGGCGGAAGATTAGTTTACAACAATCTTGTCAAAGATGATTTGAGAAATAACTATGACGACGGGAGACTTCTGACCCAATCCGCAGCCGCAGATAATCCTGGTGCAAGCGATCAGACTCAAGCGGGACTTGATGTAGCGGGTTGGACAATGTACTTCGGAATTTTTTATGGAAGAAGCGGAAGTTATTTTGGTCCGACAACTTCATTCGTGAACAATGCACAGACAGCGTTCCCAACAAAACCGATTATGGATACAGAATTCGGGTATTGGTCGTCGGAAAACGGTTCATCGACGAGCGAGCAAGTTAACGTGTTTAATCAAACTTTTGACGCTTTCAAATTTTTCTTACCGTACGATGCATCCGGCGTTGCAAATTCTAATGGAAACGTAATGGCTACTACTTGGTGGTGTGTTTTTGATTGGTATCAGTACAAGCCGAAGAAAAACGGCTATCAAACGATGGGTCTGATTTCTATGGATCGTCTTACTGAGAAAGCCGTTGCCAACACATTAAGAAGCACATACCTGCCATATGCCTCAAGGGATGGAATTTTAGTTGATGTAAAGAACACTGCGAGCGGAATCCCAACTCAATTTAGTTTGGAACAAAATTATCCCAACCCGTTTAATCCCAGTACGGTTATCAAATATCAAATTCCTACTTCGAGTGAAGTAACATTGAAAGTTTTCAACGTTCTCGGTGAAGAAGTTGCAACTCTTGTTAACGAGTTTGAACTAGCAGGTAAGTATTCGGTCAATTTTTCCACTCAAGGTTCTAAACTTGCATCGGGAGTTTATTTCTATCAAATCGTTGCCGGAAAGTTCATGCAAACGAAGAAGATGATAGTACTGAAATAAAGCGATTGAAGAGAACTTGACATAAATTTTTCAAGACAATTGCTAAAAATTTTTGTCGTTGTGGATGCAGAAATTATGTGCTATAGCTGCTAGATATGTAATGGTTATGAGTCGTTCATAATGCGGAGGATGGGAATGTCCTTGAAAAAAACTCGCAGTGTCTTTGATTCTTACTCTAATTTTTTAGCTAACTATTCTGATGTAGAATAGCTGCCGGTGGATTTTTCCCAGACAAAATTGAATACCGGCGTCACAGTTAAGTTTCCGGTTTCCATGTTTGTCGGCAACTATAAAAATGTTACGTCGTTGGAATTTGTTTGTCAAAATTCAGATTCAAGCATACAAATGATAGGAGATTTAGCCGCAGTCACTGTGAATAAAATCGGCAATTACGTTTTCAAAGGAATGGCTAAAAAAATAATTCGATTGTATCGATTTCATTCCCGCAGTAGGTCGAGATTAAATCTCGACCTACAATGTGTTGAAAGTTTATGATGTTCTCGGTCGTGAAGTTGCGACGCTTGTTAACGAAGAAAAACCTCCCGGATATTATGAAGTGAAATTTGACGGAACGAATTTATCCAGCGGGGTATATTTTTATACTCTCCAGTCTCATAATTATTCAGAAACCCAAAAGATGGTTATAGAGAAGTAGCTTATTAAAGTAATAACCAATCCGTTATAAAATTGATAAGTAAGCTGTTAATTCTAAAGCCACCGCTTGAAAAAATTAAAAATTTCACACTCAGACGACGGTATTATTTTTGTTACATAAAACACCTATGCAAAACCCAATTGATTTGATCGACGGTGGAATAATCATAATCTATTTCCTGCTTGTTCTTGGAATAGGTTTATTCATGAAGCACCGAGATAAGAATGTTCAGGATTATTTTCTATCCGGCAGAAAATTGGGCTGGTTTGCAATTGGCATTTCTTTATTTGCAACGAATATTTCTAGTGAGCACATTATTGGTCTGGCAGGCGGTGGCGCTGCAAGAGGTTTGGCAATTGCTCAGTTCGAATTAATGGCAATATTTTTTCTAATAATTCTCGGATGGTTTATTGCACCTATTTACAGAAATGCCAACGTGCTTACAACGCCGGAGTACATTGGAAAAAGGTTTAACGAGACGAATAGAAAATTCTATTCCGGATTATCAATCTTCACTTACATTCTTACTAAAATTTTGGTTACGCTGTTTGCCGGGGGAATTCTGCTGAATAAATTATTTGGTCTCAGCATTTTCACGTCATCAATCATAATCATATTGCTTACAGGAGTTTATACTCTGGTTGGTGGATTTTCTGCAGTAATACGAACACAGATGTTTCAGGGAATTCTTGTAATAGTTGGAGCCGGTCTTGTTATGTTTTTCGGTCTTAATCAAGTCGGCGGTTTTCATGGATTGCGAGATAAACTATCCCTCGATCATTTTCAAATGTTTAAATCCATAAGCGATCCCGACTTCCCCTGGACGGGAATAGTTTTCGGCGCTCCAATCATTGCGTTCTGGTATTGGTGTGCTGATTATTACATAGTACAAAGAATTTTAGGCGCTAAATCAATAGAGGATGCGAGAACCGGGACAATGCTAGCTTCATTTTTAAAAACTCTCCCGCTGTTCATTTTAGTTCTTCCCGGATTAATTGCGGTTGCTCTTTATCCAGATGTTCGTGGAGATGAAGCATTTCCTGCGCTGGTATATGGTGATCTGTTGCCCGTTGGAATAAAGGGAATTGTTATCGCTGGATTTCTTGCCGCAATGATGTCTTCGCTTTCCGCTGCTTTCAATAGTATTGCTGCGCTTTATACTATAGATTTTTTCAAGTCGAATCATCCTGACGCATCTGAAAGGACATTGGTTTTAGTTGGAAGGATGGCAACGATAGTTACCATCTTTGTTGTTCTCCTAATTGTTCCGTTTATAAAAATTATGAACTCCACCATTTACATTTTTTTACAAAGCACCCAAGCATTCATTAGCGCACCTATCAGTGCTGTTTTTCTTCTTGGTTTCACTCTAAAGAAAATAAATGCAAAAAGTGTTTTCGTTTCATTCCTTATTGGCGAAGGAGTTGGGGTTTCTCGTTTCTTTTTGGAATTTGCAGCTAATGCTGGTATGATATCCAACCCCGTGTTGTTGGCTTTTACAAAGATCAATTATCTGCACTTCACAATTTTTCTATTCATCGGCACATCGGTTTTATTATTAAGTCTTAGTTATTTATTCGGTTACGGTCGCAAAATTGATTCGGATGGAGAAGTTTCTCTCTTTACAGGAAATAAAATGCTGGGCGAGAAAAGCATAATGAAGTTACCAAATGTCAGAGTTCAGGCAATACTTTCTTTCGCCATACTATTATTAACTCTGGGTTTGTGGTACATATTCATATAAGGAAATTGTAGTTCGATGCACTTTAGTAACACATTTACGTCATTTAACTAAATAAAGGAGGCAACAATATGAAGAAACTTTTAGTTCTTCTAACTATTCTTCTCGTCGCAGGTAGCACGAATGCCCAAACGTATGTATTCCAGAATATGGACCATACAGTTGCTGATGGTTTTTGGGATATGGCAAATCTTTACAGCAACCAGGGCGATGCGACAGCAAAATGGGATGTTACAGATGTAACAACTGGACAAAAAGAGGGCGCAGGTTGTGTCCAACTTGATTACAAGGTTGGCGCTGGAGACGGTTGGGGCGGTTACATCGTACGTACATCAATCAAACCTCTACCTAATAACCAGGTTTTCGATCTTTCAACCGGTACTCATTTAACTTTTTGGTACAAAGTAGTAAACCCGGCTGTTATGACAACTCCAGGTGCCATGGTAATGGAATTCAAAATATGCGATATACTTAACGGTGCTGAAAACAGAGTATTTCGTGAGGTTCCGGTAGATCTAACAGATGCATCGGGTCAATGGAAACAGGCATCAGTAGATTTTACAATGGGAACAGATAAAACCATTTCTTGGGCTTACCAAGCACAAGACGGCGATAGAGAAATGGCATGGGACCATGTAAACGGTTTTGAATGGGCAGTTGTTTATGTTCCTCAGGGTGGCGGATCAGCAACGAATACACCAACCGCTTCCGGTACAATTTTATTTGATGCATTTTCAATAACCGGCGATCATTATCCCCCGCCATTTGTTTCTTTCGAAAGCATGGCTTCACAATTTGGTATTGATGATATGGGCTGGGCCGGTGCAACAGATAAGGGTTCTGTTACTTTAACAGATAATTCCACTGATGTTGTTGAAGGAACAACGGGCTCTCTCCAATTCGATTATACGTGTAATGCTTCTCAGGATTGGGGCGGATTTGTTGCGTTTGATTTAAACGTAACACCTTCAGATAAATTTATTGAGAGAACTGCATTAACAGTCTTTATCAAGAACAAAACAGCATGTACCACTTCGGTTCCCGCAAGGGCTATTGTGAGAGTCTTTCTCTTTGAAGATAATGGAGAACAGTGGATAACTAAAGTACCCATTGATCTAACAACAACTTCAGATTGGACACGGTACAGATTGCCGCTCAAGCAAACGGCTTACAGTACTAACGGAGATCAATACCCGCCTGTGGGCGCATTTGGTTTAAATCCGAATGGAGCTAAGGGCAACGAGACGTTTAACCAGGAAAAGGTTAACAAAATTAGAATCGAAGTTCTTGCTGTTGGCGTTGGTCCCGATGCAGGTCCTAAGGGTGAAAAGCTGACCGGTACTTTACTTTTTGGAATGATGCAAAATTCCGGTTACCAAGTGTACGATATAGTTGCGCCTGCAGCTCCGGCGAACGTTTCAGTAGTTAAGGGAAATTACTCTAACTTGATTTCTTGGAGTGATGTTTCTAACGAAGGAACAGAAAAATATTATGTTTACGCAAGCAAATCTCCAATTACAGATATAAACGCTAAAGGCGTTGAACAAGTTGCAGGAGGAATAGCCAGAGGAGTACAAGTCTATGAACACTTGATTAGAACTCCTTTGACCGATAAGGATGTAACTTATTATTATGCCGTTAACGCCATTGACAAAGCAGGCAATATCGGCGCCGTAGCTACTACAGCCGGAACAACAAACACTGCAAAAGGAATTCCAACTATTTACCATGGTACAGTAAACTTCAAAGCAGATGGCGATCTTTCTGAATGGAAAGCAGCAGGTATCACCCCGTTCAAATTATATCCTTCAAATGGATCTGCTCATATCATGAACAATTTTAAAGTTGATAACGACGCAGATCTTTCTACTGATGTTTATGTGGCGTTGGATAATAATTACCTCTACGTAGCATATGATGTTACTGACGATATAGTTTATGCCGACGACGATAAATACATGAGCACTGGTATGAACTGGGCTCTTGACGCATGCGAAGTTGAGTTAGGTTTATATAATCAGCAGGCAAGTCAGCATACCGCTTACCAAAGAGGAAGTTATCCGGATTACCACATCAGATTCAACAAAGTTAGAGCGAGACAAGATCACTGGACTGCAGAAAAAGATTCGCTCTTGTTACCGGGACCGGATTATTACTGGCAGGAAAAATTCCCGACCGGTTATACTGTAGAAGCAAGAGTAGCTTTAGATCATCTTGCTAACTGGAGAAAGAGCAATACCATGACAAGAGATACAATTGGAACTCTCATAGATGGTATGAAGATTCCTTTTGATATTGTTCTGGGTGATAACGACGGAAAGAATTCCACAGACTTGGGTAGCAACCGAGAAGGTCAAATCAGCTGGTCGCCGTTTAATAACGACAATGGCTGGTGGGGACCGCAGTATTGGATGTACACATGGCTTGGAAATACGGATGTTACAGACGTGAAGGAAGAAGCGTTACCGTTCACTTATACACTTAGCCAAAACTATCCGAATCCTTTCAACCCAACGACACAAATAAAATATTCCATCAGCAAAGTTGGAAACGTAAGTCTTAAAATTTATGACGTGTTGGGTCGTGTAGTTTCCGATTTAGTAAATCAAGAACAACAACCGGGTAACTATTCTGTGCGTTTTGATGCAAGTAAGTTGGCTTCAGGCGTTTACTTCTACAGAATTGAAAGCGGTTCTTTTGTAAGTGTCAAGAAGATGATGTTAGTTAAGTAGCAATTCTGGGGCGCATCATTCTGATGTGCCCCCTTTTTTTAATATCTAATTTTTCAAGGAATAGATTATGTGCACAACCCCAAAACCGGACGGTAGAAAGTTGAGCAGATTTCTTAGAGCAATATCATTTTCGATTGTTGTTTTATTGACGACTTGGTCAGTCACATTTGCGGGTACAACCGGTAAACTTGCTGGCAAAATATTGGATTCGGAAACGAAGGACCCGGTAATAGGCGCAACAGTTATGTTGAAAGGAACAGGATTCGGTGCATCGGCGGATGTTGACGGTTACTTTTACATCAACAACATCACACCTGGAACTTATACGGTGATTCTATCTGCGGTAGGATATCATAAATTAACCATCGAAAATGTTATTGTTAGAATCGATTTAACCACTCGACTGGATGAAAAATTAACTCCTACAACTGTTAGTATGAGCGAAGTTGTAATTCAAGCCAAACAGCCCATGATTACCAAAGACTTAACTTCTTCTTCAGCAATTGTTTCTTCGGAACAATTAAAATTAATGCCTGTGGAAAATTTAAGTCAGGTAATTAATTTGCAAGCAGGCGTCGTTAACGGACACTTTCGAGGAGGAAGGTCAGACGAAGTTTCTTATTTGGTAGATGGCGTCTCGGTAACCGACGTGTATAACGGCGACTTTTCAGTTGGAGTTGAAAATAGTTCTGTTCGCGAGATGGAAGTTATCAGCGGAACTTTTAATGCCGAATACGGACAAGCGATGTCTGGTATAGTAAACATTGTTACGAAAGACGGCGGCAGCAAATACGAAGGCAATGTTTCTGCGTATCTTGCCAATTACTACACTACTCATACGGATATTTTTCAGCATATGAATACATTCAATCCGCTCGGCTCGATGGATATTCAAGCCACATTAGGCGGACCAACAAAAATTTTAGATAATCTTACATTCTTTTTGACGGGCAGATATTATAAAGACGACGGTTATGAATACGGCAGAAGAATTTATAACACTTATGATAATAGGCCGGTTTTTCCTAATTCTCAAAATCAAAATTTTTGGATAGATACAGCCACGGGCGACAGCGCCTGGGTACCGATGAATCCCTACACAAAAAAGTCGTTCATGGGAAAACTTACTTATGGACTTTCGAATTGGAAATTTAGCTACAGTTTTTCGTGGGATGACAACTGGAATAAATATTACAGCCATGCTTACAAGTGGACACCCGATGCAATCAAAAATCATTATAGAACAAATAACGTAAACAATCTTCAAATCTCTTATCTCCCAAGCCAAAGTACTTTTATCTCGTTAAAACTTTCCTCCAATCTTTATAAGTACTGGGGATATTTATACGCCAATGAATATGACCCCCGTTATGTTGATCCGAATCAGGGTACGCCATACTCGGGTTATACATTCAATCAGGGCGGTAACGAGACCGATAGATATAGTAGATATACTTATACCAACATAGCGCAGTTTTCTATCGAATCACAAGTTAGCAAAGAGCACAAGGTAAAAGTAGGGACGGAACTAAAACTACATGAACTTTTCAGCAGCTGGAAAACAATTAGAAACTTGACCGAAGGACAAATAGATTCTACAGGAGTGCCGATATTTACTCTCGGTTACTCTGATCCCAATACAAAATACAATCAGGCATACACGCGCAGGCCGTACGAGTTTTCAGCTTACATTCAGGACAAAATGGAATACGATATTATGATTATCAATGCGGGAATTCGTTTTGATTATTTTAATCCAAACACAACTTTACCGGTTGATTTAAGAAACCCGTTGGCCAATCCTAATTTTCCTAACGCTAATGTTTGGAGACAGGCAGAATCAGAATATCAAATCAGTCCACGGTTTGGTGTTTCGTTCCCAATCTCAGATAAAGGCGCGATTCACTTCTCGTACGGGCACTTTTTCCAAATTCCTACATTCGAAAATTTGTACAGCAACTACAAATACTTGATCGATCAAACAACAGCTCTTTCTTCGACTGTCGGAAATCCCGAATTAAAAGCTCAAAAAACAGTTAAGTACGAACTCGGATTGCAGCAAGTACTTTTTCCAAATGTGTCGATTGATGTTTCTCTTTATTACAGCGATATAAGAAATTTGCTTGGAATGGATATTCTGAAAACATACGAAGGATTTCTATACGGAAGATTTATTAACAGAGATTATGGAAATGTAAAAGGATTGGTTCTCACGCTTGATAAACGATTTGCCGATTACTTCTCTGCGGAAATCGATTATACTTATCAGATCGCACAGGGAAATGCATCAGACCCGATGCAGAATTTCTATAATAATCAGGCAGATCCACCTGTAGAAGCGAATAAGAAAATTGTTCCTCTTGATTGGGATCAAACTCACACTCTTAACATATCTCTAACTGTCGGCGATCCAACCGATTGGACAGCGGGATTGATAATGAGTTACGGAAGCGGGGCTCCATATACTGTGGAAGCCAGATATACAAATGGGTTGCGCTTTGAGAATCAAGGAAGAAAGCCCAGCACTTTAAATGTTGATCTGAAAGCAAACAAAGTCTTCAAAGTCCTTGGAGTTGATGTTAACACTTTCTTACTTGTTTATAATTTGTTCGATATTAAAAATGAATACGGTGTGAGTGCCTCTACCGGAAGAGCCGGTGTGGATCTAAACACTCAGTTTGCAGGAACAATTATAGGTAGAAATACAATTGATGAGTATCTTAAAAATCCTGGAGACTATTCTTCACCTAGAAGGATAAGTTTTGGATTTAATGTTAGTTTCTAAAAAGCAAAGTATAGATTTTAGAAAATGGAGTTTATAATGAAGAGAAAAATTCTGATCCTGTTTACTCTGCTTGTTTTTGTGAACATGGCTTGGGCACAATCTGAAGAACAACGCCAAAAGTATTTGCAAGAGCCGGTGGGCGATAAAACGTATAGGAAGAGAGGATTGATGGATGGAAACTTGGTCCGTACAATTTTTTCGAACGACGGTCAGTTGGGCACGTGGCCAGATAGACCTTCGGGTGAATGGCCTAAAGGAACCGGACACAATTACATTGACGGATGTACGCCCATTGTTTCTGCGGCGGTTTTGGCTCCCGGTAACGGACAACTTGTTCACCCTGCTGAAACATCTTACAGAGAAGAAGTTGATTTTGATCCTGTCACGGGGGCACTCTGGGTTATGGAACCGTTACCTGGTTATGTAAGTCCGTCGTCGGAAGAACCTGCAATGAGCACAAAACCAAAAACTTGGCCGAGTTCTTGGCCCCGATCACTTCCACATACGGATCCTTCATGGGACGGATTTTGGTACGGATATTTCGGTAGAGGAGTTCAGAATGCTGATCTGGAAACATACTATGTAATGGACGATTCACAAGACAAAGAGTATCAGCGAGTTCCTTATTTGTATAGTCCAATTGCAGCTTTTCCTGAAAGAGGCGGCTTGGGTGTTAGAGAAGAGGTTAGAGGATTTCAGTGGTCACATGTTCTTGCAGAGGATATTGTCTTCTTCCATTTCGATATAGTTAATTTAGCTGATGTAACCTATGATACAACTTATTTCGGATTCTACTGTGATACTGGAGTTGGAGGATTAGACGATAACGGCGACGATATGGCATCTTACAATACTCTGTTGGATATAGCTTATGCTTATGATCATGACGGTGTTGCACCTCCTGGTAACTGGAAAACAGGTTACGTTGGTTACGCATTTCTAGAATCGCCAGGTAACGGCTACGATGGTATAGATAACGATCAAGATGGAATGATTGATGAACGACGAGATGATAATATGGATAATGATCACGATTGGGTGCCATATACAGATCTGAATCATAATGGTAAATGGGACCCAGGTGAACCACTGAATGATGATTTGGGTAAAGATGGCGTAGGTCCAGATGATCCTCAGTATACTGGTCCGGATGAAGGAGAAGGTGATGGAGTTCCTACACACGGAGAACCAAATTTTGATGAAACAGATAAA
>JAMCSN010000311.1 GCA_023381535.1 Bacteroidota bacterium
CTAAATTGATCTATTCTACAAGCTGGTTCATGGCAATATTGAAATCATCCAAACTACCAAGATCAAAATATTGAGAAAGTTTGTCATAAACTTTCTCTCGTCTACTTTCAATTCCCTGCTTCTGCGAAATAATTATAGCGTCGGACGTATCTGTATTGATCTTTTCGTTATCATATACCTTTTCATTCAAATTGTAATTACCAATGGGAAAATATTTTTTATTACTTGAGAAAAGGAAGTCATATTTCTTAATAGGCAAACTTCCCAGAATATTTCTATTTCTTATTCTCTCCTTTTCAGTTCTTATATTTTCATCGCCCCATTCAAACGGTGGGAAAAGGGAAATGATAGTTGCAAGAGATAGAAAAACAAATAGACCAATTTTATAATCTTTCATTTTGCCCTCACCTTTTATGTCACTTAAAAACTAATGTCGTTCAAACAATCAAAGTTTATAGATTCCACATTTCCTTCAACATTCTTTTTATTTCAGCCAGGTCTGTATCTTGTAAACTGCCCAACTTAAAATAAATGTGACTTTTATTTATCGTCGCAATTTTATTCAGTTTGACTGCGGACGGTAATAGAAGTCCGCAAGTTTTCCATTCGTTAATGTCCAAAGTGTAATTATCTCTGTTTAATTGAGATGTAATACGCGCAACGATAATATCATTATCATCTGTGTCAAGTAGAACTAATGCGGGTCTCTTTTTAGATGTGTTTGATTCTACAAAAGGAAAAGTAATTAAAACAATATCCCCAAGTTTATATCTCATTTTTTGTAATTATCGTAAATCGAATCGCTCTCGCTATAACCGTCAAGAAATTCTTTAACAGTTAAACTTGCCCAGTTTTTTTCTTCAAAATTATATTGCCCGGTTACTTCTTTTGATTTTTGTTCGTCCAAATTCGATAGGATTATTACCTCAACCTCATCCCCGAAATTATTGGGGACATCCACAGTAACTTTATTGTCAACAACATTCTTTCTTTGTCGTATTACAAGCATTATGTCCTTCCTGATACTTATTTCCCATTTGAATTTAGAGGATTTTTAAACAAAAGCCAAGAGTTGAAAACCGTCAAAGTCTTTGTTTGTCATTCAAGGTTTATACATCCCCAGCTTGTAGAATAGATCAATTTAGTCCCAGCTTTCGTAAAGCAAGTCCGATAGCCGTTTCGATGGAATATCTTTCGTCAAGATACTGACTTACAATGCGGAGAAAATTTTTTCTTGCTCTTGCCGGAATCATTACACCGTAAAATGCCGCAGCTATTTCAAATAATTTTTCCATTTGTTCACTTGCTGTAATTCCTAATATCATTATCGAAAACTTTCTTTTATTTTTGAGTCGCAAATAATGAAAGGAAATCTTAATGACTATTCATGAAGTCCGGGAATTATTCCCACACCTAAAAACCGATCAGACTTATTTCAATCATGCTGCTATCGGACCGTGGTCAAATTTGGTTCTGAGCCGTGTGCAAGAATATGCGGAACGACGGAGCGGAACGCAGATTGAAATCTACAAGACGTTCCTTAAATGGAGTGAAGATGCGAAAAGAAAACTTTCCGGTTTACTTGGCGCCGTGCCGGATCGTTTAGCATGGATCGATAATGTCTCGAACGGTTTGAACATTCTCGCACAAGGATTGAACTGGAAATCCGGCGACAGAATAATTTTGAACGATGTTGAGTTCCCGTCAAACGTTTATCCCTTCTTAAACTTGAAAAGCCAGGGTGTTGAAATTGATTTTGCTCAATCTAGAAACGGTATGGTAGATATTGATGATCTTGAGAAACTAATCACTCCAAGAACACGATTGCTCTCGATAAGTTTAGTGCAATTTCTTTCGGGGTACCGCGCCAACATCGATGCAATTGGCGAGCTATGCCGTAAACAAGGAATTATTTTTTGTGTGGATGCAATTCAAGGCGCCGGTGTCGTTCAAATTGACGTTAACAAATCCAAGATTGATTTTCTTGCCGGCGGAACACAAAAATGGTTTATGAGCAGTCAAGGGATGTCATACCTTTACATCACTGAAGAATTGCAAAACCGCATCATACAAAAAAATGTAGGGTGGACTTCTGTAAACGATTCATGGAATTTTCTTGATTATAATTTGTCGTTGAAATCCAGTGCGGAACGGTTTCAGAATGGAACGTTGAATTCACTCGGCGTTGCAATTTTTGATTCCTCGCTCGATTTGTTTCAAAAATTTGGAATGGGTCACATTGCAAAAAATATTCTGGTAAACACTTCTTACTTTATTCAGAAATTATCAGAGGTAGGCATCGAACCGGTCTTAAGAAATGTACAAGATTCTAATCGTGCGGGAATTGTATCGTTCAAAAGTGAGAGATCAACGGAAGTATTCCAAGAATTGGAAAAGAGAAAAATATTTTGCGCGGTAAGAGAAGGGCTCGTTCGTCTCTCGCCACATTTCTATAATACACATGAAGAAATTGATCATGTTGTATTTGAGCTTGAAAAAATTATGGGGGGTTTAAAATAACGTAGGGAGAAGAGCCAAACTCAGGTTGGGGGGGGACCTAAGCTCAGCCGCAACTCCCTACAAACTTTTATTGTTCAGGATTATATGTCAATTCAATCTTTACGTGGAAATCTGCACCGCTGAATAATGTGTATTTAACTTCTCCAATAGTGCATTTGTAATCTTCTCCAACCATCTCACTAACAACTTTCGAAATTGCGTCTTCTAAAGAACCGATGCTTACTGATTTTAATTTGTTCTTCAGAAGTTTGTCAACGTCAATCGTCTTTTCTTGTCCAACCGGCATTTCTTAAAAACTCCCGATCAAATTTTCAATTACCATCTCATTAGACGTTACAACAAGATTTTCGTTGGAAAGGTTCAAACTTCTTTTTCCCACATCCGAAATGTAAATTAAGTTCTGATAAAATCCAATAGCTCTTGCATTTTTATTTTCATTAATTTTTCATCACTCTTTGTTTCGACATTTAGTCTCAAAAGCGGCTCTGTATTGCTCATTCTGACGTTAAATCTCCAGTCCGGAAACTCAACGCTTATACCGTCCAATTCGTTTTGAGTTCCGCTGCTGAATTTTTGTTTAATTTTTTCAATTTTTTGCGCTGGGGCGGAAACCGTTGAATTAATTTCTCCCGAACATGGATAATTTTTGACCATTTCTCCCACTAATTCGGACATTTTTGCGCCTTCGTCCGACATTAGTTGTAGTATCAGAAGAAAAGGGATCAGTCCGCTATCGGAATAGTAATTTTCTCTAAAATAATGATGAGCAGACATTTCGCCGCCGTAAATTGCGTTTTCTTCCCGCATCTTTTGTTTGATAAAAGCATGACCGCTTTTTGAAACTACCGCTTTGCCGCCGGATTTTGTAACCACGTCAACAGTATTCCAAATAAGTCTGGGATCGTGAACAACCTTTTCTCCCGGATTAAGTTTTAGAATGGATTTAGCAAGAATTCCGACAATGTAATAACCCTCGATAAAGTTAGCATCTTCGTCGAAGAAAAAACAGCGATCGTAATCACCGTCCCATGCTACGCCCAGATCTGCCTGATGTTTTTTGATTGCATCAATTGTTGCCTGGCGGTTTTCCGGAAGAAGCGGGTTCGGAACGCCGTTCGGGAAATTTGAATCCGGTTCGTTAAAAATCTTAATCATCTTAATCGGAAGAAATTTTTCCAGCGCGTCTAATGCCGGACCAACACATCCGTTCCCGGCGTTAACAACTACTTCGAGCGGCTTCATCTTTTCCGCATTGTAAAACCTTTTCAAACTATCTATAAATTCATTCATTAAATCTTTCTGACGAATTTTTCCTTTTACATCGGCAACTTCTCCTAATTCATTTTTCAGAATTCGTTTTTCAATCTCATCAAGACCGGCATCGTAGCCCATTGGAACGGAACCTTTCTTAACAAACTTTAGCCCGTTGTATTCGGGCGGATTATGACTTGCTGTAATCATGATGCCTCCATCGGCATTGAGGTATGGCGTTCCGAAGTAGATCATTTCGGTTCCGCATAATCCTAAATCGATTACGTCGCATCCGGCATCGTTTAAACCCTTTGCCAACGATTCGGAAAGTTCAGGCGAGGATTTACGAACGTCTCTGCCGATTAAAACAGATTTACATTTTAACATGGTAGCGTACGTTCTACCAATCTTATATGCTAAGTCAGCATTGAGTTCACTGGGCACCTTGCCGCGAATGTCATATGCTTTGAAAGAAGGAATTCTATCCATTTATATCTCCGACAGTTTCTATTCAATTTTTCAGCGCAAAGATAAATAAATGGTAAGAATTTGTAATATCGCTAGGATAATTTTTTGCATAGACAGAAGGCATCTCTCCAGCTATATTTCCAGCGCTTATCTGAAGGAGGTTGGTATCGAAAATTTTTCTACAAGACAAATGGGCTTCACCCGTTGCAGCAATTCTAAATGTAACATGGTTTTTCAAACGGGTATCGAAAAAGTATTCTCAGATGCCGATTTCCTATGCCCTACGTGTAAACAAAAGCTGAACACGTTCCATGTTGTTCAATGCAGCAACTGCCAGTCGATTGTAAATTTCCTTGATCTCGACGACGGCGAAGAATCAATTGTGTTTTATGTCCGGAAGTGTCATCGTTGCACCGGCACTGAAGAAGATGAAAGGAAACTTCAGTTCTTCTACTTTCCCGACCTAATGCTTTAATAAAATTCCTTCCCTTTTTATCATTGGAACTATTCTGTCACCATTCATGTTATGACATTAAACGTTGCAACATTATTACTAATTATAAATATATTAATTATAGGAGGTTCAAATGTTCAAATTCAGTGTAGCTTTTATTCTTTTTTTAGTCGGGTTTTTATCATTAAATGCGCAAACCAAATGGATGATTGATAAAGCGCATTCTAAGGTGCAGTTTAGCGCGACACATCTTATCATTAGCGAAGTCACAGGCGAGTTTAAAAATTTCGATGGCAGTATTGAAACCAACGGTGACGACTTTTCAAATGCAAAGGTGAACTTTACCATTGATGTCAGCAGCATCAGCACAGATAATGAACAACGCGACAACCATTTAAAATCCGACGACTTCTTCAATGCCCAAAAATTTCCGAAGATGACTTTTGTCGGTAAATCGATGCAAAGGGTCGGTGACAACAAATATAAATTAGTCGGCGATCTTACCATTCGCGATATCACAAAACAAATTACTCTTGATGTTACCTACAACGGAACTGTGAAAGATCCGTGGGGAAATACAAAAGCCGGATTCAAAATTACAGGTGAGCTGAACCGTTTCGACTATAATCTGAAATGGAATGTTCTAATGGAAGCAGGCGGCGCCGTAGTCGGTAAGATGATCGGGATAACAATCAATCTTGAATTGCAGAAATCGAAATGAAGCTTGAGCAGGAAATAAAGCAGCCGAAATTCAGAAACGAGTATCACAAGCTTGCTGTAAATCTAATCTATACTTACAACTGGTTTGCAAAAGCTCAGACGGAATTATTTCGAAAGCACGATATCACTGGGAATCAGTTTAATATTTTACGGATTCTACGCGGCCAGCATCCAAACGCTGCTACTGTTTCTTTGCTGAGGGATAGAATGCTCGATAAAATGTCGGATGCATCGCGGCTCGTAGAAAGATTGCGCGTTAAAGGATTGGTGAAGAGAGAGCTTTCGCCGGACGATAGAAGAAGAGTCGATGTTTTGATCACGGATAAAGGATTAAATCTTCTTTCCGAAATTGATAAAATGAATGATCATTATGATGAACTGCTTAAAAAGTTATCTTCTGCGGAAGCAAAAAAAATGAATATTCTTCTCGATAAGCTTAGAGGATAAAGTTAATAAATTGAAACTTACTTTAGAGACTGTTTGTTGAAACCATATTGGAACGACGGATATTTTTCAGATACATTGCAGTTGAAACCGGAATAGATTCAGGAGTACGAAAAAAATCTTCGAAAAAAGTGTAACGATTACAGTTAAAGATGATTGAAAACAAACGACTGACTCAGCAGAACGACTACAACCCATGGCGCAAATGGGGTCCTTATTTATCCGAAAGACAATGGGGAACGGTTCGTGAAGATTACAGCGCCAACGGCGATGCATGGGATTCCACGGATTATTTCAGTGCGGCAAGTAAAACTTATCGCTGGGGCGAAGATGGAATCGGCGGTATCAGCGACAGCAAACAATTACTCTGCTTTTCTCTCGCATTCTGGAACGGTAAAGACTCAATCATCAAAGAGCGGCTTTTCGGACTTAGCGGACCTCAGGGAAATCACGGCGAAGATGTAAAGGAATATTATTATTACCTGGATAATGTTCCGGCTCATTCATACATGAAGATGCTTTATAAATATCCGCAATCTCAATTCCCGTACGAACAACTCGTCAATGAAAATAAAAAGAGAAATAGAACTCAGCCTGAGTTCGAGCTGATTGATACCGGAATTTTCAGCGACGATAAATATTTCGACATATTTATTGAGTACGCAAAAGCCGATCCGGATGATATTCTTATCAAAATCACGATTCACAACCGGGCATCCGCCAAATCCGAATTAAATGTTCTTCCACAAATGTTGTTCCGGAATACATGGTCTTGGGGTTACGATGATTATAGACCTTCCTTTTCCGTTACAAAAAACGGCGTGATAGAAGCCGAGCACAAAAAATTGGGAAATTATTTCATCTACTGTGATGATGAACCCGAACTTCTCTTTTGCGATAACGAAACCAATTTCAAAAAACTTTACGGCGTTGAAAGCTCGAACAAATTTTTCAAAGACGGCGTAAATAACTATGTAGTGAATAACGATAGGCACGCCGTCAATCCGGACAACACCGGAACAAAAGCAGCAGCGAGATATGATCTCGACATTGATGCTAACGGTACCAAAACTATATGCTTGAGAATTTCAAACAGAAATATCGAGTTGCCGTTTCAAGAATTTGATAAAGTTTTCAAGCAAAGACAAAATGAAGCCGATGCATTTTACCATCAAATTCAAACCAACATAAGAGACGATGACAAAAAAAACATTCAGCGGCAAGCGTTTGCCGGCATGCTTTGGAATAAGCAGTTTTACAGTTACAACGTTGCCAGGTGGTTGAAAGGTGATCCGGCTCAACCGCAGCCGCCGCAAGAAAGAATGCAAGGAAGAAACAGCGGCTGGATGCATCTTCACAATTCGGAAATTATTTCCATGCCGGATAAGTGGGAATACCCTTGGTACGCGGCGTGGGATTTGGCTTTTCATTGTCTGCCGATTGCGATGATCGATCCTCGCTTTGCCAAGGAACAATTGGTTTTGTTTACGCGCGAATGGTACATGCATCCCAACGGTCAACTTCCTGCTTACGAATGGAATTTCGGCGATGTTAATCCGCCGGTTCATGCATGGGCTACGTGGCGTGTTTATAAGATCGATCAAAAAGCAAACGGCGGCAAAGGCGATACGGCTTTTCTTGAATCTGTTTTTCACAAACTTCTTTTGAATTTTACATGGTGGGTCAATCGTAAAGACGAACATGAGCGAAATATATTTCAAGGCGGATTTTTAGGATTGGATAATATCGGTGTGTTCGATAGAAGTTCGGAACTTCCCAGCGGCGGACATCTTGAACAAGCTGATGCAACGAGTTGGATGGCAATGTTCTGTTTGAACCTTCTCAGAATTTCTCTCGAGCTTTCGAAAACAAATCCGGTATATCAAGACCTCGCCACAAAATTTTTGGAACACTTCTTATACATTGCTGGTGCGATGCGTGATATTGGAGGCGAGGGTGTTGATCTTTGGGAAGAAGAGGATGAATTTTATTACGATGTACTTCACACTCCGGCAGAACATTCGATCAAATTGAAAGTTCATTCCATGGTCGGACTTATTCCGCTGTTTGCCGTTGAAGTAATCGATCCGGAAATTATCGAAGGCTGTCCGGATTTTGCCGCAAGGATGGATTGGTTCTTAAACAACAGACCTGATCTTGCAAGCTTGGTGTCCCGCTGGTATGTTGACGGTGAAGGAGAAAGAAAATTATTTTCTCTGCTGCGCGGTCACCGGTTGAAAAGAATTTTAAAACGAATGCTCGATGAATCGGAATTCCTTTCGGATTACGGAATCCGCGCCCTTTCAAAATTTCATAAAGATAATCCGTACGTATTCAATGACAACGGAAATGTTTTTAGCGTTAATTATGAACCGGCGGAATCCGAAACGAATCTTTTCGGTGGCAACTCAAACTGGCGCGGACCAATTTGGTTTCCCGTAAACTTCTTGATAATTGAATCGCTGCAAAGATTCCATCATTACTACGGCGATGATTTCAAAGTTGAACATCCGACTAACTCGGGAAAATTTTACACACTGAAAGAAATTTCGGATGAACTTTCGAACCGGCTCGCAAAAATATTTTTGAAAGACAAAAACGGTAAACGTCCGGTCTTCGGCGATAATGAAAAATTTCAGACCGACCCGAACTTTAATAATTACATTCTGTTCAGCGAATATTTTCATGGGGATAGCGGAAAGGGGCTCGGCGCTTCGCATCAAACCGGCTGGACGGGATTAATTGCAAAACTTTTGAAACCAAAAGATTAAATTTTTTCTCACTGCGAAAGGCCGAAAAATATGCCAACTAAACAGAACGTATCGAAACTTCTTGCCGGACAAAAAGCATTAGTAACCGGCGCAAACTCAGGAATCGGAAAAGGGATTGCTCTTGAACTTGCCAAAGCCGGTGCCGATGTTGTTATTAACTATGTTGCCGATCCGGATTCTGCTAATCAGCTTGTTGACGAAATAAAAAGTTTTGGAGTGAATAGTTATGCCCATCTTGCCGATGTTTCGAACGAAGAGCAGGTGATTCAAATGTTTCGGAAAATGATTGAGGATTGGGGAACGATTGACATTTTGGTGAACAACGCAGGCATTCAAAAGGACTCTCCGTTTGATCAAATGACTTTGGAACAATGGAATAAAGTTATAAGCATTAACCTGACGGGACAATTCCTTTGCGCACGCGAAGCAGTGAAAGAATTCAGACGGAGAGGAATCAGAAAAGAAATTTCGTGTGCTGCCGGAAAAATTATTCACATCAGTTCGGTTCATGAAGTAATCCCGTGGGCGTGCCACGTTAACTATGCTTCATCCAAAGGCGGCATAATGATGATGATGAAAAGTATTGCTCAAGAGGTCGCGCCGTTTAAAATTAGAGTAAACAGTATTTGTCCGGGCGCAATCCGTACGCCAATAAATACAAAGGCTTGGAATACTCCTGAAGCGTACGACAAATTAATGACGCTTGTACCGTACAATCGCATTGGTGAAATTGACGACATTGGAAGAGCGGCGGTTTGGCTCGCGTCGGATCAGTCGGACTATATTACCGGCACGAGCATTTATATCGACGGCGGAATGACTTTGTACCCGGGATTTGCCACCGGCGGTTAAACAGTTTAATAAGTTTTCTAATTTCAAAGATTGAAGCAGTTCTTAATTCTTATTGCTCACCTTTTATTATTTGCAGATGTTCAGCATAGTGGACTTATTAGAATCAATCGCATAAATTACGCTTGTAATTATTGGTTACAATCATAAAGCACTTCTTATGAATGCCAATGAACTTCAAAAAATAATCCATGCAGCAGAACTTGTTAACTCGAACCTCAATGTTTACGAAGTATTAAATAACATTGTGAACGTAGCCGTTGAATTAACGAATGCCGACAGGGGCACTTTATATTTTGTTGACAACCAGAAGAATGCATTATTATCGTTCGTTTTATTAGGCGACGAGATCCGAGAGATTCGTTTAAAGATTGGTGAGGGACTTGCCGGGTATGTTGCTGCAACAGGCGAAACAGTTAATATTAAAGATGTGCGAAAAGATCCCCGATTCAATCCTACCATCGACCGTTCTAGTGGATACACTACGAAAAACATGCTTTGTTTTCCCATAAAAAATTCCGATAAAGAAACTGTCGGTGTTTTGCAGCTGCTTAATAACCGGAAAGGTGAATTCACGGAAAGAGATGAAGAATTTCTTAAGGCGCTTTCGATCCATTCTGCGATAGCGCTTAATAATGCTCAGATGCATAAGAAACAAATTTTGGTTAACGAGGAACTGAAAAAAGCATACAGCGAATTGGAGCTTGCAAAAAAGGAAGCGGAAAAATTTGCAATGCTTAAAAATCATTTCCTTTTACAGATGTCTCATGAAATTAGAACTCCTTTTAATATTATCTTAAACAGTTTAGCATTATTAAAATCGAAAGCCACAAAGCTGGATTCTGATGAGGTTAAGGAGTTGTTTGCAGCATTGGAGAACGGTACGGATCGAATTATAAGAACTGTTGATGAAATTATGGAGCTGTCAGAAATTAGATCCGGTTATTACGAGATTCATCCTGAACCGATCAAATTGGAAGAAGATGTTTTAGTTAAAGTGATAAAAAATTTTAAGCATGCTGTTGAGAAGAAAAATATTTATTTGGTATATGATAAAATTACCGACAAAAACGAAATTAATTGTGATAAGTTTATGATCACGCAAATATTTCAAGAAATAATAGATAATGCCGTTAAGTTTACAAGCAAGGGGGATGTGCACATAAGACAGTTCACAAATGCTGAAGGAAAGTTAACCGTAACAGTTAAAGATACTGGAATCGGCATGTCTGAGGAATATCTTGAACACATTTTCGAACCATTCTCTCAAGAGTACACCGGTTACACCAGAAAGTTTGAGGGAAACGGACTTGCCTTGGCTCTGGTTAAGAAGTACGCCGATCTGAATAATCTTTCAATTTCGGTTATGAGTCAAAAAAATGTTGGAACGGAGTTCACTATTATTTTCAGTTAGATAATCATTTTTATAATCTTCTTCCTATCGTTGGTATGCTCACTAATCTTTCTTGGTTATGAATACAGACTATTATATTTTTCATGCCGCTAGAATTTTTCAAACTCAATTTTAGGTGACTTATGAAAAATGTTTTACTTAGATCAGCAATTCTGCTTCTGATCTTTGCGTTCACATTTCCATTGAAAGCACAATCCACGGTTGATCTTGATACCGTAAAAGCTCAAAAGTTTGATACGGGCAAAATGTGGTCTTTCGATTATCCACCCACAGAATATTTCAAGAAGACTTACAATTTTTCGCCGGACGATTCATGGTTCGAACATGTCAGGTTATCTGCGTTAAGACTTCCGGGATGTACTTCGTCATTCGTATCCGAAGACGGATTGATAATGACAAATCATCACTGTGCACGCGGGTTCTTGCCGAGGATTCAAAAAGATGGTGAAGATTTAGTAAAGAACGGATTCTTTGCACAAACTCTTGAAGAGGAACGGAAGATTCCGAATTATTATGCAGATCAATTGGTGCTTATTCAGGATGTAACGGATGAGATCCAAAAAGCTGCTTCTACAGGTGCAACTGCCGATGAAAAAGCAAAAAACAAAGCAGACAAAATAAAAGAGATTACTGATAAGCTTTCAAGTCAATCCGGTTTGATTGCGCAGGTCGTTTCTCTTTTCAACGGCGCCAAATATTCTTTGTACGGTTACAAAAGATACACCGACATTCGTCTGGTTTTTGCGCCCGATATGCAGATTGCATATTTCGGCGGCGATTTTGATAACTTCACTTATCCGCGCTACAATCTCGACTGCACTTTTATGCGTGTTTATGAA
>JAMCSN010000005.1 GCA_023381535.1 Bacteroidota bacterium
GGTTTTGTTCCGTCTAAAAGCGCTTATTATGGAACAACAAAAGGAAATATTATTAATCTCGGCATTACTGCAACAAAAGCTATTGCTGTAACCGATAAATTTTCGCTCCCTATAACTGTATCATATATCGGCAATCCATCTATTGACAAAACTTATCTAGTATTCGGCGTCAGCTTCACGTTCTAACTCAACAAAAAAATCAATCGAAACCGGAAAAAGAAAAATGAAATTCGCAATCGTATATAATAACCTGTGGAAAACTTCTCGTATCGCATATCCAAAACAGAATTGATCTTACCGGTTTTACATTAACAATAAATTGGAGAAACATTATGAAGGTAACTCATATAATTTTAATTGCGATGGTCTTCTTTGTCACAATGATTTCGATTGTTCCAACTACCGTTCTTGCCCAGGTAGATCCGTCAGGAACAAAAACCGGAACCATCAAAGATGTGCCCGCAGCAAAACCGGGCAATCCAACTTTATCGGAAATTGCTGATGCGGTCGGACATAATAAAATCGCGACCAACATCATGTGGACATTGATCACCGGGTTTTTGGTAATGTTCATGCAGGCTGGATTTGCAATGGTTGAAACCGGATTCACGCGGGCCAAGAACGTTGCACATACAATGGGAATGAACTTTCTTGTTTATGCGCTCGGCGTTATTGGTTTTTACATTTGCGGTTTTGCGATTATGTTTGGCGGGGTTGGCAGCGTTGCTGCGTTAGGCGGAACTCCCGGATTGACAAACGAGTTTGCTATTGCTATCGCCGGAAAAACTTTTGGATTATTTGGAACCAACGGATTTTTTCTCGGCGGTTCCGTTTATGATGTCGGCGTTTTCACATTATTCCTATTCCAGATGGTATTCATGGATACAACCGCAACAATTCCAACAGGAGCTATGGCAGAAAGATGGAAGTTCACTGCATTCATGCTTTATGCGTTTTTCATTTCAATGATTGTATATCCGTTGTTCGGAAATTGGGTCTGGGGTGGCGGCTGGTTAGCTGCATTGGGAACAAATTTTGGTTTGGGTCATGGACATGTTGACTTCGCCGGTTCGTCTGTTGTTCACATGGTTGGCGGTATTGCCGCATTAGCTGGCGCAATGGTTATAGGTCCACGAATCGGAAAATACAACAAAGACGGTTCTTCAAACGCTATTCCCGGACATAATTTACCAATGGCAATTATCGGAACATTTATTTTGGCGTTTGGCTGGTTCGGTTTCAATCCCGGCTCAACATTGGCGGGAACAGATTTGCGAATTAGTGTTGTCGCCACTAACACGATGATTGCTTCGGCATCCGGCGCATTGTTTGCAACTTTATATATGATGTGGAAATTCAAAAAACCGGATCCCAGTATGATGGCAAACGGAATGCTTGCCGGATTAGTCGCAATTACAGCACCGTGTGCATTCGTTAATTCAATTTCAGCATTTGGTATTGGAGCCGTTGCCGGTGTTTTAGTTGTTGTAGCGGTTTTCTTCATCGATCAAAAATTAAAAATTGACGATCCCGTCGGTGCAATTGCAGTTCATGGCGTTAACGGCGCGTGGGGAGTTTTATCTCTCGGTCTTTTTGCAGACGGAACTTACGGCGACGGATGGAACGGTGTTAGCGGTACAGTAAAAGGATTATTCTTTGGCGATCCTTCACAGTTCGTTGCTCAATTGATCGGTACAGTTACATGTATTGTATTTGTATTTGCCGCAATGTACGGCTTCTTCAAGTTACAGGATAAGATTTGGGGAATCCGCGTTGATGCAAAAGATGAAGTTGCGGGTCTTGATATGCCGGAGATGGGTGTTCACGGTTATGAAACTGACGCGCCTGCTCATAGTTTATAATTGATGTTATAGGAAAACATAATCCCGGTTTTAATAACGCCCGTCCCTCTTGCAAAAAGAGGGACGAGACGGGATTACAAAAACTCATCGAAAATTTTATTTCACTTCTAGGTTTTTTCTACAGATAATTTTTTTATTACAAATGTAGCAACGAACGCCTCAAGCAAACTAAGAGGAACGGCAAAATACAACAGTCCGCTTGGCAAAACCCCCATATTCCCAATAACCACCCACATTAAAACAAACCCTACGAACCAACTGAGCAGAGTAGTTTGTGTTAAAGAAAATTTCTTCGAGATAATAAAAATGGCTATTTCATCAAAATCATTTTCTTGCTTTGAACAAAATCATTAGCCCGAAGTGTGTAAAAATAAACCCCGCTTGAAAGCTTTGAAGCGTCGAAATCAACCGAGTATTTTCCCGGCTGTAAATTTTCATTTACTAATTCAGAAACTTCCTGCCCAAGAGTGTTGAATACTTTCAAAGACACATTTGTACTTGAGGGAAGCGAGAAAGAAATTTTTGTGCTCGGGTTAAAAGGGTTTGGATAGTTTTGACTCAGTGAAAATTCCTGCGGTATAATTACATTGTTATTTTCTATGGAGGTAGTACCCTGAATAGGATATCTATAAACACTAGCGGAGTTGGAATTGTAAAAATAAAGATACTGTGGTGTTGCCGCTAGAAAATCATTTAGAGAACTTGCAAGCGCGGGGGGAAAATTGTTTCCCACTTCGCTCCAGTTATTTCCGTTATCTTCCGATGTGAAAACCTTTCCCGCCTGAAAAATGATGTCGCTATAGTATGTAAATATTTTGTTTCCAACCGAAACTGTACTTCGTGTGCCTGCGGTTACCCCAATGCCGCTGGGAAATCCCGAGGTTATGCTTGCCCAGCCTGTATCTGCAACAAACTTATACATCCCGTAAGTTGAACCGTAAATCTCTCCATTAACAGTATGGACTGACCCTATAATTATTTTAGGATTTTTTAATGTCCAGTTTGCGCCGCCGTCAGTAGAAATGAAAGAGCCAAGATTTACTGCGCAGAAAACCATTTTGTTTCCGCTGGCGGCAAAATCAAAACCTAAAACTTGTGCTTGTGTATAATTTATATTTATTTGATTCCAGCTGCTTCCGTTATCTTCTGATTTGAATACTGCATTTCTGTTAGAGAGGGCATATAAGGTATTTCCGTCGGAGACCAGACTCAATACAGCCCCACCCGAAAAAGAAATTGTTGATTTACTAACCCACGTCACCCCGTCGTCTGATGACGAGTATATTCTGTTGATCCCGACAATTGCAAAAACCTCATTGCCGTGTCCGTGTACATAGTAAACCTTATCGGGAAATTTATTTGCAATATTTGTCCATGTGCTGCCGTTATCGGTTGAACGGAAAACATATTGTTGTCCCTGGTAACCGTATAAAAATACAGTAGAGCCATGTACTGCCATTAGTCCAACGCCGACGTTATAATCGGCAACTTTTTCCCATTGAGCAAATAGCTTTGGAACAGAAGTAAACAGTATTATCATTAGTATTAAATATATTTTTTTCATTGTTTCTCCTTATTTGATCAAAATCATTTTTTTCGTTTGAAGAAATGTACCCGCAGAAATTTTGTATAGATAAATTCCGCTTGATAAATTAGCCGCGTTGTAATCTACGGCATAAGTGCCGGCATTCATTTGTTGATTTAATAGATTGGTTACTTCTCTTCCCGTGATCTCGTAAACACTTAGATTCACAAAAGAAGATTGCGGGAGTGAAAAAGAAATTTTTGTACTTGGATTAAATGGATTCGGATAGTTTTGAGATAATGAATAGTCTGATGGAATTTCATTTATCCTCTCAACACTTGTTGGATTGCTGACCCCATTACCGCTGGTCCAGTTTATAGCGCTTATTTCAACGGCTCCGGAAGTTGAGTTTTGATCTTTTACTGTTATTGATACCGTCTCGCCCGTCTTTGTTATAATATGATATATCACAGTTGTAGAAGTGTTTTGATCCCATGTTAATGTTGACACTTCTTTTATCCTCAACGCATCAAGCACTTTTCCATCGGGCATCGTTACTTTTCCGTATGCGTCTGATGTATAAGTAACAGAAAGATTTTGAACGATTGTGGTTGTTTGGTTGCCGATTATTGGAACGGTTATCGTTGTTGCTACGGTTTGTGTGCCGCTATAATTCCAGCTATTGTTATAATTCAACGGTAGATTATAATGTGTCTTCTTTGGCGAGAACGTAATTTTTCCAATTGAATTAAAACCTTGAGGAGTTGTCACTGTGCCGGTACCGTCTGTATAGTAATCTGGTCCAATAGAATTGTAAACCCATGTTTTAGAAAATACACTGGCAAAGGTTCCTTCATAATACGATGCATACTGCGCATTTGGAAAGTCCGCTGCATATGGGGATGATGCTTTATCTTTGCTTTCAGTTACAAATTCAGCTTCCGAGACTAAGCCGCTAAAATTCCAACTCGTCGCTCCGGGCGCGCCTATATTTGCAGTCGTGACAGAAAAATTTGCAAATGTTGTTATTTTATTTCCTATTACCAGCCGAGCTTGAAGATCGGAAGCGGTAATTGTTATTTGTGCATTAACTTTATATACGAATAAAAGAGCAATTGCTGTAAGAAGTAAATGTCTCTTCATTTAGAACCTCCTGTTTACTTATAATTTTCTGCCGGGAGTATTGTAAATTTTTTTAGTTTGATATTTTCGAAATAGCAGGTAAAATTTTTTTTAGATTTTAGAATAAACCTTGGAGAAAATATAATGGGACACGGTGCCCGTTTCAATACGGCATCTGTCGTATTTTAATTGTGGGAAGTAATTTGTGCGCTGATTGGTGAGTTAAATGATTTTGTGCTTGATCGCTTTCTGAACGGCTTGGACTTTATTGTGGACTTCTAACTTTTTATAAATATTCTCGATATGCTTTCTAACTGTAGCCGATGAAATAAAAAGAAGATCGGCAATTTTGATATAATCTTCTCCTTTGCTCAACTGCTCCAATACCTCTATTTCTCTTTTTGAAAGTGAAAAGTTGTTCTGTTCATTATCGGTGTTTACTGTTTCCGACTTGCGTAACAGTTCCAAAGTCTTCGCCGCAATTACCGGGGACATCGGCGCGCCGCCATTAATTATCATTTCGATGCTCTCAAATATTTTATCGGGAGATTCATCCTTTAATAAATATCCGTTTGCGCCTGCTTGTATTGAGTTAAATATTTTTTCTTCATCGTCGAAAACCGTTAGCATAATTACTTTTATCCCGGAATATTTATTTCTAATGATCTCGGTTGCTTCAATGCCGTTCAACTCCGGCATTTCGATGTCCATAAGAATAGTATCTACATCGCTATCCTCTTCTAGTTTTTTAATCAACTCATTTCCGTTCTTAGCACGGAACTTAAATTCGATTCTGTTTGAGAATAATTCCAATTTTTCTTTTATTGATCCGGCAAGCAGATCGTTATCTTCCGCTAAAGCAATTCTTATTTTCATTTATAGTTTTCAATAATTAAAACGTTAAAAAATATACCGCATGCCGACTCGGCACAATACGTCAAATGCACTAATTTGTATTAAACATGCATTCGATAGTGGTTCCATCATTGCCGCTTTCTATTTGAAATTTCCCGAACGCTTCTTCACAACGGGACTTCATATTATTAAGTCCGCTCCCCTCATTCAGTTTATTTACATCGAATCCTTTTCCATTATCATGTATTGTCAGAATAATTCTCTCTTCTACCGAACTAAATTCAATGTTAATTTCCGTTGCTGAAGCATGTTTCAATGTATTCTGTATCGCTTCTTGAATAATCCGATAAATATTGAGCAGCTGCGTCGACGAAAGTTTACACGGCTTATCAATTTTATTTGCAAGAGCTGCTTTGGGAACAACCAAATCTAAGTTTAGTTTCAAGATCACTTCATTTATTCTGTAAATTAATTGATTAAGGTCTGCATCCTCATGTTTAATCGCCCAAATGGTATTGCGGAGATCTCCCAAAGTTTCTCTGCTGAACCGCCCGAGACGTTTAAGTTTTTCAACCAGTTGACTATTCTTTTCTTGAAATGCAATATTATCAAGCGTACTTATAACGAACGTCAACTGTGACCCGATATTGTCGTGGAGTTCTCTGGAAAGTCTGAGCTTCTCGTCCCCCAATTTTTTCTCCATTTCCGCTTTGTTCAACTGATTCTTCAGCTCAAGTTCTTTTTTCTCCCTTTTGTTTTTCAATTTTTGATTTCTATAGTACCAGGCGGAAACAACAACCAGTAGCAGTCCGGTAGCTATTAGCAAATAAACAATCAGACTTTTTTGTTTAAGCAGTAAAGCGTTTTCTGTAATAATTTTGTCTTTGTTCGCCGTCTCATAATCAATTTCCAGTTGAGCAATTATAGCGCCGGTTTCCAAATTGTTTACGCTGTCTTTGTAAACCTCATAATTTTCAAAATTAGCCAATGCTTTCAGATAATCTTTTTTCTTTTTGTAAAGTTCGGTTAGATTACGGTAGCTTTCCTGTATAAGAAACTTGTAACCAAGCTTTCTCGAAAGCTCAAGACACTTTTCATAACTTATTATTGCCGAATCCAAATCTCCTCGTTGTGAATAAAGGTCGCCATAGAGTATATAATTTTCCGATCTGCCGAATTCACCGGATTCATTTTTTCTGTAACCATCGGACAGCTTTAAGTAACGAAGTGCTTCATTATATTTTTTCTGCAAGATTTTTATACCGGCAATATTATTCAGACTGTAGGGAATCGCAATCGGATCGGATAATTCTCTCTTGATCTTCAAAGCTTTGGTGTAAAAAAACATTGCGCTGTCCAAATCATTCTGCATTTCTTTTAGAACGCCGTAATTGTCATATAGTTTGCTTTTATCGAGCGGTTTGAGGTTTTCTGCTTCGGCGATATAGATGGCTTTCCTCATATAGAATACGGCTTTGTTCATGTCTCTTCGTTTCAACTGATAGCCATATTCACCGTACGTCTCTGCAAGCATGTGGTAATCTTTTTGATTCTCGTAAATACTTATCGCTTCCAGATAATTTTCGGTTGATTTATCATATTTCCCGCGTAAGTAATAAGCCAGCCCCAAGTTGGTTAGAGATTTTGCCTCTCCATCAGAATATTTTATCCGGCGGGCAAGTTCTAAATTCTCACTAAAAATTTTTATCGATTGGCGTGTATTAGAAACTATGTATTGATAAGGAATCGTATTAACAGAATCAACTTTGCTTTTTAAATCCTGCCCATGGCTGATTCCAAACCAAAAAAGAAGTATAGCAATAAAAAAAACCGCTTTTTGTATTTTCATTTTATTACGCGGGCAAAATTTTAATTATTAGTACTAGTCGAGAATACTGAAGATTTTTATTCAGATTTATAAAGAATCTTTCCACCCACAATTGTATAAAGTACCTTTGTGTTTGGAATTTGATCATCAGGACACGTTAACAAATCATTAGACAGCACTACCAAATCTGCAAGTTTGCCGACTTTTATCGAGCCCTTAATGTTCTCTTCGAACGCGGCATAAGCGCCGTGAATTGTATACGATTTAAGCGCTTCCATACGCGACATTTTCTGCTTAGGAAAAAATGTTGAACCGTCTGCGAGCTTTCGTGTGACCGACGCGTAAAAACATTTTATAGGATCGACGTCTTCCACCGGTGCATCTGTGCTGTTACAAACCGTGGCGCCGCTATCAATTAATTTTTTCCAAACATACGCGCCTTCTTCCGCCCGTTTGAGTCCAATTCTTTCAACAACAAAAGTTGCATCCGAAGTGCAATGAATTCCCTGCATTGCCGCAATAACTCCAAGTTTTGCAAAACGTGGAATGTCTTCCGGCGAAAGATGCTGCGCGTGTTCAATCCGCCAGCGTAAATCTTTTCCCGAAGGGATGGATTCCCATTTGTCGGGATGTTTGTTAAAAACGCTTTCATACAGATTTAGAATTTCTCTGTTTCCTCTATCGCCGATAGCATGAATACACATCTGGAATCCGTTTGCAATCGCCAACTCGGAAATTTCTCTCAGCGTGCTTAACGGAGTTACGTTTGAACCGGTGCTGTTTGGCATATCGGTATAAGGTTCAAGCATCCATGCGCCTCGCGAACCGAGCGCACCATCGATATATTGTTTGATCGACCGCACAGTTAAATGATTATCACCGTAACCTATCACGTAATAATCTTTCAATTTTTTTTTCATGTTATCCAAAGAATCGCCAATCATAACATAAAGCCGTACGGGAATTTTATTTGAGTCGGCAAGCTGTTTCATTATATCTATAATTTCGAAAGGTTCTCCAGCATCGGTAAACGATGTAACGCCTTTCTTCAAACAATCATTTGCGGCAAGATTCATTTGCCTAACATAGTCGGCACGTATTTCATCGGGAGTTCTCTTCGCAAGATAATCTTCGTAATATTTTCGAATAAGCTGTTCGGCATTTTCCTCAAAGACACCAATAGGATTTCCAAGAGAATCACGAACAATTGTTCCGCCTTCCGGATCGGGAGTAAATCTATTGACGCCTGCAATTTGCATCGCTTTTGCGTTTGCGAAAACCGCATGCCCGCTTGCGTGCGTTAACATCACGGGATTATTCGGTGTTGCTTTACTAAGTTCGTTATGAATTGGATATCCTTCAACATTCGGATTAGGTTTCGGATCAAATTTTTCCTGATGCCATCCCCGGCCGATTATCCAGTCGCCGTAACGGCTGTGATCGGCAGCTCGCGCGACCATTTCAATAACTTCATCCCAATTTTTTGCAGTGTGCAAATCCAACATCTGTTTCGAATTCCCGAGTCCAAGGAAGTGCGCATGGCTTTCTATAAATCCCGGCATAACAAATTTTCCGTTCAAATCGATTACCTGAGTTGAGTCTCCGATGTATTGTTTTATCTCGCCTCTTGAACCGACGGCAATAATTTTTTCGCCAAGAATTGCAACAGCTTCTGCATTGGGATTCGAATCATCTACCGTTGCAATTATGCCGTTTGTTAAAACCAGATCTGCGTGTTTACCCACTTTTTTCTCTCCACAACTTATTAACGCTACAGCAATGAAGATTGATAGAATCACTTTTAAAAATTTATTCATGATCAAATCCCGCAATAACCTTCTTTTGCTTTTCAAAATCTTCCGGACGTGTTTATTTCCGATTTACCAAGACAACGCCGCCGATAATTACAAGTCCGCTCAAAAGTGTTATCAATGTAATTTTTTCATCCAGCAAAATCCAAGAACCGAAAAAAGTCACGAACGGCTCTATATATAGGAATGCACCGACACGCGATGCCGGCATTTCTGCTAACGATTGCGCCCACAGCGTGTATGCTACGCCGGAACAAAAAACGCCAAGAAACAAAATTGACATCCATCCGCTAAAAGAAAGGTGCTCTAAGGCATTTATGTTGTGCTGATTAATTGTAACCGGCGCAAGTACAATTGCAACCACCGTAAATAAATAAAGCGTTGTCATAAGCGGCGAATAATTAAGCGTGGCACGTTTGCTGACCATAGAATAAACCGCCCACGTAACAGAACTTCCTATAATCAGTAAGTCGCCCTCGTTTTTTATAAAATCCAGAGAAGAAAAATCTCCTTTGCTTACCAGCAGAAACAGTCCTGCAAAGGAAAGAACTATTCCAAGCGTCTGATGCTTAACAATTTTCTCTTTGAAAAAAATCATTGCAAGGATTGTCATGAAGACCGGCGTTATGCCTATTATCCATCCCGTGTGAGAAGCGGTGGTCCATTGAAGTCCGGTAACTTGAATCCATAAATGAAAACATGCAATCAGTCCGAGAAGAAGAACCCATTTATGGTCATGCCAGGTAATTGCAAAACTTTTCTTTTGTTTAACGGCAATGAACATTAAAAATGAAATGCCCAGAAGCTGGCGAACAAAAACAATTACAACCGGAGTTACTTCGTTAAGCGCATTTTTGGTCGCAATAAACGATAGCCCCCAAACGAAAACGGCAAAGAGCGGTTTCCAGTATTTGGTTATTTGTGATTTGTCGTTGGCGATTAGTGTCTTGCTCATCCTCTTAATCTTGCTCTTTCGATTGATCTGATCTTTATTGTGCTTTCAAAATCCTTCTCAATTTTTTCATTGTCGTACAAAACTTTTTCTAAGAATAAACCCGATGGCGGTGCGGTGTATTTTGCCGGAGTGGGTGAATCATGCTCTAGAAAATATTTTAAGTCTTTCTCGGAAAGTTTTCCTCGTCCAATCTCGGCAAGCACGCCAACCATTCTTCGGACCATTTTCCATAAAAAATGCGAACCGATTATTCGGATCAGAATTAAATCGCCTTCTTCTTTCAGCTGAACGTCTTCAATCAAAACCTTTGTTGATTTCTCTTCATCGTCCTTATCCGAGAATGATTTGAAATCGTGCATGCCGATAAAAAGTTGTGACGCTTTGCGCATCTTTTCAAAATTCAATTCATCTTTAATCCACCAGACAAATGATTTGCCGAACGCAGTACGCCTTCTGGAAATTTGATAAATGTAGCTTCTGCTTTTGGCGTCGTGCCGAGCATGAAATTCATGCCCGCCTCCTCTAGCAGTCGAAGTAGGCAGGCGGGTTGGATGAGCTTTCTCAACTTCAATTATGTTAATGTCGGAAGGAAGCTCGTCGTTAAATTTCATTCGGATAATTTCCGGCGCAAGCATTGTCTTCACATCTAGATGCGCAACCTGACATAAGGCATGAACACCGGCATCTGTTCTGCCCGAACCGTAAATTTCCACGCACTCGCCTCTAAAAATTTTTTCGGCTATTTCCAGCAGTTTACCTTGAACGGTTTTACTGTTGCGCTGCATCTGCCAGCCGCTGTAACGCGTTCCTTCGTATTCTATATATAGTTTGAATCTGCTCAACTTATTTCCCTTAGTTCCAAGAAATCCGGCGTTTTTATCTATATCTTCTTGGGTGATTAGACCTTTTCTTCCGCGACCTTTCTTTGACGTTGTTTTTGTTGTTTCCATTTTACAAAAAAGAATTTATTTTATTGCAAACATAATATAATCTTCGCGTAAAGGAGAATTTCTCATGGCCAAAAAAGATCCGCGAGTTGATGCTTACATATCAAAGTCTACCGATTTTGCTAAACATTAAAAAATAGTGAACGACATGAAACATTCTTTGCTTTCAAACTTTTTCTTCATCCTTTTATTTCCCGCACTAATTCTTGCGCAGGAGATTAATCAAAAAACCTACTGCAATCCGGTTGATATCAACTACCGATACAATTGGGAACAGATCAACGATAAAATATCATATCGAAGCGGCGCAGACCCGGTAATAGTAAATCACAACGGAGAATATTTTTTGTTCGTTACCATTTCCGGCGGTTACTGGCACTCAAAAGATTTAGTCAATTGGAAATTTATTGAGCCGAACAAATGGCCTGCGGAAGATATCTGCGCGCCGGCAGCACTTTCAGTCCGAGATACACTTTACCTTTTTCAATCAACTTTCAAGCAGCGGCCGATTTACTTTTCCACCGAACCGGAAAAAGGCAAGCTGAAATATTTCAATCGATGGATGCCGTTGCTTCCGGATACAATTGGTCCGTGGGATCC
>JAMCSN010000107.1 GCA_023381535.1 Bacteroidota bacterium
TAACTTTCGGAAGAATCCGGCCGCTGCATACCAACGCGGTGATCTTCGCATTTGTGGGCAACATGATGTTTGCCGGCATTTATTATTCGCTGCAGAGAGTGTGCAAAGCAAGATTGTGGAACGATTTTCTAAGTCAATTTCACTTTTGGGGTTGGCAGTTAATAATTGTTCTGGCAGCGGTAACTCTCCCCCTCGGAATTACTACGAGCAAAGAGTACGCGGAACTTGAATGGCCGATAGATATTTTGATTGCGATCGTTTGGCTTTCGTTCGGCGCAAACATGTTCGGAACAATTATCAAACGAAGAGAGAAACACATGTATGTTGCTGTTTGGTTTTACATTGCAACATTTGTAACCGTTACTGTGCTTCACGTTGTTAACTCAATCGAACTTCCGGTTTCATTTTTTAAAAGCTATTCGGTTTATGCCGGCGTTCAAGATGCGCTTGTTCAATGGTGGTACGGTCACAATGCGGTTGCATTCTTCCTAACAACTCCGTATTTGGGATTGATGTATTACTTCCTCCCAAAAGCTGCGAACAGACCGGTGTATTCTTATAGATTATCCATCCTTCACTTCTGGGCATTAATTTTTATTTACATCTGGGCGGGCCCGCATCATCTTCTCTACTCTGCTCTGCCTGATTGGGCTCAATCGTTAGGAACTGTTTTTTCGATAATGCTGATCGCTCCATCTTGGGGCGGAATGCTGAACGGATTGTTAACTCTGCGCGGTGCGTGGGATAGAGTGAGAGACAATCCAATTCTTAAATTTATGGTTGTTGCAGTCACGGCATACGGTATGGCAACCTTCGAAGGTCCGATGCTTTCGTTGAAAAATGTGAATGCGATTGCCCACTTCACCGACTGGATTATAGCACACGTTCACGTAGGCGCACTTGGTTGGAATGGAATGCTATCGTTTGGAATTCTTTATTGGATGGTTCCAAAGCTTTGGAATACTGAACTATATTCAAAAAAATTGGCGAACACACATTTCTGGATTTCAACGCTCGGAATAGTTTTTTACGTAATACCAATGTATTGGTCTGGCATAACACAATCGTTAATGTGGAAACAATTTAATCCGCTTGGGATGCTGCAGTACCCAAACTTTTTGGAAACGACTCTGCAAATAATTCCGATGTACATTATCAGATCGTTTGGCGGACTGCTCTACTTCTCAGGATTAATCTTGCTTGCATACAATCTTGTGAAGACAGTCAAACAAGGTAGTTTCGTTAAGAACGAAGAAGCGGAAGCCGCGCCTTACGATAGAGAAGCGGACAAACTGAAACGAGGAATGATTCACCGTTGGCTCGAAAAACGTCCGGTGAAGTTTGCACTTCTTTCCGTTGTCGTAATTCTCATTGGCGGTTTGGTTGAGATGGTTCCGACATTTTTAATCAAGTCGAACATTCCCACAATTGCCAGCGTTAAACCATACACTCCGTTAGAACTGCAAGGAAGAGACATCTACATTCGAGAGGGATGCGTTTCATGCCATTCGCAGCTTGTGCGTCCGTTCAGATCTGAAACAGAACGATACGGCGAGTATTCAAAAGCCGGAGAGTATGTTTACGATCATCCATTCTTGTGGGGATCAAAAAGAACGGGACCAGATTTAGCAAGAGAAGGCGGAAAATATTCCAACCTCTGGCATTATTTACACATGCAAGATCCTCGGCAGATGTCCCCTGGTTCTATCATGCCGCGTTTCCCGTGGCTGCTTACTCAAACTCTGGATACAACTACAACCGCAACAAAAATACGGGCGATGCGTTCACTCGGCGTTCCGTACGAAGCGGGATACGATAGATACGCGAACCTTGATCTTGCTAAACAAGCAAATGTTATAACACAAGACTTGATCAACAACGGCGTTCCGGCTGAACCGGATAAGGATATTATTGCATTGATTGCTTATCTGCAACGTCTCGGAACCGATATAAAAGTTAACACGACCGCAACAAAGTAGAAGGTAAAAATGTTTTCAGATCATTTAAGCAGAATAGAAGGTATTGCAATTTATCCTATTGTATCGATGATAATTTTCGTCGGTCTGTTTTTGTTTACTCTTGTATGGGTATTCAGATTGGATAAAAAATATATTTCCAAAATGGAAAACCTTCCGCTCGATTCTAATTTAGAAAATGAAAATAAATCAGAGATAAAAAATGAAGTCACAGAATAAAATTTGGTTCTCGATTTTGTTTTTAGCTGCAACGTTTACCGGTTATTCAAATTCATGGGCAGTTCAAGTTCAAACCCAACCCGGCGCTTATGATCTTGACGCGATCATGAGAGTGATGACGGTGATTACACTTATCTTCATCGCATTCATATTATGGCTGGCGGTAATTTACTCCGAAAAGAACGACAATGAAGGAAGACTTTTCAAGAATCCACTGATCGCATTCAAAAAATATTTGATGCGCGCAACACCGATCGAAAAAGAAGCAGAGATTCTTTTGGACCATGATTACGACGGAATCCATGAGCTCGATAACAAGATTCCACCGTGGTTCAGTTTTCTTTTTTACGGTACAATTATCTGGGGGGTAATTTATATGCTTGTCTTTCACGTGTTTGGCAGCGGGCAGATTTCAGCAAATGAATACAACCAGGAAATGCAGCAAGCCGCTTTCGAGCGACAGCTTCTTATAAAATCCGGCGCGTTTATAAACGAAGCCACCGTTACTCAGTTGACAGACCCGGCAACTCTAAGCGAAGGTAAAGAAATATTTCAGAAGAATTGCGTCACATGTCATGGTCAAAACGCTCAAGGTGTAGTTGGTCCCAATCTAACGGACGATTACTGGATTAACGGCGGCGGCATAAAAAATATTTTTAGAATCATTACTAACGGCGTTCCCGCAAAAGGAATGATCAGCTGGCAGACTCAGCTCGATCCGAAAAAAATTCAAACTGTTGCCAGTTACGTTATGTCTTTGCACGGTACAAATCCGCCAAATGCGAAACCGCCGCAAGGAGAAAAATGGGAGGAACCAAAGACTGATTCTGCAAATGCACAAAAATAACTTATGAACGAGAGTAACTTCACTAAAGAAGAAGAATTCCGCGACTCGCTTGCTACCGTAACTAAGGAAGGAAAACGGAAATGGGTTTTTCCCAAAAAACCTTCGGGAAAATTTCATAATGCACGAACTGTAGTCAGCATTTTCTTGGTGGCATTCTTGTTTGCAGCACCGTTTATCAAGATCAACGGTCACCCGTTTATTCTTCTCAATGTGCTGGAAAGAAAGTTTATCATTTTCGGAATTCCGTTCGGTCCACATGACATGTTCTTATTCGCATTAACGATGATCGCGCTAATCGTTTCGATATTTCTATTCACCGTTGTTTACGGCAGATTGTTCTGCGGCTGGATTTGTCCTCAAACCGTTTTTATGGAAATGGTATTCCGTAAAATTGAATATTTTATCGAAGGCGATGCGGCAAAACAACGGGCGCTTAAAAACGCTCCGTGGAATGCCGAAAAACTTTTTAAGAAGTCTTCGAAACAGATAATCTTTTTCGGCTTGTCATTTCTCATCTCCAACATTTTTCTTTCTTACATAATCGGCGAGCAGGAACTCTTTCAATACATCAAAGACACACCAACGGAACATTTCTCAACTTTTCTTGCAGTTCTTATTTTTTCGGGAATATTTTACTTTGTGTTTGCTTCGTTCCGTGAGCAAGCGTGCACACTCGTTTGTCCGTATGGAAGGCTTCAGGGAGTAATGCTGGATCAAAATTCGATTGTAATTCATTACGATTACAAACGGGGCGAGCCGCGCGGAAAAATCAAAAAAGATTCCGGCGAAATTTTCGGCGATTGCATCGATTGCCATTTATGCGTTGATGTTTGTCCGACAGGCATAGACATTCGAAATGGAACACAGCTTGAGTGTGTTAACTGCACCGCTTGCATTGATGCATGCGACGACGTTATGGAAAAGGTAAAACGCCCGAAAGGTTTGATCCGGTACGCTTCGAAAAACGGAATTGAGACCGGTAAACAATCTATCTTCAAACCGCGCGCAATTGGCTACACCGTTGTTCTCGTTCTGCTTGTTACGTTAATTTCATATCTACTTGCAACGCGTTCCGATGTTGAGCTAAGTATTCTCCGCACACCCGGCATGTTTTTCCAGGAACAACCCGGTGATAAAATCAGCAACATTTACGATGTGAAAATCATCAACAAAACATTTAATGCTTTGCCGGTGAAACTATCTCTGCAAAACTTACAAGGCGAAATAAAATTGCTCGGTAATGATTTGAATATTGGACCTCAAGGCGTAGCGGAAGGAAAATTTCTTGTCATACTTCCGAAATCCGAGATTAAACAATTGAAAACAAATTTTAAAATTACCGTTACGTCGGAAGGAAAAACTATCAATGTAATACAAACAGCATTTTTAGGGAGAGTAAACTGATGAAAATTTCTTGGGGCGTAAAAATCGCCGCAACATATATTTTTTTCGTGGTCGCTGTTTTGGTTCTTGTGGTAATTTTTATGAAACAAGACGTTGGACTTGTTACCAAAGATTATTACGCCAAGGAGATCAAATACCAGGAGCAGATTGATAAGGAGAATAGAACCAAAGAACTGACCGAACAGCTAAACATAAATTTGGAAGCCGGAATAGTAAAATTATCATTCCCAAAAATTTTTAGACCGGATGAGATTGGCGGAACAATTCAGTTTTACAGACCGGCGGACAAGACAAAAGATTTTGCGGTGAATATCGCACTCGATTCTACTCACACACAAAGTTTTAGAACGACTAATCTTGAAAAAGGATTGTGGAAAGTTCAAGTGGATTGGAACGCTAAAGGAAATACTTACTTCAACGAAAAAATAATAATGACGGACTGAGATGGAAGTTTGGACCGGATTTGCAGTAGGATTATTGGGGAGTTTACATTGCGTTGGAATGTGCGGTCCTATTGTTCTCGCTCTGCCTGTTTTCGGCGAGAGCCAATTTAAAATTATGCTGGGACGCATACTGTATAATTTGGGCAGAGTAGCTACGTACAGTTTTATGGGCGCAATGTTCGGTTTGTTCGGCAACAGGTTGGTTTTGTTCGGGCTTCAGCAGAACCTCTCTATAATTCTCGGTGCGATTATTATGATTTATATTCTTACGCCGAGAAAAATAAAAACAAAAGTTTCAGAATTAAAATTCTATAAAAGCATAACAACTTTCATCAAAACAAATTTCTTCCGTCTCGCCTCGCGAAAAAATGCTTCATCGTTGTTCGCAATCGGATTGCTGAACGGACTGCTGCCGTGCGGTTTTGTTTACGTCGGAATAGCGGGCGCTATTTCAACGGGAGATGTTTTAAGCGGAACACTTTACATGGCGTTATTCGGACTTGGAACGCTGCCGATCATGTTCGCAACAGCTCTCTTCGGAAAAATCATTAATCTTAATATCAGAAGACGGCTTGCAAAAATGGTTCCCGCTTTCGCATTCATACTCGCCGCTCTGTTCATTCTAAGGGGTTTGAATCTTGGGATACCTTATATCAGCCCTAAATTGGTTCATCAGCCGGCTCAAACTCAACAAGAGCCCAATTGCTGCGAGTAATTCACATTACAGAATTTGTGCTCTAATTCACGCACGGTTTTATTTCATTTTACTCTCAGCGGGAATTTCCTAATCTTTGTTCGTGTAAAATCTAGATGGGTGATATGCACAAACAAATTCTTGCTGCAACAGAAGATTACATCATAAGCATTCTCTCCTCAAAAACTCCGCCATGCAATACATATCATAACCTTGCACATACGGAAGACGTCGTCGGCTCAAGCATTGAAATCGGCGTGGGTGAAATGCTGACGCCGGACGATTTGGAAATGGTTCAGATTGCAGCGTGGTTCCATGATTTGGGCTATATTGAAAAAACGGCGGGGCACGAAGAAGTGAGCGCTGCTTATGCTTCCGAATTTCTCTCAAGCGAAAATTATTCTTCAAACAAAATTGAAAAAATTATTGGCTGCATTAGAGCAACTAAGGTTCCGCAGAACCCGCATAATAAATTTGAACAGATAATTTGCGATGCCGACTTAAACCACATTGGTCGCAAAACTTTTTTGGCGCGAAACGATTCATTTAGAAGCGAGTTTGAATATTATTCGAATGATCACCTCACTGAAAAGGAGTGGCTGACTAAAACAATCGAATTTCTTAATCAGCATCATTTTTTTACCGGATACGCTAAGAAGAATTTTCAACCGCAGAAAGAAAAAAATATCCGCGCGCTTGAAGAGCAGCTGCAAAAACTTTCGATTTGATCCTATCAATATTTAATTCCGCCAAATGAAAACACTCTATCTCGTTCGTCACGCCAAATCAAGCTGGGATGAAGCTAACCAATCCGATTTCGAAAGAACACTTAACGAACGTGGCGCCAACGATGCCGCAGCAATGGCAAAACTTCTCAGCAAAAAGAATGTCAAACCGGAATTAATTATTAGCAGTCCGGCTCCGCGCGCGCTATTAACTGCTGAAATTTTTGCCGAAGAGCTGAAGTATCTCGCTAAGAATATTCTTACAGACGAACGAATTTATGAAGCAACCATGCGCGAGTTAACATCGGTTGTGCGCGGCATTGATGATAAATATCAAACGGCGATAATGTTTGGACATAATCCCGGTTTATCCAACTTTGCAAATTTGCTGGGAAGCGAGTACTTGCCGGCATTGCCAACATGCGCCATTGTCGGACTTGAACTTGGCATTGATTCGTGGTCGGAGGTAGAAAGGTATTGCGGAAGAACATTCTTCTTTGACTATCCAAAAAAACACGTGAAATAAAAAGCAGAAGTACAAAGTTCGAAGGACGAATTTTTTCTTATTTAACCATCTTGGAAATCGCTTTGAACTCGTCAGTGCCGCAGACATTCAGCATTTCAAACAGAACCGATTCAGTAAGAGTGATTTCAGCGCCGTTGTTTTCCATTCTTCTCAATGCAGTTTCGTAGTCAAACTTTCTGCGTGATGAAACCGCATCAGCCGCAACCTGGACTTGGAAACCGTTAGCAATTAAGTCGAGAACCGTCTGCATTACACAAACATGACTTTCGATTCCGCAAACAACAATCTGTTCCAGATTTTTAGATTTCAACTCATCAAACAGATTTCCGGCACCGAAACAGCTGAAACTCATTTTCTGAATTGCTTCGGCATTTTCGAGAGCCGTTTTAATTTTGAGTTCTGTTGTGCCTAATCCTTTTGGGTACTGCTCGGTAAAATAAATCGGAACATTTAGAATTTTAAAACCGTTTATCAGTTTCACTGCGTTCTCTACAACGCGTTCATGTTCAAAGATTACCGGTAATATTCTTTCTTGAATATCAATTACCAATAGAGCGGCGTTTTCTCTTTGAAGTATTTTGGGATGTCTCTTCATAAACTTCCAAACCTCAAGGTTACATTCTCCTAATTCTCAATTCACAATTCTCAATTCTCAATTAATAAATCGGATTCATTCCATACTTGCCACACGCGTACATCATTAGAATTGAAGCGAGATCAATCGCTGCGCGCTTCTCGTCGTCTTCAGCAACAACGAGATCGTAAACTTCAGCAACAAGTTTCATGTTTGTTAAAATTTTTTTCAATTCCGAAAAAGTAGGTTCACCGTGCCAGTTTGCGACCCGCTTAATCAAGTTCTGTTCGTTACGCCGCAGCAGTTCGGAAAATGTTATTATGTTGGAACTGAGTTTTGTTCTCGGTTTGCAAATAGTAATCAGATCGTTTGTGTACTGATCCCACTTCTTAGCCAGGTCTTCGTATTTATCGTACATCAAATCTTTCGCCTTATCCAAAGTAAACTTTGCGCGGGTGAGAGTTTTGAATTTCGGAATCAGCGCATAACCGTCGTAACTTTTTATTCCGGTTCCCTTTTCAACATACTTCCATCTTCGCAACAACTGGCTTGCCGTCTGAATGGCAACTACTTTATCAAGTTCGCTGTCAATCACAACAAATTTACCTTGCTGATAATTTACGACCGTGCACCAGTGTTCCCAGTCCTTCACACTTAAAATGCAAGGATGACCTTTCTTAAGTTCATTAACAAGCATGCGTCTTGCATCGTCGGGGTTGCTTGATTGGAAATGTTTTAGTTTGCATTGAAATCGTCGTGCGGCGCGTGATAAACCGATTTCGTCCGTGCCTGCCCACCAAGTGCTTCCGGCAATTATTCCGATCTGGTCTTCATCTTTGAAGACACCGAGCATCACAAGCGCATACTTGAGCGCGAACGGACCGCATTGATATTTGTTAGGTTGAGGATAAAAACTCATTGAGAGAAATTCTCATTCATCCTGATTGCCCGCAAAAATAACAAAACTTTTGATATGCAAAACATTTTTGTTTACTTTGCAAAAAAAATTTGAGCGAAATGAAAGTTGCAATAGTCTTCAACGAAACTAACCCCGAACAATATAAAACCAAAAAGAAGCGGACTAAAAATCCGGATTTCAAGCCGGTTTTCAGCCTTGAAGAGAACAACCCATTATTCGAATTTGAAGAAATGGCGAAAGCTTTGAGAAAATACAACTACGAAGCTTATACGCTGAACATATTGGATAATCTTACTACTTTCATAAAGGATTACGAGAAGAACAAACCGGATGTTGTTTTCAATCTTGTTGAATTATACAAAGACCAGCCGCGACTAGAAATGAGCTTCACCGGGATTTTAGAATTGATGAATGCGGCTTACACCGGCGCACCGCCTCTTGCTTTGGGAACTTGTCAAAACAAAACCTTAACAAAAAGAATTTTGAGCTCGCTTGGAATAAGAACCCCGCGTTACAAAATCATAAAGACAATGGACCGTTCTTTCAGACTTGGTTTACACTATCCTTTGATTGTAAAGCCCGCGCTCGAAGATGCGAGTGTTGGAATTGATAACGACGCCATTGTTGATAACGTAGATACTTTGAAAAAACGAGTGGAATATGTTTTCAACTCGTTCAATCAACATGCACTGGTTGAAGAATTTATTTTAGGACGCGAACTGAACATAGCGGTCTTCGGTGATAAAAATCCTACCATACTCCCAATCAGCGAAATTGATTTTTCGCAAATGCCGGATGACCTTCATCCCATTGTTAGCTTCCAGGCAAAATGGGATCCTATGCACGTGGCTTATCATAAGACAATTCCAATTTGTCCGGCTCAATTACCCGATAAAATTCGCGAAGAAGCCGAAATCATGGCTTTGAATTGTTTCCGAGCCGTCGGATGCCGGGATTATGCGCGTGTTGACATGCGGCTTTCTAAAAGTGATAACAAACTTTATGTGCTTGAAGTAAATCCGAATCCGGATTTAACCGAAGACGCTGGATTCATGCGCTCGGCAACTCACGGCGGGTATTCATACAAAAAAACTTTAAAGATGATTGTGGATTTTGCGTATGAAAGGAAACACCCTCCAGTCAGCAATTAACACTTTCAAGAATTATCAGCAAAAAATTTTTTCCAGGATTGCTATCGCATCTTTGAGATTTCTCGCTTCGTGATCTGGTTTGATCTTTGAATCGTGAGCTAGAGGATATTCAGTCTTGCCGGTGTAAACTATAATCGTTGTCGCGCCCAATTCCGATGCGCCGCGTATGTCGGTTTCCAGATCATCGCCAATCATTACAAATTTTTGCTGATATTGGTAACCAAGCAATTGCAGTGCGGAGCGAAAATAAAGCGGCGAAGGTTTCCCAATTAACACGGCTTCTTTTTGAGCGGCGTATTCTAATGCTGCAACAAATGTCCCGGCATCCAAAAGCAAACCGTCTTCGGCAGTTTTCCAGTAACGATTTTTCTGCATGGCAATCAGATCGGCGCCGTCTAAAACTTTTTTGAAAATTTCGTTGAGCGTTTTGAAATCCCAATTCTTTCCGTAATCACCTATAACAACGGCTTCGGGATTTTCATCATCGATCATATTCTCAAAAATTGATTTCACATTTTCAGCGCAGAAGACGGAAACTTTTTTATACCGCATTCTACAATAAACAGCAGCAGCTTCCGAAGCAGTTATAACCGGGATTTCCAAATTGATCCCGTTCTGCTTAAAGAAATTCCGTACATCCGAAGAAGTAGATAAAGTCGAATTGCTTAAAATGCATACAGTGACATTGGCGGAATTCAAAAATTCAAACAGCGCTCCGGTGAAAGACGCAATTTTATTATCGAGACGGAGAACTCCATCGAGATCAATCAGCAATGGCGGTTTCAAGACTCGATTCCTTTTCGCGCAAGAATTCCATTCTGGTAGTAGTGCTTCACCTCTTTCATTTCTGTCACAAGGTCGGCACGATCAATGAGCGGTTGCGGGCAATATCTTCCCGTTAAAATCAATTCTACATTTTCCGGTTTAGAGTCGAGTACCGTAAGCACATCTTCAACCTTCAGCAAACCAAAATGAATTGCAACGCACGCTTCGTCAAGAATAATTAAATCAAAATTGCCGTTTAACATTTTCTCCGACGCGGTTCTGAGAGCTTGTTTTGCTTTTTCAATTTCTTCTTGCGGCGGCGGTTCGCGTTTCAATACGAAATCATCTTTGCAGCATTGCTCAATTGTTATCCAACCGGAAAGATTTTTAAGACTGTTCAATTCGCTGTAAGGATATTCCTTCATGAATTGAATAATGTAGGATTTCAGTCCGGCACCTGCAGCACGAACAGCTTGTCCTATTGCTGCTGTTGTTTTCCCCTTACCGTTACCAGTATAGATTTGTATGAACCCGCGGTTCATGACGTTTTGTGCGCTTTACGGCTTAATGCGGCTTTTCGTAGTTCAACGCTTTGAAGAATTTTTATTCTCTCTTGTTCGTTCAAAAACTGCCAGCGCATAATTTCTTCAATAGTTCTGAAACAACCTTTGCAGTAATGCGTCACGGGATCCATGATACAATGTTTGTTGCACGGTGTTAATTGTAATGTGCTTGTTTGCATTGATAACTTGCCAATCTTAATACGACGATATATCGAATATATGTTCTCGCTGAGAAAGATTCAAAAGAAAAAGGCGAGAAAAATTTCCCGCCTCTTTTATCAGGATAAATTTGTCCGCACAACGTTATTCAGTTTTGCCGCTTTGTAATTCATTCACCAATCTGTCGGCATGGAAATAAAATTTCAATGCTTCAATCAAACCCCACGAATCCGTTGCGACTGCACGATTATTCTCTGGAAGAAAAATAAAATCACCGGCAAGACTTTCAAGGTTGCCGTCGTGAATTAATCCAACAACTTCTTTCTTTTCATTTATTACCGAACTGCCGGAGTTGCCGCCGACAATATCATTCGTAGATGCA
>JAMCSN010000364.1 GCA_023381535.1 Bacteroidota bacterium
AGTGACCTTAGATAAGACATTTACCAGTTTAGATTAGCTGTTTTCACTTTCCCATGGTAAGATTTACTTTTGAGGCAATGACTATTTTTTCTATCATCTACGGTTAGTTTTTTTTTGAGGCAATCCGTTAGCTGTTTCGACAAGAATGAAATTGAAGTAAACAATTTTAAATATTAAATTGCACCACAATTTGAATGCGCTCTTCTCACCGTCATTCGCATCAAATCCATCGATAATCATTCAGAACATGAAACATATACTTTGGGAGTATAAATATGTGGTTCGTTATAGGTATAATAATAGTCGCGGTAGTTGCAGTATTCTATGAATACCGATTAAGAAAGCCGGATCAATTGATTCTTTCAGAGTCAAACGGAAAGATCTTTGAACGAAAGAGTCGATTTTATCCGCGGCATTTCAGTCTCGCGCTACCAAATACAACGCAATCTTCTCAACTGAACATTGAATCTTCCGCGAAAGGTAATCTTGATATAAAAATAAAACTTTCGGTAACGGTTGCTGCTTCAATGCAAAATATTTCGTCGCTGATTAAAGTCGGCGGCTGGAATACAAATGCCGTTACTAAATCTGCGAAAGAATTCGAAACGGTAATTCATAGTCTCATAAAAGAATTCACCGAAAAATATGAGATTGAAGAACTGTCATCCGAGAAAATCTATAATTATCTGCATGAAAAAGTTAACGTAAGCAAGGAAATGTTTGGACTGGAAATCATTTCGCTCACTGTTCAATCGTTCGAAGCTGTCGATTCAAAAATTTCCGAAGCATTACGCCAGCAGGAATCTGCAAGAATTCTTGAACAGACTGAAGCGCTTAATCAGAAAGCAAGGATTACGGCATCACGTGCAAAGTTGAAAGCCGATGAACAAATCGCGCTGATGGAAAACGAACTTGATCTTAAGAAACTTCAGCTGAAGAAAAGTGAACTTGAACAGGAATCGGCATTGGCGCAAAAACGTGTTGAAGATGAACTGAATCGAAAAAAAATGCAGCTTGAGTTCGACAAAAAAGAATTGGAACTGCTGAAAAACAATCCGGAATTATTGATGCTTACGCCGCAAGCCGCACGATTGGCGGAAGCAAGTCAGTCTCTTAAAAATGCAAGAACGATTGTTTCGCTGTCTCCCAACGATCTGCAGCAAGGATCGGATTTAGTTGAGATGTTCAAAAACTTTTTGAAGAATACGGTCAAAGGTCAATCCAAGAAGAACGATTAACCGCCAGTTGTATTCTCTAAAAGTTTAGAAAGATTATGAAAAACGATCCCCTAAAATATTTTAGGCTCAATCCTATAAAAGCTGCTCGTGTTTCCGAAGTTAGCGAAGCAACGGCTTCTTCGGATATTCCTCCGGAGGAACGAGTTAACTTTCATATCGGCAATCCGGTGCAGGATAAAGAACTGTACTCGGCTTATCTGCGTATTGCTCTCGGCATCGATATAAGAAAAGAAAATCTAACCGAAGACGATCTCGATTCTTTTATTGAAGAACTTGGCTGGGTGAACGAAGACAAAAAGAAAGTCGAGCTGATTCTTTCGCTGATAAAAAAGAGCGCACCGTACATGCCGCGCGGAGGATTCAACAAAAAAGATCCGAACTACCTCGCAAAATATTTTAGTGAATGGTTAACAAAGCAGCAGCAGGAACCGTTATCGTATGATCTAGGAGAGATTACCGGCAATCGCGAGGTGATACTTGCTTCCGGAGGAGTGATTGAAGCGCTGCGGATTTTGCTCCATGCGCTTTCGAGTTTTCTGACTTACCGTCCCGCAAAAATTTTTTTGTATGATTTTTCTTTACCGGAACATCTTCAGACTTTTGAATCGCTGAAATTTAGAACTCTCCCTTCCGAAGAAAAAAATTTTCTTCGTGAACTGGAATATGAGTTAAAACAAAGCTCATCTTTGCCAACGTTTTTAGTCCTTGGAGGTATTACCAAAGAGGAGACAAGAAGAAATCTCCGGCAGTTGAGTTTGGAATATCCTCTCTTTTTTATTGAAGTCAACGAAGCGCCGAATCATCTTTCGCTTGCACGCGAAGCAAAAATGATGAATCGTGTGTTGAGAGTTCTTACACCAGGAATATTTTCGCATGAGCTGAAAAATCTTTCAACGGTTTTTATTGCCGGCAGTTCCGATATGCTGAAAGTTGTCGAGACAATTCAATTCCAGCTAAAAGGTACCCCGTCCGCCTCAGAAGTTGAATTGCTTTCATTCCTACTGAAGGAAAATATTTTTGGAAAAGAAAACAAAGAACCGGAAAATGAAATTGTTGTTGAACCGGCATATGAGCATTCTCAGCTTCCCATAATCGGCAATAATCCACTCAAGATTTATGCGAAGCAGTTTGAAGATAAGCTCAGTTCAATCATCGAACAAAAAGCAAAAGTTGTTGAAGATATAGTCGCGAATCTGTCTCCAGGCGAAAACTATTTTTCATCCAGGACCGAACAGTTGTTAGCGTACTTTCTAAATGATAAATTTTCCGGCAAGGATACGAGAGAATGTTGTGATGAATTTGTTGGTAACATTCACTCCGACGTTTCAAATTCCGAAGTTGTTAAAAGTTTTCTTTCAGCTTTCTTGAGTCATCATCCCGAGTACAACGCCAAGAACACTCTTGTTGTAAGCGGCTCTTCTCGTACTGCATTGGGACTGCTCGGGTTTCATTGCGGCATCAGAGAAGTTGTTATTCCGGATTTAAGCTGGACGTACGAACATTGTTTCCCATCAGTTTCAGTGATTCCATTGACCGATGATTACGAGCTTGATGTTGATGGGATTATTGATGAAGTCAAAAATAAATTAGCGGTCGATCCGAACTGGAAAAGTTATGGCGCCGTTGCGTTGAATAATCCTCATAATGCAACCGGACAGGAATTTAATCCCGACGACGTGAAGCGTTTAGTTAAATGGTTGCTTGAAAGAAATATTTTTGTGATCGACGACCTTTCTTATCAAAATGTGGCGCCGATCGACGGACTGAAAGAAATCAAAACAATCCGGCAGTTAACAGATGAACTTCACGGCAACGGTTACATAAGCGATGAGCACGCAAAACATTTGATCACGGTTCATTCGCTTTCCAAAACCGATTCATTTGCCGGCGCGCGATTGTCTGTTATTGAAATTCATCACGATGAACTTTACCAAAGATTTAAAAAGATTAACGACACAATCAAACCAAACATTGCGGCGATCTTTACGGCGTATCTTTTTTATCGAAGCAAAACAGAAACTGCAAATGCTTACTGGCGGTTGAGAAATAAAATTTTCAAAGAGCGGATGGATTCGCTCGAGCAAGCTGTTGACATTCTTCCGAAGACTCGAAACAGATTCGATATAAAAATCAAAGCGCCGAAAGGCAGTATGTATCCGCAGATGATAATCTATAAACTTCCATCCGGGTTGTCGCTCGATTGGCTCTCGTCGGGATTGGCGCGGCAGGGAATTGGACTTGTGCCGCTTTCCACATTTGCCCGCACAGAAAAAGGTTTTGAAATCGGCCGCAAAACTTTTCGTTTAACTTTGGGCGGAACGGACAACGCTGAAATTCTTTTGAAGAAAACAAGAAGAGTATTGATCGATCTGAACCGGATGATCGCGGAAGAAGCCGCGCATTACAATCGTAAAAAATTTGAAGAGAAATCGCTTTCGATAAAAAAATCATCATCGCCGAAAGATTACGTTTCTGTTTGGACTTCCATCGAAAAACAAATTCTAGATGAGTGCCATAATGTTTCTCTGAATCGGCTGATTCAGAATAACGAAGAATGGCGTGATAAAGAATACCGAAAAAGATTTTCGGAAGAATTTTTATCGGAAAGACTTTCGCTGTTTAGACGGAGATTCAATGATCGGGTGATGATTGCCGATGATTTGATTGAAACTGTCCGTGCCGATAAAGGAAAATCTCTCGTCGCGAGACTTGAGGAAGAATTCTACAAAGATAATCTTGAACGGCGTGAAAAAGTTTTTCGCGAAAGATTGTACGACCGTACGGTTCATCCGACACAAATGTACTCGCTGAGATCGGAATTAAATTTTGAAGAGTTAATCGAACGTATAATTAAGAACAGAGGTATTCCGGCTACTCTCATTCAAAAGACCGCGCAAGAATTGATAAGGGAATATTTTGGATTAAACGTTGCAATTTCTTCCAGCGAAGAACCATCTGAGTTGATTCTCGATCTTAAATCAATGATTGCCGCAGAAAATTATTTTCTGCTTTATTCCGAAGAACCGCATCAAACATTTTTGTCTTTCTGGGGAGATTGGGACGGCAGCAACAGACCGTCGGGACAAGGTCACAGCTTGGTTGCGGCGGTTTTAATTCGAAACGTTGCGCAGCAATCACGACTGCTACAAGCACTTTTGAGGGCGGATAAAACTGTTAAGATCGAAACAAGCCTGCTGAATGAAATTGAAAAACTGCCCGAAGCGAATAAACGTTTTTCAAAATTGCTGAACGAAATTACTCAGCTCACACATCAGCTTGAGAAAAGATACCGCGGCGTTCTTCCGTTTAATTTGAAGCCGGGCAAGATCAGACAGCTCGGAATGAAGATGCGCATCGCTCAAGATCCGTTGACTTCACTGTGGCATCACAACGATAGACTTGAAAGAAAAATGCTCGAGCTCAGAACGCAGAGAAGAAATGCGCTCGAATATTATTTCTCTCTCAATAAGCAAATCAGAAAAACTTTGCACGAGCTGATAAACTTCATCCCCAAGAATCTTGACAATGCTGAATTGCTGCAAGAGGCTTCATCGTACAAAGATTTGTTGAAACGTTTTGTAATTACACCGCGCATTCATCAAAAGATGATTACTGCGCAGGATCAGTTTGCAATCGATACGACCGTTCACAACATAAACGAGATAAATGAAATTGCTGCCAAATACGGAAATCCGGGAATGGTAATGGCGCTGCAGGTTAGTATGTCAACTACACCTGAGGCGCTGATATCGCTCGATAGAAAAATGCGTGCGCGACGTGAACAATCGTTACGCGACAATCACGATCTCGAAATTCCGTCGGTCCGTCTCGTTCCGCTTTTTGAGGACATCGATGCATCGAAGAATTTGAAAAACTATTTGAACAAGATTTGGGAATATTCTCTTCAGAGCAGAAGACTGAATCAAACTACCGGTGAAAGATTTAACGAAATAATCAGCGAAGTATTTATTGCCGGTTCGGATTTGAGTCAGCAAGTTGGGCAAGCCGCCGGAATGAATTTGTTTAAAGAAGCAAAGTATGAATTGATTTCTTGGCTTTCGGAAAAAGAATTGGTTGGCAAAGTAAGAATGAAAATGGGAAGCGGCGAACCGATGCAGAGGCAAGGCGGTTATTACGAACCGAACGCCGGTCGTTCTGTTTTCATAAAATCCGGTGATAACGAAAAAAGATTTTCGGAACATCTCAGCAAATCGACAAAGCAAAGTACAGTGTACGCCCGGACTCCGCTGCTTGGAGTTTTTTCTGAGGGCGATTTGCGCACATTCCAAAGCAACATTTCGGAGAAGTTGAGATACCTTCCGGTTAGTGAACTTTCACAATTGCTTTTTCATGTGAAGGAATCGCAAAAGTTTTATGAAACCGAAATTGTTCGCGCGGGCGAACCATTGGTAGAAACACGTCTGCAATTCAAAACGCGCGGACTGAAAGAATTGGAACGTCTCACCATCGGGTTCAAAGATAAAATGTTTGATGAATTTCTGAATCACTTCACCGAAAACTTTAGACAAATTCTTTACGGAAGGGAAGAGGACGTTGTCGGCATTCATATCATATCGTATTTCATAGCAAGAACAACGCCGTCGTTAAGAGACAGACCAACCGTGCGACCCGGAAAAGGTGATTCCGGAAACGACAGTCAGAAAATTCTTAGAAAAATTTCGGAGATGATTCCGTTTTCTCGTTACGGAAGTCTGTTGCGCGCGATCGCGCATAATCAGTCACAAACCGCGGTTCTGGGAATAAACCAATTAACCACCGGACTTTTCCGTGCGCTGGATAGTTTTGCGCAGAAAGAATTTGCTTCGGGCGAAGCATCATCATTCATCGAAGACAGAATTCTTCCGCATCTTCCAGTTTATGAAATTTTGCATACACTCAGAATTTATCAAGACGAAAAGTTGCAGTACCTTGGCAAATTGGAAAATGCTTTCCCAGCCGGCAACTCTGCGTTCCTGGCTTTGCGTGAAGACATGGACTCGTTAAATAAATATTTAATTCTGTTTCAACGCGAACTGCTGCGGCGACACGGATTAAACGTTAATGATTTCTTCGAAGCCGATAAATTTATTCCCGATCTTCTGCCGACACTGCGACCCGACATTGCGGTTTTGCTTCAGCAAAATTTATTTAACACCGATCCGGAAACATTTTTATCGGACATTCACGGAAACGTTGATCCGGCTTGGGTTGAATCGGTAAAGAAATTACTCGGAGTTCCGGAAGAAGTTAAATCATGGCGGAAGAAAATTTGGGATTTGCTCGAACAGCCGGTGTTTCAGCGTGTTGCAAGTTTTGTCGAGCTTGCGATTGCACTGCATTCATTGGCATCGAAAAACGGTTCTGCGGAACTTTCACTCGGTTCAAGAAAAATAAAACTGCCGACAAATCTTTCGCACGTTATCAAAGTTTCTAACGATGATAACATGCATCAGTTCCTCGCTGCGGCGTTTGAATATTTGTCAATCGTTTCCGAAGGAATGGTTGAAGTGCCGATCAATATTATACGCGCAGTTAAGGAAGTGGAACGGATTATAAAAATTGAAGAGCAGGCGCTTTCTCCAAAACAGCAGGACCTATTGAGATTTTATCTTCTGCAAATTGCGCGTCTTACAGGAGAAAACGGATAAGTCCGTTCTGTTATTGGAAAAATTTTTTCACCTCCTCAATATTACTATTGACATCGCAAGTTTCGAAACATATCTTTGCATCCAATGAAAATGAACGTCGAAACATATTACAACAATTCAAACGCAAGCCGGATGCTTTGGTAGTGGCGAATGGATAAATACGAGGTTCCGGTGAATTAGAGTAATATGTTATGATATAAATTAACAAACCCTTCTTGGATTCACCGGGAAGGGTTTTTTGTTTTTAAATACTTTGCGGTCTCCGCGTTTTGTTCATTGCGTCTTTGCGAGAAAGATTTTTCACGCCAAGCCGCTGGGAATACGCAAAGTCCGCGAAGAAAGACAACAGAGAAAAATATTATGGATTACAAAACGTTTTTAGAATTGTCGAAGACATACAACAAGATTCCGGTTTATGAAAAGATAACCGCCGATTTGCTGACGCCTGTTCTCGCTTATTTAAAGATAAGAGGGAAAGGTTCAAACAGTTTTCTATTGGAATCCGTCGAAGGAATCGGAAGATTGGCGCGTTATTCATTCATCAGTAAGAATCCTTCAAAGATTTTTATGAATGAAGGCGAACAACTCACCATCATCGAATCGGACAAAAGCACGACAGTCACAAAAAATATTTTTGATTATCTCTCCGAAGAAATTTCAAAATCCAAAGACCCAAAGATTGAAGAGCTGCCCGATTTCACCGGCGGCATTGTGGGTTACCTTGGTTACGAAAACGTTGCATTGATAGAAGACGTTATAAAATTCAGCGGTGAAAAACAGATCGACATTCCCGATTCCATGTTCGGTGTTTACGATACATTGATTGCGTTCGATCATTACAAACACCAAATAATTTTAATTAGGAATGTGAATATTGATTCGTACATGAATCCAGAAACAGCTTATGCCGGTGCGAAGGAAGAACTCCGGCAACTACGCGCACAACTTAACGCGCCGTTAGATTTCGCGTTGAAGTTTTCAGCACAACAAAATTTTGCGAACGGCTCAGACAAGCAGACGTTTTACGATTTCGTTGAGAAATGTAAAGACAATATTGTTGAAGGGGATGTTTTCCAGATCGTTCTATCGAAAAGATTTTCAACGGAGTTCACGGGCGATCTTCTTAATGTTTACCGAGCGCTTCGGATTATCAATCCATCCCCGTATATGTATTTTATGGAGTTTGCAAACGATCTAACGGTTATCGGAACTTCGCCTGAAGACTTGTTGAAAGTTAAAAACAAGCGGGCAACAATTTTGCCTATCGCTGGAACAAGACATCGCGGAAATAATCGAGCCGAAGATTTGCAAATCGAAAAAGAACTTTACGCCGATCCGAAAGAAGTTGCCGAACACGTTATGCTTGTTGACCTCGCGCGCAATGATCTAGGGCGCGTTTGCAAATACGGAAGTGTTGAGGTTACGGAAAACATGACCGTTCACCGATTCTCACATGTCATGCACATCGTGTCGCGTGTTGAGGGAAATCTTGATGAGGACAAAAATTGTATCGATGCTTTAAAGGCAAGTTTCCCCGCGGGAACGGTTTCCGGCGCGCCGAAGATCAGAGCAATCCAGTTGTTGAATGAATACGAAAATTTGCGGCGTGGAATTTATGCCGGTGCAGTGGGATACATTGATTTCAAAGGCAATCTCGATATGTGCATTGCTATCAGAACATTATTTGCAAAAGGAGAAAAAATTTATTGGCAGGCAGGCGCCGGATTGGTTGCGGACAGCAAAGCAGAATTTGAGTTGCAAGAAATAAATAATAAATCGGCAGCATTGGTTAACGCGCTAAAATATGCAGAGGTGATTGATGAAAGTATTGGTAATTGATAATTACGATTCGTTCACGTTCAACCTCGTCCAGCTCATCGGCAAGTTGACCGGTGATGTTATTGTTAGACGGAATGACAGAATATCGTTGGACGAAATAAATTTGTTGAAGCCGGATAAAATTGTTGTGTCGCCTGGTCCAGGACGGCCGGAAGATTCAAAAGTTTCGCTAGATGTTTTCAAAGAGTGCGGGGAAACGGTTGATGTTCTTGGCGTATGTCTCGGTCATCAAGGAATTGGAATTTCATTCGGCGGAAAAGTTGTGAAAGCGTCAACCTTGATGCACGGTAAAGCTTCGCAAATAATTCATGATGGAAAAAATATTTATAAAAATGTTCCGCAGAAGTTTGAAGCGGGAAGATATCACTCGCTTGTCATCGACCGCGATTCTTTACCGGATGAACTTAGCATAACATCGGAAACCGAAGACGGAATAATCATGGGAGTTCGTCACAAAAAATACCGGGTTGAAGGAATTCAGTTTCACCCTGAATCGGTACTAACTCCCGAGGGAGAAAAAATAATTAAAAACTGGTTGGCATTATGAAAGAATACTTAGAAAAAATTATCGAAGGAAATCACCTCTCGTTCGACGAAGCGTACAAGGTAATGTACTCGGTAATGAGCGGCGAGGTGAACAATTCTAGAATTGCATCGCTGCTTACCGCACTGAAGATGAAAAAGGAAACGCCGGAAGAAGTTGCCGGATTTGTAAAAGCGATGCGTGAGAAAGTAATCAAATTAAAATGCGACGACGAAAACGTGATAGACGTTTGCGGAACCGGAGGAGACGGATCCGGTTCGTTCAACATTTCAACCGCGGTTGCATTTGTGGTTGCCGGCGCCGGAGTGAAAGTTGCAAAACACGGTAACCGTTCAATCTCCAGCAAAAGCGGAAGCTCGGATGTGTTGCATGAACTTGGCGTTGATGTGCAGCTCTCGCCAGAATTATCCGAGAAGGCGCTCAATGAAATCGGAATAGCATTTCTTTTCGCGCCGCTTTATCACCCCGCAATGAAGCACGTTGCGCCGATTCGAAAGGAACTTGAGTTCAGATCAATCTTCAACATTCTGGGACCGCTGACAAATCCAGCCGGAACAAAAAGACAGTTGCTCGGAACGTTTAATGATGCGACCGCGAAACTGATGTCGGAAGCGGTAAAATTTCTTGAGATGAAAAAAGTCTGCTTCCTCTGCACCAATAATTCATTTGATGAAGTAAGCTTAACTCATCCGACAAATGTGATTGAAGCGACCGGGAATAATTCGCTTCACATTTACGAATTGACACATGAATCATTCGGTTTTCCAAAATTGCAATTAAGTGACATACAAGGTGGAACGGCAAAGGAGAATGCGGAGATAATTCACAAAATATTTTCCGGCAAAGAAAAGTCGCCAGGTTATTTTGTTGTGGCTGCCAATGCTGCGTTGGCGCTCAAAGTTGCCGGTGTCTCGAACGATCTGAAAGAGTGTATCGCGATTGCGGAAGAATCGATTCTATCCGGAAGAACATTGGAGAAACTTCAACAGTTGAAAGATTTCGGTGAGAAAAATAAATGAGTTTTCTTCAAAAAATATTGGATGTAAAGAAAGAAGAAGTCGCAGAGCTTCACCGGAATTTTACACGTGAGAGTTTTCGAAGTTCTGAAATGTTCGGTGAGAGAAGACTCAGCTTGGAATCGGCGCTGAGCGATAAAACGAAAATCAACATCATAGCGGAAGTCAAAAAGGCGAGTCCTTCCAAAGGAATTTTGAAAAACGATTTTGATCATGCTGCGATCGCGAAAAGTTATATGAAATGCGGAGCCGACGCAATATCAGTTTTGACCGACAAACAATTTTTTCAAGGGAATATTTCATTCTTAAGAGACATCGGCAATATTAAAACTGTTCCGCTTCTTAGGAAGGACTTTATAATAGATGAATTTCAGATTTTGGAAGCGAAGGCAACCGGAGCCGATGCGATTTTACTTATCGCTGAAGCGTTGTCCGCCCAACAAATTAACGAACTAACCATTGTAGCCGAAGAAAACGACTTGGAAGTTCTGCTCGAGCTTCATTCAGAAAAACAGCTTGACAAAATTGATTTTACGAGAAACAAAATAATCGGCATTAACAATCGCGATTTGGAAACATTTAAGGTGGATATCAGCACGACCGCCAAAATTGCAAAACAGATTCCGTCTGATACATCTGTCGTTTCGGAAAGCGGTATAAGTTCTAAGCAAGCAATTGAGCAGTTGAAGAAATTGAAAGTCGATGCCGTTCTCGTCGGTGAACATTTTATGAGGTCAGATGACCTTGATAAGTCGCTTAAAGAATTTGTTGGATGGTGCAAACATGAAAGTTAAGATTTGCGGAATCACCAACCTCGAAGATGCATTGCTGTGCTGTGGATATGGCGTGGATGCAATTGGGTTCATCTTTTACGAAAAAAGTAAAAGGTACATTTCATTCGAACTCGCCGAATCGATTTCGAAACATCTACCGCCTTTTGTTTTCAAAGTCGGCGTATTTGTTAACGAAGAAACAGAAAAAGTTAATCAAGCAGCAAAACGGATTGGATTGAACGCAGTTCAGCTTCACGGAGATGAATCGCCGGAGTACATTGAAAAAATAAATTATCCGGTTATCAAATCGTTCCGCATCAATGAAGCTTTTGATTGGAAGACAATCGACAGATTTGAGAATTGTGATATTCTGCTCGACACATTTTCAACCGATCAAATCGGTGGGACTGGAAAATCGTTCGACTGGAATTTGATACCGGAAAAGTTAAGAAGCAGAATAATTCTCTCCGGCGGGATTACAATCGATAAACTGGAATTCATTTTCGATAGAATAAAACCGGCAGCAATTGACCTTTCATCATCGCTGGAATCATCACCGGGCAAGAAGGACAAACAAAAGGTTACAGAATTTCTAAAACGCTTTAACGAACTTAGGAGTAAATAATGTTGATAATTATGGGACTCGAGTCGCCTCGAGAAGATATAAATAAAGTAAAAGAAAAAATCATTGAGCTTGGCTGCACACCGCACGAAATTCCCGGCAGTTCAAAACTCGCAATCGGAATTACAGGTGCAACTCATTTGCTGAAAGAGGAAGATTTCCAGATGATGCATTCGGTTCAAGAAGTTGTGCGCGTTACAAAAAAGTTTAAGCTCGTCAGCAGGCAAATGAAAAGTAACGACACCATCATTGATTTCGGCGGACCGACAGTGGGCGGCAAAGAACTTTTTGTTATCGCCGGTCCATGTTCCGTAGAGAACCGAGAACAGACATTTGAGATTGCCGGTCAGCTTAAAGAGATGGGAATAAATTTCTTTCGCGCCGGCGCTTACAAACCGAGATCGAGCCCGTACACGTTTCAAGGGTTAAAAGAAAAAGGTTTGGAAATTCTTGACGGGGTAAAACAAAAATTTGGATTGAAGATTGTTACCGAGGTTATGAACTCTCAATCGCTGCAATCGGTTTGCGAAGTCGCAGATATAATCCAGATCGGCGCACGCAACATGCAGAATTATTCTTTGCTGGAAGAAATCGGCGCAACGCAAAAACCGGTTCTGCTGAAACGTGGAATGTCCGCCACCGTTGAAGATCTTCTTCTTAGCGCAGAATACATAGCCGCGCAAAGCAACTATAATATTATTTTGTGCGAAAGAGGAATTAGAACTTTTGAAACCTCAACTCGCAATACGCTGGACTTGAACGCGATTCCGGTGATCAAACAATGGTCGCATTTGCCCGTCATTGTTGACCCATCGCACGGTGTTGGTATTTGGGATAAGGTTTCGCAGATGTCGTTAGCGGCGATCGCATGCGGTGCAGATGGTTTGATGATTGAAGTTCACAACGATCCGGGAAATGCTTTGTCGGACGGATATCAATCGTTAACACCGAAAAAATTTAAGGAGTTGTTGAACAAATTGAATGAACTGGCTCCGATTGTTAACAAGGAAATGAAATTATATGAAAACGCGAACAGTTTATAATTTTCCGGACGCAAATGGAAAGTTTGGAATCTACGGCGGCAAGTTTGTACCGGAGACTCTGATCTCAGCGCTTGATGAGTTGGAAAAACTTTATCGAGAGACGAGACAAGATAAAAAATTTCAAAACGAACTTGATTCGCTGCAGAAGGAATACAACGGACGACCAACGCCGCTCACTTTTGCAAAACGTCTTACCGATCATTTCGGAAAAGCAAAAATTTATTTGAAGCGGGAAGATTTGTGTCATACCGGCGCGCATAAACTGAATAACGCACTCGGGCAAATTCTTCTTGCTAAAAAGCTCGGCAAAACAAGAATCATCGCAGAAACCGGCGCGGGTCAGCACGGAGTTGCAACGGCAACAGTCTGCGCAAAGTTTGGATTGAAATGCGTTGTGTACATGGGTGAAGTTGATATCGAACGGCAGAAGTTAAATGTCTTCAGAATGAAAATGCTCGGCGCCGATGTCGTTCCCGTTACTTCCGGCAGCCGAACGTTGAAAGACGCAACCAACGAAGCGATCCGCGATTGGGTTACAAATGTTTCGGATACACATTACATAATCGGTTCTGTCGTTGGTCCGCATCCGTATCCAATGATTGTTCGCGATTTTCAATCGGTGATTGGCGCCGAGACAAAAGAGCAAATAAAAAATTTTGAGAATCGTTTGCCGGATTACATTGTTGCGTGCGTCGGCGGCGGTTCAAATGCGATCGGAATATTTTATCCTTTCATAAATGATGAATCTGTAAAACTAATTGGCGTTGAAGCCGCTGGATACGGATTGAATTCCGGAAAACATTGTGCAACATTAACGCTAGGCGAGCCGGGAGTTTTTCAAGGAATGAAAACTTATCTGCTGCAAGATGCTAACGGACAAATTTCCGAAGTACATTCAATTTCTGCCGGACTCGATTATCCCGGCGTTGGTCCCGAACACAGTTTGCTTAAAGATATTGAACGCGTGCGGTATGCTTCCGTAACCGACCAAGAAGCGCTCGATGCTACGCTGCTGCTTTCTAAACTTGAGGGAATTCTTCCGGCGCTTGAAACCGCGCACGCGATTGCATACATGAACAAGCTGATGCCGGCTACAAATAAAGATGAGATTGTTGTTGTGAATATCAGCGGCAGGGGAGATAAGGACTTGAATACAATTATCAGTCAAATCGGCGAGAAAGTTTTATGAAGAAAATTTCAGATCACATTGAACAAATAAATAAGTCGGGCAGAAAAGCTCTTTCGATTTTTTTAACGGCTGGATTTCCGGCAAAAGAAAATTTTGTTGAACTGGCAGAAATGATTCTTGAAAGCGGCGCGGACATGCTTGAAATCGGAATCCCATTTTCCGATCCGCTCGCTGACGGTACTGTCATTCAAGCATCATCTCAGACCGCTCTTGAAAACGGAGTTACACTTAAAGATGCTTTTCATTATTGCGAAAAGATTAGTGCCAAGACAAACAAACCGTTGATACTGATGGGTTATGCTAATCCAATTTTGAAATACGGTGTCAAAAATTTTTGCAAAGATGCGCAATCTTCCGGCGTTTCCGGATTGATTGTGCCCGACGTGCCGCTGGAAGAATATGAATCATTCTATGCAGATGAATTTAAGAATTTCGAAAAGATTCTGTTAACAACCCCGACTTCTTCCGATGAACGGATTAAAGAAATTGATAAGCTAAGCGAAGGATTTGTTTACTGTGTGAGCGTTACCGGAACTACGGGAATCAAAAATAATTTTGATGAAAACGTTTTGAAGAATTTGGAACGGACATATTCAATCGTCAAGAAAAATAAAATGCTTATCGGTTTCGGAATTTCAAATGCAGAAAACGTAAAAACTTTCTTGCCTTATTGCGATGGAGTAATCGTCGGCAGCGCCGTCATCAAAAAAATTAGTGAAGGAAAAACAATTCCCGAAGTAGGGGAGTTTGTAAGATCATTAAGCGCAGCGTGTGAAAAATAGAATTCGTTATTTCAGCAGAATTAATTTTTTTGTTGTGGTGGAATTTCCCGCTGTCAATTTATAAAAGTAAACGCCGCTCGGTAGATCAGTTCCATCGAACTTGATTTTGTAATTGCCTGCCGCCTTATACTCGTGTACAAAATTTGCAACTTCTCTTCCAAGCAAATCGTAAACTTTTAATTGAACATTATTCCCAGCTGATAATTTGTAAGAGATAACCGTGCTTGGGTTAAATGGATTCGGATAATTTTGGTATAGAACAAAATCTGCAGGAACAGTTTGTTCATTGCCAACAAGTGTTGGCGGAGTATAGCTTGCTGTTGCTAATATAGTTCCATAGTCGCCTGCTGCCCATGCAGTGTTATCATCAACAACATATAGACCGAACAAATCGTGAGAAGTTAAAGAATATTCCGATGCCCAAGTTGATCCGCCGTCTATGCTGTGCAACAATGTCCCTGCATCGCCAATTGCCCAAATTGAATTTTGAGAAGTCGCACTAACAACATAAAGACTTTTTGTTATGCCGGTAGTTAGTGCAGTCCATGAAGCGCCGCCGTCATTTGTTTTTAAAATTACTCCGTTGCTTCCGGCACAAAAACCGTTGTTGGAATCATAGAAATCAATTCCGAAAAGTGTTGTGGTAACTGTGCTGTTTTGAACAAGCCAGTCCGTTCCGCCGTTTGTTGTATGAAGAATTAAACCGTTATCGCCGCAAATCCAGCCGTTCTTCGAATCGATAAACTTTACTGCAAAAAGAATGTTTGATGTGCCCGAAGTTTGGGTTGACCAATTTGTTCCACCGTCTGTTGTGTGCAGAATCAATCCCACGTCGCCGGCGACCCAGCCGCTATTCTGATCGACGAAAAATATGCTCAGTAATGTATTCTGTGTATTAGTGATTTGCTGATGCCACGTTGTTCCGCCGTCTGATGAATGAATCAAAAAGCCGGAATCACCAACGGACCAGACATTGTCCGCGCCGTTCATAGTAGCGCCGTATAACGATGTGCCGAGTAACATATTGAGATTCGCGGACCAGTTTTTTCCGCCATCAACAGTTTTGAAAATATTTCCGTATTGGCCGACTGAAAAACCGTTCATTGAATTTGAAAAAGTTATCCAGTTAACACACGGATTATTTCCGCTCTGAATAAATTGCCAAGCATTTGTGCTTTGCTTTGAAGCGATTAATCCGAATTCACCGACTAAAATTTTTGTGCCGTTGAAAGATGAAACTCCGTTGATCGAAGATGAAATGTGAAGCGAGTCAAGAGTCCAGTTGGAACCGCTATCCGTAGATGTTAAGAATCTGCCGTTGTCGCCGACTATCAGAAAATCATTTGTTCCGTTAAAAAGAATATCGTTCAATCCGTAAGTTGTGTTTGAAGGAATTTTGTCCCAATTGCCTCCAGAATTTGTTGTAGAATAAATTGCGCCGCGAGCACCCACTGCAAATCCGGAAGTTGAGCTGTAGAATTTTACTCTTAACAAAGCGCCGCCGGTTTGAAATTGCAAATTCCAATTCGCTCCGCCGTTTGTTGAATGAAGAATCGAGCCGTCCGAACAAACAGCCCAACCTTCATTAGCATTTATAAAGTATATGCTGTTAATGCTGATCGTTGTTGACGATCCAGGAATGTTTGCACTTTGCCAATTTGATCCGCCGTTTGTTGTGCGTAAAATTGTAGCGCCGTCGCCGCCGACAAATCCTTGAGAATTGTTGAAAAAAAATACAGTGTTCAAACCATTTGTTGTGCCGCTGTTCTGAGCGAGCCATGTACTTCCGCCGTTGGATGTGTGAATGATTGTTCCGTTGTCACCGACCGCCCAGACGTTCATTGAGTCGGCGCAACTAAGATCGAGAAGGTTGTCTGTGATGGCTTCCGATTGCACGTCCCATGTAGCACCTTGATTGCCACTGAACAAGATAGTTCCATAATTGCCAACAGCATATCCGAACCATTGATTATAAAACGAAATTTTCTGAATTGTGTTCCCTTGCGGAACAGGATGCTGCCATCGCCAATTATTTGCAAATAAAACGTTGGATACAATAACAACAAATATTATAAAATACTTTCTCATTGATTTCCTTAGATGCAAATGGTGGTTTTTAAAAACTTACGCCCACAGAAACTGCTGCAAAGTAAGAGGAAAAATCATTGTAGTCATCGTTCGATTGATTTCGCAAGAAACCGCCGGTTAATGTGATGTCAAAACCAAAATCATTTCCTAAGTCAAAATATCTAGAGAGATTTATTTCCACGTAGGAATGCAGATCGTGACGGTCGCCGTCAATTTGTTCACCGGCAAGATCCAACGCCGGTGCCGTATATTTTTTGTACTGAAGCAATCCATCTATTGTAAGCTTCATTCCAATAGGTAAAGTTTGAGCGAATTTAACGGCGGCTTCGGGTCCCTCGTAGGAAAAAAAGTCGTTGTAAATATCTTCGGAAAGAAATGAAGTGTTAACGTACTGTGCGAGATACCGGTTTTGCGAACGAATGTTATATCGATAAAGAACGTTTGCCTGGAATGAATTATTTGCCCATTCTTTCTTTGCATAAATACCGAAAGCAATTTGATAAGTACCGTTGGATTGAGGAGTGATCAAGATTTTTTTATTCGAACCGACCTTTGAACCCGGCTTTCCTTTCCCTTGGGATTTGGTGATGAAACTTCTTATTTGCTCGAACTGAGTAGTATCGTAATAGGTTTGCGTGTAATACTTGAACCCGCCGCTCAAATTAATACCGTAGTTCATTCCGGAGCTCGTTGTTTTTCCAGTTTCAAACGAAAGCAAGTCGGTTAAATTTGAGAGGTCTTCTATATTAGAATAATTCCGCAGTGAAAGAGAATTTGAAATTGTGAAATTAAAATCCGGATTCGTGACATGATTATAAATAAAATTAAACGAGAGACCGTAATTGTCGAAATCTTTGTGCGCTTCTTTATCGAGCCGTGAATTTAGAGTTACACCGAAAAGCATCGTGTTACGAATTTCATCCGAACTATTTTCTTCTTGCACCGAATCTGTTTCGTTCGAATCCTCTTCGTCGGCAGATGAATTTTTGATTTGAGAGTTAGAAAGTTGTTTATCAAAATTAAGCTGGTAATTTGCGCTGAAGGAATGTTCATAAAAATTTCTGTCGGTAAACTCGTTAAACAACATCAATCCGCTCACATAAGAAAAATTCAAAAGCGATTTCGGAAATTCATTGGTGTATTTCAACTCTAGATAAGTCTGTTTAGTTTGATCGCCGACTGTTTGGTAATTGTTTAACGGATTCTTATTGTACCCGGCAGTTATGGAACCGTAACCTTCAAACTGAGCGAAAGACAAAGATGCGAATGCCGTCACGAGAATCAGTATCGTTTCAAAAAATATTTTTTTCAATTCTAATCCCTTGTTATTAATCAATGAGATTCATTCTTTAATCAGTACGCGAAATATATCTTTTATGGTTTACTGTTGGTTTGATCCAAGTCAAAGCGAACGGTTTTTGCCCAAGTCCGTTTTTCTTTTTTGATGTAATCCGAGTAAGCAGCTTTGAGAACAATATAAATCCAAAGTTGGCAGTATGAAAAGTACATGATGATAATCAACCATATTTTTGAGGCGCTGTCTTCACGGTCGAATGAAATTGCGAGTGTAATTTCAAAAATGAAAAGGAAGAAAGCAATTATCCAGACAAAGGTGTACGGACCCGGCAACGACATGCTAACCAAGTTTAGTGCGCTTATGATGAAGAGAAAATCGGAAATTATTATTGCCGCGAAGAAAAGATAATAGAGTGCAAGAGTGTAAAGCAGATCGAAAGCCAAGCGGCGGTTTTTGAATTTTGGGATGTCTCTGAAAAATTTTGCGATGACGTAATTGTTGCCGCGTACCCAACGCATACGTTGCTTTATCCAAACTTTCCAACTTTCCGGCTCCTGCTCGTAAGTGATGGCGTACGGAATGAATTTTATTTTGTGTCCTTCCTCGTAAATCCTAATGCTCAGTTCGGAATCTTCGGTGAGCGCTTCTTCATCCCAGCCGTTTAATTTCTCGATCAGCCAAGTCCACATGACAAAGTTTGTCCCCGGAAGAGTTGAAATGTTGTGCATCTGCCATCTTCCCGCTTGAAGCATCGATTGAAAGCTGAGCGTTTCAATGTTAATAAACTTGGTAAGAAAATTTCTGTTTTTGTTTACCGTGCGGAATTTTCCGATTACTGCGCCCAATTCTTTGTGAAGAAGCAGCTGGGCAACTAAATAACGAAGAGAATTTTCATCCGGCGTGTTATCCGCATCGTATATCGCGATGACTTCACCTTTTGCGACGCGCCTTCCAATATTTAACGTTCTCGATTTTCCTTTGCCGCCTTCACCTTTCGGAATGTCAAACAATTCAACACGAGAATCCTGCTGCGAGTAGCTTTGAATAATTTCTTTTGTCTTGTCGGTGGAGCCGTCGTTGATCACCAATATCTGAAGTTTATCTTTCGGATAAACGAATTTCATCATCGCTTCAATCGTCTTGCCGATAACTTTTTCTTCGTTGTGCGCCGGTATCAGAATCGAGCAAGTCGGGTAATCGAAATTCATTTCATCAACATCTTTTTTCTCTTTCATGGATTTAATGAAGTTGATATAGCCATACACGGTTAAAGCAAACTGATAGGCAATCATAAACCAAATCACGATTACAGCGACGACGAAAAGAAAACTAAGATCAATTTCTAGTACAGACATAGGCGCTAAGCAGTTGAATATTTTTTTCTGATTAATTTTAGTGAAAGATACATGGCGAACAATAATGCTACAGCCAGCGTTCCGAAAATTGCAATTCCGGTAGATGACCAGAGCGAGGTCAGATTCACTCCGTACGAAAACGCATCGCCGGCAATTAGTTCAACGTAATGTTTTCCCGGCGGAAGAAAAATGCTGTAGCAATCGTTGCCTTTCATTACAACAAATTTGTATTCGGCATTATCAATCTTAACAGAAGTCGGTTCCTTATTTAACGAAACAAGCGTTCGGCAATCCGACTCATAAACGAATTTCAAATCTTTCATGCCGTGTGATACCGAAAGTAAATTAGCCGTGCAGGAAAGTATGTTGGTCTGAAGTTCATGCGTTGAAAAAGAAGTTATATTCTGCTCGAAGAAAGTAACTATGTGATTGCCTGCCGGAATTAAAAACAAATTTTGACGAAACGGCGCGACGGGGTAACCGTCTATGTTCAGCACTTTAATTTCTTTTGGGAGTTCTATCGAGAATGCGGTTGGCGAATTAAATTGATAGCCGTTATCCAAATGCTGATAATTAACATTTACGGATGCAGCGTAAGGGAAGAATGACATGTCTTGCGGATTCACACTCGATTCGGAATAAATTGTGAAACGCGGGGCGCCGATAGAAGCGGCATTTATAAGATGATAACTTTCTGTTCCGGTTTGAATGAGAGTAGGGAACGGCGTTATAACATTTTCTTTTCGGAAACTTAGAATGTTAAGATCGAGCAGCAGCTTGGCGTTGCCGCCGAGTAGCGACGTGTAATACTTCCCGATGTTGATATAGCGCAGCGGATCAGTTGACCAAAGGTGTTCTGGATCTTCAACCTGTAATGTAAAATTAAATTTCTTTTGTAGCTCGATTATATTCTTCATATCCACGCCGATGTATTCGCGCAATTCCGGCGAGCCGAAACTATCCATTGCAGTTACGATAACCTCGAAACCGTTTTTCTTATGTGCTATCTGTTGGAAAGTCGAAAGCAAAGTTTCATAAACAGAATTCAATTCGTTCACTCGGTATTCCGTTATGCTGTTTTGCACAAAGGAATTATTCTTCCAATAAAATGATGAAGCCGGGTCGAATATTTTTCCCAAATCGATTCCGTACTTTTTCATTACTTCAGCTTTTGCCGATGGATGCATCGGGGTAAAAAGGTTAGGATTCTTGAATCCTTCGGCGGCTTCGAAATAAAGTTCGGCTAAATTCACGCCGTCCCAATCGTAGCTTTCAAGAAATTTTTTGAATTCATAATTCATTGCAGCAACGCATTTGGGATCGGTAAGCGATACCGGATATCTCCACGAAGGTCTCACGTCCTGACCGAGATAATTTTTCTCGCGCCATTCGGGATGTTTGTTCCAAAATTTTTGACTTACTTGCGGAGGTTCCAACCATGCATAAACCAGAATACCGTTTGCATGGGCCAGATCGATCAAACGTTTGTAGTCGTAAGTGTATTTCGGGTATTCGTGCCAGCCAGCCGCGTGTATAACTCTTATTCCTTCTTTCACCCATTGCTTCACCAAGTTCTCAACGCTGAATGTCCGGCGGAAACCGGGATCAAAATAAACTTCCATATTGTCGCGACGGACAAACGGGCGTAAATGGAAATATCTCTTTACGTATTCTATTAAATATGGATAAAGACTATATCCTTCCTGGGTGTAAGGATCGAAACGGGAATTGATAAAAATTAATTTCCCTTTGGAAATTTTTCTGCCGATCAAAATAGGCATGTGAGTGAATTCGTCGTAGCAAAAAGTTTCGTCTTTGTCGTCGGTTTCAATTTTGTTAACAAGTTCAGAATAACGCCACGCGATCGGTTCTTCCGAATAAAATTTGTCGCGTATTCTATTAACTCTTATTTGCGTTTTTGAAAAGCTTAGGTTAAACAATTTTGCAAGATCGCTTTTGGTGTCGGTTACAAGATTTCCGCCTTCTTCAACAAATTTATAAATGGCGCCGCAATCTTTGTCCTTAAGCGAATCTATGAAAGCATAAGGAACGATAAGAAGGTTGTGGTCCTTCAAATCGATTTTTTGCCCGACGAAAATTGTATCAACGTTTATGTTAACGCTCCGGAAAACCGATGCAAGCGAAGCTTGATCGTTGAAAGCGGCGCCCTTTGCGAAATGATTCCATAAAATAATTGGCCGCGCTTCCTGCCAGTCTTCATCCGAAACAAAAATGTTCTGATAAAATTTTTCCGCCGATGCAGTGATCTTTTCGAGAAACGTCAACTCCCGTTCATGAAATTCGGTTGGTTCGGCGCGGTACAACTCTCCCGGTTCAAGCGAAATACTTTTTGTTATTTGTCCGGTAATTCTTTTTTCAGAAAACGTTTTGCTTTTTATTTCACCGGTTCTGCTGTAGTAACCTTCGGCAAGAAATTGATCGTCCAAAGCAAGAGTGTAACTTTGAGAACCGGTAAGAATTATTCTGTCTTTTGTTTTTACCCAGTTGGTTTCGTCCTGAAGATCAATGTAAGTATAACCCAGCGCTTTGATGCCGTCAACAAGAGTGCTTAACAAATCCAAGTCGAGAAATTCGTGAAAGAAACATGCTGCAAAACCGTCGCGGACGTTGAGATTTGTCTTAGCGCCTTTAATAATATTCTGAACAGCGGCACGGCTTACACTTTTATCGTCATCAAGCGGAACATATCCCAAATTTTCCGGATAAATTTTTTGTCCGAACAAATCGTTGTTGATGATGTAAGGGAAGTACTGGCTGTGTTCAAAATCCTCAACTGCAAGACGTTGTTCCATTGCCGAGCTGAAATATTTTGAAACTGTCCGGTAAAGTTTAAACGAGGCAGTATAGTGCGGTGTCTCCCATGCAATCGGGTACAAACCGTTCTTCATTAATTCTTGAAGTCCGGTCTCAATCTTACTTGCAATTCCGGCTTCGGTTTCATCTTTAATAGGTTTGTTGGTCAGCCCGTCCCAGAATTCAAAATCACTTGCGGTTACTCCTTTATATTGATGAGTAACTCCGTGCATCACCAAACTTCCTCCGTTCTTCACCATGTATTTCAATGCATCAACTAAATCCGGTTTGTCCGACATGCTGACCCGTGTTTGAGTTGACGGATCGACATAAAACGGAATGACGCTAACTAAAAACGGAATCCCTCGTTCCGAAAGCAGATCGGCTATGTCGCGAAGTTTATCGGGATTGTCCATCGGGCTGATATCTTCGATTCGAATTAAAGCCGAATGAGATTCCTCATGCTGCTCACCGAGAATATCGTGAAGCATATCAGCAAAGAAAAGATAGCGATCGTTTTCATCTGCGTAAGAAAAAGGTGAATCGCCTACGAGCATAAAATTTTTCGATTTGATTATGTATGGCGTCTCCTTCTTTTTCTTTGATGAGTAGGCATACGCAAGAACTTGCACGGATTTTTTATCGGTAATCTGGATTACGCTTGTATGATTGTCTCCCTTGGTAAAAGTTTTATTACCGGATTTCACCATGTCGTAACCGGAAACTGTGTCGTAGCTGGCAACGGTGAAACCGTAAAGTTTTTTCAAATCATAACTTTTGGAAAACTCAATTATACCGGTGTTCAGCCAGATTAAAGGTTTGGTTGATGAAACAGCATCGTTCAAAAATAATTTTGGAACACTGTTTTTCAGATTGTAACCAATGTAGAAAGTGAAATCATAATTCTGAATTTCGTTTTTAACATATTGGTTAACGCCTTTTATAGTAGTCTTCGTGTGAAAATGTCCCATCAGTTCGCCAAGCTGCCGCCCGTCTGCCATGGCAAAGGTTTTCAGATCAGTATTTCCTTCAACAAGAATAAGAATGGTTTTGGTCTTTACTTGGGAGTAAGCTGACTCCGGCAGCACAAACAAAAACGCGGCGGCGACAAATAGAATAACTCCGTTAATAAAAAAGCGTGAGAGGAAATTCTTGAAACTCATAGACCTACTTTCTTTTCTTAGGAACAAATTCTTTTACTTCCGCTTTTGAAAAACCGAAATGATTTTTAATTATCTGAACGGTCCGTTTGGCGGCAAGACCATCGCCGTAAGGATTAACGGCAGAAGCCATTTTATTGTAAGCCGATTTATCACGCAAAAGTTTATCGGCGGTTTGGAAAATTTTCTTTTCGTTCAGTCCGACAAGTTTAACCGTTCCGTACTTCACCGCTTCCGGGCGTTCGGTAACTTTTCGCAGAACTAAAATCGGTATGCCGAAATATGGTCCTTCCTCCTGCACGCCGCCGGAATCCGTAATTATAAGATGTGATTTCGACATGAGATTAACAAAATCGAGATAGTCTAGAGGTGCAATTAAAAAAACATTTTCTATGTTCTCTAAAGTATTGTGCACAACTTCTTTTACTACCGGATTAAGATGAACCGGGAAGACGAAATTGATTCTAGGATATTTCTCCGCTAATTTTTTAACTGCTTTGCATGCGCCGATCATCGGATTGCCCCAATTTTCACGCCGATGCATCGTAAGCAAAACAATCTTTTTCTTTTCGCTTGCAATTTTGTTCAGCACAGTAGTGTTGAACTCGTAATTTTTTTGAATCGAAATTTTCAGTGCATCTATAACCGTATTGCCCGTAATAAATATTTTTTCTTTTGGAGTGTTTTCTTTCAGCAAAGCTTTCTTTGCCGTGTCAGTCGGCGCAAAATGTAAATCTGAAATTGCGCCGGTCAATCTCCGGTTTATTTCTTCCGGGAACGGATTTGCTTTGTCGTTTGTCCGAAGTCCCGCTTCGACATGCCCAACAGGAATTTGTCTGTAAAACGAAGTTAGACTTCCGACAAAAGTTGTTGTCGTATCGCCCTGTACCAAAACCAAATCGGGAATTTCTTTTTGAAGCACTTCGTCGAGTTTTTCAACCGCGTTTTTTGTTAGAACCGCAAGTGATTGGTTCGGTTGCATTATATCGAGGTCGTAATCGACATAAATTTTGAAAACATCCAGCACCTGATCCAGCATTTGCCGGTGCTGTGCGGTTGCAATCGATACAACTTTGAAAAGTTTCTTTTCTTTTTTCAGTTCTAAAATAATCGGCGCCAGTTTAATTGTATCCGGTCTGGTTCCGAAAATTACAGCGATCTTCTTCACCTGGTTTTTCATTTGATCTCTTCTAGCGGTTAAATTAATAACAGAGATATTTTGATGACAAAGATAAGGAAACGGCACTATTTATATTTGCGTCCTTAAGATATATCAATAATAGTAAGGCGATTGTGAGCATTCTCACCGTAGCAAAAACCGGCACTGTGCGTCTATTTAAGACTATACCGAACTGTGGTAAACCAGACTTCTCGGATTAAAATCGACTGCAGTTTGTAACCGAAACTTAACTGATACGAAATGCATTCATATTTTGAAAGATCGTTTGTAAGTTTGAACAATCAAAAATTTGCTACTAAAAAAATTGCATTCGATACAATGCTTCGATTGAAAAACTTTATTCCGGTTTTAATCTTCGCACTGTTGATGGTTCAAATAACAATTGCTCAAAACAACGAAGCAACAATCAACGGGTTTGTTTACGATGCATTTACCGGCGAAACATTGATCGGCGCTAATGTTCTTCTAAAAAAAATTAACCGCGGCGCTACAACAAATGTTAGCGGTTACTACGTGATTCCGCAAATTGAACCGGGCACATACGAAGCTACCGTTAGTTATATCGGATATAAAAATTTTTCTGCAAAGGTTTCTCTGAAAGCGAACGAAAACAAACGGCTTGATGTTTTACTGACACCTCAAGACATAGTTGGAAGAGAGATTGTCGTTTCCGCCGACTCAACCCGAACCGGTGATAAACTTTTTAATCAGCCTGTCTCTAAGATCGAACTGACTCCTGTTGAGTTAAGTAAAGTTCCTCAAGTTATCGAAGCGGATTTGATGCGGACGCTTCAAACATTGCCGGGCATTGTTCCGGTTTCGGATTTCTCTTCGGCAATTTACGTTCGCGGCGGAACTCCCGATCAAAACCTTTTCATGGTTGACGGAACCGACATTTACAATCCCGAACATGCTTTCGGTCTCTTCTCAACTTTCAATACCGATGCAATTAAGAAGGTGGAAATTTACAAAGGCGCGTTCAGCGCGGAGTACGGTGGACGTCTTTCTTCCGTGATTAACATTACAAACAATGACGGAAATAGAAATCACTTTGAAGGAAAAGCATCGTTGAGTTTACTTTCGCTTAGTACAACGCTTCAAACACCGCTCGGTTCGTTTGGCTCTCTGTCAGGATCGATCCGCAGAACATACATAGATCAGACTTTGGCTAAATGGATTAAGGATGTGCCGGATTACTATTTTGTTGACGGTAACATGAAAGCGTTTTTTGATCTCGGTGAATCGAATAAATTGAGCGTAAGTTTCTTCGGCAGCAAAGACTACTTAAATTTTGTTTTGGATAAAAACAGAAAAGAATCTCTTGGGTTCGATTATTATTGGGGAAACCAAACCGGCAGCGTGAATTGGAAAACCATCTTTGCGCCGAAGTTGTTTGGAAATTTTTGGTTAACCGGCAGCTATTATTTTTCTGATTTCAACTTCAGCGACGTTTCTTATGTAGAATCAAACATTATCCGCGATGTAACGCTCAAGGGTGCCGTTGAATATTTCTACAGCGACAAATTTCATTTCAAATCGGGATTCGAGTTCAAAAATTTAAGCGGAAGCTTGAAGGAAAATTTTCCCGGTGGAAGAGTTGATGCGGCAAGACACCCGCGCCTATTTTCCACTTACATTACAACAAACTGGCAGCCGTCCAATTTATGGATTGTTGAAGCCGGTCTCCGTTATGATTATTTCGAATCGTCAATCCCGTTCAGAAATCTTGATCCACGCTTAACTATTAAATACAGACTTGATGAATCATCCAACTTAAAATTTTCAACCGGAATCGTTCATCAATATGCAAACAGAATCCCGAGAATGTTTTTTGTGAGCATCTGGACAACCGCCGACGAATATGTGAAAGCTTCTTCGTCGGATCATTTTGTACTTGGCTATCAAAGAGCGCTCGCGGAAAAAATTGAGCTTGAAATCGAAGCGTATTACAAAGATTACAAAAACATTTATTCGTATAACCAGACATTCTTCACGGAACTTTCGCCAACCGGTTATGATGAAAACAATTTGCCGATCTTCAGCAACAGCAAAGGTTTATTCAATAGAGGCGACGGCAATTCATACGGCATTGAATTTCTGTTACGAAAAGAAAGCGGGGCAGTTACCGGCTGGCTGTCGTATTCATACTCAAAAACAATGTACACGGTTGATAATGTTAATCATGAAAATTCTTTTCCGCCGAGACACGACCGAACTCACGCCGTGAATCTTGTGGTTAACGTGGACCTGAATAATTTGTTCAACGAGCTGCACGGAAGGCAATTTGTTAATCCGGATAAGCGATGGACGCTGGGGGTAAACTTCACGTATTATTCCGGACAGCCTATAACGCTGCCGAGTTCAATTTATCTTGGCAACAGCGCGCCGGATTGGGACATAAACAAAAACTCGATTGCTGTTTATCCTTCGACCATAGATGCTTTTCGGCTGCCGTATTATTCGAGACTCGATTTCAGCTTGACTTATGAAATTCAGTATGACGGCTGGTCGCTGTCGCCATATGTGCAAGTCTTCAATGTGCTGAACCGGAAAAATGTTTGGTTCATTCAGTACAAAAATGAAATCAAAGACAATATCGTGAAACAGGAAGTGAGCAACGTAAACATGTTCCCGATTCTTCCCAGCATCGGCATAACGGTAAAGTTCTAACTTGACGAATGAAAACTCTAATGAAAAATAAATTGAAAATATTATTAACTGCCCTGACAATTGGAATCATTTTCAGTTCATGCGGTCAAGGTGTTGTTGAGATTGGGCAGAACACTTACGAACCCAAAATTGTGATTGAGGGATATTTGTATCCCGGGCTGCAGGTGCGGAATATTGGAATCACGCGAAACATTCCGTTGAACACTGCAGCCGATCCCACTTCTATTGTTGTAGCTAATGCCGATGTTAAGCTGACCGATCTGCAAACGAACAAAGATTATCAACTTACTTTCAATGTTCAAAAATTTTCTTACGAGTATTCCGATGGGGATTTGACAATTGGGTTTGGCAAGAGCTACAAGCTCACCGTAGACGCAGTTATTGACGGAAAAAATTTGTCTGCAAGTTCGATTACAAATGTTCCGAATGCGGGATTCAAAATTAACCATGTGCTATCGGAACTTCAGCCGTTATATTACCGCGAGCGCAGTGGAAACGGAAATGTGAAAAATTTCTCGATTACTTTTTCTCCATCAACAGGAACAAATTTCTATGCCTTCTCTATCGCTGCTCTCGACGCGAGCGACTCAACTTTCATCTATAATAATGCTTACGTGAATATTTCGCACGATGACGTAACAAAGAACCTGGATAACTACAGGTATCAATTAATATGGCTGCAAGATATAAATTCATTCGGGAGCGAGATAAAATATAATTTGGATTGGATTCATTTCTGGTTTTATGGCAAGTATCGTATCATCGTTTATGCCGGCGACGACAATTACAAGAATTTTGTACTGACATACAAAAACGTTCAAGAGTTTGATGGAAACTTTCATGAGCCGCAGATGAACATGCAAGGTGACGGCATTGGAATTTTCGGATCTGTGATTGCTGATACGGTTTATGTCTCGGTGAAGAAGTAAATCAAACAACTCCAACTATTAACTGCCCGATTCTATTAGCTTTCGCAGCGCATTCTTTAATTCTTCATCACGGATTTTTCTCTCATATTCGACCGGTTGGGCAACTCTTTCGGCGCAATTCTGAATGTTGCATCGCTCGCATGTATCGTTTACCGTAACGGAAGGAATTTCCGGATCATCGCAGAAATTTATTTTTTTGCGAATCTCATTTGTCAAAAGAATGCTCAGTGTGATGCTGAAATTTGTGTTTTCAAGGAAGGAAGATTTTTTTGCAACGGTTATAGTGAGGAATTCATTTTTTGTATTTACAAAAGTCGATTTCTGAATTAATGCGACCGTCCCGCCGCTTTGGTTAGTTTCCCGTTGAGTTTTTTCCAGCTTCTTCAATGCTTTAATTGAAATCCATCTTCTGCAGTAATGTTCATTTGTTTGATATCCGCCGGGATTTTCGTTTGTGTTCAACCGTAACTCTTTCAGTAGAGAATATTTGTCCGAATCAATTTCCGAGTTGAACCGCAAGAAGAAGAAACTCGGTATGTTGAAATATTTCGACAGCACATTTGTAATCCTCTGAAAAAACATTTCGATTGAAGTGTTGTACTTGTCCAGCACCGAAAGAAAAGCATCGGCATTCCATTTCTCAGAGGAAAAGAATCCGGAAAGATCTTCTATGAGCGACTTTTTTCTTATCATCAGTGCAGTTGCGAAATACGAAGCTTTGAAGTTATTCAGCAATTCATCGAACGAGTTTAGACTTATGTCGGAATAAATATGCGACCGGTCTTTGATATTTAAATAGTTGTAAGCAATTTCTTTCCCGACGATAAACGATTTCTGGTATGAGGAAAGTTTTTGATTGAGCAGCAATTTTTTTGTTTTAGAATCGGGAATATGTACACCGCGAATTGAGCCGAACTCAGGAAATTTTCCAAGTGTTGTTTCGTCAATTGTAAAATGAAATTTTTCAACAAGAATTTTTGAAAGTGTTTCTAAATCAATCGTGTGAGCTGACGCCAAATTAAATTTTGAACTGAACTCATCAACAATCTCTTCCAGTTCCGGAAAAAAATTTCCATTCAGTTCCTTGTAAGTCTGGATGGCAGTTCTGCTGAAATTGTTTTGACTAAGCTCGGAGTTCCTTGCCATCTCTATCAATGTTGCAACCAGTGCGCTTAACTGAAGCGGTGCTTGTGATATTTGCAGCAAAACTTTGTTTACGTCAATTCCGTAATGGTCCAGTGGAAGTTGTTCTAAAATGTTTGACTCAAGCAAATCTCCGATTGGAGCGAAGTGCTTGGTGAGTTTCAACGAAACTAAACTATCGTAAGTTACCTGAAGTGTGTGAGCAAGCAGCGCAATCTTATCTGCTTTCGGATATTTCTTGCCGTTCTCAATCTCATTCAAGTAAGAAACGGACAACGAACTTTTTTGTGCAAGTTCAGAAAGCGACAATCCTTTTTCTTGTCGAAGTTGTTTTAATTTCAAGCCGAAGATCAGTCTGATCTTCCAATCCGGCAGTTTCATAAATTCCTTACTAATGCAGCGTTAACTTAGCAAAAATTAAGATATTTTACCCAAAAGTATGAGCAAAAATTCATTATTAGCGAAAATTCGCTTGCAACTTTGATCTTGCCTCGTTATTTTAATTTTAGAATCACCAATCACAAACGAGGGAAAGAATTTGCAAAAACCAAAGCTTGATCAGAACAGGTTGATTGACCTAATACCGCATCAGCTTAAATATTACCCACAAGCCGAGTCGCTATCAGATAAGGTTACCGGCGAATGGAGAAAATTCAGCACCGCAGAAGTTCAAACAATCGTCGACAAAGTTAGTCTTGGTTTGTTAAAGTTTGGAGTTAATCCAGGTGACAAGGTCGCAATCATTTCAAGGAATAGAGTTGAATGGAATTTTGTTGACCTCGGCATTCTGCAAATGGGCGGAATTGTAGTTCCTCTTTATCCTAACATTAGCGAAGACGACTACTCATTTATTTTTGATGACGCAGTGATCAGGATTGTATTTGTAGAAGATCTGGAATTATACAAGAAGGTTAGAAACGTCAGTAAGAAAATAAAAACGAAAGTCGAAGCCATTTATACTTTTAATCAGATTGAAAAAATTCCTCACTGGTCGGAGATAACAAACCTAGCAGATGAATCTCTGAGACCCAAGCTTGAAGAAATTGAAAATGGAATTTCGGAAAAAAATCTTGCAACCATAATTTATACCTCCGGCACAACAGGCAGGCAAAAGGGTGTAATGCTGACTCATCTGAATATAATGAGCAACGTTAACTCTTTGAATCAGGCAATGCCTATCCATCTTTTCAAACGAACGATAAGTTTTCTTCCGCTCTGTCACATTTTTGAAAGAACGGCAGTTTACTTTTACATGGGTTTCGGTTCTTCGGTTCATTATCCGCAAAGTTTGGATACGCTTGGCGAAAACATAAAAGAAGTAAAGCCGAATTTTTTTATAACAGTCCCCCGTCTTCTCGAAAAAGTATTTGAAAAAATAATGGCTGAAGGATACAAACTTAATATTGTTAAGAAAGCAATCTTCGGTTGGGCGGTTAATCTTGCCAATCATTATGACCACCAAGGGAAAAATAATTGGTTTTACAATTTCAGATTATTCTTCGCAAGAAAAATTGTCTTCGTAAAATGGGTTGAGGGACTTGGCGGAGAAATAAAAGGCATCGTGAGCGGTTCCGCCGCCTTGCAGCCGCGATTAGCAAGAATTTTTACCGGTGCTGGAATTCCGATTGTTGAAGGATACGGACTAACCGAAACATCGCCGGTTTTAACATGCAACCGTTTCGAAAAAAACCGTAATTATTTCGGCACGGTAGGTTTGCCGATTCCCGATGTATCAATAAAAATTTCTGAGCAGGGTGAAATTTTGGCAAAAGGTCCGAATGTAATGTCGAGTTATTATCAGAACGAAGAAGCAACAAAACTTGCGATTGATGAAGAAGGATGGTTTCATACCGGTGATACCGGCGAAATTGTTGGGGACGGTTTTTTGAAAATCACTGGCAGACTGAAAGAAATTTTCAAGACAAGCGGCGGAAAATTTATTGCGCCATCTCCGATCGAAAATAAAATGAAGGAATCTTTCTTCATCGAACATATTATGGTTATCGGCGAGAATAGAAAGTTTTCAGCGGCAATAATTCAACCCCACTTCGATTTCATTCGTAAATGGAGTAAAGGAAAAAAGATGGAGCTTACGCTTCGCGAAGACATAGTGAACTCACCCGAAGTGAAGGACCGAATTTGGAAAGACGTTCAGAAGAAAAACAAACGGTTTGGACACATTGAACAAATAAAAAGAATTGCAATTGTGCCCGATCTTTGGGGAGTTGAATCCGGAGAACTGACGCCAACACTAAAAGTAAAGCGAAAAGTTCTGGCTGAAAAATACAAAGACTTGATCGAAAAAATTTACGACGACTCGACTACTAGCAACGTTTTGTAAAAACAAATACTTCATAACAAATCAAATAATATTCGAGACTTAATATGAACAGAAGAATCAAAAATGTAGCGGTACTCGGATCCGGAGTAATGGGTTCCCGCATTGCATGTCATTTCACAAATATCGGATGCTCGGTTTTCCTGCTGGATATTGTTCCGGATAAACTGACCGACGAAGAGAGCAAGAAAGGACTTACGCTTGATAAGCCGGAGGTACGGAACAGAATTGCAAACATGAATTTGCAAAATGTAATTAAGGCAAGTCCGGAGCCGCTTTATCATGCATCGTTTGCATCGCGCATTAAGTGTGGAAATTTCGATGACAATATGGAGTGGATCAAAAATTGCGATTGGGTGATTGAAGCAGTCGTTGAAAATCTTGATATCAAAAAGAAAGTGTTTGAAAGAGTTGAAAAATTTCGAACTGCCGGAACATTGATCACAACCAACACTTCAGGAATTCCGATCAACTCAATGCTCGAAGGACGAAGCGAAGATTTTCAACAGCATTTCTGCGGCGTTCACTTTTTTAATCCTCCTCGATATTTGCCGTTGATGGAAATTATTCCAACGCCAAAAACCAAAAAGGAAATCATTGAGTTCTTGATGGAGTACGGCGATCTGTATTTGGGTAAGACTCCGGTACTTTGCAAAGACACACCTGCATTCATTGCAAACCGGATCGGTGTATTCAGCATCATGGCAGTTTTCAAATTGATGAAAGAAATGGGTCTGAAAATTTCTGAAATCGATACGCTGACCGGACCGATAACCGGCAAACCGAAATCTGCGACTTTCAGAACGGCTGATGTTGTTGGTATCGATACGTTGGTAAAGGTTGCGAGCAATGTTTACAAAGATTGTCCGAGCGATGAAGAACGAGAAATATTCCAAATCCCGGATTACGTTGACAAGCTTGTGAAAAATAATTGGCTTGGCGACAAAACCGGTCAAGGGTTCTACAAGAAAGTTAAAACCGATGAAGGTAAGAAAGAAATTCATGAACTGAATATTGATACGTTTGAATATCAGCCATCGGCGAAAACAAAATTCGCTTCGGTTACTGCAGCAAAACAAGTTGATAACTTAAAAGAGAGAGTGAAACAATTAACTCTTTCGAAAGACAAGGCGGGAGAGTTTCTGAAAAAACTTTCTTTTATGATTTTCAAATATTCATCCAACCGCGTTCCGGAAATTGCCGACGAGATTTATAAAATTGATGATGCACTCCGCGCGGGGTTCGGCTGGGAACTGGGACCATTCGAAACATGGGACGCTCTGGGACTAGAAAAATCCGTTCATGCGATGGAAGAGGCAAATCTTAAGCCGGCAAAATGGGTTTACGATATGCTTGCAAAAGGATTTACTTCATTTTATAAAATTCAGGACGGTGTTAAACAATATTACGATACCGCTTCAGGCTCTTACAAAAAGATTCCGGGAAGAGAGGCATTCATTATTCTGGATAACTGTCGTGCTAATCAGCCGGTCTGGCAGAATGTCGGTGCAACGCTTCATGATATCGGCGACGGAGTTTTGAATTTAGAATTCCAAACAAAAATGAATTCCATCGGATCGGAAATATTGGAAGCGATAAATAAGTCGATCGAGATTGCAGAGAAAGATTTCAAAGGATTGGTAATTGGAAACGATGGTGCAAACTTTTCAGCCGGTGCAAATCTTGCAATGATGTTCATGCTGGCAACCGAACAAGAGTACGATGAAATAGATTTAGCGGTCAGAGCATTTCAAAACGCAACTATGCATTGCAGGTACTCCAGCATTCCCGTCGTTGCGGCGCCGCACGGAATGACGCTTGGCGGAGGATGCGAAGTTTGTCTTCACTCCGATAAAGTTGTTGCCGGAGCGGAAACTTACATCGGACTTGTTGAAGTCGGTGTTGGAATCATTCCGGCGGGCGGCGGATCGAAGGAAATGACGATGCGTGCTGCGGATAAATTAGTTGACGGCGCGCTCGATTTTCCCGAACTCCAAAATAATTTTCTTGCCATTGCTCAGGCAAAAGTTGCAACAAGCGCATACAAAGCTTTCGAACTTGGAATTTTCAAAAACGGTCGCGACACTTATGTGCTCAATCAGAACCGCGTAATCGCCGAAGCCAAAAAATCCGTGATCGAGTTATCGAATCATGGTTACACAAAACCAACAATGAGAGAAGATATTCGCGTTCTCGGCAGATCGGGATTATCAACTCTGCTGCTCGGCGCGTTTTCATTTTTCAACGCAAGATACATCAGCGAACACGATAGAAAAATTGCCGAGAAACTTGCTTACGTTATGTGCGGCGGCGATTTGACTGCGCCAACGCTCGTATCCGAACAATATCTACTCGATCTCGAACGAGAAGCTTTCTTAAGTCTTATTGGCGAGAAGAAAACTATGGAAAGAATTCAAAGCATTTTAACAACAGGTAAACCGTTAAGAAATTAATTAATCAATTAGAAAATAATTCAAACAATAAAAGAAAAATTATGAAAGATGCGTACATAGTAGCTGGATTTAGATCCGCCGTTGGTAAAGCCAAGAGAGGCGGATTCAAAAATTATCGTCCCGATGATTTGGCGGCAGACGTAATTAAATTTTTGGTGAGCAAAGTTCCGCAACTCGACCCGATGCGCGTTGACGATGTAATTGTCGGCAACGCAGTGCCGGAAGCCGAGCAGGGGTTGCAGATCGGCAGAATGATTGCGTTGTTGAGTTTGCCAATGCGCGTTCCCGGAATGACAGTGAACCGTTACTGCGCTTCCGGTGCCGAAGCGATCTCAATTGCGTTTTCGAAAATCAGATCCGGATACGCTGACTGCATAATCGCTGGCGGAACAGAATCGATGTCGCTCGTTCCAACAACCGGATGGAAGCTCGCACCGAATTACAACATCGCAAAAAATAATCCCGATTATTATTTGGGAATGGGTTTAACCGCAGAAGAAGTCGCACGCGATTATAAAATTTCCCGTCAGGATCAGGATGAGTTTTCTTACAACTCTCATATGAAAGCCATCAACGCAATCAAACAAGGATTCTTCAAAGACGAAATTGTACCGGTTGAAGTGGAAGATGTTTTTATTGAAAAGGGTAAAAAGAAATCGAAGAAATTTGTTGTTGATACAGATGAAGGTCCCCGTGCAGATACAACTCTTGAAGCTCTTGCAAAATTGAAACCGGCATTTGCAGCGGGTGGAACGGTTACCGCAGGCAACTCATCGCAAGTATCCGACGGCGCCGCATTCGTTTTAGTAATGTCCGGCGAGATGATGAAAGAATTAAATCTGAAACCGATTGCGGTTCTTAAAGCTTATACACTTGAAGGTGTTGAGCCGCGAATCATGGGTATCGGTCCAGTTGCGGCAATTCCAAAAGTTCTAAAGCAAGCCGGAATGAATTTGAACGACATCGACCTTATCGAACTTAACGAAGCCTTTGCGGCGCAGTCGCTGGCTGTAATACGCGAAGCCGGTTTGGATACATCAAAAGTAAATGTGAACGGCGGCGCAATTGCATTGGGGCATCCGCTCGGATGTACCGGCGCAAAATTAACCGTTCAGGTGCTGAATGAATTGAGAAGAAGAAAAAAGAAATACGGAATGGTAACAGCGTGCGTCGGCGGCGGACAAGGTGTTGCTGCAATTTATGAACTGCTTAACTAAGTAATTCATGTTACGCAATATTTACTTGTATAATCGTTCTTGATCTTCATCATGCTCATGATCTTGCTCTTCTGAGTATTTTAACGGCAGATCATGATTAAGATCAAGAACATGATCATGAATGATAATAATTTTTGCATAACGTGAGTAATTAATTAATTTTTTCAAAATAAAAAAGTGAACGACATGGCAACTGAAATTAAAACAAAAGTTTTGAAGGGCGGTGAGTTCTTGATAAAAGAAACCGACCCCGAAATGGTTTTCATACCGGAAGAATTATCTGAAGAACAAAAAATGATGACGGATTCCGCCAAAGAATTTGTTGAGAAAGAAATTTTGCCGAACCTCGATGCAATAGACAAACAGAAAGAAGGATTAACTGTGAGTCTGCTTGAAAAAGCCGGCGAGATTGGTCTTCTCGGTGCGGCAATTCCGGAAGAATACGGCGGCTTAGGAGAAAACTTTAATACTAACACGGCACTCGCAATGGAACTTGGCGCAAGTCATTCGTGGGGCGTTTCGTTTGCCGCACATACCGGAATCGGAACACTTCCCATTCTATATTATGGTACTGAAGAGCAGAAGAAAAAATATTTGCCGAAGCTCGCGAGCGGAGAATTGAAATCGGCTTACTGTTTAACAGAACCGACATCGGGTTCCGATGCGCTATCTGCAAAAACAACTGCCGTACTTTCCGCCGATAAAAAATATTATACCCTGAACGGACAGAAAATGTGGATCACCAACGGCGGCTTTGCAGATATTCTAATTACGTTTGCTCAAGTTGACGGCGATAAGTTTACATGTTTCATCATCGATTCCAACTCGGAAGGTTTTAACCGTGGGCAGGAAGAAAACAAAATGGGAATAAAAGGTTCATCAACCCGCGCATTGTTTTTGGATAACGTGAAAGTTCCGGTTGAAAATGTTCTCGGCGAAATTGGAAAAGGTCACTACATAGCATTCAACATTTTGAACGTTGGCAGATTCAAACTTTGCGCGATGACAACCGGCAGTGCGAAGAAAGTTGCATCGACGGACATCGAGTATGCGAACACGAGAAAACAGTTTGGAGTGCCGATTTCATCATTCGGCGCTATCAAACATAAAATGGCGGAACAGGCAACCAGAATTTTTGTTTCAGAATCCGCAACGTTTCGCGTAAGTGATCTTATCAACAAAAAAATAAAAGAACTTACCGAAGGCGGCAAAAAGTATGAAGAAGCCGCGCTGGAAGCTGCGGAAGAATATGCGATCGAATGCGCGATGCTGAAAGTTTACGGATCGGAAATGTTGGATTATGTTGTTGACGAAGCAGTTCAAATCCACGGCGGTTACGGTTACTCGGAAGAATATCCCGCTGCAAGAGCTTACCGCGATTCGAGAATCAACAGAATATTTGAAGGCACAAACGAAATCAATCGTCTGTTAACTGTGGACATGTTGGTTAAACGCTCAATGAAAGGTCGTCTTGATTTGATGGGACCGGCGCTTGCAGTTCAGAAAGAACTGATGTCGGTTCCGGAATTTGGCGGCGCACCGGAAGGTTTGCTTGCTGCTGAATATAAGGCGATTCAAAATGCTAAGAAAGCAATTCTAATTATTGCCGGCGCTGCGGTTCAGAAACTGATGATGAAATTGAAGGACGAGCAGGAAATAATTATGAACGTTACTGACATGATGATCGAAGTTTTTGCGTGCGAGTCGGCTTATCTAAGAACAATGAAACTTTCCACAATGAAGAGCGAGACAGAACTTCAACCTTACGTTGATATGACGAGAGTTTACATCAGCGATGCAATTGAGAGAGTGGGAATTTACGGCAAGCATGCTGTCTCTGCGTTTGCTGAAGGCGATGAATTGAAAATGCTTTTGCTCGGATTGAAACGATTCGTAAAATACGATCCGGTGAACACTGTAAAACTAAGAAGAAGCATTGCCGATAAGTTGATTGAAGAAAACAGATATTGTTTTTGATTTTATCTGAGTGCATTTAATTCTTAGGAAAGATATCTTAACGCATCAATAAGACGAAAGAAATTTTATGAGCGAACCGACATACGTAAAACCTATGCTGAAGGAAGATGCGCTGAAAGATAAAGTGATTGTCGTAACCGGAGGCGGCACCGGTTTAGGAAAATCCATGAGCAAATATTTTCTTGAGCTCGGTGCCAATCTTGTTATCTCCAGTAGAAAATTAGATGTTCTGAAAAAAACAGCTGATGGATTATCGGCTGAAACAAAAGGAAACGTTCTCGCTGTTCAGTGCGACGTTTCCGATTACGCGCAAGTTGAAAAGATGCTGAAGGGGTCGATCGAGAGATTCGGCAAAGTTGATGTGCTTGTGAATAATGCCGCCGGAAATTTTATCAGTCCAACCGAGCGACTTTCAAATCGAGCGTTCGATATAATCATCAACATTGTTTTGAAAGGAACGTACAACTGCACTCTCGCATTCGGCAAACATTGGATTGAAAAAAAACAATCCGCTTCCGTTTTGAATATTGTTACAACTTATGCATGGACGGGTTCTGCGTACGTTGTTCCATCGGCTTGTGCCAAGGCGGGAGTTTTATCACTCACACGTTCGCTTGCAGTTGAATGGGCGAAGTATGGAATCAGATTCAACGCAGTCGCACCCGGTCCGTTTCCAACAAAAGGCGCGTGGGATCGTCTCTTACCGGGTGATATGAAAGACAAATTCGATTTGGCAAAAAAGGTTCCGCTCAAACGCGTCGGCGAACATCAAGAACTTGCAAATCTTGCCGCGTATTTGGTTTCAGATTTTTCTGCATACATCAACGGTGAAGTTATAACAATTGACGGCGGCGAGTGGCTGCAAGGCGCGGGTCAATTTAATCTGCTTGAAGCAGTGCCGAAGGAAATGTGGGATCAAATCGAAATGATGGTGAGAAAAGCAAAATCCGAGTAATTTATTCTAGACCGGCTATGAATCAGTAATTCTTTCCTTTCTCTGCTCTCTCTTTTTATTTATTTTAACCGCCACATTTGATCACATGCAATTAACAGAATATCAAAAATTGAAAGAGCAATTATGAAAACATTTAAACTTCTTTTTATTGTTTTGCTATTATCAATGGCGGGGAATAGCTATTCCCAACAAAAACAAAACGGTGATTTCTTAACTCGCGCAATCGATAAATCTGTCGATCCGGGATTTGATTTCTTCAAGTACGCAACCGGAACATGGATGAAGGACAATCCGATTCCCGAAAGTGAAAGAGCATGGGGAATCGGCAATCTTGTTCAAGAAGAAACTTATTCCAGAGTAAGAAATATTCTGCAGGAAGCACAAAAATCCAAATCACCGGTTGGAAGCAGCGAACAAAAAATCGGCGACTTTTATTTTTCCGGTATGGACACGCTTAGTATTGAAAAGCAAGGCATCTCACCCCTCAAACCGGAATTGGAAAAAATAGATCAAATAAAAAACAAAGAAGATCTCATAAACGTTATCACACTTCTTAAACGAGAAGGTGTCGGCGCGATGTTCGGTATTGGTGTAGGACAAGATGATAAAAACAGCGAGCAGTATGCATTGTTTATGTATCAAGGTGGACTCGGGCTTCCTAACAGAGAATATTATTTTAGAAAAGATGCGCGCACAGAGAACATCCGTAATGAATACAAAAAGCACATTGCCAAGATGTTTCAATTGCTTGGTGAGAATCCCATCAACGCAGAAAAATTCAGCGATGATGTTTATCAAATGGAAGTATTCCTAGCAGACTCTTCCAGGAAACTTGAAGACTTAAGAGATCCGTACAAGAATTATAATAAAATGACTCCAGCGCATCTTCAAGAAATCTCGCCGCGGATTAATTGGAAAGAGATAATTAATCAAGTCGGCGCAAATAAAACGGATTCTGTTGTAGTAGGGCAGCCGGAATTTTACAAACAGCTTAGCAATGCGATGGATAAATTTTCTTTGAATCAATGGAAAGAATATCTAAAGTGGCAGTTGATAAACTCACTTGCCGACAGGCTAAGCACACCCTTTGAAAAGGAGAATTTTTATTTCAGAGGTACCGTAATGACCGGAGTGAAAAAAGAAAGACCCCGGTGGAAAAGAATTCAAGATGCAACCGAACGCGCGATGGGGGAGTTGATCGGTCAAGTTTATGTAAAAAAATATTATTCATTGAAGACAAAGAAACGATACGAAAAAGTTGTGGACAATATGATTGCGGCATTCGCTGCAAGAATTAAAAAACTCGATTGGATGAGCGATCAAACCAAAGAGAAAGCGCTTTACAAATTATTTCATATCACAAAGAAAGTCGGCTATCCGGATAAGTGGAAAGATTTTTCAAAACTTTCTGTTGACCGGAAATCCTACGCAAGAAATACAATCGATTCAAGAATTTTTTGGTTTGATAGAAGCATAAACAAGTTGGGCAAACCGGTTGACCGTTTGGAATGGGATATGACTCCGCAAACTTACAACGCTTATTATAACCCGTCGAATAATGAGATTGTACTTCCAGCCGCAATGTTCATCGTTCCCGGTGTTCCGGATTCATCACTTGATGATGCTGTTGTTTATTCGTACGCAGGCGCTTCAACAATCGGACATGAAATGACTCACGGTTTTGATGACGAGGGAAGACAGTACGATGCAAAAGGAAATTTAAAAGACTGGTGGACAAAAGCGGATGAAGAAAAATTCAAGGCAAAAACTCAGTTGATGGTGGAACAATTTGATAATTATGTTGTGCTCGATAGTATGCACATAAATGGCAAAGCAACCTTAGGGGAAAATATAGCCGATCTCGGCGGACTTGTAATCGGTTACGATGCATTCAAAAAAACGGAACAATACAAAAAAGGAAAACCGATTAACGGCTTAACTCCGCAGCAGAGATATTGGCTTGGCTACGCGTACTCATGGTTAGGACATACGCGACCGGAAGCATTGGCGCAGCAGGTAATGACTGATGTTCATTCTCCAAATTTCTTACGAGTTAATGGTCCGTTCAGCGATATTCCCGACTTCTATAAAGCTTTCAATATCAAAGAAGGTCAACCAATGTGGAGACCGGAAAACAAACGCGTAAAAGTTTGGTAAAGAAAAATTTTCCAAATTTATTTTGCATAAAGCCAGAGCATAAACGCTGGCTTTTATATTTAGCACATAGTTACTTCGCGAATTCCGCTTCATGTGAACAAATAAATTTGCCAATTGCAAAACCTTAAACTGAGATATAACAGATTTAGCTGTTGTAGTTGTGCTGAACCGAGAATCATTCTCTTGGACTTATTAAATGCTTTTTCTTAGTTTACCTGCAGTACATAGGCATAATCTGAAATCAGCCATGTACACTTGAAATAGTTTTTGTGAGCGCTTGTTTTTATAAGGCGTAGAATAGTACGCTTTATAAAAAGACCTCAGCATATTTATACAAAAATATATAAATCGTCGCTACCTTTTCGGTTAACGCGTCGGTGTGAAAACACACGGTTTATTATAATAAATATGTTGAGGGTATTATGAAAAAAGTATTACAACTTTCATTTCTATTATCACTTCTAGTTTGGAATATTACCGCTGCACAAACAATTTCCAGAAAACAGTTTTGTAAGCTTAAAAGTCTATAATCTTCTCGGTAGTGAAATAGCAACATTGGTAAACGATATGAGAGCTGTTGTTATTTATGAGGTTAAGTTTGATGCAAGTCAACTTACAAGCGGAATTTATATTTATAAAATTCAAGCCGGAGACTTTTTACAGACGAGGAAAATGATTTTAATTAATCTTAGAAATCCACCGCCTCAGGCGGTGGTTGTTTAATAAATCATTAAGCACCGTACAAAAAAAAGATGATTTTGGATCCATTGCTGAAAATCTAAACAACATTGGTCACATCTATAAACGCAGAAAAGAAAATAGCAAGGCGTTGATAAATTTTGACAAAGCTTTGAAGTATTACAAGAACCTCAAAGATTCGTCTGGAATTGCTATCACACTAAACAATATTGGAGAAGTTCAAATTCTAATTCATGAGTATAAAGGAGCAGTTGATAATCTTAAAGCCGCACTTGTAATTGCATCGAAGATAAACATGAAACCTGCTTTATTGGATATCTATAAAAATTTAATTGAAGCGAACAAATTTGGCGGAAATTATTTTGAAGCGGTGAGATATTATGATCAATACACTGTGCTTTATAAAGACGTTTATAACGAAGAAACTTCAAAACAAGTTACACAGCTTAATACAAAGTACCAGTCTGAACTTAAGGAAAAAACGATAAGAAGTTTAGAGGCAGAACAGAAATTATCTATTCTGGAAGTGGAGAAAGAAAAGACTTTAAGAAATTCACTAGTCATAATTGCGATAATTCTTTTGATCTTTAGTACGGCGATTTTTTATCAATTTCGATCCAAGGTTAAAACCAATAGATTACTTACCCGAATAAACAATGAAAAAGAAATTCTTAATAAAGAAATAAGTCTGCAGAACGAAAGGCTACAAAGGTCTGAAGAAAGTCTTAAAAGCATAAATGCTACTAAAGACAGATTTTTTTCGATCATTGCGCACGATCTTAAAAATCCATTTATCACAATCATGGGATTTTCTGATTTGCTTCTTGCCGATTATGCAGAACTTTCCGATGACGAAAGACTATTCTATTTAGAAGAAATGAAAAAAACTGCTGAGCTGTCTCATAACCTATTACAAAATCTTTTGCAGTGGTCGCGATCTCAAACCGGAAGAATTGAATTCAATCCCCAAAGATTAGAACTAATCAATTTAGTAAATAAGAATTTTCTTCTTCTAAAAAATGCGGCGGAGAAAAAACAAATCCGGCTTCAGCAGGAGATTCCATCTGCAATGACAGTTAGCGCCGATGAAGAAATGCTCAATACGGTTTTTCGCAATCTTCTTACAAATGCCGTTAAATTCAGCAAAAAAGGGGGAATTATTTCTGTGAGCGCTAACGCAAGAGACAATTTTTCGGAAGTATGCGTTTCAGATACAGGTGTGGGAATGGATGAAAAAACAATGGATAAACTTTTCAAGTTGGATGTCACTTGCTCAACACCAGGTACAGCTAATGAAGAGGGAACCGGTTTGGGACTAATACTTTGCAAAGAATTTATTGAAAAGAACCAAGGCAAGATTTGGATTGAAAGTGAACTTGGTAAAGGAAGTAAATTCTTTTTTACACTGCCTCTTTAGAAATACTTGCCTACCGGCTGACAGGAATGAATGGGCGCATGAATGAATGGATGATTGGAAAATATAACGCTCTTAATCGTGATCTTGTTCTTGAGCTACACATTGGGACCAGAGCAAGAATAAGAGCAAGATCAAGAGCAAGATTGAGCTTGTAGTTGTAAGGAAGGTAAATACATGATCAAAAGAAGACCGACAAAAGACAAGACAGAATCCCGACCTGCTTCTTCAAAAAAAATTCAGAAGAAGTCGAAACTCACGGAGGAAATTAAGAAAACAAAGAGATTAACGAAGCGTCTTCAATCCGAGCTGAATAAGAAGAAGAATGTTAATGAATTAGTAAAGACATTCCGGTATGAGCGGAATCTTCTTCGCACATTGATTGATAATTTATAATGAAAATATTAATAGCGCCAAATAGTTTTAAAGAATGTGCCTCATCAGTGGATGTTGCTGATTTTATTTATCATTTGTTGAAAAAGAATGAGGTGAATCAATTAATCCGTTTTCCGATTTCCGACGGGGGTGACGGATTCCTTTATGTTTGTAAGGAAAACTTTGGATTAAGAATTTCGCATAAAAGGATTCGTTTATGTTACGATAACAAATTTATTCCAAGAATACCCCGCAGCAAGCTGCTAGGTATTCTTGGAATAAAGCAAAACCAACTCCAATTATTTCGAGTTAGAAGCAAAGTGTCCGGTGAATGAATAATGAAAGGTGGGGTAGAAATAAAAATAGGCTGAAATATCAGCCTACTTTCTGTGTCATTGGTTTGTTTTAGAGCTGGCGGGCGGACTTGAACCGTCGACCTGCTGATTACAAGTAATAGTGACTGTCTCGATTTCAACCTGAAAACGAAAGATTTTTCACGAGTCCCTATCTAAGTCCCTACCAAACATAAGGAGGTAAGTTCCTTATGTTTATTTCTAAAACAAAAAAGTCGCCATTCTATCAATTGACTTATGAAATCGATGGAAAGAAAACAACCGTATCAACAAAAACCAAAAATCTCAATGATGCTCATCTCTTTTTGATCAACTTCCAGAAAAAAAGAGAGGGAGAATCAAAAGAGCAAATCAAAATTTTACGATTAGCTGAATTCAGAGATGAGTATGTTGATTACATCATTCAAACAAAATCGAAAAGTTATGTTCGTTCGATAAAACTTTCTTTCAAAATGTTAATTGCATTTGCCGGCGATATCCAACTAAATCGTTTGGATCTTCGTACTGTCGATAAATTTATTACAATTACATTTTCAAGAACACCGCGAGGCGCTTCACTGTATTACAGAACACTTAAGGCAGCTTTCAGCAAAGCTGTGTTATGGAATTATATTTCGGAAAATCCTTTGAAGAAAATCAAATCACCTAAAGTTGCTAAAGTTTTTCCGGCATTCATTTCCGAAACTGAACTCCGATCTATTCTCGAAAAAACAAAAGAGGAATACTTAAGAGATTTATTCTACACCGCCTTTTATACCGGCATGCGTCAAGGTGAACTTGTAAACATGAAATGGTCATGGATTGATCTGAATGAAAATAAAATTACGGTTCACTGTACAGATTCCTTCACCACAAAAAGTAAAAAAGAGAGAATCATTCCTATTAGTCAAAATCTTAGAAACATTTTTGTAAATCGAATTCCAAAAGTATTCAGCATTACAAATGATGATTATGTTTTTTCCCGGGTAGTAGGAATTAAATTGAACGAAGATTTTGTAAGCAAAAAATTCAAGAAAGTAGTCAGAGCCGCCAAGCTTGATGACAAAATTCACTTTCATTCTTTACGTCATTCGTTCGCTTCGCTTTTAGTCCAGCGTGGAGTTTCTTTGTATGTTGTAAAAGAATTACTAGGACATGAAGCGCTTTCGACAACTCAAATTTATAGTCACCTTCAGCAACAGAATTTGAGAGATGCGGTAAACTTATTATAACGGTTTAGAAAACATACTCATGGCTATTCCGTGAGTATGCTTAATTTTCAATTCTCTTAAAATTTCTTGCGCTTCACCATCCATTACTAAGATAAACTCACTAAACAGATACATAACTCTCACCTTTTTCAAAACCCTTCGTTGAAGCGGCATTTTTCGGAATAGTGCATCCTTTCCGATTTGGATTAGAACCAAGCCGATAAGGAAATAAAACACAATCCTTAATTACACATTCCCGCACTTGTTTTTTTTCATAACCGGAACATTCCAAACAATGTTTCTTTATTGCTTTCAGAGGAGTAAGTTTCATTTTCTGTCTCCGCTAATTTTACTAAAATTTGTCCCTTTCTAAAATTTCAAATTGTCCATTTGGACATTTTCAATACAGTAAAACGTCCAAAAATCATTTTTCTTCACAGTTTTTATCCAAAACGTCCATCAATCTGTCCAAGAATACTACGAAAACAAGCTGAATTCACAATTAT
>JAMCSN010000349.1 GCA_023381535.1 Bacteroidota bacterium
AGATGTACTGGAGACCTTACATGGATGATGATCAGCGTTTCGCTGCCGTTCGCCCCGATGTTCTTGTTTATGAGACCGAACCGCTTGATAAAGACGTAACGGTGAGCGGGCCAATCAAAGCTGATCTTTTTGTTTCAACGACCGGAACTGATGCCGACTGGGTTGTTAAGTTGATCGATGTTTATTCCGACGACGCGAAAAATCCGGATCCTAATCCCAACAATGTGGAGATGGGCGGATACCAGAGACTGCTTCGATATGAAATCATGCGCGGGAAATTTAGAAACAGTTATGAGAAGCCGGAACCGTTTGTTCCCAATAAGGCTGCTGAAGTAAAAATAAATCTTAACGACATCGACCATACTTTTCTGAAAGGTCACAAAATCATGGTTCAGGTTCAGAGTAGTTTCTTCCCATTCTTCGACCGCAACCCGCAAAAGTTTGTTGATATTTACAGCGCGAAAGAAAGTGATTTTCAGAAAGCGTTTAACAGAGTTTATTTCTCTGAAAAGTATCCTTCTCATATCGAACTGAATGTTCTAAAGTAGAAATGCAAGCTTGAAACTATTGATGATTCTTTTTTATAAATTATGACATAAATATTCGAGGTTCTTATGAAGAAGAATATGTTGTTCACTTTGGCATTATTGATTTCATTTTCGTCGCTGCTGTCTGCACAAAGTATTGCGTTCGGACCGCAGCTTGGTTTTATAAAATCTTCGGATTCAGATAATTCCGTTATGATGCCGGGTGCTGCATTGCGCGTAAATTTTATAGGACTAAGTGTGGAAGGATCGATCTATTATAAATCGGAAGAGTATCAGAGCGGAGCTATCAAAGCAAAAAGTTATCCTATTATGCTTACCGGATTTGTAAATGTTCTTCCGCTAATTCACGGCGAAGTTGGTGTTGGTTGGTACAATACCAAAATCGATTATTCCGGAAGTCTTTCCTCGCTCAAAGCCGAAACGTCAAATAGCATGGGTTACCATTTAGGCGCGGGTGCGGAATTGCCGCTGGGCAGTCTAATTTTAGCCGGCGATATTAGATATGTCTTCCTAAGTCTTTCCAGCGCTACAAGTTTTAAAAGTAATTTTTACGTTATAATGGTCGGCGCGTTCTTTAAACTGTAATATTCTAAAAATGAAAAACTAATCCCGAGGCATTATGGTATTCGATAAAATCAAAAACGCGAAACTCTATTTTCCGCTTGGAGAAAAATTTCAAAAGGCGCTTCAATACCTTGCGGATACGGATTTCTCTTCTGTTGAACCGGGTAAATACGAAATTGACGGCGAGAATGTTTTTGCGCTTGTTCAGACTTACGATACGAAACCGTTAAGTTCCGCAAAGTGGGAAGCGCACAAAAAATATATTGATATTCAATACGTTGCATCCGGACGAGAAAAAATGGGTGCTACGGAATTTGAAAAAGTAATTATTATCGAAGAGTATAACGCAGATAAAGATTGCGCGCTCTATAAAGGAGATGGAAATTTTCTTCTTGTAGATGAAGGTTACTTTGCAATTTTTTATCCGACGGACGTTCACATGCCGGGTTTATCTATAAATATTCCCAAACCGGTTAAGAAAGTTGTTGTGAAAGTTTCTGTTGATAATATTCAAGAGCAAGAGACCGGCAATGCCGAATCTCTCGCTCCACAAATTTGATTATTTGTTCGGAAGGATTTCCAGAAGTTCTACTTCAAAAATTAAAACGGAGTTCGGTTCAATCATATTGCCGGCTCCGTTTTCTCCATACCCAAGTTCGGAAGGAATATACAATTCCCATTTATCGCCGACATGCATTAATTGTAACGCCTCGGTCCATCCTTTAATAACTTGATTGAGCGGAAAAGATGCCGGTTCGTTTCTTTCATAGGAGCTGTCGAAAACTCTGCCGTCGATCAAACTGCCTTTATAATTAACTTTTACTTTGTCGGTTGCCTTTGGAGAAGGACCGGTTCCGGTTACCAATATTTTATATTGAAGTCCGTCGGCAAGAGTTACAACGCCGGGTTTCTTTTTGTTCTCGGCTAAAAATTCTTCGCCTGCTTTTTTGTTTTTCTCTTTCACTGCATTCAAGTCAGCTGTGCGTTTCGCCATCATTTTTTGATTGAAAGCATTCATAGCGTTTTTCATTTGAGCTTCACTGATCTTGGTTTGACCGGTAAGCCCGTCCTGTAATCCTTCGATAAGTACGCCGAAATTTATATTCATCGACGGATCTTTCAAATTATGGCTTAAGCTCTGACCAATGGCGTAACTAACTGTGTCATCTTGAGTAGTTATTGATATCGCGGATTTTGGTGCAGCTTCGGCCTGCTTTTTGTCTTTCTTGGTCGTCTTTGTTTGAGCATTAATTAAAGTTGCGGCAAACAGCAAAAAGAATAACATCTTGGTTAACTTCATTTTATCTCCTTGGACTGAGTTTTTCTGATTATGGGTCGTGAAAATAAGCGCATTGTAATTCATAAGCAAACCGACCTGCAGTTAGCTTTTAGCTGTTAGTTGTGGATGATAATTTCTAAATTCTATTAAGGAATTTTTTGAAAGGGACAGAAATGAAACCAAAAATTTTGTTTAGATATTTTTTCATTCTTTCATTCGCAATTCTCAATTCACAATTCTCAATTCTATTCGCCCAAGAGTATAAGCTTGACGCGCCGTTCGCTCACACTTATTCAATCGTTGCGTTCGATCCGCAAACCGGAGACATCGGCGTTGCAGTTCAGTCGCATTGGTTTTCAGTTGGAACTTCTGTTACGTGGGGCGAGGCGGGAGTGGGCGTAATTGCGACTCAATCGTTTGTAAATGCGTCATTCGGTCCGCACGGATTGGAATTGCTGAAGAAAGGAATGAGCCCGCAAGAAGTTGTTGATGAATTAATCAAGCGCGATGATGGGCGTGATTACCGCCAGCTTGCCGTTCTCGATTCAAAGGGTCGCGCCGCATCTTACACCGGATCGAAATGTATTCAACCGGCAGGCAACATTGTTGGCGATGGGTTTTCAGTTCAGGCAAATTTAATGTCAACAGATAAAGTTTGGCCTGCTATGGCAGAAGCGTTTAAGAATTCCAAAGGTCCGTTAGCAGAAAGAATGTTGGCTGCGCTTGAAGCGGCACAGAAAGTCGGCGGGGATATACGCGGCAAACAATCGGCTGCAATGCTGGTGTTCCGAGGTAAGTCCACAGGAAAAGTTTGGGAAGATAAATTGGTCGATCTTCGCGTTGACGACAACCCCTCCCCGCTTGTTGAGTTGAAAAGACTTCTCAAAGTTCACCGCGCATACGAGCACATGAACAACGGCGATCTGCAAACCGAGAAAAACAACATGGCAAAAGCTATGGAAGAATATTCTGCAGCGATGAAAATGTTTCCAGATAATCTAGAAATGAAATATTGGACGGCCGTTACGCTTGCCAACAACGGAAGATTAAAAGAAGCATTACCGATGTTCAAGGAAATTTTTGCGAAAGACAAAAATTGGAAAGCGCTGACTCCGAGATTGATTCCGAACGGTTTGTTAAAAGTTGATGATAAGCAGTTAAAAGAAATAATGAAATGATTTTCCGTCTCGTAGGGGCTTGATTAATCAAGCCCCTACGAATTAAAACGGAAAATCTTCTTTGAGATTTACCTTCTCCAATTTTTTCTCTTCAACATTTTTCTTTGCTGTCTGATGCGTTCGGTTACCGTCAACATAAATCGATTTGTACGGAAATGTCGGGCAAGCAAACTCACATGCGCCGCAGCCGATGCAGTAATCGTCGCGCGTTTCCGGAATAAGAAGTTTGCCTTCAAACGGAACCATGTGAACAGCTTTTGTCGGGCAGTGTTCCGAACACGCGCCGCAATCCGTTTTCTGAGTGTTGATGACGCAATTATCTTTCACAAACTTAGCTTTGCCTATCTGCGTTAACTTTTTCTTCTCCAGCGGGATTGGTAATATCGCACCGGTTGGACAGACATCGGCGCAAATGGTGCATTCAAAATTGCAGAAGCCGGCAACGTTATCCATTCTCGGCTGCATGATTCCCAAAAATCCGTATTCAAGAAACGACGGCTGCAGAACTTGCGTTGGGCATGAAGCTACACACAAGTTGCACGCGGTACATTTGCTGTTGAATCTTTCTACGCCGATTGATCCGGGCGGCGAGACTGCGCTCAGTTTGAAAATTGCTTTCGTGCTTGGCTTCGTAACCACAATCTTCTTCTGAACCTGCGCGCCGATTGCCGTCGCAGAAAGGAAATAGAGAATGGTCTTCGTGAAAAAGTCTCGCTTGGATTGTTCAACTGAAATATTTTCACTCTTTCTGTTCTTGTATGAATTGCTGAGTGTAATTCCATCAGTCGGGCACGATGTTAAGCAATCAAAACACATTACGCAGCGGGACATATCGACTGTTTTGTTATCACTGTCTATGCAGCCGGACTTGCACTCCTGCGTACACAAACCGCAGCTTATGCACTCTTCATCTTTAATTATAATTTTGAACAGAGATATTTTCGAAATGTAACCAAGCAGAGTTCCAACCGGGCAAACGGTGTTGCAGTACAATCTTCCTTTCAACCACGCCATAGCGACAACAAGCACAAAGAATACATCGGTAATCACAAATGGAATTGCGTTGAATGCTTTTATATCATAATAATAAACCGAATAGACTTTGAACATCTCCATTGCTTTGGATGCAATATTGTTAAATCTGACAAGAACCGGCTTGAAAAAATTTCCGGTTATTCTTCCGTACAGACTGTAAGGATCCAAAAGATTTATAGCCAGCGAACTACCGAGTAAGAACACAACTATGGTCAAAACTAATAATGAAATACGTAGAACTCTTAACTCTTTCAAATATTCGAAATATTTTTTCTTTCTGAACTTCTTAGAAAAATAATTAACAATGTCCTGAAGGATTCCCAACGGACAAACGGTTGAGCAGTAAATCCTTCCGAACAAAATTGTAAGTAAAAGAATAATTAAGAAACCGGCAGCGCCAATTGATAAAATCGTTATAAATTTAAGAAGCGAGGGGACAAATTGAAGATAGAGAATATCATTCTTAACAAAACCGGGGATGTAACCGTAGAAATCTATTAGAAGAAAAGTTGTCGCGATTAAAAAGATTAATGAAACAACAATTCTAACTTTCCGGAGAACTGGAGTATTCATTTCATCACAAGATAATCCGTTTGATGTTTAGCGAGCTTAAATTCTTTTTACCCACGCCCATCGCGTCGGCATAAGTAATGTGCGGAACATCATCGGGCTCGATGCCGAACAATTTAGCAGAAGCCGCATCCGCTGCAACCATGTCTGTTGAGAGTATTTGAGATTTCATCAGCACCACATCATCGGTTGAGACGCCGCGCGGACCGTTTCTCTTCATCACGTAATATGCGTCAACTATATTCAGCACGGGACGCTTGCTGTAAGTCGCATAATCTGCAATACATTGCTGCAAATCGGTACGGTGCCAAAAACGTCTATCCCACACAACACCCATCATATTTTTTAACGAAACGGTTAAACGGGCACCGCCATGATTTTTTAAAATCGGCACGTTGATGAACACGTCACTATCGAGAACAAGTTCGTGAACCTTTGCATTCTTCAAAACTTTACCGGAGCTGACGGAAATTTCTTGATAATAACTTTCAGTATCGGCAGGAACCATTTGCCCGCCGGCATCCTTTACTACTTTTTCTATCCCGCTGTTAACGTAACATCTTTTCCAATCGTCGCATGTATGATCGGCAACGTAAACTTCTTTTGCGCCGGCACTGAAACAGTGTTCAATGACACGTTTAACAAGTTTAGGATTCGTATTTCCGCCGCGTTCAGGAGTTACGTCCCATCCAATGTTCGGTTTCAAATAGACTTTCTGATTTTTATTAACAAATGTTTTCATGCCGCCGTATAGTTTTATCGCCTCGTCGAACATAACATCCGGCTCCCCGCCTTTGATTGCAACGAGATCATAAGCAGAGGGAATTATTCGACTAGTTTTTGCAAAATATCTTCCATAAAAACCCGGGAATGCAACAGCGGCGCCAGTTAGTAATCCGGCTTGAACACTTTTTTTGAAAAAGTCTCTTCGATCCATTTTCACTCCGCACCATTGTTGTTAGGTTTTCGTAGTGATGAAAAGTAACGAATATACTATATTGTATTCAAGACAAATAAATCGGAGTGAAGTATGGAATTTTTGCTTTCGCTAAAACGCATTTCTTTAAACACTATTGTAATCGATTTACTCATGCTGGCTGCCATTGCGTTTCTACCTGCACTATCTCACATGTTTGGTTTTCCGTTTTATCTTTTTGAACCGATGAGAATTCTATTGATCTTTTCGATCGCGCATACCTCTAAGCAAAACTCGTTTGCTGTGGCGGCGGCACTGCCGATATTTTCTTTTATCCTGTCGGCGCATCCGGCGGTTTTCAAATCATTATTGATTTTATCGGAACTGAGTCTGAACGTCTGGTTATTTTTTGTTCTCAGTAAAAAATTCAATAACTACTTTGGCGGAATGGCGGTAAGTATAATTCTTGCCAAACTACTTTATTACGGTGCGAAGTATTTGATGGTTTACATCGGTTTGATCGAAGGCGACTTAGTAAATGCACCGATTTATTTGCAAGCGTTAATCGGATTAGTTCTTTCGGCATACATTTATTTTGCGTGGAAGAAAAATCCTGTCGAAGTCTAAATCATTGTGTTGGGCGTTGGCCGGAACTGCATGTCTCGCCTTGCGTTCCAATGCGGAATTTTCAACCTACAAATTTTAAAACGAGTACCCTACCGAGATTCCAAAACCATTATCAACTAAAGTCGGCATAACATTTATTTTTTTGCCGGCAATCTCTGCGGGAATTCCTTCAGGGTGTGCGGCAATCATTCCAAATGTATAACCGAGCGCGAGTGCAAGCGGATAATCACTGTACCAATGAATCCCTGTACCAACCATTCCCCACCCCACTAAGCCCGTAATAACGTAACCAACCGGGCGAATCCACCACACTTCAGAATAATTTTCTGCAATAACAATTAAAGCTGCAACTGTCGTCGTAACATGACCGGACGGAAATGCATCGTATGTTGAAACGTGTCGCGCATATTCTATTTGATTAGGAAAGAAAACCCATTTGCCGGTAGGACTTGTTGCAGTGTTTGGAGTTTGTCTTCCTGTAACATGTTTCATTACCTGCACAACTGTTCCGGATGCCAATACCGCTTGGACAATCTGGCTTGCAGTTCTAACCGCGCGCGCGTCGTCGGAAATCAAACCATAAGCGCCGAAGAGAGCCGCTAAGCCAAATTGCGTCCTGCCGTCGCCAACCTCTGTCCAAAATTCATCAAACTTTCTTGCGAATGAACTTGCGTCATGATTTTTTCGGATGACTTGCCAAACTTTATCGTCGGTAGCAATTGTAGCTGCGGTAGTAGCTGCCACAGTTAGATATAACGGAATTTTATTTTCTCTAAACGTAAGCGTGAAATATTTAGACCAGTCGCCGGGAATATTCGTAATCATCTCGTACCATTTCGGCATTTTATAAACCGGTTTGAATGCAACGCTCGATGAGTCTTTTTTCTCAACGGCAGTTGAAGTGGAATCTTTTTGCACAGGTTCTGTGCTCTGACCAAATGATCTTGCTGTGACGGCTGTAATCAATAAAATTGTACAGACAAAAAATGTAGAACGGAACATTGATTAATCCTTTCAAGAGTGGTTAACTACGCACGAGAGAGTTATCTCGGAATTTGCAAATACAAAGAGTCATTTTTTTCTTTTCTGAAGACATAATTGCCCTTCACTTTTCTCGCCAGACCGCGGACATCGGTATTGGGGAAAATTGCAATTCGTCTAATTTGATGGCGGTCTTCGTGCAGTCCAATTGGTGCTTTGTCCGTTGCAAAAGATAATTCGTATCCAGCAGCTTCCGACAACTTTTTAATTTCATCATTGCAATTTCCATACGGGTAAGCTATAGATTTAATTTCAAACCCGAGTTTATCTTCCAACATTTTTTTTGATTCTCTTAGTTCACTTTCGGCTTCCGGCGGACTTACTTTTGTAAGGTCACAGTGACTAAGTGTGTGCGAGCCGAACTCAATTCCGTTCTTATGCATTTCTTTAATTTGACTTGTACCCAACATCCGCACTTGAGGTTCCTTTTCATCCCAAGAATTTGTTCGAAGACCGGCAACCAAAAAAATTATTGCCGAGTAGCCGTATTCTTTCAAAATCGGGTAAGCATACAAGTAATTGTCTTCGTAACCGTCATCAAAAGTAATGATGACAAATTTTCCTTTTCTGTTTTCACGCTTAATCTGAAGCGCTTCGGCAAATGAAACGGTTTGAAATCCTTTTGTTTTAAGGTAATGCAGATGTTCATCAAACATTTCAGCGGTAACGTAAATTCCGTGTTTACCGGCTTGGCTTAAATCCTTTATGACACGGTGATAATAAATTATCGGGATTTCCTTTTTGTAGTACCGAACCAGCACACTTTGAAAAATTAATTCTAAACGGCGAACGATTCTATTCTCATCGCACTCAAACGTAATTTTTTCATGAAGTGCGGAATCAAATTTCGGGAATGTTAACGCGTGAAGGACATCGTTGTAAATTTTATCGAAGTTGAAAATCTTTTCAGTCGCATCCATGTCGCCAAAGTTGGTTTCCAACGCAAACTGAATATTCTCTTTGGTAATCAATCCAATTGAACAAGCTTCCCCGACGGCGACCAAATTTCTTTTGTGAAGGAGCGCTTCGATGGCAATTCTTCCCGAACCGATTACAACTGTCGAATTATTAATCAATCCTTCAAGACCTTGAACGAATCCGGTAAATTCAATCTTATCCTGAAACTTCTGAAATCTTTCCGGAATGATTTGGCCGCCGACAACGCGAATCTTAACCCCTGTCATTTCATCCGAGCTATTCATTTTATTATAAAAGAAATCCAGCAGACGATATGCAAGATCGCCTTTAGGACCGGAAAGACGACCGATTAACGAAATGGTTTTTTGTTTTGGAGGATCAGAAAGAATCTGCGAACCGATTTTAAATCCGTTTCGAAGAACTTCAACTTTATGGCGCGGCAAATTAAATACTTCCAGAAGCTGCCGTTCAAGTTTCTCGCAAACGGCTATGGTATAATCACCGTAACAGTGAAATAATCTTCTCGAAACAAAAGTTGCCTGCCGCCCATGAATAAAAACAACCAACGGAACTCTTGCTATCAAGCAAGCCAGATGCGAAACCCATGCGCTTGCTCGCGAATGAGCATTTACAATATGAATATCATTTTTCTTTATGAACTTGATGAGCCAAATTGTGTTTTTTATTCTGTACGGGATCGATCTTTTTGACAACGGGGCAGGGATGTAAACAGCTTTTGTTTTGTGTGCAGTTGTTAAAGTATCTGAAGCTATGAAAACTTTGTGACCGAGTTCGAGCAATTTGCTGGCGACGGAGACCGAATAAACTTCGGCGCCGGTCACTTCCAACTGCGAAAGCGTCATCAAAATATTCATCTGTACCACTCTAAAATGGTCACTTCACATTACTCAATTGTTGTACAAATACTATCCGGAGTATCACGGTAATAAATGTATGTCGGAAAATCCACTTGAGCTATTTTAAATTCTTTTTGAACTCTTTCGAAAAAGTCCGAATCGTCGCTGTAATAAAGGTCTCTGAATCCGCCGAGCTCCAAAAAAATTTTTCTCTTTCCGAAAAATGTTCCGCCGATTGCACATTGCGAAAGATGAATTTTCTTCGTTAGATCATTTTTGTCTTTCACATACGGCGAACCGATAATCTCAACTCCGCCGTGAATAAAATCTACCGCCGGATTCTTTTTCATAAACTCAACGCGAAGTTTAAGGTGATCGGGTTTGTATTCGTCATCGCTTCCTATGAAGGCAAGATATTCCCCGCATGAAGCGAGAACACCAACATTTGTAGAAAGAGCCGGCTTGCGGTTAGAATGTTTCAGGTATCTGATATTTTCGAAACGTGAAATGTATTCGTTAACAATGTTAAACGTGCCGTCGCTGCTTCCGTCGTCAACGATAAGTAATTCCCAGTCTGTAAAAGATTGTTTCAGAACAGAATTGATGGAACGCCGCAGATAACTTGCGCGATTGAACGTAGGCATTACAACCGACATAAGCGGTTTAAGCGTTTTATAAACTTGCACTTTCGATCCCGGAAGATTTCGGTTTCAAATATAGTTTTTTATTGTTTTATTTTTTATTTAATTTCAAAAGCAGTTTCAATTATAAAGCGGCTGAATTTTATGAGCTCCCGTGAACAGAAAACTTATTTTGAGGTTCTGAAACGCTATACGCAGAAGTTTGAATCTAGAGAGTTGGAAGATTACAAAATGCTGCTGAAGCGGCACAAAGACGATGAGGATTTGGATAAGTTGTCTATGCAGCGGTTGAAAGCTCTGCACGAAAAGTATCACGTGAATCGCGAAAAAAAAGACTATGATCAGTACTTTACGAAACCAACTCAATCTAATACTGATACTGAGAATTAAAACTTCAATCCGGTAACATCGTTTCTGATGGACTCAAAATGAAAATACTTGTGATAGCGCTTTCTGGAATCGGTGATGCATTGATGTTCACTCCGTCGCTTGTTAAAATTCACAATGATATTCCGGACGCCAAAATAGACGCGCTTGTTATGTACAAAGGCGTGAAAGATATTTACGATAGACTCCCTCAAATTTCCAACACAAAATATTTCGATTTTCTCAATAGTTCTTACCGAGAAGCATTTTCATACGTGATGAAGCTAAGGAAGAAGTACGACGTAACGATCAATGTTTATCCTTCCAACAGAAAAGAATACAACTTGATAAGCCGGATGATCGGCGCGCCGAATCGTACCGCGGTTAAATATCTCCGAAAAGATTTTGCGAATCTTGGTTTCTTGAATAACATCCGAATTGACGAAGACGATAACCTTCATAACATTGAAGAAAATATAAAGTTGTGTGAAAGACTTTCGAAGATTGAGCAAAAAAATATTCCACCGTTGCAGCTTAATCTAACTAAAGATGATCTTGAATTTGCCGAACAATTTTTAAGTGACAATAAAATCAGCAGTAAATCTTTGGTGATCGGTTTTCACCCGGGATGTTCAACTCTAAAGAACCATGAAAA
>JAMCSN010000241.1 GCA_023381535.1 Bacteroidota bacterium
GAACTCTGCCGGGCTTTCCATAAATGTTTTTCTGATTGTGGCAGTCATTGCCAAACGTCCGTCGGAATCAATGTTTACCTTGCAAACGGCAGATGCAGCAGCGCGGCGCAATTGTTCTTCTGGAATGCCAACAGCGTCTTTCAATTTACCGCCGTTGCTGTTAATTATTTTTACCAAATTTGATGGAACCGATGACGCGCCGTGAAGAACAATCGGAAATCCGGGAATTCTTTTTTCGCACTCTTCCAAAATATCGAAACGAAGCGGCGGAGGAACCAAAACTCCGTCTTCGTTACGTGTGCATTGTGCCGGTGTAAATTTATTTGCGCCGTGCGAAGTTCCGATAGAAATAGCTAGCGAATCAACTCCGGTTTTTTTAACAAAGTCTTCTACTTCTTCCGGTTTTGTGTAATGTGTTGTTTCGCTGGAAACTTCATCTTCGATGCCGGCTAAAACTCCAAGTTCACCTTCAACGGAAACATCATGTTTGTGCGCGTACTCAACAACTTGATGTGTGAGTTCAACATTTTTTTCGTACGGATGATGAGAGCCGTCGATCATAACCGACGAGAATCCGGATTCGACGCATGATTTGCAAAGCTCAAAGGTGTCTCCGTGATCGAGGTGAAGAACGATCGGAATATCATAGCCGAGTTCGTGAGCATAATCAACTGCACCTTTTGCAAGATGTTTTAGCAAAGTTTGATTCGCATATTTGCGTGCGCCGCTTGAAACTTGTAAAATGACCGGCGATTTTGTTTCGACACATGCGCCGATGATTGCCTGAAGCTGTTCAAGATTATTAAAGTTGAAAGCCGGAATTGCATATCCGCCTTTCACTGCTTTCTGGAATAACTCTTTCGAGTTTACCAATCCCAGTTCTTTGTAAGTAGTCATAGTCTATCTAATCCATTTATTTTTATTGAAGAAAAATTTCAGTTGAAATAAGCAACAACGCCGATGTGAAATGTCAGCAAATCGGTTTTGGATTTCTTTGGGAAATAATAGACTCGTCCGTCCGCCGGATTGATCACAATACCGTTCTCAGTTAAATATTCGGCTTCGGTTCCGTAAGTGTATCTTGCTTTAAGATCGAGATAAAGAGTTTTAACATCGCCCAGGTCCTGCGCAACTCTAAATAAAATTCCGCCGCCGGCACCGTAGCTCCAAGTGAAATCCGAAAAATTTGTTGTTGATGCAATTGGGGTGCTTTGATAATAACTTTTGACTTCCGTCTCCGTAAAAATATACGCGCCGCCGAAAACTCCTTCAACATAAGGACGAACTGTCCCGGTGAAAGGACTGATCTGAAACAATGCGTGCAAGTTCACCAAGCTGTTCGTTCTGGTCACATCAACATTAACATCAGGAATAGTGAGACTGAACGGTCTTCGTTCCGTTCTCATTCCGTAAATCAAATATCCAACATCGAGCCCGACTGAAAACGGCCGCTCTTTGCTCGGCGACCAAAGTGTTCCGTAAACTTGAACGCCAAAACCTAATCTGTCAACATTGCTTCTGAACTCCCCCTGAGGCGACCCGATCATGAAAGAACCGCCAGCCGTCTGCGCAAATACAACGGAAGAAAACAGTAACGGTATAACAAACCCGATAAGTTTTTTCATCATCTATCCATTTAGTTGGTTTGATCTACTTCGTATCCGGGGAAGAATTCGAAGACAAAAATTTTTCAGCGCAAATATATGATTTTTTTCAGTATTATTTTGAATTTGGCTTAGTTGAAAACAGCGTCTTTACCGTGTGATTCTATGAGGAGATTGCTGTATTCATCGAACGAAATTTCTTTTGCGCCGAACATTTTTAAATGCTCGGTTTGATATTGAACATCGAGAAGAACAAATCCTTTTTCGTTCAACCGTTCAATCAATTTAACAAGAGCGCATTTTGAGGCTTGCGGTACAAGGGAAAACATAGATTCGCCGAAGAACGCGCTACGGTAGGTAACACCGTAAAGTCCGCCAACCAAATTATTTGTTTGATAAACTTCAACGGAATGAAGGTGACCAAGTTTTTGCAAACCCGAATACGCTTCGATCAATTCATCGGAAATCCATGTCGGTTCTCGGCGGGCGCAGTTCTTTATCACTTCAATTGTCTTTTCGTCGAATCTGAATTCGAAATCTGATTGAGCTAGAAATTTTTTAAGCGAACGCGGAACGTTAAAAGTATCCAGAGGAATAACTGTTCTTGTTTCCGGCAAGTACCATTCAATCTCACCGGTTTCGTCTGCCATCGGAAATGCGCCGCGTGAGTACATCAAGAGCATGTTGCGCGGTTTTAAAAGATCTTTCTTTGAAAAAAATTTCCCCTCACTCATGTGCTTTGACTTCGTAGAGAATTATGTCGTAACCTTTCTTTGTTTCCATGCCCGCAAAAACAATTCCAACCAAGACGAAGATCATTCCAACCAAGAACGCAGCAATTATAAAATAGTTAAGTCGTCCCAGCGCAAGGAATGACGAGATGCCAAGCAGCATGGAAGTTATAATAAACAGAGCAACCGCGATAGTGTAAGACAATACTGAGTTTCGTACAAGTTTGGAACGATATACCAATGCGCCAATTTGCGTTGCAATGCTTTCCAGTCGAACGTTTTCGTCTGTCGTTACCGGGTGTTCGCCAATCTTCATCATTAATTTTCGTTTCTCTTCGTTCAGCAGTCTTATTCGGTTAACCACGAGCGAGTATTTGTTATTGATGCCAAGCAGAAGCAGTCCACATGCGCTAATCATAACCGCGGGTGCAATCATCAGCTGAATTATTTGAACCGCATTTAGCGTCAACTCTTTGAATAGATCCATTGTGACCTTTATTTTAATTTACTATATCTATCGGGCATAAATATAATTGTGAAGAATTTCTACAGTCTCCTTATAATCCTTTAAGTCAACTTCGAGTAAATCTTTTACAGATATAATTCCGATCAGTTTTTCATTCTCGAAAATCAAAATATGTCTTGTTCCGCGGTCTTTCATTTTTTTCAGGCATTGCTCGTGCGATTCATTTACATTAGCAAGCACAAGATCTTTGGTCATCACCTCGTCCACAAGTGTTGATTTCAAATCCAAGTCTCTTGTAATTACTCGTCGTACCAAATCGCGTTCGGAAAAAACACCGAGTAATTTTCCCTCTTCTCCAAGAACCGGAACAAGTCCAATATTGTGCTCTGCCATAAAACAAGCTGTATCGTAGATTGTTGTGCAGGATTTTACCGTGTGTAAATTTTTTGATGCTAATATTTCTTTTAATGATTTCATATATCCTCCTCCGTAAATATTCTTGTTGCCCATTCAGAATCTAACATTTTTCGTAGAACTATATCAAAGAAAAAATATTCTTCAAATCTTTGGTGAAGGTTGAATAATAAAAATGTAGGGCATTTATTTCTCACTCATGAACGGATAACGGTAATCCTTTGGCGGAATGAAATTTTCCTTTATGGTTCGTGCCGAGACCCATCTTAGCAAATTCAAATAGCTTCCGGCTTTGTCGTTTGTGCCGCTTGCACGTGCGCCGCCAAACGGCTGCTGGCCAACAACTGCCCCGGTTGGTTTGTCGTTGATATAAAAATTTCCGGCAGCGTTAACTAAAACTTTATCGGCAAGCTCAACCGCTTTCCGGTCTTGAGCGAAAATTGCACCGGTGAGAGAATAAGGGGAAGTCTCGTCGCAAAGATGAAGTGTCTCTTCATATTTGTTGTCGTCGTAAACGTAGATTGTAAGCACCGGACCAAAAATTTCTTCTTCTATCGTTTTGAATTTCGGATTCGTGGTTACAATCACGGTTGGTTCGATAAAGTAACCGACCGAATCGTCAAAGTTTCCGCCGACAATTATTTCAGCATCGTTGGCTGCTTTTGCAAATTTGATGTAGTCGGTAATTGTTGTAAAAGCATTTTTGTCAATGACGGCATTAAAGAAATTCGTGAAGTCGGTCGGCTCGCCCATTTTAATAGTTTTGATTTCGCTGACCATGTATTCTTTCAACTTGGGCCAGATCGATTTCGGAATGTATGCGCGCGATACGGCAGAACACTTTTGACCTTGGTATTCAAACGATCCGCGTATGAGCGCAACACCGAGCGCAATTACGTCAGCGCTTGCGTGAGCAAATACAAAATCTTTTCCGCCGGTTTCTCCAACTAAACGCGGGTACGATTTATATTTTCCTAAATTGTTCGCGGTGGTTCTCCACATTGATTGAAAAGTCGGTGTGCTACCGGTAAAATGTATTCCGCCGAAATGTTCGGAATCCATTACCGGATTTCCAACCTTGGAACCTGAACCCGGGACAAAATTAATGACGCCGGGAGGCATTCCTGCGGCTTCCAATAATTTCATAATCCAGTAACCGGAATACACTGCGCTCGATGCCGGTTTTAGCAAAGCAACATTTCCCATTAATGCCGGTGCAGTCGGTAAATTTCCCGCTATCGAAGTAAAGTTGAACGGCGCAACTGCAAAAATAAATCCTTCGAGCGGACGGTATTCCATTCTATTCCACATTCCAAATGGCGAGTGAAGCGGCTGCTCTTGATAAATTTTCATTGCGTAGTATGCGTTGAATCTAAAAAAGTCGGCGAGCTCTGCGGCAGCGTCAATTTCCGCTTGAAAAGGATTTTTGCTTTGTCCCAGCATCGTTGCGGAATTAAGAATGTATCGCCATTCAGTCAGCCCTAACAAATCAGCGGCTTTCAACAAAACGGAAGCGCGGTCGTGCCATTCCATTCGAGACCAAATTTTGTGAGCGTCCATCGCGGAGTCGATTGCTATCTGAACTTCTTTCGTTCCAGCTTTATGATATGTAGCCAAAACGTGTTTGTGATTATGGGGCATAACACATTTATCGGTGTCGCCTGTTTTAATTTCTTTTCCACCGATGATTATTGGAATCTCAATCTGCTGTTTTTGCATTTCGTCAAGTTTTAATTTTAGTGCCGATCTTTCCGGTGATCCGGGCGCATAATTTTTCACCGGTTCATTCGGCGGGAGAGGTATGTTAAAAATCGCGTTAGCCATAATTCAGCCTTCCTTATTAAAGAAAATTTTTAGTGATTCAAAATTAGGAAAATTAAATGAATTCTAGATTCTCGGGAGTTTCTTTTTCTATTTCCCATTTAAGCGGATTCAATTGAAGGTATTTTCTAATCTGATAAAGCTCTTTTTCATTGCGGATTATACGTTCATAGTAATTGCGTTGCCATCTGAAATCGGGTATTCCGGTTTTGCGAACGCGTTTCGTAACGATTGATTTGAATTGACCAATAATAGAACCGAGTGAATTTGGTTTTAACGTAGGGGCGAATCGTTGATTCGCCTCGGTATTATTGGGGGCGATCCTGCGGATCGCCCCTACGGAATGATCGATTATAATTATTCCGTGAATATGATTCGGCATTATTACATAATTATCCAAATCAACATTTGATCTTACCGACTTGGTTTTCTTCCATTCTTCATCAGCGATTTTTCCGGCATTGGTCAAAACTACTTTTCCATTTTTAACATTACCGAGACTCTGAATCATTTTATGGGTGCAGATGGTAACGAAGTACCATCCTGGTTGAGCGTAATCGTATTCCTTTAAGCGAATTGAATGACGACCAAAACTTTCAACTTGGAATTTTTCGGAAAGCAATTTTCCCCCAAGGATTATTTATTTAAAACATCTTTTAACGCCCCGACGCAGTAGTCAATCATCTTTTCGTTTGAGTTATAACCCATAAGTCCGATGCGCCAAATTTTTCCGGCAAGTTCTCCAAGTCCCGCGCCGATTTCCAGATTGTGTTTGTTGAGAAGTTCGTTTCGTACTTTTGCCTCGTCAGTATCACTTGGAATTTTTACGGTGATGAGGTTCGGAATTCTTTCTCCTTCGGGAACAAACGGGTCTAACCCGAGTTGTTTTAATTTAGAGATGAACTTCGCGCTGTTCTCTTTATGACGGCGCCATGCGTTTTCAATTCCTTCTTCTTTCAGAATTAATAACGCTTCGTGCAATCCATAAAATTGATTGCTCGGCGCGGTGTGGTGGTAAATTCTTTTCACGCCGCTCCAATAAACACTTAAAAGATTCAAATCATTGAACCAGCTTTGGATTGGAGTCTTTCTATTCTTTATATGCTGAACGGCGCGCTCGCTGAATATAATCGGCGACATACCGGCAACGCAAGCCAATCCTTTTTGTGAACATGAATAAACTGCGTCAAGATTCCATTCATCAACATAAACATCTGTTGCGCCAAGCGAAGTAACTGTGTCGGCGATTGTTAGGCAATTATATTTATGAGCAATTTCCGAAAGCTGTTTAATATTTGAAAGTGCGCCGGTGGATGTTTCGGCGTGAACGAACGCAACAACTTTTGTATCGGGATTCGTTTTCAATGCGTCTTCAAGTTTTGCCGGCTCGATCGCTCGTCCCCACGTTTCTTTTACAACAACAACATTGCCACCGATCTTTTCAACAATTTGCGTCATACGATTTGCAAAATAACCGCCGACACAAACAATAACTTTATCACCTGGTTCCACCAAATTTACAAGACACGCTTCCATCCCGAGAGAACCGGGACCGGATAGAACGAATGTCGATTCATTTTCGGTTTTAAAAGTGTATTTGAGGAGCGATTTAATTTCGTCCATCAACTCAATAAATTGTGGATCGAGATGGCCTAACGGCGCTTTTGACATTGCGTCCAAAACTTTTGGATTAACATTTGATGGACCAGGCCCCATTAAAATTCTTTTATGCGGTTTGAATGAATTGTGCATGATTAAGTCCTTAAAGGTTATTCAAATAATTCTCAAGATTTTGTTCGACAAACGTGACATTTTTTAATTTGGTAATTGCTGAGTATTTCTTTTTATATTCATTTGCTTTGGGGTCAATTACTACTATCACCTTCTGTGAAAAGTCAACTGAGTTTAATAAGGAAAATACAGCAGCATCTGCATCTGGTAAACTATACCCCAGAAAATAAATCTCATCAGAATCTACCAATATATTAAATGCTTTTTGCCAAATGGAATACATTTCCTCGTGGTTAAATGTTTTTATCCATGAAGGGAAAATAAACCCACCAGAGTTGTGGCCGCCTTGATATTTCCAAAGTCGTGGTGGTTCGTTTAGTAAATAAGAAGGGAAAAAATATCTGTCATCATCATATCTCCAAGTCAACTCAATTCCATTTGTTAGTAGGGTTTTTTTCCAGTTCAAGGACCCATGTAACTTTAACAGTAAAATCTTGGAATAAGTGTTATGAAGAGGGTTTATTTGAGGGAGATTTCGAGGGGTAAAGCCATACCCATCTCGAGGATTCCATAAACCTTTCTTAAAAAGGAATTGATCCATTACTAGATCGTAATTGAAAGATATAAATGCAGTTGTTTCGCTAATTAAGCTGGAAAATAATTTTTCCATTAGCTCATTTTTAAGATTGTAATTAATTAATGATAAAAACAGATAAGTGCCAATGTAGCTTCTAATCATTGTTAGATTTGCAGTAGTATCGTTGAAAAACTTTGGCTTGCCGCTTAGATGAGCTTTGACGCCATTTTTTTCCGATCGCGCTTGAATTTCAAATGCAATATTCAAATCGATGAAGGAACAAATACCCTCGAAGTCCTCAAAATAGTTTGAAGAGAGGATAGTGCTATTTTTATCTGCCCTTGAATTCGGTTCTATTAAGAATTCATACAATAAGCGGTTGATAAAAACATCAATTTCATTGTGCCATTTAACTCTATTCTTGTTGCCTAATAATTTCTGCTCGTTTCTAACTTTTTCAAATACAGAAAACATTTCTTTTGTTACAGGTAAACCAGCAACAGCTTTCGAAAAACCGGCTCCTAGTATAAGCGCTCTCTTCATATTTACACTTAATTCATTAATCCAGAGGTTACCAAAATTTGTTTCAGTTCTTCTTTCCCAGCATCGTTTAAGGACGAAAGTGGTGAGCGCGGTTCACCGCCGAAATAACCGAGCATATCCATTGCGGCTTTCAATCCGGCAACGCCGTACTTAGCGGTTATTGCTTTGTTAACCGGCAGCATTCTTTTCTGAAGTTCAAGCGCTTGATTATGTTTTCCAGCTTCAACAAACTTTTGAATTTGAACACACTCATCCGCCGCAATGTTGGCAAGCGCGAGAATTCCACCAACAGCTCCCGCCGATATTCCCGAATACAAAACCGAGGCAGTCCCAACTATCGTTACAAAATCTTTCGGAGTCTGATCGATTATTTCTGTTGTCTGACGGATGTTTTCAGAACTGTTTTTTATTCCAACAATGTTTTTGTGCTCGGCGAGTTTAGCTACCGTTTCAGGCTCGATATCAACACCGGTAAATTTTGGTACATTGTAGATTATAACCGGCACTTTGGTTTTATCTGCAACAGATGAAAAATATTTTATGTGCGCTGCCAGCTTCATTTCAGATTTGTAAAACGACGGAGTAAGAATTAAAACATAGTCCGCACCAAGATCAGCCGCATCGTTGGAAAGTGAAATCGTTTCTTTAATTGAATCCGACCCGGTTCCGGCAATTAGTAATTTATCGCCGGAGATATTTTTCTTTGCCGCTTCGACAAGTTTTAGTTTTTCTTCGCGCGTAAGGAAAACACTTTCACCATTGGAACCCATTACCACAAATCCGCTGAGACCAGTATTATTCCATCTTGAAAAGTTTTGTGCAAGCTTATCGTATGCAACTTCGTCGTTCACAAATGGTGTTGCGATGGGAGGCATGATGCCATGAAGTAATTTCATTTTAATCCTTCTATTCCTTTATTACTATGAAAACATATTTTTCAATACAAACCAAACATTTGCCGGACGCTCCGCAAGTCGTCTCATATACCACGGATACCAAAATTCGCCGTAGCTGATCAGCACGCGTAACTTATTGCCTCGTTTGACGAGTTCTTTCTGGAATTCCGGCTTGATTCCGTACAACATATGAAATTCCAATTGCTCGTTTGAGATACCCAGCAGTTCGGCTTCTTGTCTAATTTGCAAGATTAATTTTTCGTCGTGCGTACCGAAAACCGTGCGTATATTTTTTTCTTTTGATGCACCCAGCATTTTCTTTGCCAGTGCACGAATGGCTCTTTATATGCGCCTTTCACAAGACGAATGTGAGAATCTATTCTCAGCAGCTCATTAAGATCATTTTGCGTTCTAATCATGTAAGCTTGGAGACATAAACCGACATTGTCGAATTCACTCTTAATCTTTTTGTAGAATTCGATTGTCTTCCCGGTGTACGAGCTGGATTCCATGTCAATCCAGATCACATTGTTGAGTTTATCTTTTACTTTCTGCGTGATGGTTTTGAATCGTTTATAAGTCTCGTCGAAAGAAAGATCAAATCCAAGCTGGGTAAGTTTTAGAGATATCTCCACATCGAGTTTGTTCGCCGAAATTTTATCGATCAGATCAAGATAATGATCGCGTACGGCAAGCCCTTCGGAAAGATCGGTTATGTTTTCGCCAAGTCTAGTGAAAACGGTTGTGATCGATAAGCCGCGAAACGTATCGGCAGCCCGGAGAGAATCTTCAACGCGTTCTCCGGGCATAAATTTTTTTACTGCACTTTTTACAAATCCCCATCTGGGGACGTGGTAACGCATCCATGAATTCTCGGACGCCCAAAGAAGGACGCTGCGGGATAGACTCACTTCAGTTTCCTTTCAAAAAAATATTCCGGTATTGAAGCAACATTGCCACATCGTCAGACCTCGACAAGCTCGGTCTGACTTAATAGATATTATTACTATTAAATTAAAATATTTCTAAATGGCGTGCTGAACTAGTCGAAGCGCGACATATCAAAGTCCTCTCTTTTTCTTCAGTTTGTTTTTAGACAATTCTACCAATAAATCTAAGTCGCCTTTCATAAGAGCTTCCTTCTTTGCGCGAGACCATCCTTTAATTTGTTTCTCGCGGGCAATTGCACTTAGCGGATCGTTGAATTCTTCAAAGTAAACCAATTTTACAGGCAACCTAGCGGAAGTATATCCTATATGTGTTCCACTTTGATGTTCTCTAAACCTTCTTTCCAAATTATTCGTAACACCAGTATAATAAGATCCGTCGGAACATCGAAGAATGTAAATCCATATTTGCTTCATTAATTGCCCCCTTCATTTAGTCGGCCCTCGACATGCCCGGCCCGACTTTAAATATATTTAGAGACTCATTAGGTCGTGCTGAGTTCATCGAAGCACGACAACTCCTATCGTAAAATAAATCCGTTTTTGAGAGGGTCATTTGGATTAATGTAAAAAGTATTTTTACCTGTAATGAAAGCGTTTCCCTCAACTTGAGGAATAACCGCGTCGTATTTGCCGAATTTAGTTGTCCGCAAAACTTTTCCTGTGAACTTGCTGCCAATGATGCTTTCAATAATCATTGGTTGATTGATCTTTATCTCGCCTTTTGAAAAATGAAGAGCCATTCGTGCGCTCACACCGGTTCCAGTTGGACTCCGGTCAACTTCGCCTTCGGCAAATATGCAGACATTACGGCTGTCCGCATTCTTACTTAACGGTTGTCCGTAAAAAATTGTTCCGTAGAGAAAACTTAAATCGTCATCGAAAGGATGCTTGATAGGAAAGTTTTTCATCACCGCATGTTTAATCATCATCCCTTTTTCTATTAACTCGCGGAATTCGCCCTCGTGCATTCTTAACCCTAGTTGCTCAGCTTTCACGAAAGCGTAAAACGCTCCGCCGAATGCAATATCGAAATTTATCTTTCCAAGTTTCGGCACATCAACAGTTTGATCGGACACGAGAACGAACGACGGGACATTTTCGAAATAAACCGAATCAATTTTTCCATTCTTAACTTTTGCATGTGACGTGATCAAGCCGGCGGGCGAATCAATTTTGATTGTGGTTACATGTTCTGTTGTTTCAAACATTCCGGTTTCAAGAACAACTTTTGTAACGGCAATAATTCCGTGCCCGCACATTGTGCTGTAGCCTTCATTGTGAAGAAAGATTACCCCGAAATCAGCTTCGCAGGTAACGGGCCGTGTAATAATGCAGCCGTACATGTCGGCGTGTCCGCGCGGCTCGAACATAAGAGAAGTGCGGAGATAATCGAAATGATCTTTCATATAGCGGCGTTTTTCTAAAATCGTATCGCCTTTGATTTCAGGAAGTCCGCTGAGAA
>JAMCSN010000264.1 GCA_023381535.1 Bacteroidota bacterium
ATTATTTTTAAATCTATAGTGATCCCATATTTTTTGGATTACCTGATTAAGAAAAATAAAATTTCGCGCGAAACCGAACCGTATGTTTCCAATTTCACATCATTGTTTATCGTAACCGGAGTTATACTAACTTCATTTTATCTTGCAAGTACGCTTAGAGGCGGATTTTTCGAAAACATTTATTTTGTCGTTGCCATCTCAACTTTGTTTACCGGATTTTACTTAATTATTTCCCGCCGGAAAATCATCACCCATGTTATGAGCTTTATAATTCTTGAAAACGGTGTGGTTGTATTTTCACTTGCGGTTGGTAATGAAATGCCGATGTTAGTTAACCTTGGAGTTTTGCTCGATATCTTTGTAACGGTTTTTGTCCTTGGAATTTTTGCGAATAAAATTGGCGATGTGTTTAAGGAAGCCGAAGTTCATCAACTAAACCGATTGAGAGACTAGTCGATGGTAATCGGATTATACTTAATATTGACCGCTCTAATAGCCACCGCACTTCTTTCCAATAGGAATAAAAAAGTAAACTACATCCTGGTAACTTTGTTCGTTGTAGTACAATGGATTTTTACGGTATTTCAATTTTATTATGTTAATCAAAGTCAGCTGGAATATTTTACCGCAGACGCAATTGGACTATTACTTCTTACTGTCCTTAGTTTACTCAACACAACTTCCGCTTACTACAGTTTTATATATCTTGAAAAACGCGGCGATACAGCTAAACAACGCAGCAGCTACTTTGCGGCGTACGTTGTTTTAATCGCGTCTATTACCTGCGCTTATCTTGCAGATCACGTTGCTATAGCGTGGATTTTTGTTGAGTTAACAACGCTAAGTTCCTCGGTATTAATCTATCATAGAAGAACGGAACGTACTCTTGAAGCAACCTGGAAATATATTTTCATCTGTTCGATAAGTGTTGCGTTAATCTTTATGGGAATTTTGTTGTTAGGCTTAGCAGTTCAACAGGCTAAGATTGGAGATTTGTATTATTCGAACATGATGAAGAACGCAGTAAAACTTGACGAGTTCTGGCTGAAGTCGGCTTTCTTATTCATCTTTACCGGCTATACGGTTAAAGCCGGTTTGGTTCCGATGTACACTGCCGGCATTGATGCCAAAGATAAAGCGCCTTCGCCGGCTGCCGCAATTTTTTCAAGTGCGTTAATGAATGTGGGATTTATCGGCATCTTTCGAATGTATGCTGTGGTTTCGAAAACAAATATTGTTGGATGGGCGAATACGGTGATGATCATAAGTGCAATCAGTTCAATTTTTATTGCCGCCGCTTACATGATCAGGGTAAAAAGTTATAAAAGAATGTTTGCTTATTCCAGCATCGAGCATATGGGAATTGTTATGCTCGGTTTATCGATGACAGGCATTGGTTACTTTGGCGCGGTATTACATGTGATTCTTCATTCGTTCACAAAAGCAGCTTTGTTCTATCAATTCGGTTCTGTCTTTCGCATTCTAAAAAGTAAGTTCATTAAAGAAACCGGCGGCTACTTTGAAAAAAATATAAGCGGCGCTCTCGTTTTGCTGTTGGGATTTTTTATGATTACCGCAGTTCCGCCATCCGGAATGTTTGTCAGCGAGTTTATGATTTTTTCTTCGCTATTTGCGAAAGGATATCTCTGGATAATTGTTGTCGTTGGAATTCTGTTGACGGTAATTCTCTGGTCGTTTGGAGAGAACATTTTTAAATTGCTCTTTCAGAAAACCGGCGGTGAAAAGGAAATAAAAGAACCGGTTGAAAAAATTAGTCCGATGGAAGCGGCGCCTCAATTCATTCTTTTATTCTTAGTTGTTTATCTGGGATTTTTTCCGCCCGACGCAATGGTTAATCTAATTAACGAAGCCATAAAATTAATACACTAACATTTAGAAAGTTTGTAAAACAGAAATAGATGCGAAATTATATTACAATAAAAAATAACGAGACGATTCCTTTCAGCACGATTCCTATTTTGAAATACGAAGAATTCTTAGAGACGAATGTTTCCTTTTTGAAAGATGCACACAATCACTGCGTCAGCTATTTTGCGTTACCTTTCCAAAACAAATTACGGTTGATCTGCTGCATCGCTAACGATTTCAAGGCAAGAATAAAACTAACATCCGCCGAGATCGAGGCAGAAGCCGCAAAAGTTTATCCCTCACTTACGGCGCACAATCTTAGCTTCAATATGTTCGAAAGGGAAATCAACGAGAACTTCGGCGTAAAATACGGCGATCATCCGTGGCTGAAACCCGTGAGATATTCTAGTTCGCGGTTCGATCAGTCGGCGTCAATATCAAATTATCCTTTCTACAAAATTGATAGCGAAGAATTGCATGAAGTAGGTGTCGGACCGATACATGCCGGAGTTATAGAGCCGGGACATTTTAGATTTATCTGCAAAGGCGAGCAAATCCAGCATTTGGAAATTCAGTTGGGTTATCAGCATCGTGGAGTTGAAAATTCATTTTTAGTAAAAAGTAATTTGCTGCAAAGAACATTGCTGGCGGAATCAATTGCAGGTGATACAACGGTAGGGCACACAACTGCATTTGCAAATTTGTGGGAGTCGCTCTGCGGTTACGAACCTGCGGACGATTTACAATTTGTTAGGACTCTCGCTTTAGAACTTGAACGCATTGCCATTCACACGGGGGATTTAAGCGCAATCTGTGCGGACATTGCCTATCAATTAGGCGCATCTGTTTTTGGAAGACTGCGTACGCCAATTATTAATTTTTTTCAAAGTTGGAGCGGGAACAGATTAGCCAAAGGATTAATCAGGGCTTTCCAAAACAATTATTCTTTTACGACCGAATTGCGCGACCAGCTGCTGAAAATTCTTTCTGCGTATGAACCGGATTTTGAGGAAATGATCGATAAGTTAATGCACAATCCGGGAAGTCTTTCGAGATTGGAAAAAACCGGAGTTGTAACTTTTGAACAAGCACACAGTATCGGCGCCGTTGGAATGGCGACAAGGGCTTCCGGATTAAACCGGGATATCAGAGCGTCGCATCCTTCATTATATTATCGAAGCTTAGATCATCAGCCGGTTATAAAACATCACGGCGATGTTTATTCCCGAACTCAAATTAGACGTGAAGAAATTCGGCAGTCAATCAAGTACATAAGAAAATTATTGGAAAATATTCCCGCCGTAAAATCAAACAAGCAGTTATCATTAAATCCAAAACAAAATTCGTTTTCAATTTCTTTAGTTGAAAGTTGGCGCGGTGAAATTTGCCATTGTGCAATCACGGATGAAAATGGGGAGCCGATTCATTACAAAATAAAAGATCCGTCTTTCCATAATTGGCTTGCATTGGCGCTTGCTGTTCGCAAAAATGAAATTTCCGATTTCCCCATCTGCAACAAGAGTTTCAATCTTTCTTACTGCGGGTTCGATTTATGATAAAAGCTATTCAAATATTGCGGCATCAAGGAAAGCAGTTTATAAAAGATGTTACCAAAGTTACTCTTAATGAACCTTTCAGAGGGCTGCCGGTAATTTCAAAAACTAAAGTTGATGAAGCAGCGCTTGCTAAAATTTGTCCGACAAATGCAATTGCAGTAAATCCGGTTAGCATTGATTTAGGCAAATGTTCATTCTGCGGAGAATGTGCTTTTCAGTTTCCGGCTAAGGTTAAATTTACCAGCGATTATAAACTGGCAACAAATGATAGAGAAAAATTAATTGTTCAAGAAGGCGATGATAAAGCGATCGAATTGAATTCTGAGTTGATAAGAAAAGAAATCGTTTCTTTTTTTAACGGATCGCTAAAATTAAGACAAGTCTCTGCAGGCGGAGATAACAGCGCGGAGTTAGAGCTCAACGCAGCAGGCAATGTGAACTTTGATATGGGAAGGTTTGGAATCAATTTTGTCGCGTCGCCAAGACATGCGGACGGAATTGTAATCACCGGACCAATTACGGAAAATATGGCGGAACCTCTTCAAATATGTTACGATGCAATTCCCTCTCCGAAAATTGTAATTCTATGCGGCGTTGATGCAATCAGCGGCGGAATTTTCCAGAATAGTACCGCGCTGAACAGAAAATTTTTAGAAACACACAAAGTTGATTTGTACGTTCCCGGAAATCCGCCTCATCCGTTGACGTTTATAAACGGTGTGCTGGAGCTGATTAAGAGGAAGAAATAAAGAAATAATTTTCTTTCTCTGTTGTACCAGTTTGTTACTCAACTTTTTTGCCTGAAGATGTTTGGAATACCCTCGTTCTTTATATATTTAAGTAATTGAAAAACATCTTAAGGTATCTGTGACAAAACATAAGTTGATAATTGGCAATTGTGCCAAGATGAAAGAAATCGAGAATTAACAAAAGTATTTTGGGCAAAAGCTGAATGTAGATGGACATATTAGCCCACGACATGAAAGTCGTGGTTATTAATGTTGTTTTTTCATGTGACTTTACTAATTAAAATAAGTGATTATATGAAAGAATACGATAGTTGCAAAACTCAGATTGATTTGATGCTTACACGATCAAAAACAAAAATAATTTTCCCCATCATAACTTTTGGTTTGTTGAATGAATTTTTAAATAACAATCAAACTATTTTTACTGATAATGATGTTAGATTATGCTATGTCAAATCTGTTAAGTATTTCAAAAAATATCTTGGGCATGATTTTCATATTGGAGGGAAATATTATGATGCCTATCCTTCAAGAAATCTACCTAAGTATGACGTTTTAAAAGTCATTAAGAATAAAACCTACGGACTAAACAAAGTTTTTCAGCGAAATGCTAAGGAATTAATAGATTACATCCAGCTATCAATTAAAATATATATTGACCAGAAAGTTGGAATTATCACATCATTTTTAGATACAAAAAACAGAATGGATATAGCAAATGATAGAATAAGATTTGCTGAACTAATTGATAAACAAATTGATATAAACCCAACAAACTTTGAGATTTTTGCTTTTGCGATACTAAAAGTTCATTTAGAAAAATTCGCATGTAAAATATATCGCGATACAAGAACGGCAGCGTATGATAAAGGTGTCGATCTGTCCACTAATTTTGGTGTTATTTATCAGATCAAGAAATTAAAATTACTGAATAAGAATATTGCGAAAGAAATTCTTGATGAAATACAATTAAACTTTTCTGAAGATAGAATTAAAGACGGGAATATTATACTTGTAATCGATGACATATCAAAAGAAATGAAAAGTTACTTGATCAACATGAAAATACAGACTATAGCAAAAGCCGATCTTCTCAATTTAATAGACCAGTTGGATTTAGAAGATAGAATGAAAGTATTGAGAATTGTTTTTGAAGAATTCAGCAGAGAATACAAAAGCGATATTTGAATGAGAAGAAAAAGGCAAACCGGCTTACGATATAATTTTTTAATTGAATTAAGTACTTTGGAAAAGTACTATATTAATATTTGGGCAAAGTATCGGCTGACAAAGCAAGTCTCACCCATTTCTAATCTTAACGCTATTATCTCTGAAATAAAATCTGAGAATGATAACCGTCAATTGTATTTTGAAAGCACTTGGATTTTTAATGACAAACCCGAAGCTGGAAAAATTTACAAAAAGCTAATAGAGCTTTTCCAAACCAAAATATTTTTGAAATACCTAGAAGATAAATTGGATGAGGACAGACTAATAGGTGGATGGAATAGTGGTTATTCCTTCTAATCCCCCTATAAATTTTCTATTGAAGAACTGAAAATGAAAAAAGTTTTTTCTGGGAAAGAATTAAAAACTTTCAAGGCATTCGATATCAAACATCACTTCAACGAATATTTTAGAGTGTATCAAACAGCAGTCGGATAGCCCGCTTCGACTCGATAAGACAAAGTCGAACCTGTCTTGCCTTTAGTGACGCAAGGCGGGTCGAGGCTCAACGTTCACCAATCACTAATTGAGAGAAATGAATAATGGAAAATACCGAAACTCAAAAGTCTTCTTTTCGCTCTTTCTCAAAAAATTTCTGGACGGTTATAACGATGGAATTTTTTGAACGCGGATCTTATTACGGCGTTCGCTCAATCTTATCGGTGTATTTGGTTTTGTCTGTTGCTGAAGGCGGACTCGGATTTTCAAAAGAAAGCGTCGGAGTAATTACAAGCACATTTCAACCGCTTCTGTATCTGCTTCCAATTATTGCCGGAGCGATTGCCGACCGATTCGGTTATCGCTTTACTCTTATCTTCGCTTTTATTGTGATGAGTCTTGGTTATCTATTGACGGGATTTGTTACCTCGTATTCAGTTGTCTTTGCAAGTTTGATTTTTATGGTAATCGGCGCCGGGACATTCAAACCGATTATTTCCGGAACTATCGCACGTGCAACGGATAAAACAAATTCAACATTGGCATTCGGAATTTATTATTGGTCCATTAACCTTGGCGCTTTTCTTTTTCCGCTCATACTTGTTCCGATGCTGAAAGACATATCTTATTCATACGTTTTTGTTATGGCAGCTGTTGGAACCGGCTGGCTGCTTCTTCTTAATCTTTTTGTTTACAAAGAACCGAAGAAACCGAAGAACTCAAAATCTTTGGGACAAGTTTTGACGGAAGCCGCACTCGTGCTTAAAGATTTTCGATTCATTGTTATGATCGTAATTTACTCCGGGTTCTGGATTTTATATTTCCAACAGTTTGATTCCGTGCTCTGGTACTTCAAAGATTATGTTGATAAAACTCCGATTAACAGTGCCGTTAATTCTTTCCTCAGTTTATTTATGTCCAATCCCAATTGGAAATTTGATGTTGAACACGTTACGGTGATAAATGCGGGGACGATTATTTTACTGCAGCTTCTAGTTTCCAAAATTGTAAAAAACACAAAAGCGCTGCCGACAATGATTACAGGAATAATTCTTGGAACCATCGGTATTGCAATCCTTGCTATTTCAACCCATCCGTTTGTTTTCATCGCCGGTATAATTATTTTTTCGATTGGTGAAATGACTGCGCATCCGAAGTTTATCAGTTATGTCGGATTGATAGCGCCGGAAGATAAGAAAGCGCTCTACCTTGGTTATTCGTTTTTGTATGGGGTGCTTGGAAGCGGAATAGGTGGAATTCTTGGCGCAAATTTGTATGTTCATTTTGTAGATAAACTTCACAATCCGACTATGCTTTGGATCGTCTTCAGTTTGATTGGCGTTGTAACGGCTATAGGATTGATTCTTTACAATAAATTTCTCGCACCTAAAAATGTTGACGCATAGAATTATGAAAAAAATAAATATCAAAGTTTCTCTCTTTTTTCTACTTACTACTTACTTCTTATTACTCCTTACTTCTATTTCCTTCTCCCAGCAAGAAAACGTTCCTATCGATCATAATGTTTACACATTCTTGAAAGAGATGAAAGTCAAAAAGATTATTGACAACATCCATGACGATAATCCGAGCATGTCGCGCGAAGAAGTGAAGAAATATCTTGAGACTATCGACGCAAAATCCGGCGAGCTAAGTTCAACGGAAAAAGGATTGCTGAAGAAATATCAGGATGAGTTTTATGACGATAAAGTCGACAGCACGAACACGTACCAAATGTTCCGAGGCACGACGGGTTTTTCATCCAATCCGCCCGATCTTCTTGGCGATAAAATAAAATACATTTACGCATTCAGGAAGAACGATGCGAATTTCTATCTCAATCTTCTTGGAAGATACGTTCACGGTCAGAATTTTTCGCCAAAGATCAACAACACGGAACTGTTTGATATCGGATTCCGGTTTAGAGGAACGTTCTTTGAAAAACTTGGCTACAGTTTGAGTGTTATCAAAGGCGGAATTAAAGGGTCGGCGGGATTTGCTGCCGTTGTTGATCCGCGAATGAAATATAATTTTAAGTACGTCGAGAATATTGAAAACATTAGTAATTATGATTTTACGGAAGGGTACCTTCGCTATTTTACGCGCCCCGCAGAAGATATGAGTCTGGCAATTGAACTCGGCAGGGAAAAAATAAAATTTGGTTACGGCTACGAAAGCAAATTTATTTTATCCGGCGATCACCCGTTGTTGGATTTTATTAAGCTGGATTTTAATTACGGAATTTTCAGCTTTACTTCATGGCATGCGTCAACCGTCGGGGAGTTTGATCCGATTCGCGCCGCGAACTATACAAAGTATATTGCTACGAACCGGTTTAAACTTTCTTTCAAAAATTTGTTTGATTTTGGTTTAGGTGAATCGATAGTTTATTCAGGACGAGGATTCGAACTGGCTTACCTGAATCCTCTCGCGTTTTACAAGTTCGTCGAGATGTCGTTGCAGGATAGAGACAACGGAATGTTGTGGTTCGATCTTGAAACGCACTTTATAAAAGATTTGGAGTTTCAGGCTACGTTCTATATGGATGATGATCCATTCGGAAATCTTCAGGATTTATCTAATTACATAAACAAAACCGGCTACAAGTTGGCGGCATTCTGGTACTCGCCGTTTTCCATCAGCGACCTATCGTTAATATTTGAATACACAAGAATTCGCCCTTACGTTTATTCGCACAAGAATCCGATGGATACTTATACGTCGTGGGGACAAATTCTCGGCGATCAAATCGGTCCGAATTCCGATGAAATATTTTTGCGGCTTGCATATAACGCAAACGCATCGCTCAGACTCAATTTCGATTTTCAGCATATCCGTCACGGAGACAACATTTATGATCCGTTCGGCAATTTGATTTTCAATTCCGGCGGCGACGTTTTTATTGCTCATCGAGATAATATAGATCCTGTTAACATCGAGTTTCTGGATGGCGAAAGAATTAACGCCAACATTTTTACTTTTGGAATGAGATACGAACCAATCCGGCAAGTATTTCTTGATCTGGTGTTCAAGCAGATCGTTCAGAAAAACGCCACGCGAGATATTTCGAACAACTCAAGCTACGGCTATTTGAGATTGATGTTTGAAATATAAACGCCCCGCCCAATCCTTCGCGCATTAAAAAAGAACTGCCACAGTAAAAGACGGATCGGTTACCCCGCTTCCCGTCTCGCCTTCTCTCCTCGTCCCGATAAGATTGGGATCGAAGCGGGCGGCTTGCCGAGGCGGGCGCTCACTGGCAAGCAAGGCGAGAAACCGGTTCCCACAAAATTAAATGTAGGAATGGGTCTCTCGTCTCACAAGTATTGGTTATTGTCATAACGGCAAAGCGAAGCGAGGCGAGTGATCATTCCGAATAAAATTGTTTTGCAAAATGTAAGTAGAGCAGTCTGCTCGGCCTACAAAGTGTTATGATGGATGGGTAAAGTAAATGTAAAAGTAGTCCCCTTATTAACTTCGCTTTCAACCGAGATCGATCCGCCGTTCTTCTCAACAAATTCCTTGCAGAGAATTAATCCTAAACCCGTGCCCGCTTCATTATCAGTTCCCAGCGAGGAATGGCTTACATCGAGTCTGAACAAACTTTCTCTAACGTTTTCCGGCATTCCAACGCCGTTGTCTTTGACTTCGATTTCAACAAACGAGTCTATCTGTTTGGTCTCAGCGATTATCACCCCGTGTTTATTAGTGAATTTTAATGCATTGGTAAGAAGATTCCGTAGAATAGTGTTCAACATGTCTTCATCGGCAAAAACAATTAGATTCTCTTGCGTGTTGCTTATCATGCTGATCTGTTTTCTTTCGGCGGCGACTCTGAGAAGTTCTATATTTTCATCAATTACTTTTTTAATGTCGATCTGCTGCGGGCAGAATTCTATTCTACCCGTTTGAGAACGCGACCATTGCAGCAAGTTCTGAAGAAGATTGTGGGAAAGGTCGGCGGATTTTTTCATCTCCTGGATATAGTACAATTTTTCTTGATCGCTCAGTTCTTCATAATCCGAAAGAAGAAGATCCGAAAAACCCATGATTGTGATAAATGGATTTTTCAAATCATGTGCGATAATAGAAAAGAATTTGTCTTTCGTTTGATTGAGTTGTCGGAGTTCATCTGCATATTTTCTAAGTGCGTCTGAAGTCCGCTTTCTTTCAATTACCTGCGCAACTTGCTCTGCAACGAATGTTAGCAGCTGCATTTCAGCTAAGCCGTAAGCCTCTTCGTTCTCGTAATCTTGAACCACAATTACACCGATTGTTTTTCCACCAACATTAAGCGGAACGCCAAGCCAAATTGCGGATGGTGCACCGACAAGTTCAACCTCGCCTGAAGCGCGCAATTTTTTATCTGTTTCTGCATCAACCAAAATAGCAGAACCTTTGCGCAGCGCATATTCCGTGAGACCTTTGCCAAGTTTTTTAGACGGTTGAGGGGGATCAAATTCATCCACAAAATACGGGAACGAAATTATATCCGTTTTCTCGTCGTACAGAGATATATAGAAATTTTTTGCCGGCATCAGTGAAGAAACAACCTTATGGATTTTTTCATAAAGCATGTACATATCGGTTGCAGTGTATGCTGCTTCGGAAATATCGTAAAGAGCTTCACGAACTTTTTCCGATTTCATTCTTTCCGTTATGTCTCTTACAACGGCTTGAATTAAATTTTGTCCCGATATTGATATTGCGTTCAAAGAAACTTCAGCATCGATAAGAATATTGTCCTTTGTTTTGTGCAACCAATAGAATCTTTGGGGAATTCCATTTAATGCTTTGCTGATTTTTTCCGTTGCGGAGGCAAGTGAATTTTTTCCGTCGGGCTGGACTTCAGGAGAGAAATCAACCGGAGAGTGACCGATAACATCTTCTCGTTCGCAGCGGAACAGATTGCAAACCGCCTGATTACAGTCTAAGAAAACATCCGTCATTAAAAACATGCCGTCGGCAGAATTCTCAAACATTGCGCGGTACAACTCTTCATTTCTTTTTATCTTTTCTTCTATTAATTTCTTCTCGGTTATATCGCGCATAGCTGCGTAAATAATTTTCTTTCCGTTGACTGTGATAGCCTTTAAGGAAATTTCGCAGTCGATTAACGAACCGTCGGGTCTTATGTGCTGCCAGTAAAAGTGCTGCGGGGTACCGTTGAATGCAGCATTGATCTTTTCGTTTGCGGATTCGAATGAATCCCGTCCGTCAGGTTGAACCGGGGGAGAAAAATCAGAAGGAGGGTGACCGACAATAAATTCACGTCCGCATTTGAAAATATCGAGCACAGCTTGGTTGCAGTCGATAATTCTTCCTTCAGACGTGAAGAAGACTCCGTCGCTGGAACTTTCGAACAAAGCTCGATAGGTCTGTTCGCTCTCATTAATCTTTTCTTCAATTAGTTTTCTTTCGGAAATGTCGCGCGTAATTCCAAACACTCCGATTATTTTTCCTTCGCTATTGAAGAGAGGCATTTTGGAAGTTGAAGCCCATGTAATTCTTCCGTCAGGATAGTCTTCTCTTTCTTCTTTGCCAATAATAGGGTTTCCGGTTTCGATTACTTGTTGTTCATCCTTAAATGCTTGGCGGGCATGTTCCGGTCCAAAAATATCATAATCGGTCTTGCCGATTAATTCTTCAACGTGCGGGCAGCCTAACTTTTTAGCAGTAGCATTACTTGCTCTTATGAATCTCCCTTTTAAATCTTTGAAGTAGATACTATCCGGACTATTCTCCAGCAGAGTTATGAATTGATGCTGTTCTTCAGTTAACTTGCTTGCAATTTGTTTTTGCTCGGTAATATTTTCTATCAGTCCGATAAGCCGTTTTCTTTCACCATAACCGTCCTCTACAAGGAACATGGTTAACTTACCCCAAACCGTAGTTCCGTCTTTTGCAATGTATCTTTTTTCAATTTGGTACTGCTTTCTTTTTCCAGAAATAAGTTCCCTGAAAAGTTTAGTATCGGTAGGGTAGTCTTGCGGATGTGTTATTTCTTTGGTGCTTAAATTGAGAAACGTTCTTTTCGAGTAACCAAGCATGTTGAGAAATGTTTGGTTTACATTGAGAAGTTTTCCGGATAGATCGCCTATAATTATTCCAATTCCGGCATTTTCGAAAACGGCATTGAAAAGAACACTGCTTTCATCCACAACATCTTTTTCAAGTTTTGTGGTAGGTTCCTTTTGCTTTGCACCTTTCTTCGGCGGAGTTTTGTTGCTTCGCTTAGTATTTAAGTAGCTGGGTTTCTTGGCCATACCTACAGTACCAATAATTGGTTCACCGGGCGCACCCCCGTTTCTCCTTAAAACTTGTAATGAATTAATCACAAATTCAATTCGATTAGTTATAAGGTATTAAAATAATTTTTATATTCAAACAGAATTGTACGGATTGAACTCGTCATTTTTTTTTCTAACAGCGTTAAAACTACCGCCGTTTAGTTTGCCGGCAAAGCCGATCCATTCCCATTTGCCGTTGAATCCGTCTGAACTCATAGTGCCTTGTAACACCACATTATTATCGACGAAATTCGGATTTAAATTAATGCTGACGGTACCTTTTTTGAGCACTCCCGATAAACCGCCTGATCCGTTTTGCGGTCCCGTCTTTTGTGCATTGTTAACGGCGACTAATTGCCAGCTTCCTTGAATTTGAGTGGAGTCAAATAGAAAGGAAATTAATATACCCCCGGTGTTTCTTTCGAATGATTGCTTAACTATTTTTACACATCAAACGATGTTACCAGGGAGTACATCATGACATTTAAGAAAGCATAGGGTTATCAATATGAAAAAAGTCATTTTACTAATTTGTTCCATCACGTTTTCCTTCATGATTGTATCGTGCAGTAAAACACCGGAAGAAAAAGGGGATTCCAAATACATTTCGCAAATTAAAGATTGGCACAACAAGCGAATAGAAAATTTGAAAAAAGAAGACGGCTGGCTAAACCTTGTCGGTTTGTTTAAGCTGAAACAAGGCGAGAATAAATTCGGTAGCGGCAAAAACAATGATGTTGTTTTTCCGGAGGGAAAAGCTCCGGACTACTTGGGTACTTTCACATTAAAAGATTCAGTAGTAACTATCAAAATTGAAAACGGTGCTGACGTTAAGTGCGGCGGCAAAACCGTTACTTCAATGGTATTAAAAAATGATATGCAGGTAACACCCACCGTTCTTTCGTATGGATCGCTTCGATGGTTCATAATTTATCGGAGCGGAGATTACTACGTCCGGTTGCGCGATGTGGACGCGCCTCTTGTTACGTCGTTCAAGGGGATAGATACATACCCGGTAAATTCCGATTGGAGATTGGAAGCCAAACTTATGCCGTTCAATCCTCCCAAAAAAGTTTCCATAGCAAACGTCTTGGGAAAAGTAGAAGAAGATATTTCTCCGGGCGATTTGGTTTTTACGAAAGACGGAAAAGAGTACAGCTTGCAAGCGTTACTCGAAGATGATCGATACTTCATAATATTTGCAGATGAAACCAGCGGCGAGGAGACGTATGGCGCCGGAAGATTTGTCTATGCCGCTAAAGTTGATTCAACAGGAAAAACTATTATCGATTTCAACAAAGCATTCAACCCGCCATGTGTTTTCACAAAATATGCTACTTGTCCGTTTCCACCGAAACAGAATCATTTGAAAATGAAGGTAACGGCAGGCGAACTCATGTTTCATGGCGGTGCACATGAGTAAAGCGAATTTTGATCTGTTGAGAGTTTAGACATATTCGGTATGATGGATAGGGTAAACGAAGCGAGGAGCGATGAATCGAAGAAAGAAAAATTTGAAGACCGGCGCTGGAAGTTCAAAACACCGCGCCGACAGTTTATCTAAACAGAAAAACATTTTTAACGCGAGGTTAAAAAAACTTCAGTCGGAATTTATAACATCAACTTCTCATCAGTTCAGAACCCCGCTATCTACATTACAAAGCTCCGTAGATTTGCTTGAGTTGTATATCGAGAAAGAAAATACGGCACGTCAGCTTGAGATTATTTCTAAAATCAAAAGATCAATTAACTATCTGACAGATACCGTTGATCGGATTACCGCTCTATACAAGTTTGGATCGTCAAAGGAGAAATTAAAAGTTAAGAAGATCAACCTCAGAAAATTCATTAATGATATTCTTGATGAAGTTGCCGTGAATATCAGCAGCACCCATTATGTTAACGTAAATATCGAAAGCGGATTGAACACAATTAAATGCAACGAATTCATTCTGAAACAAATTCTTTTAAATATCATTAACAACGCAATTAAGTTTTCGCCGCAGGGCGGACAGATTCAGATGGATATTAAAACGGAAAAGAAATTTGTTGCGTTCGCAGTTCGAGACGAGGGCGTAGGAATCGACAAAGCCGATCTTAAAAATCTTTTCCAACCGTTCTTTAGAGGCAAAAATGTTTCAACAATTCCTGGTGCCGGACTTGGATTAGCGATTGTGAAGAGGTTGGGAAAAATACATAAGGCGCGCATTCAGTGTGCAAGCGAAGTAAACAAAGGAACTCAATTTCGCGTATCAATTCCACGGTAATCATAAATGAGTCTACTCTAAAAAGGTATTTCAGTAGCCAAAAAGTTACGATTCCGGTATAAATTAGCAACAGAAAAATTTGAAAATGACTTTTTTAGATTCGCCTCATAAATGAAAAAAATTCTGCTGATAGAAGACAACGTTGATCTTGCAGAAAATGTTGTTCTGCTGCTTAAAGAACACGACTACGATGTTTCTTCTGCCTATAACGGGATGGATGGATTGAAGCAGATGGTTGAATTCAAGCCGGACCTGATCTTATGCGATATAATGCTTCCGGATTACAGCGGATACAAATTGTTGGCAGAATTAAAGAAGCTCGAAGACTTTGCAATTCCGCTTTTTATTTTTCTAACGGCAAAAACCCAAAGGGAAGATCTGCGCAAGGGAATGATTCTTGGCGCCGACGATTATATAACAAAACCGTTTACGTCCGAAGAACTTATCGGCGCAATATCTTCGCAGTTTAGAAAAAGACAGCAGTTCCTGAACAGAGTTACTACAAAAGACGAAGAATCCGGCACGACGGCAATCAACGGATTGTTATCCGGCAAAACAAAAAAAAATAAAAAACATCTTAACTATGCAGATCATATTTTTATTAACGACAAAAGGAATCCCGGGTTTTATCCCGTAAAGAATATCGTTTTGATAAGGACACTTAGAGATTATACCCAGCTTTATATTTTTGACGAAAAGAAGTTTTTCCTTCGCAAATCTATGATCTACTGGGAAGAGAAATTACCAAAGAACAAGTTTGTTAGGATTCATAAACAGACTATGATAAATGTTGACTATGTAGGAAAGTTCGAACCGATAAGCAGCCATCGGTTTCATGTAACCATGAAAGGATACCATGAGAAGTTAGTAGTAAGTCAAAGATACAGCCACAAGCTCAAAAAAATGCTCTGAAAAGAGATACTTTTATCGCTCGTCGCATTATTTCATCGTTCGTCTCATAGTAATTAGAATCTTTAGTTTTGAAGATTACCTTTGTGCCGCACCCTCTGAGTGGAATTGAAATGACATCCTTTTGGCTGGGAGGATTGTAAAGTTTTCAATTCCACTTTCTTTTTTCCGCACGTTGTTTGAAATCAAAAAGTAATTGGGAAGGAGTTACTTAGATGCTAAATGAAAACGTTATACAATCATTAGCAGGGAATTTCAAAACCGCCGAAAACATTACCGATCTTCAAGATAAAAGTAATAGCGATGCCTCCAGTATTTGTACGGCATGCCGGGAAAAATTCTACAAAATAATTGCTGAGTTTTCCGATGACTGGGTTTACTGGATAAACCCGGACTCATCCGTAAGCTATGTTTCTCCGTCGTGCAAAATGATAACCGGCTATGATGCGGAAGAAATGTTGGCAGATAAAGACTTCTTGAGAAAAATCATTTATCCCGAAGATGTTGAAAAACTGGACAGGCACGACAAGCTAATTGCCGAAGGGAATCACCTCTGCTCGGACGAGTACAGAATCATATCTAAAACCGGCGAGATTAGATGGATAGCGAGTGTTTGCCAAGCGGTTTATGATGATGATGACAATTATATCGGCAGACACGTTTGTAACAAAGACATTACGGAAATAAAAAATCACCGGCACACCAACGAGCAAAATGACAAACTGGTTCTTCAAATCTACGATAACGTTACAATCGGTTATTATCAGATCTACTTCGACGGCAAATTAAAAAGTGTGAACAACGTATTTCTTAACATGTTAGGGTATTCGTCCGCAAACTTTTTTGATAAATTAAATTTTGAAGAGTATTGTGTATTGAGCCTGGACAAAAGAGAAGGTTTCAAAAAGGCGCTAAGAAAATACGGCAAGCTCAAAGATTTTGAATCCGAATGGGTGATGAAGGACGGTACATTGGTTTATCTTCGCGAAACAGCACGCGCGGTAAGGGATGAAAACGGAATGCTTACTTACTACGAAAGTATTGTTCAGGATATCACGGAAAAGAAAAAAGCTGAAGCAGCATTTCTTGAAGCGTCGCGTCAGAAAAGAAAATCCGAAGAACTGAAATCGGAATTCCTTGCAACAATTTCTCATGAGATTAGAACGCCTCTGAACGTGATTATGAATTTTGCCAATCTGATGAAGCTGGATATCGATGAAAACATGAGCAAAGATGTTTGCGAGAGTATTAACATCATCGAACGTGAAGGCAGAAGAATTCAACGCACTATCGATCTTATACTGGAAATGTCTCAGCTTCAGACCGGTACTTACGATTACAACATCGAACAAATAAATTTGGTAGAAGACGTTCTAAACGACATTTACAAAAAGTATCGGATTGCTGCTGCGGGCAACAATCTCAAATTCTCTTTAATAAATAATCTTACCGACGCCGGGATGGTAGCCGATAGACATAGTGTTTACCAGATTTTCAATCAGTTGATAGATAACGCAGTTAAGTACACTAAATCCGGCAAGGTTGAAACTGTTCTGTACCGCAATGAGGATAACCAAATAACTGTTGAAGTTACAGATACAGGCATTGGAATTCGCGAAGACTACCTGCCTCTTTTGTTCAAAGTCTTTTCTCAAGAAGATAATACTTACGCCAGATCGTTTGAAGGAATGGGTCTGGGATTGGCTATTGCAAAAAAACATTGCGAGTTGAACAACGCAACCATAGCAGTTGAAAGCCAAAAGGGAAAGGGAACAACTTTTACTGTTATCTTCAGAAATTAAACCGATCACTCAAGTATTTTAAAAATCTCCGCGCCCATGCCGGCAACTTCCAACCGCATTGTTGAATCCAAATTAGTTGTCGAGCCCGTTTTTACATTCACCAGTTTTGAATTTCCGGAAATTAAATCCTTTGCGACGGAAAGATCGGCAAAGCTTGCTTTCTTGTCGTCGTTGATGACAACGAGCATTTTTTCTTTGCCAAGAATTCTGAAATAGAAATAAAGATTCTTGCTTGGTGGAAAATGAACAAGTCTTCCTTGGGATAGAGCCGGAAATTTTTCCCGCAGATGAAGCAGTTCCTTCAAGAAATTGAAAAGATTATTCTCTTCGGGTGTTCTACCTTCTTTGATAAAAGCATTTCTGGTGTTATGAGGAAAACCTCCGGGGAACGGAACCCGAAGCGTTCCATCATCGGTAGTTCCAACTATTCCGATTTCGGAACCGTAAAAAATTTCCGGGATACCGCGCGTTGTTAGCAAAATTGTATAAACGATTTTCGCTTTATCAAAATTGCCTTTGGCAAAATACATCACGCGGGGCAGATCGTGATTATCGGCAAACGTAACCAGGTTGTTCGGATTCTTATACAAATAATCTTGTGCAAGCAATTCAAAAACGTCAAACAAATTATTTTCACCGGATAAATATTTTACAAACACATCGCGCAAACCGAAGTCCGTTAACGCGGGAAGATTTGTGTTGAAATGTCTCGGCAGAAAGGTGTCTTTCTGATATCCCGCCAGGAATGCCGGTTCGCCCGACCAGACCTCGCCTACAATGTTAAATGTCGGATATTCGTTCAAAATAGTTTTTGCCCAGCGCGCCATAAATTTTTGGTTGTTGTACGGATAAGTGTCTTCGCGGATTCCATCAATGCCGGCATACTCAACCCACCAAATTGTATTTTCGATTATGTAATTGGCAACGAAAGGATTCGCTCCGTTTAAGTCCGGCATAGAATTAACAAACCAGCCTTGCTCAATGTGTTTGATTGTCGAACTGTCCGCATACGGATCGGTAAATTCCATCTTGTTATGATCTGCGTTGAGATGGTTTTCAACTGTTCCGTTCAGCCAATCCGGAGTTGGTAAATTTTTGATCCACGGATGGTCGTCGCTGCAATGATTTGAAACATGATCGAGAATAACTTTTAGCCCTTTCTTATGTGCGTCTTCAACAAAAGTTTTATAAAGTTCGTTCGAGCCCAAACGCGGATCGACTTTATAAAAATTTGTTGCCGCGTAACCATGATATGAACGGAAAGTATTGTTCTCCGTTACCGGCGTTGACCAAATAGTTGTGAATCCCAAATCCTTGATGTAGTCGAGCCGGTCAATCATTCCTTGAATGTCGCCTCCGGCACGTGTTTGTCCGGGAATCTTGTTCATGTAATCGGAGTATCCCGGTATCGAATCATTCGAAACGTCACCGTCATCAAAACGGTCCGGCATGATAAGGTATATCACATCTTTATCAGAAAAACCTTGAAAGCGTTTTTTGTCGTTCTCTCTTTTTAAAATTGGAAACTTGACGGATGTCTTTACATTTCCCTTGGTCAGAATCAATTCATAATTGTCCGGCGTAATGTTATTGCTAATCGCGATATCGATGAATGCATAAGTCGGATTGGCAATTTTATGAACCTTCTCAACTTTTATGTTTGTTGTGTTGAATTTTGCGGAGATGCCGCTAAGATTTTCGCCGTAAACCATCAACTGGATTTTGTTCAGCTTCATTCCAGCCCACCAATTCCCGGGTTCAATTTTATTTACAACTATGGTTTGAGCCGAAAGAAAAACCGGTACAGCGAGTAAGCAAAAAAGAAAATTTATTTTTTTCATTTTCATCCCTTATTCTTAAAGCATTGGTGTATTTATGCCGATGACGAAATTATTACCATTAAGATGATTCAGCTTCCAAGTGAATTCAAGTTTGAACGGAAACAAAGGGTGCCCGATTCCGAAACCAATTTCGTAAAACGGTTTCAAAAATTCCTCTGGTGGGGAAGACAAATTCAATTTGCCGGGCAAAATGCTTTTACTCTTGGGTGAGATTTCAAGAAGTGCAGCATTGAAATGTGCGCTAATGTTCAGTTGCATATTAACCAGAAAGCCCAATCCTAACAACCTGAAAAGTTCATCGTTGAAATTGTGTTCTATAAAAAGTGTAAGCGCACGGTCGCCGAATATTTGTGCCGCTCCGAGCGTTCTAAAAGTATGCGACTGGCTTGCACTCTCAATGTTTCCCGGGAGCGAATACATCATCTGAAACGGAACGGGTCCATCGGAGTAAATGCCGGTCAAAATGTAATTTAGCCCCGCAGATTTGAAAGTAGTAAAGCGACCATTTAGAGTGAGTTTGTAAGTTGTGAAATCAAGATTGCTTTTCAGAAAGCCGGTGTTGCTGTAAATTATGTCACCGGATAGGATCGGGTAAGAAACTCCTATGGAAATTTTTCTTCGGAAGTAGCCGTCCTCAAAATATTTTCTGAAGTCGAGACGAAAGCCCGCTGTGAGCGCACTGACTCTGGTATCATAGATAGAAGTATTCACGTTATACGATTTACTCTTGTTCAGTATCGAAAAATCCGAATTGTTAACTGCACTGTTATCGGTTCTGTTCATATAGCCGACTCCCAATCGCAGCACCGGAAAAACATCGCCCCAAATATTTAACGACAAACCTTTTGTATAGTAGTAATCACGAAAATCGTATTTGCCCAGAAGACTGGTAAGTGTTGAGGTTAATTTGTTATACTGAATCGATTCGGAAAACAGATCGGTGACTTTATTGAAGGCTCTAATTGAAACGGAAGTTGTTCTGTAATCACCGAGATAATAGGTAGCGTAAAAATCCGTCGTGAATTTTTTATCGGAAAAGCCATAAGCAAAATCAAGCCCCGTGTTCAATCTTTTGTCGTCAAGTTGATAAATGTCGGCACCGAAATTCAGAGTGTGTCCTTGAACTCGGTTGAAGGAATATAGCGCCAACGGTCCGGTGATGGAAAGATTATCGTTCAACCTTATCGTTGTCGAAAGAAGCGAAAACCTATCCGAAAAAGTTTTTGGTATCGCTTCGAGACTATCAATTCGTTTGTACGCTTCAAGCTCTTCGTTAGTGTTTGCAATGGTTTGTGTCGATTTCCAGAAAGTAGAATCTTTCTTATCAGCGTCTGGCATCACTTTTATAATTACCATATTGAAAACATTATCGTTAATGGGAGTGTTGATTTTGTAATCGTAAAAAATCGAGTTGAGCTCAAATCCAAACTTCACCATTCCGAGAAAATTTCCGTCTGCAAATATCCGGTAATCTATCGGCATGTAAATGTTATTTGCGAACGGTGTGTACTGCTGGAAAATTTTCACTTCGTCAAAAAGTTTGCCCGGATTAGCAGCGTCGTTAAGATGAACATCAATTTTTATGAGTGCGAACGTACCGTCCGTTATGAAAACGCTGCCGACAAAACCCGGATCGATTTTCTTGAGCGGTTCGAAATGGATTTTAAATACCGTTTGTTTGTCTAGCGCAAGTGTATCTTCGATTAGATAATCGTAATATTCAAGAGCGTCGTCGGAGATGGGACTTGGCAGCGACCGGTTGAAAAATTTAATATCGTCGGTGTAAAAATTTTGCAGCAATCTGCCGCCGGTAAGAATATTTACCGATGCCGGCGTATTTGCGCTTTGCTTGCGCGCAACAATTTCATCTTTGTATTCATTCGGTTTTCTAAAATAGCCGAGACTTTCATTTTCGATTATGCCGGTTATCTTAAGCTTGCCGGTATCCTTCACACCGATTGATAGAGACGCTCCGGAGGAAGGCGAAAAGTCCTTCGTCGTTTTCACAATTCCCTTTGTGTACGCGTGAAATATATACGAATCCAGTTTCTCGTTTCTTTTATGTTTTGCTTCGATTGCCCTTCTAATAATTTCAAGCGCGGGATTTTCGCCGGGCAGAACAGTGATTTCCGAAAGGTGAACAGAAACTTGCTGGAGTTCGAAGTTAACAGACGTGTTCGACTTTAGCGAAACAGCAATAGTGTCGGACTTATACCCAATGTATGAAGCAATTAATCTGTAACTGCCTGGTTTTAACCGAAACTGGTATGTTCCTTCATAATTTGTTGAGGTGCCGGATGAGGTGCCTTCGATCCGTATGTTTGCGTAACTGAGCGCCGAATGCGTTGTCTTATCAAGAACCTTTCCGCTTAAAAGAAATTGCTGTGAAAAAACGGAAGATGTGATTGAACAAAAAACTATAAAAAGAACAATGATGTGTAATCGTGCAAAGCTGGTTTTCATTAACCTTTCTCGATTTTGAATGTTGATTTAGCGAAATTGTTTTGTAAAATATAATATAAACGCTACTTAAAAAAGATATAAAAGCATAACACCTTGTGTTAGTTTTACCGCAGGCAATAATTCTTGGTTGGAGATAATTTTGAAAAAAATTGTTTTAACAGGTGCTACAGGATCCTTAGGGAAGAAGATCGTCCGGAAATTAATTGAGCTGGGAGACGAGGTTTGCATATTAACCCGCTCTGCAAAAAATGCAAAGAAAATATTTCCGACGGTTAATAACATCATTGAATGGAGCCCCGGTTCCAACGCTTGGTATTCATCGCTTGAAGGAGCAGACGCCGTGATAAATCTTGCCGGCGAAAACATTATGGCTCGACGCTGGAACGAAGAACACAAGCGCAAAATTTTATTAAGTCGTGTTAACTCGGTTCAATCATTGATTTCTGCAATCGAACATGTGAAAAACAAACCGAAAGTTTTTATCTCTGCCTCGGCGGTTGGTTATTACGGAAATCGAGAAGAAGAAGTCGATGAAAACTCCAAACCGGAAAAAGATTTTATGGCTGATGTAACAACAAGATGGGAAAATGAAACTAAGAAAATAGATCGGCTTGCTGTTCGCCGAGTTAATATTAGAATCGGAATTGTCTTGGATAAAGAGAACGGAGCGCTTGCAAGAATGATACTTCCGTTTAAGTTTTTTGTTGGTGGTCCGTTAGGCTCCGGTGCGCAATGGTTCCCGTGGGTTCATGTAGATGATGTCGTCGGTATTTTTTTGTTTGCGCTGGATAATGAAAACGTTGATGGAATTCTGAATGCCGTTTCTCCTAATCCGGCGAGAATGAATGAATTCTGCAAAACGCTTGGCATGGTAATGAAACGACCTTCAATGTTTAGAGTTCCGGAATTCGTTTTGAAAATTATTTTGGGTGAAGCGGCACAAGTTATTTTAGGTGGCGCGAAAGTTATTCCGAAAAGAACGGAAGGGTTCGGATATAAATTTGAATATTCTGAGTTAACTGAAGCGTTAAAGAATTTGCTGCATGATAATCAAAAATAAATTACTCGTACCACTTGATGACACTCATCCTGTGTTTAGCATAACCATAATTACTTTGATCGATAGCGCTATTCATGGCATTCATTACGGCTTGACGCGAATAAAGAACGTTCCCGCTTCCGTTGCCGATCGAGTTTCCTTCGGATGGATGCGTAGTTAAACCGATGATGGCACCAATTATTGTAGTGTGGATGTGAATAATATCATCGGCAATAATGATTCCTTTGAACTGTCCTATGTTTTCATTTTTAATAATTGCATTACTCGCCGAGTTGTGAATAACCAGAATACCTGTTCCATCAATGTTTGACGAAATCCAAGATGTACCCGATGGTATTTCAACATAAGTAACGCCACTCAATGGATAGGTCAAGTAGTTCGGATTTGTAACATATTGACTTCCATTATATCCGCTTTGCGCAATGCTCTTTAAAGTTCCAGACGGAAATCCGTTGGGTGTTCCTCCCAAAACACTATCCGGTGTGGCAGGATAACCCCCGAGCTGTTCTTCGGCATATGAATTCACATTTGGCGTGGTGGAAGGAGCGTAATTTGTCCCGCTGTTGTAACCTCCTATTGCAGAACTTCCCTGTCTTGTCACATCCTCCGTTGACCATATTCCGTATGTTCCCGGATTACCGGTTAGGTTTCCATTTAGATCGTGATCTCTTCCATCCACAGTAAGCGTTCCGCTTGTTAGAACCTCATTGTTTGTAGAAACAGCACCTTTTACTCCAGGTGGAAAATTTTCATTTTGCGGGATTTGAATTATTACCGTTACTGATTTTGCAATCCCATCATAAAGAGAATTTGATCTCACCTTTATCATGCCCTGCCCGCCGATTATTGTATCGGTTACAGTATAAGAACCCGTTCCTCCAAATACGTTTGTGAAATTTACCGGTGAAGTAGTGCGGTAGGCATTTGAATCGCCAACCTCGGCAATAGCCATTTCAGCAACGCTGTTTGCAACGTTTCTTGCTTCGGTCTCATTGTATCTATCGAATGATGATTGTGATGCAGAGGTCATGTTGTTATTAATATTCATGTTAATCATTCCGAATAACAACATACTCCCAAGAACCATTATTAAAATAGCTTTGCCCATAAATCACCTAAAATAAATTCTTTGGTCTAATCCTTTTTCTCCAATCAACAGGGCTGTATAAATTTCCAGTTGAATCCGGCAGTTCGCTTTTAACAAGTACCTGAATAGTTCTGATCTTGTCGCGGCTTGATTGATTCGTTAGTGTTGTATACGGTAAATTAGTGTTAGCGGAATCGAAGTAGGAAAGATTGAATCTTGTAACGATTGAAATGCTGCTGATCGTTTGATTCAGTTTTCGGAATAACTCCATGTCGTTCGGATTGGCAGTACTAGTTAATGCTGTTTTGCTGCCGGTGTAGTAGGTTACGGTGTCAATGGTTCCATTGTCATCTACATCGGATAAATATTTTATTATACTGGAATCTGCCTGAAGGATTTTATTACTCGTAACGTCGTAACCGATCTTGTAAAAATCATATTCAAGAATTTGTGCCGAAGTAATTGCGTTTCTCTGATTAAACGTGTCCTGATATAATTGATTAGCGGAATCACTCATCCTCATGTTCAGAGAAAGAATAATCAAGATTACGAATCCCGCTATAACGTTTGCCCCAATCAGTTTAATTATTTCAGACATAATGCTTAATAAGTTGAAATTGCGTTGAGTTTCAGAGTATCCTTCAAATAAGTATTGGTAACAAAAACGTCGATTCGTTTAGCGAATGTTTGTGAAGAACTAGTCTGGTTCGGATTTAATTTCACAGCGTAATTCACGTCCGCTCTTGTTGTAAAAACTCCCAGTGTATTCAGTGTATCCAACCGCACGTAATTTTTGTAATCGTCAATGTCATCATAATTTGCCGGGGAAGTTTCACTGGAATCAGGCCCAAGAGCACCGACGGCAGTAAGTTGAGAAACATTATTCACCCTTTTTGAAACCGTCTTCTCGTCAAATGCTTTTGCCTGTATTTCATCAATCATCGATTGCCCGATACCAGACGCGGTAATAATAGCTTGGTTATAAATGTCGAGATCAGTCTTTGTATTGTAGGAGTTGTAGAATGTTAACGCGAGAAGACCCAGTAGAACCATTCCGCCAATGACCAATATGATTTGTTGAGTGCCCATATCTTACGGTGAAATTTACCTTAATTGTGATTCGAAATTTGTGCTTTGAAACAACAGCAACCGTAAATTGTAGAAAGAGCAATCATTCAAAGAATCAATTATTGTGCAAATCAAAATGTTGAAAAACGCCGACAAAAACAACATTCGGCTTCGTCGATCAGTTCGGTCAATAGTAAATCAGTAGAAACTACACGTAACCAGATAGAATTTGAGTGAAATCCATATTTAGAGCAAAGTTGTTATATTGAGCCCGTCGATTTCAACAAGAAATATTGAATATGGATCCGATTAATCTGCTGTTAGCGATAAATCTATTTGTTTCGATGAGCGCCAACTATTCCGGCGCAAAGAAGGGTCTTAAAACTTCTGTCACGAAAGTCATTGACAGACCGGTATCCTACCTTCAAAAGGTTCCGCCCAATATTGCCGCCGTGGTTTTAATTCTTACGATTGTCGGCATTGTTAAGGTTGGTACTCTACCAGCAAGCTACGAAGCTCAGTATTCTACTTTACGAATTATTGGATTAATCGCTTTTGTTTTTTTCTCGTGGGTTCAGGTGCTCTCATATAAATCTCTTGGAAAGTTTTACGCACAAGATGTTGTTGTTATGAAGGAACATGAGTTGGTTGAAAAAGGTCTGTACCGGTTCATACGTCACCCGCAGTACATAAGTCAGCTGCTAAGTGATTTGGGTGCGGGTGTTGCACTGTTAAGTTATATTGTAACACCGGTCGTAATTTTTATCGAGATTCCGCTTTTTGTGCTTAGAGCCCGGCTTGAAGAAAAAATTTTGCTGAAACATTTTAGCGATCGGTTTGTTAGTTATAAAAAAAGAAGCGGCTTCATGCTTCCGTTTATTGGTTAGTGAATGATGAAGGCATATAAATTTTTTGTGCTCCTATTTTTTCTTTCCGGAGTTGCTTTTCCGCAAAGGCTGTACAAGATTACCGTGTCCACACCCGGCGGTCAAGCTAATCTGTCATACATAGTACGCAACGGGATAGATTTCGTCTCATCGAAGGAATTGGCGCAACTACTTTCTGCAAATCAATTTTACAATCCGGAAACGAACAAGATCGAAATTAAGTTTAAAGACTATTCGCTTAAATTCACTGCGAAAAATCAATTCATTGTTGTTCAAAGAAAATCCGACAACACTCAAACAAGTTTTCAAATTCCTATCTCTACGCTCTTAATAAACGATGACGTTTTTATTCCGCTGGTTTATTGTCTTGAATATCTAAACTTGGGTTACGGGCAAAAACTGGAGTACGATGGCTCCACAAAAAATTTGACGATCACAAAGAAGCCGTTTAGTCCGGCGACTATCCCTGTTGAACCGAAACCAGCTGCAGCGGAAAAACAACCGCAAGCAGTTGAACCAGCTCCATCTACGCCGGTAAGTTCGTATGATATTTACGGCGTAACGGTTGAAGATAAATCGAACGGTACTTTGATAAGATTGAAAGCAAGCAAAAAACTTCCGATGATTCCGAGACAATCCATTACAGACGGCACATTGAATGTTTTCTTGAATGGAATTACGGTTCAGCCTGGAATAGAAAGTTCCGTCAGCGCTGCGGGTCTGGTAAAGTCGTTTAAGAAAATTGTTGTCGGCAAAAAAAATATTCAGTTGGAGTTTGACCTTGCCGACGGTTATTCGTCATCGGAAGCGTTTCAGGATGTTGAGAGCAATGATATACTCATAACAATTCACAACAAACTTTTTGCGGCGTCGCCGGAGATTGGGAACGCAAAATCGAAATGGATTTTTGATGCAGTAGTTATTGATGCGGGACACGGCGGCAAAGATCCCGGTGCAATAGGCGTTACCGGCGTGAAAGAAAAAAATGTAAATCTTGGCGTCGCACTTAAACTTGGTAACCTAATAGAAAAAAATCTTCCGGATGTAAAAGTAATCTATACAAGAAAAACAGACGAATTTATTGAATTGTATAAACGCGGCAAAATCGCAAATGAAAACGGCGGCAAGTTGTTTATCTCTATTCACTGTAATTCAACTGAGGCAAAAAATATTCCTACCGGCGGTTTTGAAGTTTACCTTTTACGTCCGGGCAGAACCAAACAGGCAATTCAAATTGCGGAATTTGAAAACAGCGTTATAAAGTACGAAGACAATCCAAAACGTTATCAAAAGTTAACCGATGAAAATTTTATTCTTGTCAGCATGGCGCACTCGCAGTACATGCGCTACTCAGAAAGATTCTCCGATTTCTTGAATCAAGATTGGAAACGATTGGTAGAAATCCCTTCTCTTGGCGTTAAGCAGGCAGGCTTTTATGTGCTTGTCGGCGCTTCTATGCCGGGTGTTCTAATCGAAACGGGATTCCTTTCGAACCGAAAAGATGAAGCTTACCTCGCAAGTTCATCAGGACAAAAAGAAATTGCTCAAGCTATTTTTTCCGCTGTGAAGCAGTACAAAACTTACTATGACAAGGAAATCAACAACTAGAGTTGGCATTCAGCGGTCAGCTCTCTGCACTCGGCCAACGTCAAATTAATGAACCGGAGGGAATTGAATGAAGAATTTCAGAGACTTAAAAGTTTGGCTAAAAGCTCATGAGTTAGCCTTATATGTGTTCCGAATCAGCAAATCATTTCCCAAAGAAGAATTATTTGGGTTGACATCACAACTCCGAAGAGCAGTTCTCTCAATTCCAACAAATATTGCCGAAGGTTGCGGTAGAGGGAGCGACTCCGATTTTGCTAGATTCATTCAAATAGCTATTGGATCTGCTAGTGAAACAGAATATTTGATTTTCTTTTCTAAAGAATTAAACTTTCTTGATAAAAAAGAATATGTCGTTTTGAATGAAAATGTTATTGATGTCAAAAAATCTTTAACCGCGCTTATAAAAAAGCTGAAAGCCGAAAGCTGATCGCTGACGGCTATAACATTTGTTATTCAATTCCCATCGCACTAACTTTGCAAAGTAATTTTCAATAGAAAGGTTTGTTTCAAATGACGAATGCTCAAAAATGGGTCGCTGCTTTTTTAGGATTGTTTCTAATTCTTTTTCTGCTTGGACGGCTCACTATGAAAGAAGAATCTTCCACCCCTCCAATGATGATGGGTCAAATGGCGAATCAGCAGGCGCAAGTTTCCGATGATGCGGACGGACCAACGTTGGTTAAACAACTCGGATGTATCTCATGTCACGGTGATAATTTGCAGGGGACAAATATAGGACCGGCGCTCGCGAATATTAAGGAACACTGGACACGTGACGCCCTAATCAATTATCTGCGGAATCCCTCGGCATACAGCGGCGATGCCCGATTTCAACAATACCGCGAGCAATTTAAGAATGTTGTAATGCCTTCCTTCAATAATATGGATGTGAAGCAACTTGGTAAAATTGCGGATTATTTGTTAACTCGGTAAAGTTAAAAACAGATTTTTACTTTTGTTAAAAATTAAACCCAATTTTGATGAATTGGGTTTTTGTTTTTAAAACAAAGGAGGCGATTCAACATCGCCTCTAACTTTAGCTTCTACCTTCCGATTATCAACTTAAGCTATCGTCACATCCTTGCACAAATACACGTCTTGAATAGCATTCAGAAGTTTTATTCCTTCCGCCATCGGTCTTTGAAACGCTTTGCGTCCGGAGATCAGTCCCATTCCGCCGGCGCGTTTGTTGATCACGGCAGTTTTAGTTGCTTCTGCAAAATCGTTTTCGCCGGAAGCGCCGCCGCTGTTGATTAATCCCGCGCGCCCCGTGTAATTATTCATTACCTGGTAGCGTGTAAGATCGATCGGATGATCGGTAGTGAGTTCGGAATAAACTCGCTTATCAATTTTTCCGTAAGAAGAATTACCCATATTTAGCGCCGTGTACCCGCCGTTGTTTTCCGGCAGTTTTTGTTTGATGATGTCCGCTTCGATTGTAACGCCAAGATGATTTGCCTGGCCGGTCAAATCTGCCGAGACGTGATAATCTTTATCTTTTTTGAAGGCGCTGTTTCTTAAGTAGCACCAAAGTATGGTTGCCATTCCGAGTTCGTGCGCATGCTGAAAAGCTTGGCTGACCTCGATTATCTGACGAGCGCTTTCATCCGAACCGAAATAAATTGTTGCGCCGACGGCTGCCGCGCCCATATCCCAAGCCTGCTTAACATTTGCGAACATGATTTGATCGAACTTGTTTGGGAATGTGAGCAGTTCATTGTGATTAATTTTTACAATGAACGGAATCTTGTGCGAATATTTTCTTGCAACGGAACCAAGTACGCCAAGTGTCGATGCAACTGCATTGCAACCTCCTTCGATAGCAAGCTTTACAATATTTTCCGGGTCGAAATAATCCGGATTTTTTGCGAACGATGCGCCCGCGCTATGTTCAATCCCTTGATCTACCGGAAGAATGGATAAATAACCAGTGCCGCTTAATCTTCCGGTGTGAATCATCCACTGAAGATTTTTCAGCACGTTCACGTTTCGGTCGGTCGGAAAGAAAATTCTGTCAACAAAATCCGGACCGGGAAGATGCAATCTTTCCTTCGGAACTTTTGCTTTGTAAGTGAGAAGACTATCGGCGTCACTTCCTAAGTACTCTTTGATTTTGTTAATCATAACGAACCTCGTTTATTTATTGAATGCACATAGTTGTATTGGATTTCGCCGTGAACGGGAAAAGGAAATAAGTACCAAGAATTGTGAAGTTAAATTTATAATGTTAAATGCAAGAAGCAATAGGAAAGAACCTTTCGGTCTTTGTTGTAAGTAGAAGCGGCTCGGCGAGCCGCTTCAATTTTCTTTTTTATGCCCGGTTTGCGCTACCGAGTACGTTAACAATTTTGTGCTTGTAAAGTTCTTTCAGAGAATCGCGTGCGGGACCAAGATATTTGCGCGGATCGAATTCTGCCGGACTTTCCATAAATGTTTTTCTAATTGCGGCAGTCATTGCCAACCGTCCGTCGGAATCAATGTTCACTTTGCAAACGGCAGATGCAGCAGCGCGGCGCAATTGTTCTTCGGGAATACCAACGGCGTCTTTCAATTTACCGCCGTTGCTGTTAATTATTTTTACCAAATTTGAAGGAACCGATGACGCGCCGTGAAGAACAATAGGAAATCCGGGAATTCTTTTTTCGCACTCTTCCAAAATATCAAAACGCAACGGCGGAGGAACAAGTACGCCGTCTTCGTTACGGGTGCATTGCGCCGGCGTAAATTTATTTGCGCCGTGGGAAGTGCCGATTGAAATTGCTAAAGAATCAACGCCGGTTTTTTTCACGAAGTCTTCTACTTCTTCCGGTTTGGTGTAATGTGTTGTCTCGCTGGAGACTTCATCTTCAATGCCTGCTAAAACTCCCAATTCGCCTTCTACTGAAACATCATGTTTGTGTGCGTACTCAACAACTTGATGAGTGAGTTCAACATTTTTTTCGTACGGATGATGAGAACCGTCGATCATAACCGATGAGAATCCGGATTCGACGCATGATTTGCAAAGCTCAAACGTGTCTCCGTGATCGAGGTGAAGAACGATCGGAATATCGTAGCCGAGTTCGTGAGCATAATCAACTGCACCTTTTGCAAGATGTTTCAGCAAAGTTTGGTTTGCATATTTGCGCGCGCCGCTTGAAACTTGCAGAATGACCGGCGATTTTGTTTCAACGCATGCGCCGATGATTGCCTGAAGTTGTTCGAGGTTGTTAAAGTTGAAAGCCGGAATTGCATATCCACCTTTTACCGCTTTCTGGAATAACTCTTTCGAGTTTACCAATCCCAGTTCTTTGTAAGTAGTCATAGTCTATCTAATCCATTTATTTTTATTGAAGAAAAATTTTAGTTGAAATAAGCAACTACGCCGATGTGAAATGTGAGAAGATCGGTTTTGGATTTCTTAGGGAAATAATAAACTTGTCCGTTCGCCGGATTAATGACGATGCCGTTCTCAGTTAAATATTCGGCTTCGGTTCCGTAAGTGTATCTTGCTTTAAAATCGAGATAAAGAGTTTTAACATCGCCAAGGTCCTGAGCAACTCTAAATAAAATTCCGCCGCCTGCACCGTAGCTCCATGTGAAATCCGAAAAATTTGTTGTTGATGCAATTGGATTGCTTTGATAATAACTTTTGACTTCCGTTTCTGTAAAAATGTACGCGCCGCCGAAAACTCCTTCAACATAAGGACGAACCGTCCCGGTGAAAGGACTCACCTGAAACAGCAGATGCAAGTTTGCCAAACTGTTTGTCCTGGTCACGTCAACATTCACATCCGGAATGGTGAGACTGAATGGTCTTCGTTCCGTTCTCATTCCGTAAATCAAATATCCAACGTCGAGCCCGACTGTAAACGGCCTCTCTTTGCTTGGCGACCAAAGTGTTCCGTAAACCTGAACGCCGAAACCCAATCTGTCAACATTGCTTCTGAACTCCCCCTGAGGCGATCCGATCATGAAAGAACCGCCAGCTGTCTGCGCAAATACAACGGAAGAAAACAGTAACGGTATAACAAACCCGGTAAGTTTTTTCATCATCTATCCATTTAGTTGGTTTGATCTACTTCGTATCCGGGGAAGAATTCGAAGACAAAAAATTTTTCAGCGCAAATATATGATTTTTTTCAGTATTATTTTGAAATCGGCTTAGTTGAAAACAGCGTCTTTTCTGTGTGATTCTATTAGGAGATTGCTGTATTCATCGAACGAAATTTCTTTTGCGCTGAACATTTTTAAATGCTCGGTTTGGTATTGAACATCAAGAAGGACAAATCCTTTTTCGTTTAAGCGCTCGATCAACTTAACCAAAGCGCACTTTGAGGCTTGCGGTACAATGGAAAACATCGACTCGCCGAAGAACGCGCCGCGGTACGTCACACCATAAAGTCCTCCAACCAAATTGTTGGCTTCGTAAACTTCAACTGAGTGAAGGTGACCGAGTTTCAATAAACCGGAATACGCTTCGATCAATTCATCGGAGATCCATGTTGATTCGCGGTTCGAACAATTTTTCACAACTTCTATTGTCCTTTCGTCGAATCTGAATTCGAAATTTGATTGCGATAGAAACTTTTTAAGCGAGCGCGGTACATTAAAACTACTGAGGGGAATTACTGTTCTTGTTTCCGGCATGTACCATTCTATCACACCCGAATCATCAGCCATCGGAAATGCGCCGCGCGAATACATCATGAGCATGTTCTGCGGTTTTAAAAGATCTTTCTTGGAAAGAAATCTTTCGTTACTCATGCGCTTTTACTTCGTAAAGAATTATGTCGTAACCTTTCATGGTTTCAAGTCCGGCAAAAACAATTCCAGCTAATACAAAGATCATCCCGAATAGGAATGATGCAATTATGAAATAGTTGAGTCTTCCCAATGCAAGAAAGGAAGATATGCCGAGCAGCAGGGAAGTTATAATAAACAGAGCAACCGCAATTGTGTAAGACAGCGCCGAGTTTCTAACAAGCTTCGAACGGAAAACCAGTGCGCCGATCTGCGTTGCAATGCTTTCAAGTCGAATATTCTCTTCAGTGGTTACGGGATGCTCGCCGATCTTGAACATCAATTTTCTTTTTTCTTCGTTCAGCAATCTTATCCGGTTAACAACCAGCGAGTATTTGTTATTGATACCGAGCAAAAGCAGTCCGCATGCGCTTATCATTACCGCCGGTGCAATCATCAACTGAATTATTTGAACCGCATTTAGTGTTAATTCTTTGAATAGATCCATTGTAACCTTTATTTCAATTAGTTCCCAAGTAAAGTTTTCTTTAAGCGTGATTACTAATTCTATATCTATCGAGCATAAATATAATTGTGAAGAATTTCTACAGTTTCCTGATAATCCTTTAAGTCAACTTCGAGTAAATCTTTTACAGATATAATTCCGATCAGTTTTTCATTCTCGAAAATCAAAATGTGTCTTGTTCCGCGGTCTTTCATTTTTTTAAGGCATTGCTCATGCGATTCATTTACATTGGCAAGCACAAGATCCTTGGTCATCACCTCGTCAACAAGTGTTGATTTCAAATCCAAGCCCCTTGTAATTACTCTTCGCACTAAATCGCGTTCGGAAAATACACCAAGTAATTTTCCGTCTTCTCCAAGAACCGGAACAAGTCCAATATTATGCTCCGCCATAAAACAAGCTGTATCGTAAATTGTTATGCCGGATTTTACCGTGTGTAAATTTTTTGATGCTAATATTTCTTTTAATGATTTCATTTATCCTCCTTAAATATTCTTGTTGCCCTTTCTGAATCTAACATTTTTTGTAGAACTATATCAAAAAAAATATTTTTCAAATCTTCGGTGAAGATTGAATAATAAAAATGTAGGGCGTTTATTTCTCACTCAAGAAAGGATAACGGTAATCTTTCGGTGGAATAAAGTTTTCTTTTATCGTTCGGGCAGAAACCCATCTTAATAAGTTCAGGTAGCTTCCGGCTTTGTCGTTTGTGCCGCTTGCGCGTGCACCGCCGAACGGCTGCTGACCGACCACAGCGCCCGTGGGTTTGTCGTTGATATAAAAATTCCCGGCAGCATTAACTAAAACTTTATCGGCTAACTCAATAGCTTTTCTGTCTTGCGCGAAGATTGCGCCGGTTAGTGAGTAAGGAGAAGTCTCGTCGCACAGATGAAGCGTCTCTTCGTACTTGTTGTCGTCGTAAACGTACAATGTTAATACCGGGCCAAAAATTTCTTCTTCCATCGTTTTGAATTTGGGATTCGTAGTTACAATCACGGTAGGTTCAATAAAGTATCCGACCGAGTCATCAAAATTTCCGCCGACAATTATCTCGGCATCGTTTGCTGCTTTTGCAAATTTGATGTAGTCTGTGATAGTAGTAAATGCATTTTTGTCTATTACTGCATTGAAGAAATTTGTAAAGTCGGTTGGATCGCCCATCTTGATTGTTTTAATCTCGCTTACCATGTAGTCTTTCAACGTTGGCCAGATCGATTTCGGAATGTACGCTCGTGATACCGCCGAACATTTTTGTCCTTGGTACTCAAACGATCCGCGTATCAGCGCAACACCGAGAGCAATTACGTCTGCGCTTGCGTGAGCAAATACAAAATCTTTTCCGCCGGTTTCTCCGACTAATCTTGGGTACGATTTATATTTTGGCAAATTGTTTGCGGCAGTTCTCCACATCGATTGAAATGTCGGCGTACTACCGGTGAAATGTATTCCTCCGAAATGTTCGGAATCCATCACGGGATTTCCAACTTTAGCACCTGAGCCCGGAACAAAATTAATTACGCCAGGAGGCATTCCGGCGGCTTCCAATAATTTCATAATCCAGTAACCGGAATACACTGCGCTCGATGCCGGTTTGAGCAAAGCAACATTTCCCATTAATGCCGGCGCAGTTGGTAAGTTTCCGGCGATCGATGTAAAGTTGAACGGCGCCACAGCGAAAATAAATCCTTCGAGCGGACGGTATTCCATTCTATTCCACATACCGAAAGGAGAATGAAGCGGCTGCTCTTGATAAATTTTCATTGCATAGTATGCGTTGAATCTAAAAAAATCTGTGAGCTCTGCGGCAGCATCGATTTCCGCCTGGAAAGGATTTTTACTTTGCCCCAGCATTGTAGCTGAGTTAAGAATGTATCTCCATTCGGTAAGTCCTAACAGATCGGCGGCTTTCAACAAAACGGAAGCGCGGTCGTGCCATTCCATTCGAGACCAAATTTTATGAGCGTCCATCGCGGATTCGATTGCTGCATAAACTTCTTTCGTACCGGCTTTGTGATACTTTGCCAAAACATGTTTGTGATTGTGCGGCGTTACACATTTTTCCGTATCGCCGGTTCTAATTTCTTTTCCGCCGATAATAATTGGAATATCGATTTCTTGTTTTTGCATTTCGTCAAGTTTCAATTTCAGTGCGGATCTTTCCGCCGACCCCGGCGCATAATTTTTCACGGGTTCGTTCGGCGGGAGAGGTATGTTAAAAATTGCATTAGCCATGATTCAGCCTTCCTTATTAAAGAAAATTTTTAGTGATTCTAAATTAGGAAAATTAAATGAAATCCAGATTCGCATGATTGTGCATTCAAAGATTTATCCGAAACTACGAAAAGAGTTGGAATGATAAATGATTTCATAGGATGAAATACTTGTTCGCAAAACGGAACGCATGTTGAACGGATCTGCACGGATAAGATCAGCGTTAATCTGTTTTATCTGCGTAATCCGTGTTCTAATAAACGTGTGCTAGGTATATCTATAAATGACCGGAATTATTTGTTCATAACATCTTTCAAAGCACCGACTTTTTTTGGCATGGATACCAATGAATTCGTAAAGTAAATCATTCTAGTTTTAGCTTTGATAATTCTTATCAGATTTTAACCGTAAAAATTGATTCTCCATCGACATACGAAGTATTGTTAAGAATCATTACGTCTTTTGCGTTATGCTTATAACATAATTTTCCAAATCCCCGTGCGGAGTTTCATTCTTTGTTTTGTTAAAAAAATAGTTGTAGTACTATTAAACATCCAAAATCATTTGCATAAACAAAAACCGTTACGTATTTTACGTTACGTAACAAACGTAATAATTATATGAATATTAAAAACCCCTTTTTAGTATCCGGGTACATTTCTCCCGCATATTTCTGTGACAGAGAAAAAGAAACAAAAAAAATAATCTCTGCCGTCAACTCAGGAAGAAACGCAACTCTTTTTTCTATTCGAAGAATTGGAAAAACGGGTCTGATTGAGCATGTGTTCTATTATTTGAAAAACAAAAAGAATCTCAAACTAATTTATATCAATATCCTTCTCACACAAAATGTTCAGGATTTAATAAACGTTTTTGCAAATAATATAGTGGGTAAATTTGAGTCTAAGCCGGAATTAATTGTTAAAAAAATCGCAAAAATCTTTTCTAGTGTAAGACCGGTCATATCTTTCGATTCCGCAACAGGTACTCCACGCGTTAATTTTGATATACGAAACGAAAAGGAAAAGACAAATACCATTGAACAAATTTTCAGCTATTTATCATTGCAGAAAGAGAAAATTGTAATTGCAATTGATGAATTTCAACAGATCACTAATTACCCCGAAAAAAATATAGAGGCAGTTTTAAGAACAAACATTCAACGATTGAGAAATGTTAACTTTATATTTTCAGGCAGCCATCAACACCTTTTAACGTCCATGTTTAGCCAATACGGTAAACCATTTTATCAAAGTACGGATATGCTGCATGTTAATAAATTAGATAGAGATCGGTATTCGGAATTTATACAAAGCAAATTCAGCTTTGGTAAAATGGAAATAAACATAAAAAGTATTGATAAAATTCTTGATTGGACAAGAAGTCATACATTTTATACTCAATTTTTTTGTAACAGACTTTGGGCAAAGGGTCAAAAGAAAATTACCGACAAAGTAGTTACGACAATCATGAATGAGATTTTAGAAGAGAACGAAGCAGTATTTATTAACTATCGTAATTTGTTAACAGACCATCAATGGAAAGTATTAAAAGCTATTGCTAAGGAGGGCAGTATCAAAAAAATTCTTTCGAAAGATTTTATTTTTAAACATAAACTTCATACAACAAGCTCTGTTCAAACCTCAATTAAAGCATTATTGGATAAAGAAATGGTTTATAAGGAAAATGAATTCTATTTTGTTTATGACGTATTTCTTGAACGGTGGCTTGAAATGTATTAACAATTAGTTTAATACATCTTTCAAAGCACCGATGCAGTAATCAATCATTTTTTCGTTTGAGTTATAACCCATAAGTCCGATGCGCCAAATTTTCCCCGCAAGTTCTCCAAGTCCCGCGCCGATTTCCAGATTGTGTTTGTTTAGAAGTTCGCTTCTCACTCGGGCTTCATCAACTCCTTCTGGAATTTTTACAGTGATAAGGTTCGGAATTCTTTCGCCTTCTGGAACGAACGGATCCAATCCAAGTTGTTTTAATTTAGAGATGAACTTAACGCTGTTTTCTTTGTGTCTGCGCCATACATTTTCAATTCCTTCTTCTTTCAGAATCAATAATGCTTCATGCAATCCGTAAAATTGGTTGCTCGGTGCTGTGTGATGATAAATTCTTTTAGCACCGCTCCAATAAACGTTTAGCAGATTCAAATCATTAAACCAGCTTTGGATGGGAGTTTTTCTATTCTTGATTTGTTGAACCGCCCGCTCGCTGAATGTAATCGGCGACATTCCGGCAACACACGCCAATCCTTTTTGTGAACATGAATAAACTGCGTCAAGATTCCAATCATTAACATAAACATCTGTTGCACCGAGAGATGTAACTGTGTCGGCGATAACAAGGCAATTATATTTGTGCGCGATTTCAGAAAGCAGTTTAATATTTGAGAGCGCACCTGTTGATGTTTCAGCATGAACAAATGCAACAATTTTTGCGTCGGTATTTGATTTGAGTGCATCATCCAATTTCTGCGGTTCGATTGTACGTCCCCATGTTTCTTTTACAACGACAACTTTTCCGCCGATCTTTTCAACAATCTGCGTCATACGGTTTGCAAAGTAACCGCCGACGCATACAACAACTTTATCACCCGGTTCAACCAGATTTACTAAACAAGCTTCCATTCCAAGCGAGCCAGGACCCGAAAGGACAAAAGTTGAATCGTTTTCGGTTTTAAAAGTGTATTTAAGAAGTGATTTTATTTCATCCATCAATTCGATAAACTGTGGATCGAGATGACCGAGCGGCGCTTTCGACATAGCATCCAAAACTTTTGGATGGACATTCGATGGACCTGGTCCCATTAAAATTCTTTTGTTCGGTTTGAATGAATTGTGATGCATATTTCCCTTTTGTAGGGAAGGGTCTCTCGCCTCGCTTCCGCGAGAGCACCCGCCTCGGCAAGCCGACTCGCCTCGCTACCAGCCTCGCCTTTGGCTCAACTAGGCGGGCGCGAGCGAAGCGGGAGGCGAGACGGGAAGCGGGATGACCCTTCCAATTTTTTGTTTTAGTTAGAGAGAGCCGCAGACTCTCCCCTACAAAATCATTTTAGTAATTGAGCCGTTACCAAAATTTGTTTTAGTTCTTGCTTGCCCGTATCGTTTAAAACAGAAAGTGGAGCGCGCGGCTCACCGCCAAAATAACCAAGCATATCCATAGCGGCTTTCAATCCGGCAACGCCATACTTTGCAGTTATCGCTTTATTGACCGGCAACATTCTTTTCTGAAGTTTGAGCGCTTCATTGTGTCTTCCTTCTTCAACAAACTTTTGAATTTGAACACATTCATCCGGCGCAATGTTTGCGAGGGCAAGAATGCCGCCGTCTGCACCCGCGGATATTCCCGAGTACAAAACCGAGGCAGTTCCAACAATGGTTACAAAATCTTTCGGCGTCTGATCGATTATTTCGGTTGTCTGACGAATATTTTCCGAACTGTTTTTTATTCCAACAATGTTTTTGTGCCCGGCGAGCTTTGCAACTGTCTCGGCTTCAATATCGACGCCGGTAAATTTCGGCACGTTATAAATTATTACAGGAACTTTGATTTTGTCCGCAACCGCCGAGAAATATTTTATGTATGCCGCCGGTTTCATTTCCGATTTGTAGAACGAAGGAGTGAATATCAAAACGTAATCCGCGCCGCGGTCTGCCGCATCGTTGGAAAGCGAAATTGTTTCTCTGATCGAATCTGAGCCGGTTCCGGCAATGAGCAATTTATCACCGGAAATGTTTTTCTTCGCCGCCTCAACCAGTTTTAGTTTCTCTTCGCGTGTAAGAAAAACGCTTTCGCCGTTGGAGCCCATTACAACAAATCCACTAAGTCCGGTCTTGTTCCACCTTGAAAAATTTTTCACAAGTTTATCGTAAGCAACTTCGTCGTTAACAAACGGTGTTGCGATTGGTGGCATAATGCCGCGTAGTTTTTTCATGTTACCTCAGAAATTTAACCTACCATGTTTCTCACTCCTTACCCGCTCCGCCTATGAAGCGAGCTAAGGAGGAGGTGATTAAAATATATTTTTCAAAACAAACCAAACATTTGCCGGTCGCTCGGCTAATCTTCTCATGTACCAAGGATACCAAAATTCGCCGTAGCTTACTAGAACCCGCAATTTATTTCCTCGTTTAACAAGTTCTTTTTGAAAGCCGGGTTTAATTCCGTAAAGCATGTGAAATTCCAACTGGTCTTTTGCAATTCCAATATGTTCAGCGTCATGACTAATTTTTGAAATCAAGTTTTCGTCATGAGTTCCGAACACTGTTCGTATCTTTTTCCCTTTTGATACGTGCAACATTGTCCTTGCCAACTCAAAGTAGTTTTGATCAACTTTATTCTTTACTGCAAACGCAATATTGTGCGGCTCTTTGTAAGCGCCTTTAACCAATCGAATGTGTGGATTTATTTTGAAAAGTTCATCGAGATCATTTTTAGTTCTATATAAATAAGCTTGAACGCACAAACCGACATTTGAAAATTCTTGTTTTATCTTTTTGTAGAATTCGATGGTCTTTTCCGTGTAAGCACTCGATTCCATGTCGATCCAGATTACATTTCCAAGTTTGTCTTTCACTTTTTGAGTGATCATTTTGAATCGTTCGTAAGTCTCGTCAAAAGACAAATCGAAACCAAGTTGGGTTAGTTTGAGAGAAATTTCTATGTCGAGATTGCGTTCAGAAATTTTGTCGATCAAATCAAGATAATGATCGCGAACGACAAGTCCTTCCGAGAGTTCTGTTATATTTTCACCGAGGCGAGTAAAAACGGTAGGAATTGAATCGGTCCGAAATTTTGCGGCTGCTTCAAGAGAATCTTCGACATGTTCGCCGGGCATAAATTTTTTAACTGCGCTTTTTACAAATCCCCATCTGGGGACGTGATAACGCATCCATGAATTTTCGGACGCCCAAAGAAGAATGCTGCGAAAAAAATTCATCAAACAATCCGTTTAATTTTACTTAAGTGCTATGTGAAAAACATGTCGAAAAATGATTTTTAAGAAATCAAATCTTATCAGATGCCACAGCTTCTACGTCTTCAACTGCTTTTGGAATCGGCTTGCCGAGAACGCGGCAACCTTTTTTCGTTACAACAATATCATCTTCAATTCTAATTCCGCCAAAACTTCTGTACTGATTTACTTTTTTGTAGTTGATAAACTCTGTAAACTTTTTCTCGCCTTGCCATTGATCGATTAGCTGCGGAATAAAATAAATTCCGGGTTCAACGGTTAGAACAATTCCCGGAACAAGCGGGCGGGCAAATCGTAAATATTTCAAACCAAATTGCGTACTGCGTTTTGTTTTTTCATCGTAGCCAAAATTATTCTCGCCGAAGTTTTCCATATCATGAACATCGAGACCCATCAAGTGACCGAGCCCATGCGGGAAAAACAACGCATGTGCGCCGGCTGCAACAGCAGCTTTAACATTACCTTTCATAAAACCAAGTGCTTTTAATCCTTCGGCAATAACGGTAGCGGTTTTAAGATGAACGTCTTTATAATTTCTTCCGGGTTTGATTTCCGAAATTGCGGTCAACTGTGAAATAAGAACAATCTCATAAATTTCTTTTTGCTGAGGAGTAAATTTCCCGCTTACGGGAAAAGTACGAGTGATATCTCCGGCATAATGCATAACCGTTTCTGCGCCGGAATCATTCACAACAAGATCTCCGTCTTTCAATTTGTTGCCGTGATAATGATTGTGGAGCGTTTCTCCGTGTCGCGAAAAAATTGTTGGGAATGCGAGTCCATTACCGAACGAGAGAGCGAGTCCTTCAATAAATCCGGCAACCTCGCGTTCGAACATTCCGGGTTTGGCAAAACGCATTGCGGTAGTCTGCATTGAGTAGGAAATTTCGATTGCTTTTTCAATCTCGTCGAGTTCTTCTTTCGATTTAATATAGCGCTGCTCTGCAACAGCCTTTATCAATTTAGTTGATGCGTACTCGTTAACACGTTTAGGTGCGAGACCAAGAAGTTTATGAATCATCAATATGTTATCATGCCGATACTGAGGAATGAAATGAATTTTTCTACCTTGCTTAACGGCATTGCCGCACATTGTGAACAACTCATCCATGTTTGCGGTCAATTGAATTCCGCTTTTTGCGGCACGCTTCTTAACTGTGGGTTGCGGACCCATCCAAACGGTGTCGTCGAGAGAAAAATCATTTCCGAAAATAATTTCTTTGTTCTCATCAACGTCGATCAACGCGGCAAAGTCCGGGAAATCCAATCCGAAGTAATAAAGAAAGGTACTGTCTTGTCTAAAGCGGTAACCGTTATCGGCATAGTTCATCGGCGCTTCGCCGTTGCCGAGAAATAAAATTAATCCGCTGCCGATTTGTTTTTTTAATTCTCTTCTACGGTTGATGTAAGTTTTTGACTCAAACATGATTTTATCCTTTCAATGTTGAAAATTCAATGGAACGCAAAATCATCATGATCGGTTATGCTTTTTTATGATCATCGTGCATGGAATACTTTTTTATGTCGAAGATGTAACCTTTGTCGTGCATGAAACGCCGGCGAAATAAATCTTTTTTGTGCGGTTAATATAATTGAATAGCCACCAAATAGGTAGAGGACGAAAATTGTCTGTCTTCGGCTCGCGGCTATTTCTTTAGTAAAGAAATCTGTCCGCCGTCATAAGCGTTATGCTGTAGCAAACCCGAAATCATGAACTCATAAGTATATCCGGTTGCAGATACGGCATTTCCTTCGCTTCCAACAATTTGACTTAACTTTTCGGCAGGAAATCTTTTCAACGCTTCAATCAGTTTGTTTGTGTTGTCGTGCAATTGTTGTTCATTGATGAAAGGCGCTGCTTGAGAATCATTCTTGAAAAAAAACGGGGAGAACATTGCACCAAGAAACGCAAAGGAGCTTTTCTTTATGAAATTTTTTCTGTCGATTTTCATGAATGAGGCGAATCTAAAAAGGTCATTTTCAAATTTTTCTACTGCTAATTTATACCGGAATCGTAACTTTTGGGCAACTGAAATACCTTTTTAGAGCAGACTCATGAATTACTAAACAGACAAATGCGGAAGAAAATTCCCAATTTGTTTTTGATTATGTAATGACGATTTCATTGGAGAGTTCGTTAGTATCGTCCGTCTTAATAGGAAAATGTTTGGTTAGGATTTTGCCAACCCGATCCACACCCCATAATATTCCATCGCAGAAGTTTCCGCTTTGAAATTTATTCTGAATCTCGTCGCGCAATTTGTCCCATGTTTCGTTACCGACTTTTTCATGAATCCCTTGATCTGCGAGAATGTAAAATTGCCGGTCGCTAAGAAGCATGAAAAGTAAAATCCCGGTTTTATCTCTGGTGTTGTGCATGTTGAGTTTGTGAAATTCTTTTTCAGCTAACTGCCGGAGATTCTTTTTGCGGTCGAAGAAATGTCTGTGCTCTTTTATTGCAACGCGGATTTCTCCTGAGGTTGTCTTTTCTGCATCTTTAATTTTGTTAGATACACGCAGAAACTCGTCATCGGAAAAATAATTGTAGATTAAACCGTCCATTGTCTATCCTTCTTTACGCAAAGATATGGTAAGCCGAATTCAAATGAAACAGAGGATATAAAACATACATCAAAGACTCTCGAAATGTTGAAAAATTAGTTTTATATTTGCCAAGCATTTTTAAGAAACAAGGAATTAAAATGTACAAAGTAGTTTTATTGCGCCACGGCGAAAGCGAATGGAACAAACTTAATTTGTTTACCGGCTGGACGGACGTTGATCTTTCCGAAAAAGGTTTGGAAGAAGCTAAGCAAGCCGGCAAAGTTCTTAAAGCGGAAGGATACACTTTTGATATCGCGTTCACATCGGTTCTTAAAAGAGCTATCAGAACTTTGAACATTACATTGGAAGAGTTAGACCTGTGGTGGATTCCGGTTGTTAAAACTTGGCGTCTAAACGAAAGAATGTACGGTGCACTTCAAGGTTTGAACAAAGCCGAGACAGCAGAGAAATACGGAAACGAAAAAGTAAAATTGTGGAGAAGAAGTTACGATGTTCCGCCGCCGGCACTTGATGAAAACGATGAAAGATATCCCGGCAAAGATCGCCGTTACGCTGACATGGATAAGAAAGACATTCCTCTTACCGAAAGTTTGAAGCTGACTGTTGATAGATTTCTTCCTTACTGGCATGAATCGATAGCGCCGACAATAAAGAGCGGCAAGCGTGTTATAATCGCCGCACACGGAAACAGCCTGCGCGCGCTCGTAAAATATCTCGATAACGTTTCCGAAGCCGAGATTGTTGAACTGAATATTCCGACCGGCATTCCTTTGGTATATGAACTCGATAAAGATTTGAAGCCGGTCAAACATTATTATCTGGGCGATCAGGATGCAATCAATGCGGCAATTAATGCTGTGGCAAAACAGACAGAGAAAAAATAAGTCTTCCGCAAAGCTGCATCAAAAAATAAATGTTTATTATTGATGCAGCCCAAGAAAGAATACACTTAAAATTACATTGCGAAGTAGGAAAAGATAAATTATTATTGTGGTAACTAAAGGAGAGAGGCTATAGTTATTGTTACGATAACCATTTTACGGGGCAATTATTTATGAAAAAAGTAACGCTAGTTCTGTCCTATCTCTTCATTTCAATTTCATCTCTCTATTCCCAAACCGTGATTGGAAAATATGCCGGCGAGTTTTTGGCTATCGGTGTTGGGGGACGCGCACTTGCAATGGGCAGCGCCCAAGTCGCAATTGTGAATGATGTAACTGCCGGTTATTGGAATCCCGCCGGATTGGCACGACTCAATTATCCACAAGTTGCGTTGATGCATGAAGAGCACTTCGGAAGCCTGGTAAATTATAATTACGGTGCTGTTGCAATTCCTTACGGAAAAGATATGAGTTTCGGAGTCAGTCTCATTCGAGTAAGTGTTGATGGCATCCCGGATACTCGGTTAGCAGGTTTAGATGCAAACGGAAATCCTCTTCCTCTCTCTGAATACCAAAAGTTTACTCGGCTGGATTATTCAATGATTAGTGAGTTCAGCAATACCGATTGGGCATTCTACCTGACATTTGCAAAAAAACATTCGGATAATTTTTATTGGGGCGCAAACGTAAAACTGATCAAACGGAATATTGCCGAATACAGCGCAATGGGAATCGGTTTCGATGTCGGCGCGTTTTATAACCCGGTTGAAAATTTGTTCCTCGGTGCAAACGTTCAGGATGTTACAACAACATTGGTTGCATGGAGTACCGGACGAAATGAATTGATAACTCCGACTGCAAAAGTTGGCGCTGCATACTCAGTTAAGTTTCTTGGCGGAACAATTATGCCTGCAATAGATTTCGATCTTCGGTTTGAAAATAGAAAGACGGCATCAACTTTCAATTTGGGCCCGGTTAGTTTTGATCTGCACGGCGGATTTGAATACAACTTTAAAAATATTTTTGCGGTTCGCGCCGGATACAACGACGTTAAACAGTTCACGGTGGGTGCCGGAGTATTTTTGCCGAAACTTCAGATCGATTATTCTTTCGCACGGTTCAGTCAGTCAGAAATTGAACGTCTGCCGGACACGCATAGAATCTCATTAATCCTTACTCTTGAAGAACCAAAGTTTTTGAGAGATCAGTTGTAATTTCTTTTTGTAGAGACGGCATATATGCCGTCTCGTTTTTCTTGCCATTCAACCATTCCGATTCTTTTTGTATTTTTAAATCAGAAAATTCTTTCACTACAAAAATAAGGAGACATATATATGGTAAAGATCGGCGAGCAAGTACCCGACATGAAGTTCGAAGTCTATCACAACAACGAATTCAAAACAATGAGCCTTTCCGAATTAAAAGGAAAATGGGTTGTGCTTTTATTTTATCCGGCGGATTTTACTTTTGTCTGCCCGACGGAATTAGAAGAAGCCGCGCATCATTACGATGAATTCAAAAAAGAAGGTGCTGAGATTATCAGTTTCAGTACAGATACCGTGTTCTCACATTTCGCTTGGCATGATTCGTCAAAGGCAATCGGTAAAATAAAATATCCGATGGGCGCTGATCCAACCGGAAAAATCTGCAAGGAATTCGGAACGTACATTGAAGCAGACGGACTTTCATTGCGCGGAACATTTATCATTGATCCCGATGGAGTTTTGAAAACTATTGATATTCATGATAACAGCATCGGCAGAAGCTCGAAAGAAATTTTGAGAAGATTGAGAGCCGCTGCGTATGTTAGAAAACATCCAGAGCAAGTTTGTCCGGCAAGCTGGGAACCAGGCGCCGAGACATTGAAACCCGGCGTTGATCTTGTTGGAAAAATCTAAATGATGAATAGAACGCGGATTGCGCAGATTAAACGGATTGTCGCGGATTACATCTGTGTGAATTCGTTTAACCTGCCCGTCCGGCTCGCCTCGCTTTCGCGAGAGCGCCCGCCTCGGCAAGCCGACTCGCCTCGCTACGCGAGCGAAGCGGGAGGCGAGACGGGAAGCGGGCAGGCGGGTCCGTGTTCATCTGCGTTCTATTTTCTTTTTCTGTCTTCTCTTCTTTTCGTTCGTTGTTCCTCTTCTGTAACGACTACGAACGATTCAAATTATCCTCTCACAAATGAAACCGCAAAAGCGCAAACGTCTCAACTCTCGGTTAAAATTCCCCAAGGCTGGTTTACCGCAACGGACAACGAATGCAACTGCATCGATTTGTGGCTGATCAAAGATGATTATTCGGAAACTTTGAATTTTGTTTCGCTAAATCTCGATACGAAATCATTACATCAAATGGGTAACGACGGATTATCTTCGGCATTGCAGGCAAGCAAGGATTTCAAAATTGCGAAATATGGAAAGTCGCTCAAAGGATTTAAGGATGAGGTGCGTTTTGAGCTGAACAAAAAACAGTTTGCCGCTTACCAATACATTGATGATGCGGGAAGGAATGTCCGCGTGGTTGTTTTTGAATACGGTTCAAAATTCTACGAAGTTTCTGCCATTCCATTGAAAACAAATAATCTTTCCGGCCTATATAAAATTCAGAATTCAGTGTTGTCCTCCATGCATTAATATTTGTAGGGAAGGGTCTCTCGCCTCGCTTCCGCGAGAGCGAAGCGGGATGGCCCTTCCCCTTATGAACGAAATGGTGTAACTGTTCCTTAAAACATGAGGAACGGTCATAGACCGTTCCCTACACAAGATAATTTTTCATTCAGGCAACATTTGGCGCGTTAAAGCATCTTTAAGTAAAAGGGAAAATACTTTTTGAGCGATTCGTCCAAGAATATCGTTGAGTTCACGCTGGTTTATAATCAGAACAAAGCGAAACTGTATAACTACGCGCGCAAAATGATTAATGACCGGATGGTATGCGAGGATATCATTCAAAATGTTTTTTTGAAATTCTTTGAAAACATGTACCGCATAAAAAATAGTGAACGAGTTGAAGTCTGGCTGTTCACAACAACCCGGAATGCGATTTTTACTTTTTTTAGAAACAAGAAAACGCATGTCGATCAATTCGGAGTTGCCGATGCAGATGAGATGGAGATTAAGGACGATATAAGTTTAAGCGACGAATATGAAACTGTTGAACTGAAAGAAATGATAGCCAGAGAGCTGGAAACAATGGCGCCGGAACAAAGAGAAGTTTTCCTTCTCAAAGAATACGGTGGATTATCATATAAAGAGATTTCCGAGATAATGAATATTGACGAAGAACTTGTGAAAAGCCGGTTATATAAAACGCGACAAAAACTTATTGATAAACTTTCTAAAGTAATTATGAATGAGAGGCAGTTATGAGTACTGAAAATTTGAAAACCATGATAAATCTTTACTTTGACGGAGAACTGGAAAAAGGGAAAGAGCCAATGATGTTCTCGCTTCTGTCTGCTGATTCTGAAGCACGCGAGTACTTTAAGAAACTGAACGTGCTCAAAAGCGGCATTGAAAATACGATGGAAGTTTTCCCAAGCACACTTGACGAAAAAATTCTTCACTCTATCGGTAAATTGAATGAAACACAGACAATACTATTCATAAACAAAAAGGTTTTTTCTGCAATTACTTATTCTGTAACAATCATCCTTCTGATTTTAACTGTGTTTTTCTATTCGCAATCAGAAGAGTACAAAGTTCGGCTGTTTGACTTAACGCGCGAGGTTAAAAAGCAGAACGACAGATTAGAACTAATAATGAACGCCATGCCGCAAGTTGAAGTTACCGGCGGGTATGTAAGAACAAAACAAATTGTAGTTAGACCAAACATGTGAGGTTAAAAATGAAAACGAAATTAATTTTATTTGCGCTGCTTATTTCTTTTGCAGCGGCTTTTGCTCAAGAAAGAGCAAAGCTGCTAAAAGCCGATGAATCTGGTTTCATAGAAGTAGATAAACTTCCGGCTTTGGTTTCTCCATTGCGTCCGGAATATCCGCAACTAGCTAAGCTCGCCGGGATTCAGGGGACAGTTTATTTGAAATTATTGATTGATGAAAAAGGCAACGTAGAAAAAGCTAAAGTTGAACAGGGCGTTAAAGATATGATTGATGAAGCAGCTTTGAATGCTGCTAAGAGCGCCGAATTTTCTCCTGCAATGCTAAATAATAAACCGATTAAAGTCTGGGTTATTTTGCCAGTCGCTTTCAAACTTAGTGTTGAGAAAAATGCTGATGCTCGTGTGATGAGGTATGATGAACTTGAACCTACTCAACAGGAAAATAGTGAAAAAGAACCGGATATTAATAAGTTTGTTCAAGTTGAAAAATTACCGGAGATGATTGAGTCCGCGAAGCCGGATTATCCCGAAGCAGCAAAGAAAGCAGGCATAGAAGCAAAGGTGTTTGTGAAAGTGTTAGTCGATAAAGAGGGAAATCCTAAAAAAGCAATTGTGATTAAAAGTGAAAACGAAATTTTTAATCAATCGGCAGTCAATGCTGCCATGAAATCCAGATTTACTTCAGCGGTAAATAAAGGCGAAAAAGTTGCTGTATGGGTTGTGTTACCTTATCGATACACATTGGGGAGGAAGGAGAAAGGTGAATCAGAAATTTTTGAGTCCCCTGATAAAGCAAAAAACTATTATAACGGCTTCACATCATTGTACGAGGGTTCACCAGAAGAAAGAGCAAAAGCTGGTGATATTGATAAGGATTTTAAATTTGAAAAGATTGTTGGGAAAATATCTTTTGGAGATCAATCGGGTTTATACAAAGTGACTAAAGCCGGTAAAACGAAATATGATTTTATCGCGCGATCGAGAAATAAGATTTACAAATATGTCGGAGCTGGCAGCATAAAAGAAATTCAAAAGTATGTTGAAGATCTAAAAAAGAAAGAGAAATGATCGTATGACAGTAGGGAACAGTCTGTGACTGTTCCCTAAGATATGAGGAACGGTCATAGACCGTTCCCTGCTTATAAGTTTACCGGTAAGAATATTTCACACCCAAGCTGATCCATCTGCCCGGCAAGGGAACGCCGGGGAAATCCGAATAGGATTTATTGAAAAGATTATTTGCCCGAAGTAATAATTCAAAATCACCGATGCGTTTCTTGATTTGTGTGTCCACCACGAAATATGATTGGTAATTCTGTCTGTTCTCATACCGGAATGACAAGCTCTGCAAAATTTCAAACGGTAAAATGTTTGTAATGTTAAAAATGAGTTGATGCTTTAGATTATCCAACAAATACTTTGATTGGTAATTCCCGGTTTCGCGGTTAGCCGTTAAATATGTATAACTAATATTTAGCGTTTCTACTATCGGCATTTGAAGATTAAAATAAGTGCTAAACTCGAAGCCGTAAGTTTTAACATCGGTTACGTTTTGAACTACCCATGGTTCTGAACTTGAATTACGGACCCAATCGATTAGATTATTTCCGTCGCGCATAAAAATGCTCGTGTTGGTTTCAAATAAATTTTCTATTAGAGAAAATCCAAGTTCATAGTTTGTGGTTTCTTCGTATGCAAGGTTTGGGTTGCCGATGTTAGCCGGGCTCACGTAATATAAATCCGTAAACGTCGGCATCCTAAATGCCCTGCCCACCGATCCGAAAATTTTTGTGTGATCATCAAAACGATAAACGGCATCAACGCCGGGCCAAAACTTCCAGCCAATGCCGGAATAATTGTATGCAAAAAATCCTACCGACGAAGAAAAGTTTTGAGAAAGTTCAATCACTTGTTCTGCAAAGAATCCGCCTTTGCTGCGATGATGATTCCCAAGATTTGAACTTGTAATTTCATCCGAGCCGAATTCACCGCCGAATGATGTTATTCCTGCAGATGATTTGAACGAAGATTGAATTTCTCCGCCATAGGAATTTGTTTGATGGATATTTCTATTCCAATCCGGACGGTTATGATCGAGGAAAAAGTCGTCGTCGTTTCTCCGCCAATAAATTTTAGGAGATATAGTGAAAACGCCGGTCTGAATATCCGCACTTCCGCCTAACAACTTTGTTGTTGTGTGTTCCCACTGATTGGGAAAAAGATTGCTGTAAAAACTGTTGGCACCGAATTTTTTATCGTCGTAACCGAACATAAGATTAATATTGTCTTTACCGAACTCAATATTTTGCTGCAGAAAAAAATTTGTGATATCAAAATCCGTGTTGAAAGCATAACCGTCCGATTTCCTTTTTGAAAATGTAATTGTGTTACCGGTTATTCCTACGGGGCAGCTTGCAGAAATATTCGTTTCGAAAAGGTTATGTTCGCCTCCAAGTACGAAAGCGTTGAGCGATGTTGAACGCTCTTTTTTTGTAATGATATTAATTGCCCCGCTAAAAGCGTTTGGGCCGTAAATTCTCGATCCCTGTCCCTTCAATATTTCAATTCGTTCAACGTCTTCTAGGGATATCGGCAAATTTAAATTATGATGAGAAGTCTGCGAGTCGATTAATTTTATTCCGTTGATAAGTATTAGAGTTTGATCTGATGTTCCACCGCGTATTGATACATCTCCCTGTACACCTTCAGCGCCGCGCAATTTTAAATCGACGCTATTGATATACTTTAGCAAATCCTGAACATTATCTGCCGGTAAATCATGAATTGCCTTTTGATCGATTACTATCACGCTTCTCGCAAGATCGGAAAAAGTTATTGGCACTCTTGCTGCCGACACAACCACCTCGTTCATTTCTCGTAGAGAATCCTGTTGCGCCGAAATCGGTTGATGCAAGATGAACATAAGAGCCAATAATAGTAGGAATCTATTCATAACAATTTTCTCTTCTTGGATAAAAAAAGCTCTTCAAGGAGAAGAGCTTTAAGCAAGATAAATAATTTTTTACAGGCTGATAATATCGCTGTAGATTATGAATGCCATCAGCAGAAGTAAAATTACAAATCCGGTGTTTTGAATTGCAATCTTAACTTTGATCGGGAGTTCTCTCTTGAAAATTCCTTCGATAAGAATTATCACAAAATGACCGCCGTCCAATACGGGAAATGGAAGAATGTTAATTATTGCCAGGCTTAAGCTTAGCATCGCGAGGAAGTAAAGGAATGAAGACGGTCCCGTATCTGCGGACTTAACCGCGTATTGAGCAATCTTAACCGGTCCGCCGAATGCCTGGTTGAAAGCAATCTTGCCCGTAACAACATTTTTAAGCATGCTGAATGTAAGCGCAGTAAATTTCCATGTGTCGGTGAATGCATGTGTAATCGAACCGAAGAAACTGTAAGTGCGGTATTCAATTTCGCCGGAGTAAACCATAGCATGCGAAATTCCGATCATCCCATCCATGCCGGTTTTAACAGCGGTACGAATTGTATCTTTGTCTCTCAGTAAAACGATGGGAAATTTTCTTTCTTTGTTCGCGGAAATAATTTCGTTGATTTGTTCAAGGTGCCGAATTATTATCCCATTAATCGAAACTATTATATCACCAGATTTTATTCCAGCTTCTTCCGCCGGGGAATTTTTTATTACGTCCTCCACAACCGGTTGGATAGGGTAGGGGTAAAGGAAAAATCCTTTTTGAGAATTAGATGTAATAAACTTGCGGGGCAGATCGAGCGATATAACGGATCCGTTTCTATCAATTTTTACTATAGCATCCGCAGATTGGTTGTTGACCAGAAGATTATTAATAATGCCTTCCCAATCTTTTACATCCGTACCGTTGATGCTTAATATTTTGTCGTATGATTGGAAACCGATTTGCTGTGCCGGACTGCCGCTATCGACTTCTGCAATTGTTGTCGTTTGAGGTATGTCTTTCCCTTTGAAGAAATTGATTCCCCAGAAAATCAAAATGGTTAGGGTAAGGTTCATCATAACGCCGGCAGTGATAACGAAGAGCTTAGGCAAAGTTTTCTTAGCTCTAAATTCGTACGGTTTCGGCTCGCTGTTGGCAAATTGAGTGTCGAAGCTTTCATCTACCATCCCGGCAATCTTAACATAACCGCCGAGCGGAAGGAGTGACAAACGGTAATCTGTATTACCTTGTCCGTCAAAATCTTTCGGAAGGTCTCCGAAAGTGAATCCCGTTAATTTATTCCAACCGAACAATCTTTTGCCGAATCCGATTGCAAAAATATCAACGCGCATTTTCGAAATCTTAGCGGCAGCAAAATGTCCGAACTCATGTACAAAAACCAAAATGCCGATAGTGATAATAAAATAAATGATGTAATCCATCAGAATCCTTAACTATATTTTTTTGTGAGGTACTCTCTTGTTTTGAAATCCGACTCGAATATTAAATCCAAATTCGCCTTCTTATGGCGAACAATCTTTTCGAGAGCGTCGGTGATCAATTCCGGAATCTGAGTGAATTTTATTTTGCCCGAAAGAAATTTTTCGACCGCAACCTCATTTGCCGCATTTAGAATGCAAGGTGCCGTGCCGCCCTCTTCAATTGCATGGTATGCCATTTTAAGGCACGTAAATTTATCAAAATCCGGTTCAAAAAACGTTAATTTATTTATCCGCGCGAAATCCGTCTTAACGGAGCCGAAATTATATCTTTCGGGAAACGTAAGTGCGTACAAAATTGGAAGCTTCATATCCGGCGAACTCATCTGCGCTTTAATGGAGCCATCGATGAATTCGACCATCGAATGAATTATCGATTGGGGATGAATTATAACTTCGATTTTTTCTTTTGGAAGTCCGAACAGCCAAAACGCTTCTATAATTTCCAAACCTTTGTTCATCATCGTTGCCGAATCGATGGTGATCTTATTTCCCATTTTCCAGTTGGGATGTTTCAGTGCATCGGCAATCGTTACATGTTTAAGTTCGCTTTTGTCTTTGTTGAGAAACGGTCCGCCTGACGCGGTTAAAATTAGTTTGTTAATGGTTTCTTTTTTTTCGCCGATCAAACTTTGAAAGATTGCGCTGTGCTCGGAATCCACGGGAATTAATTCTGCGCCAAACTCTTTGCAAAGTTCAATAATAATTTCACCGGCAGTGACGAGAGTTTCTTTGTTGGCTAAGGCAATTCGTTTCTTTTGTTTGATCGCTTCAATGGTAGGTGCGAGACCGGCAAAACCAACGAGAGCGGAAACTAAAATATCGTAATTACCGCGACGAGTAATTTCGAGCAAACCTTCTTCGCCGGTTAACACTTCACATCTGCCCGCGATTTTGTTCTTCAACTCAGCGGCTTTTTCTTTGTTAACAACTACTACGGCTTCGGGATGAAATTCTTCGATCTGTTTTTCAAGCAACGAAATGTTGTTGTTTGAAGTGAGCCCGACGATTTTAAATTTGTCCGGAAATGAGCGTGCAATTTCCAGCGTGTTTAATCCAATCGAACCGGTCGAACCCAATACCAAAATTTTTTTCATTGAATGCAGTTTTAACTAAAGAAATACCTGTGTGTAATAGCAAAAAGAAAATTGATAGCGACCATAACATTTATAGCTGTTGTGATCTTGAACAGTTTATTAAGATTCGCATAACCTTCGTCGCTGATTGGAGAATTACTTTCAAGATCTTCTCCAATCGCAACGCGAATTTTTTTTGCTGTTGGAATAAGAAACGCGCCGATCAATACCAAGATGACCACCATCAAAATCTGCTTAGCCGTTAGCCAATGATTTCCGTTCATCTGGAAGAATCCGTAATTGGAACTCAACAAAACCATTGTTATTCCTGTAATCAAAATCCCGATTGATCCGATCATACCAAAAAAATTGACTAGGGTTAGGTATAAATGAATGAACTTTTTTTCGCCAATTTTGTTTCTATTCTTAAATATGAATCCGCGAAGAATCGGATCGGAAAATAGACCAACAAGCCATATTCCCGCAAAAACTATGTGTAATGTCAGTATAGTGAAATAATAAGTCATACTAGTTCCTTTATATATTTATAAAATTAAAGATAATAACAAGAGAAAGCCAATTGATTTGAAACTGTTAAACGATGCTCAAATCGAAAATCTTCCAATCTCCACTTATAAAACTACTTTTCATACAAGTCGGTTCAATTTCAAAAATAATTAGAAAGGCGTTATGAAAAAGTTAAATACAACTTCGTTCGCACTTTTTTTCTTAATCTCTTTCACTTTCATGTACAGTCGTCCGTGGCGGCCGGATCAAATTCCGAACGGTCAAAAGTTTTCATGTTCAAATTGCCATATTAATCCGCAAGGCGGGGGACCGAGGAACAAATTTGGTCAGGCTGTTGAGCAACTTGTAGCGCCCGGAAGTACACAGGAGTTTTGGAGTCAGACGCTTGCACAAATGGATTCCGATGGAGACGGTGTTACGAACGGACATGAACTTGGCGATCCCAACGGAACATGGAAAGCCGGACAACCGAATCCCGGAGATTTTAATTTGGTTACAAATCCCGGTGACCCAAACAGCGTTCCAACTGAAGTAGCAGATAATAATTCTTTGATGCCGGCAGCGTATAGACTGTATAACAATTATCCCAATCCTTTCAATCCGTCAACGAACATTTCTTTTGAAATTCCTCAAAGCGGGAATGTATCTCTAACAATTTTTAATTCGCTCGGGCAGGTTGTGAAAACTCTCGTCAGCGATGAACTGTCTCCGGGGCGCCATAACTTTGTTTGGGACGGTACCGACGATGCGAATAATAATGTTGCGTCCGGAATTTATCTCTATAAATTAACAGCAGGAACTTTTACCCGGACTATGAGAATGGTTCTGTTAAAATAGAACGAACCAATGCCTCCACTGAATTGTCATTCTGACCCCGATGAAAATCGAGGGAAGAATCTGAAAATGAGACGAAAAGAGATTCTTCAGTCGTCCCGATAAAAAAATCGGGACTCTTTCAGAATGACATTTTTGAGATAATTTTAATCATAAATCTTGCCGAGGGAATTATGAAATTTTCTAAAATCGTTTTGGTTCTTGCAATACTTTTTATCTCTTCCGCACAAATATTTTCGCTGCCGCGGTTTTCGCTTCGGTATAAGGATAGGTGCAGTTCATGTCACGTCAATCCAACCGGCGGAATGATGAGAACCGAAGACGGTTTTGAATTCGGCAAAAATGTTTTAAGCATGATTTCCCCACGCGACAAAGATTTTCCTTTAACGCCAAAACTTTCCGATAATATTTCATTCGGCTTCGACTATCGTTCTCAATTTTTGTATTCACAGGAGAAGAAGCGAACCGACTTTCAGGATATGACCGGCTCACTTTATCTGGGTGCAGATGTAGCGCCGAAAATAAACGTGGTGGCTCGTTATGATTTTGTTAACATCATTTGGGAATGGTACGCAACGGCAAAAATTCTTCCGAACGACAGCTACATTAAGATCGGTTCATTCATTCCCGATTTCGGAATTCATCTCGACGATCACACTGCATACACGCGCGGAGGAGACTACGGTCTGCTCTTTTCAACGGGAGCGATTCAAGGATTAATTTTCAATCCGTTCTTCACAGTTACCGGTATTGAACTCGGTGCCAACTTATCAAAAAATGCGTTGCTTACAGCAAGCGTCGGTCGCAGTAAATCGAATGGAATATTTTCAACCGATCCGACATGGACGACAAGATTTGAGTACACGCCTTCAATTGAAAAAGTCAGATTGCTTTTCGGCGGTTCCTTTGCCGATACTAAAATGAGGGGAGTATCAGGATTTCATGATTCGCAGCTCTATGGCGGCTTTGCTGGAATTGGATACGATAGGTTTACACTAATGGGAGAATATGATTTAGGCAACAACTACCTTCTGCAGAATTCCAAATCGAGCGCGATGATGTTTGAAGTGGCTTATCAATTAATGATCGGGCTGGAAGCAGTGGTGCGTTACGATCGTTTTGATCCGAACATTGATATTAACAACGACACATTTTCTCACTTGATTTTTGGCTTTGAGTTTTATCCTTACAGTTTTGTTGAAGTGAAGCCGCAGTTTAGAATTAACATGAGCGATCCGAACCTGAAGAGTAATTCAATCGTAGTTCAATTTCATTTTTGGTATTGAGCGGCGAAAGGTTGTAAGTTGAGAGTTGAAGTTGGAAAGTGGAATATAGAATGTGGAAGAAAAAAGAGTCGATAGATAAAATCTTTTCTTCTTAATTACTCAAGTTGACCGCTTCATTGGAAAGGGCTAAAGCCCTTATGAGTTTTTGGGGTTTTTCGTATTTCCCAGCCCTGAAGGGCTGGGTTATTAACCACTCCCTTCAGGGCGTGGACAACGAAAACACCAAACATATAATGGGTTTTAACCCCATACCACAGAGGCGGTCAACTTGAGTTAGTTATTTGTACAATACAGTTTTTGATAAAGCTTCGTCGAATTCTTGAATCAGCTTTTCCATCAGAACTTTCACAGGCAAAATTTCTTTTATCAACCCCGCGCCTTGCCCGGCTTCCAGCATTCCGTGCTGTTCATCACCTTCGAAAATACCGAGCCGCTCTCGCTTCTCTCCGAGCAGTTCTAAAAGAGTTTGTTCGTTCGCACCGCCAACTTCTGCTTGATGAACCGTTTCAGTAAATTCATTTTTAATCATCCGCGCCATGCCGATTTTTTTCAACACCAGAATTGTATCATTGTCTTTTGCGCCAATAACCTTTTGTTTGTAATTGAGATGGGCTGACGATTCTTCCGTTACGGCAAAACGTGTTCCGATTTGAACTCCTTCTGCGCCGAGTGAAAGCGCGGCAAGAATTCCGCGTCCGTCAGCGATTCCTCCGGCGGCTATAACGGGAATTTTCAATGCATCAACAAGCTGAGGAATTAAACAAAACGTGGTTATTTCATCGGCGCCGTTATGACCTCCGGCTTCAACACCTTCTCCAACAACAGCGTCGCATCCAACGCTTTCGGCTTTGAGTGCATATTTCATTGATGGAACAACATGAACAACAATTGCGTTGTTCTTTTTCAATTGGTCAATAAATTTTCCCGGGTGTCCGGCGGAAGTGAAAACAATTTTTATATTCTCTTCGATGACTACATTGATCAAATCTTGTGCATCGCCTCTTAGCAGAGGTATGTTGACGCCGAACGGTTTTTCCGTTGCGGCTTTACATTTTTTTATATGCTCGCGCAACATGTCGGGTTTCATCGAACCGGAACCGATTAGTCCAAGTCCGCCGTTATTCGATACTGCAGACGCAAGTTTCCATCCGCTTGCCCAAACCATTCCCGCTTGAATTATCGGATACTTAATTTGGAGGAGATTTGTAATTCTGTTCTCAATTTTCATTTTGATTTCAATTTGTTGGATTCAAATCTTGTCAAATGAATTCTCTTAATCAAGGTTTGATAAACGCCGACCTATTAATTAAATTAGCAAAGCGTTTTAATAAAAGAAGGAACTGTTTGAGAGCAATCATTCCCGCTGCGGGATTCGGCACTCGTCTAAAACCCCATACATATTCCCTTCCAAAAGTTTTGCTGAATGTCGGGGGCAAACCAATGATAGGTCATATCATTGATAAAATCCTTTCATACGGAATTAACAAAGCAACGTTTGTGATCGGCTATCTTGGCGAACAGATCAGGGATTATGTTCAGCAAGAATATCCTTCTCTTGATGCGGCTTTTGTTGAGCAGGAAGAACTCCTTGGTCTTGCTCACGCAATAAAAGTTGCAGTCCCAACTTTAGATCACGACGAAATATTTATCATTCTTGGTGATACGATTTTTGATGTTGATTTGAAATCTGTGTTTGAAAAGAAAGTCAGTTCGCTCGGCGTTAAAACTGTTGAAGATTACTCGCGGTTCGGTGTAGCGGTTTGCGAAGATGAAAGGATTATCAAACTAATTGAAAAACCCAAAGAACCTATTTCCAAACTTGCTCTCGTCGGTCTCTACTACATTCATAACTCGGAAATTCTGATTGAAGCAATCAATGAACTGTTCAGCAAGAAAATAAAAACACGCGGAGAATACCAGCTTACCGACGCGCTACAAATAATGCTGGACAAAGGTGAGAAGATTACAACGTTTCAGGTTGACGGCTGGTATGATTGCGGTAAACCCGAAACGCTTCTTGCCACTAATCAATTTCTACTACGAACGAACGGCACAAATAGAAAATTAGAGAATGTTATTGTGATTGATCCCGTATTCATTGCAGAAAACGCCGTGGTAACAAATTCCGTAATTGGTCCTTACACAACAATATCAGAAAACTGCGAAATCACCGAATCGATTATCCGCAATTCGATTGTGAGTTCAGGCGCAAAAATTGAAAAAGTCTTGTTGGAAAATTCAATCATCGGCAGCAACGCAATTGTTAAAAGCAATTTCAAAAAGCTGAATACCGGCGATTCGTCCGAAATAGAGTTTAACTAAAAACAAAAAGAGGAATAAATGTCATACTTGTTCACATCGGAATCAGTTTCCGAAGGTCATCCGGATAAAGTCTGCGATGCGATTTCCGACGGAGTTTTGGATGCTATCTTTGCACAAGATCCTAATGCCAGAGTTGCATGCGAAACTTTTGTAACTACCGGGCTTGTCGTAGTCGGCGGTGAAGTTACAACGAAAGCTTATGTCGATATCGAAAAAATCATACGAAAAACAATTAGAAGCATCGGCTATACAAAAGCGGAATATAAATTTGATTCAGAATCATGTGGTGTGTTGAATGCGATTCATTCGCAATCTCCCGACATTGCTATGGGCGTTGATAAAGGCGGCGCCGGCGATCAAGGTTTAATGTTCGGTTATGCATGCGATCAAACGCCGGAGTTAATGCCTATGCCGATAGTTTATGCTCACAAACTTGTTAAACGGCTTTCCGACATTAGGAAAAAAAATTCGAAGCTCATGCCGTATCTTCGACCGGACGCAAAATCTCAGGTGACGATTGAATACGACGATAAAAATAATCCGGTGAGAGTTGATGCGGTAGTTATTTCAACCCAACATGACGGAGACGTTAGTCAGAAAAAAATTAAGGACGATGTAATAAAGCACGTCATTAAAAATGTAATTCCTAAAAAGTATCTCGATAACAAAACAAAATATTTCGTCAATCCCACCGGCAGATTTGAAATCGGCGGACCGCACGGAGACAGCGGTTTAACCGGAAGGAAAATTATAGTTGATACATACGGCGGCTGGGCTCCTCATGGCGGCGGCGCATTTTCAGGCAAAGATCCATCAAAGGTTGATAGAAGCGCAACGTACGCGGCGCGTCACATCGCAAAGAATGTTGTTGCTGCCGGACTTGCAAAAGAATGTCTTGTCCAAGTCGCTTATGCAATTGGTGTTGCCGAGCCGGTTTCAATTCTAGTAAATACAAGGGGAACGGGAAAAATTTCCGACAAAGCAATTTCCAATATGATAAAAAAAGAAGTTGACCTCACGCCTAAAGGAATAATCACGCGGCTAAAATTGCGAAGACCTATTTACCAAAAGACTTCTTCTTACGGTCACTTCGGACGCAACGATAAGGATTTTTCTTGGGAACAATTGGATATGGTTTCAACATTTAAGAAATATATTAAATCATAAAAGGAGAATACTCTTAACATGGATTCTAAAGCTGGTAAATACAAAGTAAAAGATTTGGGTCTCGCAGCCGAAGGTAGAAAAAAAATCGAATGGGCAGAATCTCGTATGCCGGTGATGATGGCGTTGCGTGAAAAATATTCGAAGACAAAACCGTTGAAAGGTTATAAGATTGCCGGATGTCTTCACGTTACAAAAGAAACCGCTGTACTTGTTGAAACATTAAAATCTGCCGGCGCACAAGTTAGCTGGAGCGGCTGCAATCCGCTTTCAACTCAAGATGAAATTGCTGCTGCATTGGCGAAGAACGGTATTGAAATTTATGCTTGGCACGGACAGAACGTAAAAGAATTTTATTGGTCCATCGAACAAACACTCTCGATGAAACCGAATCTTACCCTCGATGACGGAGCGGATTTAATTTTTACAGTTCACAACAAATATCCCAAACTTGTAAACAACATAATCGGCGGTACTGAAGAAACCACGACAGGTGTTCACCGCTTACGCGCGATGTCTGCCGCAAAAAAATTGTTGTATCCTGTAATTGCCGTTAATGACGCTGAAACCAAATGGGATTTTGATAATGTTTACGGAACAGGTCAATCTTCAATCGATGGAATCTTACGAGCCACATCCGTTCTTCTTGCGGGCAAAAATTTTGTTGTTGCCGGTTATGGTCATTGCGGTAAAGGCGTTGCAATGCGCGCTGCCGGTTTGGGCGCTAATGTCATCGTAACCGAAGTAAAACCGACCGCCGCATTGAAAGCGACACTTGAAGGTCATGTTGTTATGACAATGGATGAAGCAGCAAAGATTGGAGATATATTTATAACCGCAACTGGTGTTAAGGATATCATTACAGAAAAACATTTCAAAGTAATGAAAGACGGCGCGATTGTTTGCAACACGGGTCATTACGACTGTGAAATAAATATCAATCATCTTGCTGCCTTAAGCAAAGGTAAGAGAACCGTTCGCCCCAATAACGAAGAATACACTTTGAAGAACGGGCATAAAGTTTATCTGCTTGCACAAGGAAGATTGGTAAACTTAGCCGCGGCGGAAGGGCATCCGTCGGAAGTAATGGATATGTCTTTTGCTAATCAGTTCATGTCGCAAATCCGGTTAGTAAATTATCACAAGAAAGGCATCAAGGTTGAACCGCAAGTACTCGATATTCCGGAAGAACAAGATCAAGAAATTGGCGGAATAAAATTGAGAACTATGGGATATAAAATAGATAAGTTGACGAAGGAACAAGAAGTTTACATGAACGATTATAGTGCCGGAACATAAGTAGTTAGTAAATAGTATGTAGAAATTAGAAGAGGCTGTATCCAACGAGACAGCCTCTTTTTTTTATGAATTATGTTGTAGCGTAACTGCCCGTAAATGACCCGTCAATGAGCATCTTGCCTTTACTTTTCAGCAAGTCCATCAAAGCATTCAGAAGAACATAAATGTCGGTCGGTTTGCTGATGTAAACGTCGCAGCCTGCATTGAGCGCGTTAATTCTATCTCTATTAAATGCATGCGCAGTGTAGCAAACAATGGGAATGTTTGAATAATCCGGATTGTTTCGCAATTCCCTTGTAAGGTCTAATCCGTTTTTGTTTCCGCGGATTGATATATCCATTACGATTATATCATACCGTTCTTTTTGGAGTAATTCGTAGAATGAATCGGCTGAATCGCATAGATCAACTTTAAAATACTTGGTTAAAAATACCGTCAGAAGTTTTTGATTTTCAAAATCATCTTCGGTTATAAGTAATCTAGGCTTCATACTTTTTGTGTTCCCCGTAAATTTTCGTTGTTAAAAATAATTGAAAAAGTTGTCCCTTTATTTACTTCGCTTTTAACTTTGATTTTTGCCCGGTTCAAATCGGCAAAGCTTTTAACTATTGCCAAACCCAAACCGGTACCCTCGTATCTGCGTGTATAACCCATTTCTTCCTGCGTGAAAGGTGTAAAAAGTTTATCGATAAATTCTTTCGACATGCCTTTCCCGTTATCGGAAATGTCCACACACAGATTTGCGCCTTCTTGATATATGTCAATATCGATTTTGCCGTTGTCGGAGTATTTGATGGCATTATCGATAAGGTTGATAAAAATCTGATTAAGAGAATAATGATCTCCGGTAATTGTTGTTGCTTCGCCAACACGATTGTTTAATGAAAGGAAAAGATTCTTCTCATCTGCCAGAGAATTGAACTCGGATTGTGCCGTTTTTAGCAGATGTAACAAATCTACTTTTTCAAAGCGGGCATCATACTTACCGGTTTGAAGCTGAGACATATTGAGCAGCAGGTCGAATGTGCGGTATAACCGCTTACTGTTGTTCTTCATTGAACGGAGAATGTTGTAAAGATCCGTTTTGTTGATGTCTTTCAGATCGTCAATGAGTATATCGGAGTAACCGACGATCACATTAAGCGGGGCTCTAATTTCGTGTGATATTTGAGCAAGGAAAAATTCCTTTAGTTGTTTTGCTTCTTCGGCTCTTGCCAATGCATCCTTCAATTCCCGTTCGGTCTGCTTGAGATCGGTAATATCGCGTCCGTAAACCTGGCAGACATTGAATTTTGTAACTCCTTGGATGATAAACTGGTAGTAATGATCTCCCAAACGCGAAGTAGAACTAATTGTTCTGCCGTACGCAATTATATCCTGAATATCATGACCGGAAACAAAAGTCAGCAGTGTTCGCACATTTTCCCCGAGCAAAATTCTGTTCGGAAAGATTCTGTGCGCGGAATTGTTTGCCAGAATAATTTTACCTGATTCGTCAAATCTGAAAACCGGGTCCGGTGAAAGTTCTGCAAAGAGAGCCATTAGTTCCGCTTGCTGCAGACGCAGATTCTCGGTTTCTTCAAGATACTTCCTGCGCATAGGAATTATTACATACCGGTAAAAAATAAACATCACCACGAGGACTATAATTAGAATCAGTAGAGAAAGAAGTAACGGATTTTCTACACTAAATATTGTTTTAGCGTCAACTTTCTCTAACGATTGAAAAGAAGAGTCCAAATATGACTTGGGCAATACTTGTAATAAAATAGAATGCAGTGGCATCAGCGAATCCAAAGAAAACATTAAAAAATTTGATGATTAATGTTAATTCATAGAAAATGAAGAATATGTAAAAGACACTTAAATGGCCGTAGAGTGTATAGGCAGTGATAAACTTTTTCAGAATAATAAAAAATATCCCGAAATGAAAAAGAACAATTGCCAAAAGATTTTGGGACTTGTTGAATCCAAAAAAGATCAGAAGAAACATTAAAAGTGAAACCGAAATCAGAAGCAGCAAATGTTTCTTGTAGGTTTTGAAAGGAAATAGCGTGACCAACATGAAATATGAAAAATATGAAAAGACTCCTAAGGGAATGGGTTGATTGAACAATAGGCGGAACCCTATTGAAATAGGATCCATCATAGCCAGTATTAAAAAAAAATAAAAATACTTTCCTCTGAATTGTCTAATGGGAGGTATTAACCATACACCTATGCTTACAAAATAAAGTATTTTTGAGAGTAAGATAAAGTTCATTGATTATCAACATGCTGGCGGGCAAGCAGTAGACATCTCCAACGTTGCATCTCCATAACTAAGCGTTAGTACGCTTGCTCTAACTTCTGCAGTTACCACATCAGTTGCTGTGCTTGCAGCTACTGAAGCAGCGGTTCCTTTCTTGTCGAACTCCTTAGAACCCGAGGAAACGCCGGCTTGTAAAAGTTTCTTAACTTCGCTCTTGCTGAAAACGTACATTACTTCATCTTTACCGATTTGTTCTCCGTCATCACGCAAAGATTCTCTTCTTTCGTTAGCAACAACAAGCTGACTATGTTTTACCATGAAGTAAATGTAGTCGCCTCCTCTATCAATAGCTTTCTGGAGGTCGCTAACTTTGATTTGAACCGAGCCAATAACTTTTCCGAAAAGCACATTGGCTTCTTGTTTACCGAAAACCTTTCCAATCTCCCCATGCTTACCCTGGGCGTTTGTAAGGCTGGTTACAGAAAAAAATAAAAGTGCTGCTGTGGCTAAGGTGAATAACCTTTTCATGTGAACCCTCGATTATTTTGTTTTGAAATAGAGTGAATTATCCCTTCAATAATATATTGATTATTGCAATTAATGTTAAGTTAATTTTTTTCATATCTGTCCACGCCAAAACAATTTTATATTTCGTCCCGATGGGACTTCTAATTTTTGGAGAATTATCAAATTCTATAGATATTTTGTCTCTACCGGGATTATGAATTCTACTTTGAATCCAATTCCTATCAATATTTCATCCCTTCGGGATTTTTAGCTCCCTTAGGAGCTATATATTTTTAGAAAAAAGAACGGATATAGTTGCCAAAGTCCCGTCGGGACGGCATAGAATTTTTCACCCGGAAAGTAAATAATGTTTTTAACAAAGCATGAGTCTACTCTAAAAAGGTATTTCAGTTGCCCAAAAGTTACGATTCCGGTATAAATTAGCAGTAGAAAAATTTGAAAATGACCTTTTTAGATTCGCCTCAAGCATAAAATTCATCACAGTTTTCGATTAATCCATAATTCCTATATCGGAATTGAGGTTAAAACATCCCGGCAATCGCTGTTCCACATGTGGGACAGCAAGCATTTTTGATCTTATTTCTCAGCACGTTATGCCAGTCTCTAGCAATCAAGACTTCCTTGCATTTGGGGCAATACGTGGTCGATCCTTCCGTGTCATGAATGTTTCCCACATAACAATATTTGATGCCGAGTTTCAAAGCTATTTTTCTGGCATTTCTAAGTGTTTCTGCCGGGGTGCGTGGTTTATCCGTCATCTTAAAATCCGGGTGAAAAGCCGTGAAATGAAGCGGCACTTCATCACCCAGATTTTTTAGAATCCACTCGCACATTAATTTTATTTCTTCGTCCGAATCGTTTTCATCCGGGATCAACAATGTTGTGATCTCGAACCAAACGTTAGTTTCATTCTTCAGCCAGATTAAAGTATCAAGAACGTAATCAAGATGAGCGAATGCAAGTTTATGATAAAAATTTTCCGTGAAAGCTTTGAGATCAACATTTGCAGCGTCTATGTATTTGTAAACGTCCTTGCGCGCTTCCTTATCAATGTAACCAGCGGTAACCATCACGGATTTGATTCCTTCTTCGCGTGCAATCTTAGAAATGTCAACTACATATTCGCCAAAGATTACAGGATCATTATAAGTAAAAGCGATGGACGGAGTGTGGTATTGTTTAGCGAGAGCTATAACTTCCTCGGGCGATACATTCAGTGAATGAACACTATCCAATTTTGCTTTGCTGATAGACCAGTTCTGACAAAACTTGCAACCGAGATTACAGCCTGCGGTTCCGAAACTTAAAATTTCTGTTCCTGGCAGGAAATGATTAAGAGGTTTTTTTTCTATCGGGTCAATTGCAAATCCGGTAGGTCTGCCGTAACCAATTGAATAAAGTTTACCGTCAATGTTTTGTCTGATGAAGCAGAACCCGGCTTGCCCTTCTCCAATGGTACAATACCTTGGGCAAAGCGTGCAGAGGATTTTCCCGGTATCAACCGGCTGCCACCACTTGGCAAGTTTGTAAGACGAATCGCTCATAAAATCAATTGCGAATTGCGAATTGATAATTAGTTCTTTAATTCTCCATTCTCAATTCTCAATTATTAATTCTCAATTAATTCATGTTACGCAATATTTACTTGTATAATCGTTCTTGTTCTTCATCATGCTCATGATCTTGCTCTTCTGAGTATTTTAACGACAGATCATGATTAAGATCAAGAATATGATCATGAATGATAATAATTTTTGCGTGACGTGAGTTATTAAATTATTGCAAATCTCATCCAGCTTCTTCTCCCTTTATCGGTATAAGGAGCTCCGGCAGTAAAAAGAATCAGATCGTTTTCTTTGATAAACTTTTTCTCTTTTAGAAGATTGATAGTGTTACGAATCGCCGCTTCTTCATCTTTAATGTTATCGAGGTACAAAGGTTGAATTCCCCATTCGAGATTGAGTTTGTTGAGCGTTTCAAATTTATCCGAGATGGCGAAAAAGTTTGCTTTAGGGCGAAACTTAGCAACCACTTTTGCCTTTCTTCCATAATGTGTGAAGATTACAATTGCAGACGCCTTGATTTGTTCAGAAACATTTGCGACGGCGCGTCCGGTCGAATCGAAAATATTATCGGTTAAGTCTTCCGGAATTTCAAAATCGGAAATGTTTTTCTGACTCGATTCCACCTCTGTTGTCAAAAGAATTTCATTCATAATTTTTACAGCTTCAACCGGGAATTTACCGACGGAAGTTTCACCGCTTAGCATTACAACATCGGTTCCGTCCAATACCGCGTTCGCGATATCGGATGCTTCCGCGCGCGTCGGTATCGGATTATGAATCATGGATTCGAGCATTTGCGTTGCGGTGATTACAAGTTTACCAACCGCATTGCATCTGCGTATAATTTTTTTCTGGATCATCGGAACTTCTTGCGGAGCGAGTTCAACACCTAAATCTCCGCGTGCAACCATAATGCCGTCGGCAATTTCAAGTATCTCCTCAAAGTTTTTTATTGCTTCCGGTTTTTCAATTTTTGCAATTATCGGTTTGTTAAAACCACGTTCGGCGAGCCAACTTTTCAAATGAAAAATATCTTTTGCTTCGCGCACAAAGGAAAGTGCAACAAAATCAACTCTGTGTTTCAAAGAAAATTCCAGATCAGCAAGATCTTTTTCTGTAACGGATGGTGTGCTCAGCTTCATTCCCGGCAAGTTCATTCCCTTTTTTGGTTTGAGCGTACCGCCTGCAATAACTTTACAGACTACCGATGAACTGGTTTTGCTAGCAACTTGTAAATTAATCAATCCGTCGTCAATCAAAATTGTCTCGCCGATCTGCGCATCCTGCGGAAGATTTTTATAGCTAGTGGAAATTTTCTCCTTTGTGCCGATTACGTCATTGTTCGATATCTCAATTTCGTCGCCGGTGCAGATTTCAATTTCAGGCTGGCTCAGTTCACCGATTCTAATTTTCGGTCCTTGAAGATCGATCAATATTGGAATTGGCAAAGACTTGCTAACGCACAATTGGTTTATGCGTTCGAAAATTTTTTCAAAATATTCGTACGAACCGTGTGAAAAGTTAAGACGGAACGCATCGCATCCTGCGTCAACCAATGCTTCTAATTTTTCGCATGTGTCCGTCGCGGGTCCCAACGTTGCAAGAATCTTTGTCTTGGAATATTTAATAGTCACTTCTTACGTTTTCCTTTTTTGGATTTTGGATTTTCTTCTTTGTTGTTGGAATTCTTTTTCTTGGGCGGCAATATTCTTTTTCTCATAGCGGCAAGTTCTTTTTCAACTTCGCCGAAAACAGTATTGGGTTCAAACTTTCCATTTTTTAATCTTTTGCCCGCGCGTATTCCGGTTAGAATTTCAATTGCTTCTTCAACTTTGGATACGGAAAAGATGTGGAATTTTTTTTCTGCTACAGCGACAACAACTTCTTCGTTGAGCATCAGATCCTTAATATTTTGAACAGGAATTATTACGCCGTTGGTTCCATTCAAACCGCGCTGTTTGCATGCATCAAAGAATCCTTCGATCTTCTCATTCACTCCGCCGATTGGTTGTATTTCACCTTTCTGATTTACCGATCCCGTTATTGCCAGCGATTGTTTGATCGGAATTTTAGAAATAGCGGAAAGCAGAGCGCAAATTTCTGAGATCGATGCACTGTCGCCGTCAATCATTCCGTAACCTTGTTCAAAAACCAAACTGGCGGTAAAGGACAGCGGAATTCTTGAACCGAAATTTTCCCGGAAGTAACCGCCGATGATAAGAACGCCTTTGTTATGCGTACTGCCGCTCAAGCCGGATTCTCTTTCAACATTGATAATATTTCCACTGCCGAGCGCAACGCTGGCGGTTATTCTCGAAGGTTTGCCGAATGAATAATGACCGCTTTCATAAACCGATAAACCGTTTACGGTGCCGATGCGCGAACCTTCGGTGTCGATTAAAATTGTTCCGTCGTTTATCATTTGAGAAAGTTTGGATTCATACAAACCATGCCGGTCTTTTGCGGAATCGTAAGCTTGAACTACGTGAACGTCCCTCACCATTTTTTCGCCGCTGTCCAGCGCCCAGAAGTTGGCTTCCCGCGTGAGATCGGCAATGTATGCAAATCGTGTAGTCAGTTTATTTTTTTCTCCGGCATAGCGCGCACCGTACTCTATAATTTTTGAAATAGCGGATTTGTCGAACTCCAAAAGTTTTTCTTCTTCAATTAATTTCTTAACGATCATCGCGTATTCAGTGAGCGCCTGATCCGTGCGCTGCATTTCATAATCAAAATCGGCTTTGATCTTGAAAATTTTATTGAAGTCGTCTTCGTAGGCAGATAGAACCGAATAGATATAATTGTTGCCGACCATTATCACTTTGGTTTCAATCTCGATCGGTTCTGGTTTTAAAATGCTGGGATATAACTGATAAAGATTTGTAAGATCCTGAATTTCCAATTTGCCGTAGAGCAAAACACGTTTTAAAGTTTTCCAAACCCCGGCTTCTGTAAAAGCATCCATTGCATTGATTACAAGATAGCCGCCGTTGGCGCGCAGCAACGTACCGGCTTTTATTTTTGTGAAATCGGCATACCAGCCGCCTCTGCCGTCGCTGTATTTTTCAATTGTTCCGAACAAATTGCTGTAAGCAGGAGATGTTTCGATAATGACCGGGCTTCTTTTTGTATTTGTGTTGTCGAGAATTATGTTCACTTCATATTCCTTCAGATAATCGACAACCATTCCGCCGTTAGCTTCCTCTCGTGCCGGTTTTTGCCCTTTAAACACATCGAGGTTCTGCAGAATGTTTTCGTGAATGTCTTTGAAGTACTCGCGAATTTTTGGGTCTTTGTATTTTTTCTTCAGGTCGTCCATTGTAATCGAAACAATTGTGTTGGCGTATTCGCTTTCTAATTTCGAAATTTTTTCCTGGAAGTCCTGCGTTAGTCGTAAACTCTCTTTGAAAACTTTCTGAAGTTCTTCCTGGTAGCTCAAATATTTTGTTTGAAAGTCTTTCGCCTGGTCTTCGGTAATTTTCTGATCGCGGACAAACTCATCGAGCTGCTGAATAAACACCGGCTGATTCTCAATGACAGCAAAAATTTCCGGTCGCGGCATTTCGCCAATCTTAATTTGACCGAGCGTCATATTGTCTTTGCGGAGTTTGTCTTCAAAGTCGTTCATCATTGTCTGCTGAACTTTTCCGAATTCCGTAAGAAGTTGTTTCCGTTTTGTAACAAACGGATCGGTGGATAAAACTTGCGGAATCTTTTCCTGAAGAAATTTTATTGCCCGCGACAAATCCTTTTTAAACTTAGCGGCTTCTCCTGCCGGGAATTGAAGCAGAGTAGGTCTGTCTTCATCCTTGAAATTATTTACGTACGCATAATCGCTCAGGTGCGAACAATCCGGAGTGATCGATTCCAGCATCTGTTGAATTGCAGTAAACTTACCCGTGCCGGAAAGTCCTGTAACAAAAATGTTATAACCTTGACTTTTCAAATCGACACCGAGCCGCAGCGCTTTTAGTGCGCGTTCCTGTCCTACAATTCCTTCGATCGGTTTCAAATTTGTCGTTGACTCAAACTCAAATACATCCGGGTTACAAGTCCATCTTAGTTCTTCGGGATTTAGTTCCACGGCTTTCTTTGCTTTGAGAAGTGCCATTGCGAATTTCCTGACATTTGTGATTGGAAATCTGACAGCAAAATAATAAAAATTGGTCTATTCGGTTAGGCAGAAAGTTATAATAATTGAATCAAATCCGTTAATTTTGTGTTAGTAATTGTGAATACCCCTCTCCGCATTTGCGGAGGAGGGTTTCGTGTATTTTAAACCCGGGAATTAAAGGGGGTGGTCTGAATAAGAAATGAAAACAGATTTTGATATGGCTACCGAACTGCTCTCATCACTTCGTGATCTGAAGGGAAAACTTTTTACTCCCGACGGGCAAAAAAAATTTTTTGTTTCACCGTTTGCCGGGTCGTCCAAGAGTCTTTTTGTAAAATCCATTTCCGATGAGCAGAAACAAATTTTGCTGCTTTGCCCCACGGTTCAGTTCGTGAACGAAACAAAAGTTGAATTGAGCATATTAGGATTAGAAGAACGAATAATTGCTGCCGACGATCTGAATATCGAAGCGCTGCAAGAAAAGTTAACCGACCTGAATAACCGTGAACGGTTCATTCTCATTTCAACTTACGACATTTTGAAACTGAAACTTCCTTCGAAAGATTCGGTTGAGAAGAACACAACTAAAATTGAAATAGGCGGCAGCATAACATACGACGACCTGGTTGAGTATTTTCACTCGATTGATTACAACAAGGAAAAGTTTGTTGAAGATCCCGGAGATTTTTCCGTGCGCGGTTCTATTATTGATTTCTGGTCTTACAGTGAAAAGCAGCCGTGCCGTTTGGAGTTCGACGGGGACTTTTTGGAATCGATTCGCCATTTTGATCCCGACAGCCAAAGATCGCTCGATAAAATAAATTCGGCAACAGTTGCATCATCAATAAATATTTCGGAAAGCAGTTCGGATATTTTTGATTATCTCGACAATCCGCTTGTACTGGCTTCTGAATACGAGCTACACAATCTTTCAGAAGAAAAAAATCACGATACGACTGATCAAATTGAAAATGATATTGATGATGAGTTGAAGGGGGAGTTGTATGACGCAGAGCAAGAACAAGAGCAAGAGCAAGAACAAGAACAAGAGCAAGATTATGAGCAAGAGCCTGCCTCGACTTACGTCGGGCAAGGCGGGCAAGATGAAAAACTATCTGATACCGCAACTGATAGTTTTCGGATCGAAAAATTATTTGAGAAAAATGCGCGGTGGGTAATTGAAGACGCGCTTGGTCAGCATGACGAAAGAATTCAGCTTAATCTCCTTGATCCGCCGATAATCAATTCAAATTTCGAGTTGCTCTCATCTATATTGAAAGAATATTCGCAGAAGAATTTTCAAGTTTTGATTGCCGTCGAAAATGAATTGCAGAGTGATCGTCTTCGCGAATTGCTTTCCGATTTCAAAACGGAAATTGCCGAGCTGATTGAATCCGGTAAAATCAAATTTATGGTTCCGGCGATTAAGAGCGGATTCGTTTCCAGAAACGACAAATTAATTCTTCTTACGGACTATCAAATATTCAACAAGCCGTATCGAACGAAACTGGTTGCCAAAGCACGGTTCAAGAAATCACGTGTTAAAGATTTTGCAACGATCAAACGTGGCGATTACGTTGTTCACGAAAACTTCGGCATCGGTCAATACACGGGATTGGAAACAATTAAGATCGGCGACATTGAACAAGAATCAATCAAGATTTTATACGCCGAGGGCGGTGTTGTTTATGTTAATCTGAATTATCTCTCGCTCGTAAAAAAGTTTTCTTCCAAAGACAATGCTCAGCCGAGACTTTCCATACTCGGAAGCGGCGAATGGAAATCAACAAAGAAAAAAGTTAAATCACGAATCAAAGAAGCGGCGCGGGAGCTTATTACACTTTACGCAAGAAGAAAAGCCGCACAAGGTTTTTCTTTCAGCTCGGATTCAATTTGGCAGAAAGAACTCGAAGCTTCATTTTTTTACGAAGACACTCCCGATCAAGTTAAAGTATCCGACGAAGTTAAACGCGACATGGAAAGCGAGAACCCGATGGACCGTTTGGTTTGCGGAGATGTCGGATTCGGCAAAACAGAAATTGCCGTGCGCGCGGCATTCAAAGCCATCAACGACAGCAAACAAGCGGCACTGCTTGTGCCCACAACAATTCTTGCCGAGCAGCATTACAATACTTTCAAGGATCGGCTTTCGCAATTTCCTGTAAAGGTTGAAGTGCTTTCTCGTTTTAAAACGAAATCCGAACAAAAAGAAATTACGGAGCGACTAACCAATGGCGACGTTGATTTGGTTATCGGAACTCACCGGCTGCTTTCTAAAGATATTCAGTTCAAAGATCTCGGTCTGCTGATAATTGATGAGGAACACCGCTTCGGCGTGATGGCGAAGGAAAAGCTGCGATCGCTGAAGGCGAATGTTGACACGCTCACGTTAACGGCAACGCCGATACCGCGCACGCTGAATCTTTCGCTTCTCGGCGCGCGCGACCTTTCAATAATTGCAACCCCGCCGCCGAACCGTCAGCCGATCTATACCAAGGTTGATACTTTCGATATTCATAAAGTGCGCGAATGGATTTTGAGCGAGATCAAACGTAACGGGCAGATTTATTTTGTTCACGATAGGATTCAATCGATAGAGAAAATTGCGGCGTACATTCAAAAATATATTCCGGAAATAAAAATTGGTGTTGCGCACGGTCAGATGAAACCGGCTGAACTTGAAAAAGTGATTCACGGCTTTCTGAATAAAAATTATCACATGCTTATGTCAACGAAGATAATTGAATCCGGTCTCGATATTCCGAATGTTAATACAATTATTATAAATCGTGCAGACCGGTTTGGATTAGCCGAACTTCATCAGTTGCGCGGACGTGTCGGACGTTCGGATAGGCAGGCGTATGCCTTCTTTCTCGTTCCGTCAATAAATACGATTACGAAAAAAGCGATTAAACGTCTTCAGGCAATTGAAGAATACACTGAACTTGGCGAAGGATTCAGTTTATCTATGCGTGATTTGGAAATCCGCGGCGCCGGGAACCTGTTAGGTACCGAACAAAGCGGCTTCATTGATTCGGTTGGATTCGAAATGTATCTTAAACTTTTGGACGAAGCTGTTGAAGAATTGAAGCAGAGCGAGTTCAAAGATGTCTTCAAAGATTTGCCGAAACAAAAGGAACGTTCTGAACCGACGATCGATACTTTTTTTGAAATCGGAATACCGCAATCGTACATGCCTGATCAAGCAGACAGATTGAGTTTCTACACGGCGCTTTTCTCCATGTTGAAAATTGAAGAGCTTGATGAAATCAAAGAAGAAATGTTAGACCGGTTTGGAAAAATTCCACCGATTGTCGGCAGGTTGATCCAAGCGGCGGTTCTGAGATATTACGCTTCACTTTCATTGCTGGAAAGAATTATAGTACAGCCGAAAAAAATTATAATTATTTTGCCAAAAGGTGAAAAGGAAAACTTTTATCAAACCAAATTTGTTCTTCTGTTGACATACATCAACGACAATTATGCTAAAGAGATTAACTTTGTCCAGGTAAAAGAAACTCTGAAATTGGAAATGACCAACAAATACAGCTCGCCGGAGGCAGCAATGAATTTTCTGGTGAAACTATGTCAAGAATTTATAAGGGTGCTCTCATAAACTTTGTCATCATTAAAAGGAGAAACTTATGGGACGCATATTCAAATATGGGTTCTTGTTTTTCGTAATTGCATTTATCGGTATTCAATTTATAGATGTTGATAAAACCAATCCGGAAGTAACAGCAGACATCCAAGCGCCGCCGGAAGTAAAAAAAATTCTGCGCAGTTCTTGTTACGACTGCCATTCCAACGAAACACGGTGGCCATTCTACAGCAACATTGCGCCGATCTCCTGGTTCATTGCGGATGACGTTAATGAGGGGAGAGAAAATCTGAATTTTTCCAACTGGGAAAAGCTTTACAGCGAAAAGCAGGATGAACTGAAAAGAAAAATTTGGAAAGAAATAAATGAAGATGAAATGCCGATGAGCACTTATATTTATATGCATCCGGATGCTAAACTTGGACTGCCGCAAAAAGACATTATAAAAAAATGGGCAACCGGCGAGGATTTTTTCAATCTGGATTTTAAAAGAAGATTGAAATAAATATTCCGTACTCCCGGCATTTTTAGGAAAGAAATGGCTCAGTTAAGAATTGGAACTTGCAGTTGGAAGTATGATTCCTGGCGAGGATTAGTTTACTCGCAAGATCAGAAGATTAATTATTTGAAAGAGTATTCTCAGACTTATGACACTGTTGAAATTGATCAATGGTTTTGGTCGCTGCGGGATTTGAACAAGATTATTCTTCCGCGCAAAGATGTTGTAATAAATTATAAAGAATCGGTCACGCCGAGTTTCAAGTTTACAGTGAAGCTTCCGGACAGCGTCACATTGACGCATATTCACCGTGCTGAAAAAGAAAATCAGTTCATCCCCAATCATCATTTTCTTTCGCACGATTTACTGGAAGAGTTTATTGCTTCGATTAAACCGCTGCATAAGAATCTTGGACCGCTGATGTTTCAGTTCGAATACTTGAACAAAGAAAAAATCAAATCTCAGTTCGAGTTTCAAGGTTTAATGAGAGAGTTCGCAGCTAAGCTTCGAAGCGAATTTCAGTTTGCTATTGAAACCCGCAACCCGGACTACTTGAACGAAACATACTTTCAGTTTTTGAGAGACAACAAATTTGGACACGTTTTTCTTCATGGCTATAATATGCCCCCGGTGTTTGATGTTTATGAAAAGTTTAAGGACTACATAAAAGGTTACACGGTTATTCGTCTGCACGGACCTGATCGGCAGGGAATCGAAACGCGTGCGAAAGGTGAGTGGAATAAAATAATTGATCCAAAAGATGCGGAGCTGGAAAAAATTATTAACATGGTTAAGGAATTACTGGAACGCAAAATCGACATCTATCTCAACGTAAATAATTATTACGAAGGTTCGGCGCCGTTAACCATTCAAAAAATTAAAAAGCTGCTAAGCAAAGATGATCATGAATTGAACTGAGCCATTCATTGATTATCAAAATAATTTACTTCATCAAAACCATCTTTCAGAACTGTGACAAGTAAAAAGATTGTCCTTTTCATGCTATCAAAAATTTTCTTGGCATGAATCTAAAAAAGAATGGGAACCGAGCAAGGTAATTTTGTTCGGTTAGTTAAATTCATACTGACTAGTATATGAAAATTTGACTTTTCTGATACCGTGCCTTATATTTTGAGCCATTAATATTGATTAACCTAATAAATTAAGAGTTGCTATGCTAGACGATTTAGACATCACCATACTAAGAAAACTCCAGGAAAACGGAAGGACAAAACGGAATGAACTTGCAGAGGCAATCGGTCTTTCAATTCCGTCATTGAGCGAAAGATTACGAAAGCTAGAAGAAAACGGTATCATTGAAGGGTACTATGCAAAACTAAATAGACACGCCTTCGGTTTCGATATCATGGCTTTCGTAACGGTTAATATGGATTCATCTAAAAACTTTGAAAAATTTATCGAGCATGTAAAAAAAACTCCCGAGATATTGGAATGCTATTCAATACTCGGTGAAGGATCTCACATTCTTAAAACAATAGTGAAAGGCACGAAAGACCTTGAACAATTGCTGAGTAAGATCCAATCGTGGCCCGGTGTTCAAAGAACAGTTACAAGTTTTATTTTATCGGCAATTAAAGAAACAACAAGTTTGAACATACAAACAAAAAAGGAGTAACAATGGCAAAATCCTCTTCGCCGGTCGAAAGTGTACTGGCATATGTTAAGGCAAACAAAATTCGTTTTATAGACTTCAAGTTTATGGATTTTCCCGGGCAGTGGCAGCACTTCACAGTGCCCGTAAGCCAATTTGACGCGAGATCATTTGAGAACGGATTTGGATTTGACGGTTCTTCCATCCGCGGTTGGAAAGCGATCAACGAAAGCGACATGCTTATTATTCCCGATCCGGCGACAATGTTTCTAGATCCATTTATTGAAGCACCAACTATTTCTTTGATCTGTGATGTTTACGAACCGGCTACCAAAGAGAAATACGGAAGATGCCCGCGTAACATCGCGCAAAAAGCCGAAGCATATTTGAAATCAACCGGAATTGCCGATACAGCGTACTTCGGTCCTGAAGCAGAATTTTTCGTGTTTGATGATGTACGCTTCGATTCCGGTCCCAACTTCGCTTTTTACTCTGTAGATTCGAATGAAGGAAAATGGAACAGCGGTCGCGAAGAAAATCCGAACCTGGGTTACAAACCGCGTTACAAGGAAGGTTACTTCCCGGTTCCGCCGACAGATCAATTAGTAGATTTGCGAAACGATATGGTCCTAAACCTTGAAGCGATGGACATTGAAGTTGAAGCACAGCATCACGAAGTTGCAAGTGGTGGACAATGTGAAATCGATATGAAGTTCAAACCTCTTTTGAGAGCTGCCGACCAATTATTGATGTTCAAATATGTTGTTAAGAATACAGCGAAGAAAGCAGGTAAGACAGTTACATACATGCCGAAGCCGCTCTTTGGCGATAACGGCAGCGGTATGCACGTACACGTTAGTTTGTGGTCAAAAGGGAAACCGCTTTTTGCGGGTGGCGGTTATGCCGGCTTGAGTGAGACCGCTCTCTATTTCATTGGCGGAATTTTGAAACACGCGCCGGCTCTGCTTGCTATCACAAACCCAACAACAAATTCTTACAAGAGACTTGTGCCGGGATTTGAAGCGCCTGTTAATCTTGCTTACTCCTCGAACAACAGAAGCGCTTCGGTAAGAATTCCGTTTGGCAATTCACCGAAAGCAAAAAGAGTTGAGTTCCGTTGTCCGGATCCGTCCAGCAATCCTTACCTCGCATTCTCCGCAATATTAATGGCTGGAATTGATGGAGTAAAAAACAGAATCGATCCGGGTGAACCGCTTGACAAGGATATTTATGATATGTCGCCTGAAGAATTGAAAGATGTTCCGTCAACACCGGAATCACTTGGTCATGCTCTCAAAGCACTTGAGAACGATCATGAATTCTTGCTGAAAGGTAACGTATTCACTGAAGATGTTATCAGCACGTGGATCAATTATAAGATTACGAAAGAAATCAAACCGGCAGCATTGCGTCCAACGCCGTTTGAGTTCGAAATGTATTATGATGTGTAATTAATCTTGGAATAGAAGATCAAAAAAGAGCGGCACTAAGCCGCTCTTTTTGTTTGTAGAAATTATTTTATCAGAACCATCTTTTTGTAATCGACAAATTTGTTGCCGGATTCCGTTGACTCGGCAATCATTTTAACAAGATATATTCCGCTAGCTTGATGACCGCCGTCAAATCTCAACTCGTACTGACCTTCCGATTGAATATCATTTTTTAAAACTGCAACAAGTTTGCCCAACATCGTATAGACTGAAATTTTCACTTTGCTTTCCCGCGGCAAATCGTACCTAATAACGGTACTCGGATTAAAAGGATTAGGATAGTTTTGAAGAAGCAAATAATCCGAAGGAATGGTTTCGTAACCCTCAACCGCCGTTGCAAGCGTTTTAATTGAATCTACATTACTGTATTCCGATTCGGTAGTTGAACTGTAAGCTGCTACTCTGTAGGAATACTGCGTCTCTGTCGCAACGGCATTATCAGCGTAAGCCGTTGTGTTAGCTCCTACGGTTCCCATTTGAGTCCATGTGCCGGACGGCGAAGTTTTCCTTTCGATCCTAAAACCGGTTTCATTTGTAGCGTTGTCCTTCCATGTTAAGTTGATTGTCCCTTTCGGATTTTCATTCAACGCAAGATTTGTCGGATCTCCAACCGGATTTTGTTTTGTTATAGTAACTGTTCCCCCGATGGCATTTCCATACCATGCAAAATTAAAAGTCCCATTAATTGTTAGGCCATTGAACGTACCGGTAGCGGAAATATTCTGAGCATTGGGATTTGGACAATTAATAGCTGTGCCTGAATATGCACCTGTAAAAAGTCCTGTACCGGAAATATCTCCCCAAATTGAAGAATTAAAGCTAGCGGTAAAACCGGTTGAAGTTAATGTTATATCGGTCGAGAAAGGTGCTCTTGGTGTACCTAAAATATTTCCTCCGACAGTCCAATCACCGTGTGCGGTCTGATGAACAATATCTACAGTGATAGTTACGGAAATGCTGCCGGAACTCTGGTAATAAGTGTTAACCCACTGTCCGGTCCAAGTTCCTTTCATAGAAGAAATATTTCGGACTTGAGCAGGCGTAATGAGTGATGTAGTTAGCAAGAAAAGTAAAGTCAACGAAGAAAAAATCCGTTTCATATTCACCTCCTGCGTATGCTGTGAAATTATTGTAATTAATTTCAATACAACAATAATCTTATGCTTACAAGATCATTTAATAAAAGAATTAGACTTAGAAGATATTGAGTTTGAAAAAAGGAAGAGGAAAGGAAAATTTTTAGTAGCCGCTCACAAATAAACGCAAATCAATCTAAAGGGATAAATTGTATTTGCGGAGCCACCCTCTTATTATAAATTAGCAGATTAGTTATTTATTAGCAATCAGATTTTTTTCACTTTGACTTGGCAGAATAATTTCTTGGGTTCTAAAAGCGCGGGGGAATTGACTTTTAAGTCCTTCGTTTGTGGCGATGCCGGTACCAAGAATGTTTTCTCCGTACATAATTATTTTTTGTCCTGTGGCATCAAATTTATTTTTGATTGTTCCGCCCCGGAAATAGATTTCAAGCTCGTCACGGTTTTCAAGATGTGTAATATTTTGTGTCGCAGATTCGCCGAAGACTTGTCCCGTTAACGAATTCAAACTAACAGTTCCTCTCTTGTCGATTGTGCCGAGTCTCGCTCCAATCCGGTTGAAAAATTCGTGTTGGCTGCAATTCCAATCCTTGTTAACGAAATGAATATCGTTGCTTCTTATAAAGTATTTGTATTTGTCAAATTTGCTGCGCGGAATTCCAAAATGATTTGACAGATACTCTAAATAAGTTTTTATCTTCCCGCTTGATGAGCTAAGGAGATCAAACTTATTTTCTTTGTGTAGAAATTTTTCTTCCGATGCAATGCTATCTGTTTTTCTCAACTTGCAGACAAAGAATCCTTCGCTTTCAACTTCCCACGGCACTATGCGGCGCGTTTTTTCTAGTTGCTTGTCGAATTCTTGATTCCCAATTTTTGAAAAACCCGGATGACTTTGGACCGGCGGCTTAATCTCTTCCAACTCGACCGGATATTTTTTCAAAACTTTATCTATGATAAACTCATTCTCTTCCAATGTTAATGTGCATGTTGAGTAAACTATTTCTCCGCCGACTTTACACATTTTGATGGCTGCGATTAATAGTCTTAGCTGCAGATCCGAAATTGTTTCGGCTTTGCGCACGTCCCACCAATTACTCACTTCACCTTTCTTCTGAACAATTCCGAGTGCGCTGCACGGTGCATCAACTAAAATCTTGTCAAAATAATTTTCAAATCGTTTGCTTAGCAACTCGCCTTTGCCGTGCATCACTCCGACATTTACGAGATTCATTTTATCAACATTGAAGACTAGACTTTTCAGACGGTCCATGGCAACTTCATTCGCAACTAAGGTTCCTTTGTTGTTCATCAACTCTGCAAGTTGGGTGGTCTTAGAACCCGGCGCAGCGCACAAATCCAAAACGCGATCGCTATCACTCGGGTTTAATACCAATGCGGGGATCATCGACGACAAACTTTGTATGTAATATTTACCGAGAATAAATTCTAGAGTCTTTCCAGCAAATTCACTGCCTGAAGCGACTCTGTATGCGTTCTTAACAGAACCTATCGGCGCCAAATCGATTCCATAATTTTTCAAAGAATTGATAAGTTCCGTTGAATCGGCGGTCGATGAAAATCTTAAGTAAGGTTTGTATTCGCTGTTGTAATACGTAACATAGTTCTTTACGTACTCGTCTCCGAAATGTGCTTGGAGATAATTAGTAATGTTGCTGCTAAGTTCAATCAACTTACTGCCGCATGAGGTTTAACGAATTGAAGATCTGAATTGAAGTTCGTTTGTATCCCTTGGAGTTCGGGAAAAGCTGTTTGAATTCTTTTTCCATCTCTTTGAGTATTGCATCGAGATATTTTTCATAATCTCTAACAGCTTCATAAACATGCAATTCTGCGCGCGGAATTTTTAACTGCGCGGGACGGGACCGGTTTGCATAGAGCACATACTTAGCTTTGAAATGATCGTCGGTTGTTACAATTATGTTGCCCGTTTCGTCCGTGATTTGATAACTGCCGAAAAAAGGGGGATTCAGAAAAAGAACTTTGCCGGGAAGTGAAACTTCTTCAAAGTCATAGTTACCTACAAAATCTTCCGGGAAAGATTTTAACTCGCTCCGGATTTTCTCAATCCATTTTTGTCCAAATTCTTTTTCGGTCATTTCATTTTCATTTTACTGATTTGAAATCCAGATCAACTTTTATGGATTGTTACTGAATTTTTATTACTTTTTTATTTTTTCGAAATAGAAAATAGAAGCCGAGTATTATGAAAGGAATGCTTAGTATCTGACCCATGTTTAGTATCATCCCTTCTTCAAAGTAAGTTTGGTTCTCTTTTAAGAATTCAATGATGAATCTGAAAGAAAAGACTAGGACTAAAAACAATCCGAAGAGATATCCCGGTTTGAATTTTCCGTTAGTCTTAAAATATATTCTGTAGAGCAGAATAAAAATTAAAAGGTAGGCAATCGATTCGTAAAGTTGTGCCGGATGACGCGGAACGCTGTCAACCGATTCAAAAATAAATCCCCACGATGCGTGTGTTGGCTTCCCGATTATTTCGGAGTTGAACAGGTTTCCCATTCTAATAAAAAAACCGGAGAGAGCAACGGTAATCACTACACGGTCTATCGTCCATAGAAATGTTGTGTCTTTTCTTTTGCGGGCAAACAAGTAGAGAGCGATAAGTATTCCAATCGCTGCGCCATGACTTGCTAAGCCGCCTTTCCAGATTTCCAGAATTTCTATCGGATGGCTTAAATAGTAAACCGGGTTGTAGAACAGGCAATGTCCCAGTCTTGCGCCAAGCACCGTTCCCAAAATCATGTACCAGACAAGGTCGTTCAGGTCCTGCTCGGTTCTGTTTTCTTTCTTGAAAATCACCAACATGATTTGATATCCGACGACGAACGAGAGCGCGAAAAGGAGTCCGTACCATCTGATTGTGATGGGACCTATCGAAAAAATGTCGGGACTAACATTCCAATGAATCAAAGAAGAACCTCATATTTGTTAAGTATTTTTGATAATGTAAAAAAATGTTAATCCAATTAATACATCTTTCCTGTTCAAATTTAGCTAATAGGTTGTTAAGAAACCAAAGAAACTGGGTTCTTTAAAATTAAAACGCTTTGCACTTCATTATGAGGCATAGTTTTGTGAATTTGAAGCTATAATAAGCAAAAATAGGGATGTATCTTTATTGATTTAGTTTCGGTAAAATGAATTATATTTGTTTTGTCTTATAGTACGTCAGACAATTCAAAAAACGATTACTTTCTAAGAATTCTGGGCGGGAAATTTTGAAGAACTTTAAAAATATTATAGTCACTATCTGGCCAATTGATTTTCAAAATTTAATCAAGGCAATCTCCAACCCGGAGAACCCAATTTATATTTCCATACTGGTTGTTCTTCTCCTTTTTGGATTAATATTCGCCTTATTCAAATATTTGATTAATCCTACCGCGGCAAAGTTTAAAGAAGAAAAAGCAAATCTGGAACTTCAATCTGCTAAACTTATGGCACTGTTTGCGGAATTGGATCCCGATCCGGTTATTAGGGCAGATAAAACGGGCAACGTAATAGAGACCAACATGGCTGCGCAAATGGTTTTTGAATCGGGAAATCTAAAAGACAGAAACGTTCGAGTTCTGCTGCCTGAAATTGAAACCGGTTCCGAAACTTTAATCGGCATGGAACAATCTAAAGTATTCACAAAGAAAATAAATAACCGGTTCTATTCGATACTGGTACGGACTGAACCAAGTTTGGGAATCGTACAAATTTATTTTAGAGATATAACCGAACTGAAGGATTACGAAGCAAAGTTGGTTGAATCGGAAAAGAAATTGCGGGAACTCTCGGATCATTTGCAGGACTTGCTGGAGGATGAAAGGAAAAGAATTGCTCAAGGGCTTCATGACGGCATCGGACAAAGTCTTTCCCTGCTTCGAATTCATTTTTTGAAACTTTACGAACAACAAAAAAATATGACCAACATAGAAAAGTACAATTCATTCATAGACACACTTGATTCAACCATTTGGGAACTGAAAGAAATTTCTTACAGTCTTAAACCAAAGATGTTGGAAGAAATGGGAATTGGTATAGCGTTGAAATATCTTGCTAATAAAATTTCAGCCGAGAGCGGAATTGTCGGTCAATCCAATATCGTTGGAGATGAAATAAGGTTAAGCAATAAATTGGAAATTTGTTTGTACAGAATAGCTCAAGAGGCAATCAATAATATTATTAAACATTCCAGAGCAACAAATTTTTCAATCGAGATTTTGGTATCGACCAAAAAAGTTAGATTGATGATAACAGACAACGGAATTGGTTTTAATTACGAACGAATAACAGTATCACCCGACAATGCAAAAGGTATGGGTTTGGTGAATATGAAAGAGCGAGTGAAAAATTTCAACGGGCAATTCAAAGTTGAATCTTCGCCTGAAAAGGGAACAATGATTGTTACGGAAATTCCCCTGAAAAAGGAAAATGTATGGCAGAATCAAGACCAATACGCATAATTATTGCCGACGACCATAAGTTGTTTAGAAGCGGTATCCTTTCTCTCCTGGATGAAGCGAGGGACATACATATTATCGGCGAGGCGGAAAATGGTCAAGAGTTAATAGAGCTTTATGGAAAACTAAAACCGGATTTAATTCTTGTGGATATTTCAATGCCGGTATTAAGCGGTATTCAGGCATTTAAGACGATCAGAAAAAAAGATAAAGACGTAAAAGCATTGTTCTTAACAATGTACGAAGGTGATGAGTATGTTTATTTCACTAGAAGAATTGGTGCCAAAGGACTGCTCGGTAAGAATACAATGAAAGGTGAATTAATCTATGCTATCAAAGCAATTGCCGGCGGAGAATATTATTTTGGTAAAAATTACGATGACGATAAGCTGAAGGAAATTGAAAAAAAGTACAGACAAATGATTGCAACCGACGTCGTTGACGGTAACATTCGGCTCAGCCTGAAAGAAAGAAGAGTCCTTGAGTTAATTAGCAAAGGTATGACCAGCCAAGAGATTGCCGACAAATTGAAATACAGCAGGAAGACAATTGAGTACCATCGTTCGCGTCTCATGCAAAGATTAAATATTAAGTCGTTTCCGGAATTGATTTCTTACGCGGTTAAATTCTCTATGGTTAACAAACTTTTTGATGAGGAATAGTGTTTTCGTTCCCTTACTTAATTGCCTATTTGTCTGCATTATTTTGGATTTTCCCGGCGATCCGAAATTATAGAACCAACTTATTTTTGTATTTTCTTGTGCTTGCTATTTCTGACCCTCTCGTTATCCTCGCAACTTTTATATTGCCATGGCTTGCACCACGCCTTTATCTGTTATTTGCGGTACTTGCAGTGGCATCTCTCAGAAACTTATTCTCTAAGAAAACCATTTATGTAAAAGTCATTACGATTCTTTTTTTTGTTGGAGTTGGCGCAGCATTCACCTCTTACAATATAGCGTACACGGCAATTATGTTAGACCACATATGTGTTGCGTTCATTTTTGTTGCATTGCTTTTGTCGTATGTTGCGCTCAATTCCAAAGTTAAAGGCTACCATGTTGTGTTATTGTTGTACGAAGTTTCCATCATTTTGAAAGTTCTTTTTATGGTTCTACATGTTGAATTGGGACTCAGTTATTTTTACACTACAAGTATTTTTCAAATGTTAATAGCGGTATTCTTTTCCGTTTACAAAGAAACAGACAACAAATTATTGATTGATTTAAAAAATGTGTGAGAGTTTTTGCAACGAGGAGCGACTTACTCTTTCCAGATAAAATCAAAAAGTAAATACGAAGCAGTTGTCATAATCACGTCATAACATAGCAAAACATAAATCTCTACTTGCGAAGCCGCTACGGAATTGCCTTCCATAGAGAATTTTGTGAGTTCCAGCAGTGTAAGAATCAATGGCAGTAGTATTGGAAATGACAGCACTGGATACAAAGTTCCTTTGGAGCTTGCTTTCGAAATGATAGCTGCGATTATTGTGGATGAAACTGCTATGCCGATATTCCCGAAAAAAAATGCAATGGCAAATAATAGGAAGTTTTGTATTATAAAAGAGGGGAACAGCATCGAGAACAAAATTGTAATCACGAAGTTCATTAGAAAAACGAGCAGAAGATTAAAAATCAATTTGCCGGAGTAAATTGTTGACGGCGATGCAATGAGATGGAGCGTCATCGTCGTACCTCGTTCTTCCTCGGAAACAAATGCACGCGAAAGACCAGACATTGCCGAGAAGAAAATAACAACCCACAATAACCCGCCGGTTAGATCCGCAGAAAGTTTTTCGTTCCCGATCGAAAACATGATTACGCTTATCGTAACAAGAATAAACATTGCAAGCGCGTTAATTGCGTACCTTGTTCTGATCTCAGACTGCCAATCTTTTCTAAACAGCGAGTACGATTTCATGTGTAACAGTTATCTCTTAAATTTTTCCAGTTCAATTATCTCTTTGCACAGTGCCAAATCCGCTTTTTCATTCGATGCAATAATTATCAAATTATTTTTCGCCTCAAGCGATATCAATTCATATATTTTGTTCTTGCCCGCATCGTCGAGGTTGGATGTGGGCTCATCAAAAATTAATAACATCGGGTTATGCAAAAGGGCAAAAATAAATTTCAGTCTTTGTTTCATTCCGGATGAGTAACCGCGCACAAGATCATTCCGGCGTTCAAACAGTTTAACTTCGTTCAGTAAGTGCTCTGCTTTGTCGCGCTGGAATTTTATTCCGCGAATGTTTGAGAAATGAATCAAGTTTTCTTCTGCGGTAAATTCATCGTACAGATAAAGATAAGGCGAAACAAATCCCAAGTAGTTATGAAGCTGTTCAGCTTCGATTACGTTGTCTCCCGCTTTATGAATGACATTGCCTCTCGTGGGCGAAATTAGATCCGCAATTATTTTTACCAAAGTTGATTTGCCGGAACCGTTCGGACCAGATACACCGTAAATATTTCCGGAAATAAATTTAAAATTGATGTCTTCAAAGATCAGGCGTCTTCCGAAATACTTTACAAGATTTTTTAATTCTACTGAGTAATCAGTCATTGTAAATAACAAACTTCCCTTTTTTAATCTTATCCCCCGATTTTGTAATGTAAATATAAACGCCGCTGCCTAATTTTTTCCCATCCGAATCGATTCCGTCCCAAGGAACAACAACTTTATCGGAGGCAACAATACGTTTTTGCCCCGAATAAACCAACTTCATATTGATATTGTAAACATAAAGTTCTGCGGTTCCGTCGGAAGAAATAAATACCGGAAAGAAAAGTGTCTGCTGCGAATTATAATTGAACGGCTGAGGGAATGCGTAATCGATATTGTCGCTGATTATCTGTCCCTCGGCAATCGGAATGTTATTAAAAATATTCGACTGCGAGAAAACAAAACTGTTAACGGCGTCCAACTTTGTATAGTAGCCGTCCAAAACTTTTCTTGCCTCGCTGAATGGCTGAGACGACAACGTGAATGTAAACGAATTGTTTTTCACCGGGAAAGAAATTCCGCCGGATATATCGCAGTTGCTGATCAATGCAACAAACGTATTGGCGGGACTGATAGACGCATCGTTAAGAACAAGAAAATTATTTGATACGGCTTCCGAACTTACGTTCAATGTCGTCGTTGGACGGTTGAATTGCGTATTCATTAGCGGTTGAATCAACGGAAAGTTGGAAGCTTCTTTAAAATATTTTCCCGGTACGGAACGCGAGCCGGTAAAATAAGTCCACTGCCCGAAAGTATTGAATTCAACTTTAAAATTAGAACCGGCATCTTGAATGGAACCGGCAACGGCTTGAAGCGCGCGTTCTGCGGGCATTAACTCCCATGCACGTTTTATTATTCCGAAACCGAAACGGTCTTTCAAAAATATATTCCAAATTGCCAAATCGTAACCGTCGTTTGATGAAAAAGTTTTGTTTGGACTACTGAAATAAACTCCAAGATAATTGTAGTAATCGTTAATGGAATCATAAACAAATTCTTCCATCGAAGTGGAAGTTAGTTCATAATAGAATGTATCCGTAGGGCGGTAGATATAGTTTCCAACTTGAATCGCATGATTAAGCTCGTGAGCAACGGTAACACGGGCAGCATCAATTCCGTGAGTGTAATAGTCTGAACCGGCGAAATCATTATCAAGGTCTATATAGGATGTCCAAGTTGAGTCAGTGATTAATTGATCAGGTGTAGTACCACCATACACTTTTTCAGTTTCATTTACTATATATATATCATACCTATCATCACCGCCGGCGTTACCGTCTTTTGGCGGAGGGAGAAAACCAAGAATGTTGACTTCAAAATTGTAACTCGAATCTGCTGCTTTTGCCAAATCCAAAGGATCGTACAAAGGTGCGTCGTTCCCGGTTTTGTTGAAATGAATTCGAAATTTCCCGGATGGTGAGACAATGCTTGTATCCAAAGTTGGCCGCTGAAGAACCGAAATTATAAATTTTTGCTGATCGGGTTTGAATCTATCATAGTTAAGTGTCACTTGACTTATTATTCCGAATCTGCATTTGATTGGTGCACCGACCGATGTGACGACTTGACCTTTAACGTAATGGGGTAACCCTTCTATACGGAGGAAATCATTATACAACGAATCCAAGTTCTGCGAAAATAAACTTAGAGCGGGAATCAAAAAAAATATTAGCGAGAATTTCTTCATCAAAATTTCTGAAAGGTTATTGTGTTTTGGTCGTTATCCGAGTAAATAAAAAACGCACGCTTAGCGCTTAAACTTTCCAAAGAATAATTATTAATCTTCTTCAATTCCGCCAGATCGTTTTCTTTTACCGACTTTGAACGAACATCCAATGAAACGCTACGCAATTTACCACGTTTATCCGCGTAAGAAAAAAATATTTTATTGTCTGCCGAATCAAGATAATACTTTAGCCACGGATTCTCTGCCGTTTGATATTGAAGCGGAAACTTCGAAACTTGATTCCGGTAGATAAAATAAAGATCGCTGCTTTTTTGTGACGAAACTATTGCCGCCGCCGGTTTGTTCCGGCCGAGGTTTTCGTTGAAACAAATTAAATCGTATTTCGGATTTTCACCAATAGAAGTTTTTCTGTTTATGAAATTATTTTTTTCAATTATCCTTTTATCAAAAACCACCCTCATCAAGTCGATTTCATTTGTAAAATTTACCCAATAATAAATTTCCCTAAATGTACTTAAAGTTAGTCCGGCATTGCCGGCGTTATCGGAAACAACATCAGAGTTAAGTGAAATATACCTGAAATCACGAAACACAAAACTCTGCAGCACAAGTTGACGATTCTTCTTTATCAGCACATAAATCACCGGGTTGTCCAACGACTTACCTGATGCCACTTTCAAATCAACAATAGGTCCATCGGCATAGAAAGATTTTTTTGTGTAGCGGAAACCGTCAAAGTTTATTTCCACAGCTTCAATAGCTCTGTTACCTTTCTTATAAAGGAAAAAAGTTTTTTGTCTATTCCGGATATCATCAATTTCTATTCCGTCAAACGCCGTTGTTACCGGTATTGAATAAAACGTTCTGAACAAATTTCTGCGTTCGTTGATCAGCAAATTAAGCGACGGCTCGCTTTCATTTATGTAACAGATATCTTTGAATTTATCGTTCAGATAATCGAACGTAGTCACAAATCCGGGTTTCAATCCGAGAGAGATCGAAAAGTTATCGTCATTCAACATAACTGAATTAATTAGATATAACTTTCCTTCGGTGCTGAGTACAGCCAGTTTCTTTCCGCCTCTATCAACATAAGAAACAAGATCAATCAACCCCGGCTTCTTCATATAAAGCAGCGGGGGATAAAAGATGTTGGTACTTTTCGCATACGAGATGTAAAGTTCTCCGCTCTGCTTGTTAAGAAAAGCCGCATCGTTGAATCCGTCGCCGTTGAAATCTTGAATTACGTATCGATCCGGTTTAACCGGTGTGTCTAAAACAAATTTTTTCTGAAATGACGAGACGGAATCTCCCAATAAAACTTCGAGATGATTATCATGAACAAAAATTAGATCGGTAAATCCATCGGAATTAAAATCCGCAGATTTAAACTCGCTCAAGTTACCGGTCATTCCAAGCGAACGTGATTCTTCGAAACCGCCGTAATGATTGTTATAATAGAAAATGAATGAGTTTGTCTGTGCATCGAAAGCCGCAATGTCGAAAAACTTATCGTAATCAAGATCAATAAAAGTGGAATAAACGAACGACTTTCCTTTAGCGATCAATGTTTCTTTGAGATTGTTTTTGTTTTCTCTAATAACATGTAATCCATCAAGCGAACCGCCGGAAACAAGCCCAACTCGCTTACCGTTGCCGTCAACATCACCCACGTCAATCTTAGTAGGAAATCCATCAAACTTTATTTTACTTTTCCAATCAATTGATCCGCTCTTTGAGAAAGATACGATGCCAACCTGCCGCGTCTTGCGGGAAAGAATGAAATAACTTCTCGAAGTGTTTTCGTTTGCCATTGCATGCAATTCGGCAATTGCATAAGGAGAGTATCTTTCGCTTGCCTTTCCAAAGTCCGATTTATTATCAGCCGTGAGAGATAAATACTTATTCTCGGTAGAAGAGTAAATAATCAGATCGCGGAAACCATCTATTGTATAGTCCACACCAAACACGTTTGTAAAGTTCGGCTTCACAGGAAATTCTCTATATCTGCAAAAACCGTTAATTGAAGTTTGTGCCGATAGGTTTGAGAGAAAAAGGAAAGTGAAAATAAAAATGTTAGTTACGATGCTTTCTGTTGCCGAGACGATTTTCTCTTCTCTTAAGAGCTTCTTCAAATCTTCTCTTTTCTTCATTTGTTTCCGGAACAATTTCAAAAGTTTCAATCGGTTTTCCGTTCTCATCAACACTTACAAATGTTAAGTACGCAGAATTGGTATGTACTCTTGTGCCTTCAGTCAGTGATTCGGCAAACACTTTTACGCCCACTTCCATGGAAGTTCTGAATGCACGATTTACCGACGCAGTTAAAGTTATAACATTTCCCAATTTTATAGGATGATGAAAATCAATCTTGTCAACAGAGGCAGTAACGCATATTCGCTGCGAATGTTTAGCTGCGGAAAGCGCAGCGCAGATATCGATCCAATGCATCAGCTCGCCGCCGAGCAAATTACCCAACTGGTTTGTATGATGCGGTAATATAAGTTCTGTCATCGTTATAATTGAGCTACTTACATTTTTCTTTCGTTTCATCGAATTCATTTCTTATCCGACAAAGCAACTTCGATACCTTGAATCTCTTTTGTGTTCGCGTCATTAGGGTAACGGCTCAAGAATAAACTTATGTCGGCGAGCGCATTGTTGTTAAGCTTTTTCTTCACTTCAATTTTGATCTTGTTGTATAATGCCATCGGTGCGTATTGCGTATCATGATATGTATCTACAACCAGTGCATAATATTTCATTGCAGCATATTCGTACTGCATCTTTTCATAAATGACTGCGCTCTGATATTCTTTCCGTGCTAATTTTTCATTCATCTCTTTAATTTTTCTGTCGGCTTTCTCAACCTTTTTGTTTGAAGGGAAGAAATCTATAAATGCCTGGAATTCTTCTATCGCTTTTTTTGTGTATGCTTGATCAAGCTGATATGGCGGTGAAAGCTGATAATAACATTCCGCCAGCATAAATTGCGCATCGGGTACAAACGGACTTGCAGAAATATTCTTTATCAACTTGCTGAATTCGTATGCGGCAAGCAAATACTGTTTCCTCTGGAAGTAAGTCATTGCCAAGTAGTACTGAGCATCGTCATTGAAAGCGCTGCCTGAATACTGAAGAACAAAGTTCTGAAATTCTTGAAGAGCCGGTTCGTAATCACCTTCGTTATACAGCTTCATCGCATAATTGAAATGTTCCTCTTGTGTGAACTTAGATGTATCCATTGAACTTGAACACCCGACTATCAGCGCAGCTAACAATACATATACAAGATTTTTTGTTTTGATCGGCAAAATTATACCTCGTTTTGAAAAGACGTTGTAAAAATAAACAAACATGATTGCAGAAGGCAAGCCGGAGAAACCGAATTACCGGAATGTGTTTTACTTGCTTCTAACTGTGAACAATAAAATAACCGTAACGATTAGAGTTCCGACAACTATTATCGGTTCCCATAAATTTGATAAAAGCGGGAGTGACGGAACCGGCGCTTGAGTGAAGGGAAGAGTTTGGTCTTCTATCGAATTCAATTCGTCAAGCTTAACTGTGTCGGTTACGGTTTCGGAAAACCGCTGCGGTTTGATTATTCCGCTGCCGGTTTCAACCGAAAATGAGCCTGTAAGATTGATTTCTCGCTGCAATAATGTACCGCCGAATATCCCATCCGAAAAGGAATCTTTATACTCGACCTTAGCGGAAACCAAAGTATAGTCAATAGATTTGTGCGCTTCATCTTTTTGACCTTGAAGAACATATCCTTTTGAATTGAACGCTTCCTGAATTCTTGGTTTCAAAACATCAAGCGTCTGCGGATTGGTAACGCTCAAAAAAATGTTTTGCTTACCGCCAATCGCAGAATCAGCTTTTGCAACGGATCGGTCAATCAGACTATAAATAGCTTCTAAATTGCTTTTAGTTTGAGCTGATAGAGAGCTGATACAAATTATGATCGAGAAAAAAAGAATTGCAGGTATAGTTTTCAATGGCGCTCAAAGATTTTGTTAAGTGAACGAATTCAAATTATAGATTAGTATTCGGAATATCAACAATGGAATAGATAGTAAATAGATGCCGGATCTAGTCCGGCATGATATAAAATACTTAAACGCCAACACCATTGTGAAAAGAAATTATCTTCTCCCCGCGGCAATTTCTTGTAGCCGTGCAATTCTATCTTCAATTGGCGGGTGAGTGGAGAACAATTTCATCATTGCTTTTGCGCGGAGCGGATTAACAATAAACATGTGAGCCGATGATGTACCCGCATTAGTCATCGGAACAATTTCTGTTGCCCGCGAAAGTTTATTTAACGCAGATGCGAGCGCAAGGGGTTTGCCGGAAATTTTTGCACCGCCTTCATCTGCCATGTATTCGCGCGATCTGGAAATTGCAAGTTGAATTAACATTGCGGCAATCGGCGCAATAATTATTAATGCAAGATCGGCAAAAACATTATCGCGGTCTCTTTCGCTTCTTCCGCCGCCGAACATTGCCGCCCATCCCGCCATTCTTGCGATAAATGTAATCGTACCGACTAAAGTTGCTGCGATAGTTCCTACAAGAATATCTCTATGTTGAACATGAGTAAGTTCGTGGGAAATAACCCCTTCAAGTTCATCGGCATTAAGAATATTTAAAATGCCGGTTGTAACTGCAACGGCGCTGTGCTCTGGATTTCTGCCGGTCGCAAATGCATTCGCAGAAGGATTATCCATAACATAAACTCTTGGCATCGGTAAGCCCGCTTGCATCGATAACTTCTCTACTATATTATAAAGCTGCGGATATTCTTCTCGCGTTACTTCATGCGCTCTGTACATTGCCAAAACAATTTTATCCGAAAACCAGTATGAGCCAAAATTCATTGCAAGCGAGATTACAAACGCAATCATCATTCCGCTTTCACCGCCAATAAGACTTCCGACGAAAATAAAAAGCACCATCATTGCAGTCATAAGTATTACAGTCTTAAAACCATTCATCGGTAACTCTCCTTTTTTTATTACTTAGCAAACTTAATCATGAAATAGAGGATGTGTCAAGCTCTGTTCTTTTTTGACAAATCTAACATGAGTGAATTTTAATTTGTTCCCGAACGTATTAAATGGGTTTGAATGACAAAGGAAGTACATGGAGTTTTAGCAACAACTGGAAGTTTCAAATGATTAGGAGACGGCTCAGTGAACCGTCTCCTAACTACAAGGGTCATTTCATTAAAATCATTTTCCTTGTAATAGAACTGCTCCCATTAGCTAAGCTATAAAAATAAATTCCGCTCGGAAGGTTGGAGGCATTAAAACTAATTTCATATTTGCCTGTTTCATAAATTCCATTAGCAAGAATAGAGACTTCTCTACCAAGAACGTCAAATACACTTAGCTTGATTTGACTTTTATGCGGAACCGAAAAGCTAATTATTGTTGTTGGATTAAAAGGATTGGGATAATTATTGTAAAGAACAATATCGCTTGGTAAATTAACTTTAGTTTCCTCTACGCTTACAATTGTGCCATATTGCTTACCATTTATTATAGCCCCGCTTAAAACCGCGGCAGGACCCTCTTTTAATATATTGACAACGCCATATTTTTCAGCTACAATTTCTTCTGATTTCCCTTCATATTCTATATGTCGTGTAATAACTGTATCTCCAAAAATTATTGCCCATGTTGAATCTCTAGGAGAAGAAAATCGAACAAAGCTTGGATTACTGTATTCGTAAGCATTTTTCCAGGTGTAACGATAACTTAAAAACACACGGGGGTAAGGGTTCTTCGGTATTTCTAAACTGTCAAGAAGTAATTCATCATCAGTCTTTCCATTATTATTGAGGTCTTCAATATCAAGCATGTAGCTTGCCTTCTTAATAGTGTCGTTTCTTTCCCAGTTGAAATAGTGTACTGTTGTTTGTACGCCGTTAACAATCGCTCCATAGCCACGGTAATCAACTTTCTTAAAATATTTTTTTGAGTTTACTATAGTATCCTTAACCACGGAGCGACGAAAGTAATGTTTGCTTCCATCAATATCGGTTTGCTCGTATTCCCAGAAATTACCTACTTGTAAAGAATTATAATTGTGAAGTTTTTGGTAGTACTGTGCTGTGGATTTCTTTGTAACGCTTGACAAGTACTTAATTGAACTTTGCGAGTATACTGTAAACGGCAGTATTAGAAATATTAAGATTATTGTTTTCATATAATAATTTCTTTCTTCCACACCTATGATTTTTCTAGATCAAAAATGTTTATCATTCAATTTTTAACGAGTTTCAACTTTTCACTTGGCAGTTGGATTTCCTAATCAAAGTTAAATGAGTTTTTCTAATTTTGTATTAGTAGAACTACTAAGATTTGTGTTTTTTCCTTGTTCTCGATTAGAAATGTTTAGTAGTTCTACTAAACATTTCTAATTCCAAAATTTATCATAACATACTAATATCTACCAAACATAATACCTTGCCTTTAAAAACAATTATCTGTAAAATCGCATCAAAATTCTTGGAGAATATGAAAAAGATTTTTGTTTTTGCTGTCTTGGTTTTGTTTGCAGCTTCGGCATCTGCACAAAACACTTATGATTTTTTGCGGCTCGATACAAGTCCGCGCGCCGCAGCACTTGCAGGCAGCTTTGTCGCTAACGGCGACGATCCAAATGTCATGTTCTACAATCCCGCCGGGATCAATTTACTGAATGGAACTCCCGTTTCATTTTCATACTTAAAACATTTGATGGATATTAATTCGGCAAGCGTCGCGGTTTCAAAAAATTATGAAGAAATCGGAAGATTTTCTGCCGGAGTTCAATACATTAATTACGGAACGTTTACAAAAGCAACTGCCGATGGAAGCAACATCGGCACATTCGGTGCGGGTGAAACGGCTTTTGTTGTCGGTTACGGAAATCAGTTGGATCAGAATTTTTATTACGGCGCAAATGTTAAGTTCATTTACTCCAGCATTGCCGATCAATCCTCGACCGCATTAGCATTCGATCTTGGACTGCATTATGCAATTCCCGACCAAAGATGGAATTTCGGTTTTTCGGTTTTGAACCTTGGGACGCAACTCTCTTCTTACTTCAGTACAAAAGAAACTTTGCCGTTAGATGTCCGGCTCGGCTTCTCAAAAGAATTGGAAAAACTGCCGTTCAGATTTTTCTGGTCTTTCAACCGTTTGAACGAAAGTAAAAGTAATTTCTTCAGCAGATTCGGGCAGATCACAGTTGGCGGTGAATTCCGTTTGGGAAAAAGTTTAAGACTACGTTTTGGTTATGATAACGAAAAGAGAAAAGATCTAAAGATTGGAAGTATTGCGGGATTAGCCGGATTTAGTTTGGGACTTGGATTTATTGTTAAGGATTACAACGTAGATTATTCTTTTTCATCGCTCGGCTCGATCGGAGCGTTACACAGATTTGGAATATCGACAAGCTTGTAAGAGCAATTGAGAATTTAGAATTGCGAATTGATAATTAAATCGAAGCAGCATTTTGTTTGAATGAATTAAAGACAGATCGAAATTCTTAATTCGCCATTCCCAATTCGCAATTATCTTTTATACGGTATTTTAAGAAATTGCGCTGCCTGCTGATGTGAATTGTTCCGCTCCTTTAGTTGAAGCACTCTATTATAATATTGAATTGCCTTTTCACGTTTGCCAAGCTGATCGTACAACATTCCTAAAAACAAAACCGTGTTGGTCAGAAATCCTGATTCTTCTTTTTTATCCAGTGCAAGAGAAAGTTTTTCCGATTTTTCAAAATAGACAACGGCTGAATCCGGTTTATTCTTAATCATAAAATCATTCCCTATATAGTAAGTTGCCTCGCGCTTAAATCTATCGTTGTAGCCCGGCATTCCTTGATTGCACTTATAATAAATCTTGCGGAAAATTTTTGACGCTTCACTGTAGTTGTTTTGTTTTACGTAAACCAGTCCGTAGTAACGCTGAAACATCGGGTTATTCGGAAAATCGTAAAGTAGCATATGCACCCATTTCAAAGTCTCGGTCATGTTTTCTTCAAACTGGAAATTTAGTGTGAGCAAAAAATACCGCGCTTCTATGCGTGCGTATCTTCCGTTCCATGCTACGTTCTCAAGCTCTTTAAGACCTTTAGTTTTGTCTCCCTTTGGAAAGAATATCATGAAAGGTTTTACAGCCGGATATTTTTGCGGAATTACTTCAGCGTAATAATGATAAATTCCAAAACCAAGTTGGATATCAACATTTTTTGGATTTGCTTGATAAGCTTTGAACACAAGTCCAAGACCTTCTTTTCCATCGAGCGCGGCTTTGAACCAGCTTTCACGTATAGCGCGAAGTCTTCCTCTAAATCCCAAAGCGCCGCCTTTGAAAAACATTGCATCAACGTTCTCATCATTTTTATCTAAAATATCATCGCACATTTTAATTGTTTCATCAAGCTGATCATAAAATTTTTGATCCATACTTTCATCATCAAGATTGAGAAGAATTCTCCACCATGTTATCATGGCTTTGAAAAATTTACCGGAGGGATGTGTTGAATATTCTTTTTCGACAACATCAAAAGTTTTCTCAGCTTTGTCGAATTCGATTCCGTAGATCTGGTTAATGCCCGCTTTCACGAGCGAATCATGACGAGCCCAGTTGTAGTTTTGGGCGGAAATCTGAAGTGTAAACAAAAAAAGGATGAACAGAAATATTTTAGTTTTCAAATTTTCATACCGGAATTCTTAATTGTCACTCCGAACGTAATAAGTAATCTTCAAACTTTCTAATGGAAAAATATTTCTCATTCATTTGTCGGCACATAGACATGCACTAAGTTTATTTCCGTTTCGGGCGGTACATGTCTGTTGCGCGACCATAGAAAAGTTCTGCAGCAAACATCATCGTTTCGGATAAAGTCGGATGAGGATGAATCGTCAACTCAAGATCTTTCACAACGGCACCCATTTCAATTGCTAACGTTCCTTCTGCAATCATGTCTCCGGCGCCAACTCCAACGATTCCTACGCCAAGAATTCTTTCTGTCTCGGGTTCAATGACAAGTTTAGTCATTCCATCGTTTCGATCGAGCGTGGTTGCGCGACCGCTTGCAGCCCACGGAAATTTTGCAACTTCAACTTTAATTCCTTTTTCGCGCGCTTCGGTCTCGCTTAAACCGGTCCATGCAAGTTCGGGATCGGTAAACACAACTGCGGGAATTGCGTTCGGTTCGAATGCGGCTTTGTGACCAAGGATCGCTTCCACTGCAACTTTTCCTTCTGCAGATGCTTTGTGTGCCAGCATCGGATTACCAACTATGTCCCCGATTGCGAAAATGCTTTTGTCATCTGTCTGCTGAGTTTTATCGACAATAACAAATCCGCGTTCATCCACTTTTACTTTTGTGTTTTCCAATCCAAGACCGGCTGTTACAGGTTTTCTTCCAACGGAAATTAAAACTTTATCGAATGTTTGAACTGGCTCTGCAACATCTTTACCTTCAAGCTTAACTTGAATTCCGTTTGAAGTTTCTTTTCCCGAAGGGACGGAGTCCCGTAACTCAACAACTTTTGTTTCAACGTAAATATTCTCCATCATCGCTTTAACGCGTTTTTCAAGCACCGCTACTAAATCTCTATCCGCACCGGGCAAAATTCCGGGAAGCATTTCTACGACTGTAACTTTACTGCCGAGTGCGGCATAAACGGTACTGAGTTCCAATCCAATGTATCCGCCGCCAATAACGAGTAATCTCTTCGGCACGTCATTCAATTCAAGCGCTGCGGTTGAATCCATCACTCGCGGCGAATCGATTGATAATCCCGGCACTTTAGCCGGAACCGAACCGGTTGCAAGAATTGCTTTTTCGAAAATCAATTCTTCATTTGTTCCGTCAACTTTGTTTATAGACAAAGTATTTGAATTAACAAATGCTGCCTTGCCGTTTATATAATTTACTTTTCTCGATTTGCAAAGCTGACCGAGTCCGCCGGTCATTTTATTTACAACTCCATTTTTAAAATCACGGAGTTTATTTATATCAATCTTCGGCTCACCAAATTCAATGCCCCACTTTTTTGCTTCGTCAGCTTCGTGAATAAGTCTCGCCACGTGTAGCAATGCTTTTGAAGGAATACATCCGCGGTACAAACAAACACCGCCGGGATTTTTCTCGAGGTCGATCAATGTGACTTGCATACCAAGATCAGCCGCGAGAAATGCTGCGGCATATCCGCCGGGTCCACCACCAATAACAGCTAATTGAGTTTTAATCATAAAATTTTTTCTCCGTAAATGTTGTGATCATGCATTTATTCTCGAATTGACCTCTCGACAACCGCCTAAGCAAAATAAAATTTACCCTTCAAGTGAAAGCAAGAAAGGATTTTCCAACGCATTAACAACCCCTCTTAAAAATCTTATCCCATCTGCCCCGTCGATTATCCTGTGATCATACGAAAGCGAAAGGGGAATAAGAAGGAATTAATTATTAAGAAGCTATAGCAAGAGATTTTACTGGTAAAGAATCAGATTCGAGTTTTTGTAAATTGATAATTTTACTTGCGTGATCAATATCAATACCAACTATTGTACCTGATTCATCTAAATCTATGACCACATCTTTTGCAACTTCTTTAGAATCAACACTCTTTTTTTCAGATAAGTTTATATAAAGAGAATCTGTTTCCGGATAATAATTTAATTTCATTTTTCTTTCTCCTCAAAATTTCTATCAGGAAAAGCATTATGAACTGTTTCACCGTCAGAAAGAGTTACAACACGAAGATATTTTTTTATTTCATCAACATAACCCCAAAAACGAATTCGATCATCTGCTTGGATCTCTTTCCTTATGGGATTACTTAATATTTCTCAAATCCATTCTTCTTTTAAATAAGAACGTTTCTTTAAAACCTGCTCACGAAAATATCTTGTTGTTTTCACACATAAAATATAGTTTTCATTTACAAAACATCAAACAACTATCCAACTCAAGGAATAGCGGCATGCAAAAAATTTTACCCTTCAAGTGAAAGCAAGAAAGGATTTTCCAACGCGTTAACAACCCAACGCAAAAATCTTATTCCGTCTGCGCCGTCAATGATTCTGTGATCGTACGAAAGCGAAAGCGGCATCATCAATCTCGGTTCGAGCTTGTCTGAAGACAAGGCATGCTTGCCGTCAACATAAACCGGTTCGTAAGAAGATTTTGATACTCCGAGAATTGCAACTTCCGGTGAATTAACGACCGGTGTAAAATATGTTCCGCCGATTCCGCCAAGATTGGAAATAGTAAAACATCCGCCTTGCATCTCTTCCAGCGAAAGTTTTTTGTCGCGCGCTTTTTTAGATGCTTCGGCAAGTTCGATGCTGATTTGAATAATATTCTTTTTGTCAACGTCGCGAATCACAGGTACAAGCAGACCACGGTCTGTATCGACCGCAACGCCGATGTTGTAATATTTTTTGTAAATGATCTCGCTCTTTTCCATATCAACGCTTGAACTGAATTGCGGAAAAACTTTCAGCGCCGATGCAATAACTTTCAGCAATACCGCGGTGATGGTGAGTTTGCCGCCAGCTTCTTCAACTTTTTTGCCGAACTGGTTTCTCAAATTTTCAAGTTCGGTTATATCGGCTTTATCAAATTGAGTAACATGCGGAATCGTAGCCCAAGAATAAGCCAAATGCTCTGCGGTTTTTCTGCGAATGTTGCTCATCGGCTGACGATCTATCTCGCCCCACTTTGCAAAATCCGGAAGAGTTTCTTTTATAACGCCAAATGAACCGGTTACTAACGCGCCGCTTTGAATTTGCTGATTTAATTTTTTTGCGTAGGATTTCACATCGTCGAAAGAAATTCTTCCGTGTGGACCGGTTCCACGCACTTGGTGAATGTCCACGCCGATCTCCCGCGCGAATCCTCGCACTGAAGGCGCTGCCGGCACAACAACCTTAGAAATATCTTTAGGAACAATCACAGCTTTAGGCATGTGATGTGTTAAATCAATATTTGATGGAGAAGCAGATTGTTGAATATCAGTTGTCGGTGGTTGGTTATCGGTGATTGGTTGTTGGTTATCAGTTATTTGTTGTTTGTTATTTGCTGTTGGAGGTTTGGATTCTGAATTTTCTTTTTGGTTGTCACTGGCTACTGCGAGCTGCTGACCGCCAACTTCAATCGCGACCAAGGGCTCGCCGACGTTTGCTTTTTGTCCTTCTTTAACGAAAACTTTTTTTACAGTACCGGCAACATCCGACGGAACTTCAACCGTTGCTTTATCGGTTTCGATCTCAACAACGACCTGATCGGCTTTTAATTGATCGCCTTCTTTAACCAATACTTTAACAACATCGGCAGAACTGATTCCATCGCCAAGGTGTGGTAATCTAAAATCTATTGTCATTTTTTTCCTCTAACTAGTCATTCTGAACGCCCGCCTTGGCTTGCCGCCCGCTCCGACGAGCGAAACGAAGCGAAGGCGAGACAGGAAGCGAAAAATCTTTTCAATAATTACATTGAAATTCTTCATCCAGATAAACCTGTCTGCCGACAGGCAAGATCAGGATTCAGAATGACAATAATATAGTTTATGATTTAGCCGGATTCGGTTTCTCCGGATTAATGTTTAATTCTTTCGCTGCTTTTTTTACAACATCCAATTTTATTTTTCCGTCTTTCATCAGCGAATAAAGAGTTGCATATACAATGTGCTTGGTATCCACTTCAAAGAAATCACGCAATGATGCTCTTCCTTCGCTTCTTCCGAAACCAAATGTGCCGAGTGAATGAAACTGTCCCGGTAAAAATCTTGCGAGAGAATCTTTCATCAGCTGAACGTAATCCGATGCGGCAACGAACACGCCGCTTTCACCTTTTGTAACTTGTGAAATATAAGGCACCTTCGGCTGCTGATCGGGATGCATCATGTTCCATCTTTCCGTTTCTTGCGCATCAAGGTGAAGATTCTTGTAACTCGTTACGCTCCATACATCGGCGGAAACATTGTATTTACTTTCAAGAATTTCCTGTGCTTTAATTACTTCGTTCAATATTGTTCCGCTGCCGAGCAAATGAGCTTTCAATTTTTGATCTTTCAGCTCACTCGTTCTGAACTTGTACATGCCTTTCAAAATTCCTTCCTTAACATTTTTTGAAGAGGCAGGCCCGCCTACCGTCGAGGCAGGCATTTCAGGTTGAGCGTAATTCTCATTCATAATTGTAATGTAGTAATAAACGCTTTCTTGTTTTTCGTACATGCGGTAAATTCCGTCGCGGATTATTACGGCAAGCTCAAATGCGAAAGCCGGATCGTAAGCAACGAGATTTGGAATTGTATAGGCAAGCAAATGACTGTTGCCGTCTTGATGCTGCAATCCTTCGCCGGCAAGAGTTGTGCGGCCCGCAGTAGCACCAAGCAGAAATCCTTTGCATCGCATATCGCCCGCAGCCCATGCTAGATCGCCAAATCTTTGGAATCCGAACATAGAATAATATGTGAAGAACGGAATTGTGTTGATGCCGTGTGTTGCGTACGAAGTTCCGGCTGCAAGAAACGACGACATTGATCCGGCTTCGGTAATTCCTTCTTCGAGTATCTGACCGTTCTTAGCTTCTTTGTAATAAAGCAGACTGTCTTTATCAACCGGTTCGTAAAGCTGACCGGTGTGCGCGTAAATTCCAACTTGTCTAAAGAGAGCTTCCATGCCGAATGTTCTCGCTTCATCTGGAACGATCGGAACAACCAGGTGACCGATTTCTTTATCACGCAAAAGTTTTGCAAGTATGCGTACAAAAACCATTGTTGTCGAAACTTCGCGTCCTTCGGTTCCGGCATAAAATTCTTCAAACAATTCTTCGGAAGGAGTTTTAAGTGGAGAAGCTTTTACAACTCTCTTCGGGACATAACCGCCGAGAGCTTTTCTTCTTTCTTTCAAATAACGAATTTCCGGTGAATCTTCCGATGGTTTGTAAAACGGCGCTTTGCCGATTTCATCATCGCTAATCGGAATTGAAAAGCGGCTGCGGAATTCTTTGAGTTCATCTTCGTTTAATTTTTTCTGTTGGTGAGTAATATTTTTTCCTTCGCCGGCTTCACCAAGTCCGTAACCTTTAACCGTCTTGGCAAGAATAACAGTCGGAGCGCCTTTGTGTTCAACTGCGGCTTTGTACGCTGCATAAACTTTTTCAGGATCGTGACCGCCGCGTTTCATTTTTTCCAATTGTTCGTCGGTATATTTTTCAACAAGCTTAACCAGCTCAGGATATTTTCCGAAGAAATTATCGCGGATATATTTTCCGCCGCGGACAACAAGATTCTGCGATTCCCCGTCGAGAACTTCGTGCATCCGTTTAATTAATAATCCGGTTTTGTCGGCATCGAAAAGGGGATCCCAATCGCTTCCCCAAATTACTTTGATCACATTCCAACCTGCGCCGCGGAAACTAGCTTCGAGTTCTTGAATGATATTTCCGTTTCCGCGAACCGGTCCATCGAGTCGCTGTAAATTACAATTGATAACAAAAATTAAATTATCGAGATGTTCTCGCGCGGCAAGTGAAATTGCGCCAAGAGTTTCCGGCTCGTCGGTTTCGCCGTCGCCAAGAAACGCCCACACTTTTTGATCGCTTGGTTTTTTCAAACCGCGGTCTTCCAAATATCTGGCGAATCGCGCTTGATAAATTGCCTGGATCGGTCCAAGTCCCATCGACACGGTTGGAAATTCCCAGAAGTCGGGCATCAGCCACGGATGCGGATAAGATGAAAGTCCGCCGCCGGGTTTTAATTCACGTCTAAAATTTTGCAGTTGCTCTTTGGAAATTCTTCCTTCGAGAAATGCACGCGCATAAATTCCGGGTGCGGCGTGTCCTTGAAAATAAATTATGTCGCCCTCGGAATTTCCATCTTTACCGCGGAAGAAATGATTGAACCCGATTTCATATAAAGTTGCAGCGGATGCGTAAGTTGAAATGTGTCCGCCGATTCCGGCTTCTTCTTTGTTAGCGCGAACGACCATTGCCATTGCGTTCCAGCGAATTAAACTTTTTATGCGCCGTTCAATTTCTCGTCCGCCAGGAAAAGGAGGTTCTTGTTTTTTTGGAATTGTATTTATGTATGGTGTGTTTGCGGTGAACGGAAGGTCGACGCCGGACTCGTGTGCGTAAGTATCGAGATTATGAAGCAGCTCTTTAACTTTTTCCGGTCCGCCCGATTGAAGCACATACTCAAGAGATTCAAGCCACTCGCGAAGCTCAACTTCGTCAATGCCCGCAAAACCGTTGTTGTTTTCTGTCATTTTATAAATCCTTTATAATTCTATGCTTAGATAGGAAGAATTGAAAGTTTGAGAAAAATCCGTGAACAAATTTAGCAATTCTGTCCTTTTAATTCTATGCTAGTCCATTCTAATATAGATAACGAGGTCGGAGTAGGGATAGTTCATTTAACTAAAAAATATCACTTCAATTAGATAAAATAATAATTGTGTAATCAGTATTGCACCACCAGGTGTTATAACTCTTTAAAAATGTCAGTATTGCACCACCAGGCAAACAAACTTGACATTACTTTTTAGTTTATTTACTTTTGCAACAGTTATGAAACAGAACAAAGTAAATAGCGCAAACAACTCTTTAATGATGGCAATGTGTATGTGTATGAACACTTATCCGTCCGCGGAGGAGATTGCCTAAACTTTAACATAGAATATTTTTTTTAGACAAGCCCTTCGAATCACGAAGGGCTTTTTTGTTTCATTGATATTCAACATTCTTCATCAACACAAATAGAAGGAATACTAAGATGGACATAAGTAGAAGAAAAGAGCGGTATAGATTCCAGGCACTCCGCATTGAGTACGGACGGGAATCTCTTTTAACAGAAAAATTTATTTTCAATTCTCAAGGTCTACCAAAAATCTACATGTCCGCTCGCCGAATGTGCTGCTGTTGTAATTTTTAACCGAAAAAAATCAGATCAAGTATAAAATTAATTTAAGGGCTCAAAAGCATTTTGATCCCTTTATAAAACTATTATAAAAGTGATTCTGGCAATCACGGGAGTGAAATAAGCATGCATGAAAAATCTTACAGAAGTATAATTAAAGCATTTTCATGGAGGGTTACAGGAACACTTGATACAACCCTTATTTCGTTCCTTATAACGGGTAGTTTAAAAATTGCCGCTTCAATTGGATTAATAGAAGTATTCACAAAAATATCTCTTTACTATTTGCACGAAAGGTTATGGAATAGAATAAAACTTGGTAAAGAAATAAAATCTGCGCCGGAATACAATATTTAAGGGAATCGGAAATGGAAAATATCGAGAAACTCAACAATTACTTTGCTACAAAAGATGCGGAAGAAGTAGTTAAATATTTTTTAGAAAGATTCGGAGAAAGGATAGCATTCGCTACAAGCTTTAGTATCGAAGATCAGGTAATTACTCACATGATTGCTTCGATAAATAAGAATGCTAAAATCTTTACTCTGGATACGGGGAGACTTCCGTATGAAACTTATAAGCTGATCGAACTTACTAATGAAAGGTATGATATCAACACTGACATCTACTTTCCAAACTATCAGCTGGTTGAAGAGATGGTTCATCAAAAAGGAATAAATCTTTTTTATAACAGCGTGGAAGATAGAAAGCGATGCTGTTATGTAAGAAAGATTGAACCGCTAAAACGCGCCCTGACAAATTTAGAAGTTTGGATTACCGGATTACGCAGAGAGCAATCAGTTACACGTAATCAAATTAACCTTGTTGAGTATGATGAAAATTATAAAGTCATTAAGGTCAATCCGCTCTACGATTGGACGGAGAGTCGGGTATGGAAATATATCAAGAAGAACAACATTCCCTACAGCAATCTTTATGATCAAAACTATGCAAGCATCGGATGCGCGCCGTGCACGAGACCGGTTAAAAAAGGCGGCAGCGTTAGAGACGGAAGATGGTGGTGGGAAAACCCGGATACAAAAGAATGCGGCTTGCATATTAAAACAAATTAGGATTACAAAATGGATTACTTAGATAAATTAGAAGCGCACAGCATTTATATTTTGCGCGAAGCATACAGAGAATTCAAAAACCTTGCAATGCTTTGGTCAATCGGGAAAGACAGCACGGTTCTGTTGTGGCTTGCAAAGAAAGCATTCTTCTGTCACGTTCCTTTTCCGCTTGTTCACATCGATACAGCTTATAAAATTCCGGAGATGATTGAATACAGAAATAAACTTTCACTCGAATGGAAAATTAATTTAATTGTCGGGCAGAACAAAACTGCATTACATAACAAACAGACTTTTCCCGACGGCGTTGTTGATAGATTAACCTGCTGTAAACTTCTTAAAACCGAAGCATTGAGAAACACTCTTTCCGGCAATTGGACGCGCTACAAACTTGATCACTACACCGGTCAATTCATTGAAGATGAAAACAGAGAACAATACACCGGTGTTATAGTTGGTGTTCGTGCGGACGAAGAAGGAAGCAGATCGAAGGAAAGATATTTTTCTCCACGCGATAAAAATAATGATTGGGATATCGGAGATCAGCCGCCGGAATTGTGGAATCAATTTAAGACCGATTTTGCACCGGGCACACATGTACGTGTTCATCCTCTACTGGATTGGACTGAATTGAATATTTGGGAATATCTCGATAGAGAAAACATTCCGATAATTCCTCTTTACTTCGATAACGGAAACGGAACGCGGTTCCGCTCTCTGGGATGTTACCCGTGCACAAAACCGGTTGAATCAAATGCAAAGAATGTAAAAGAAATTATTTATGAACTTAAAAGCGGCAAGTTTGCAAATATTGCAGAACGCGCCGGAAGAGAACAAGATAAAGAAGGCGGCGGAACACTCGAAGAACTTAGGCGAGATGGGTACATGTGATTTCTAATCTTGCTCTTATTCTTAATCTTGATCTTATTCATGCTTTTGTCCATCCCCCGTTGGTCCTTTAAAAGAAGATTAAGAGTATGATCAAGATCATGAGCAAAAAAAACGATAAAAATTTTTATAAAGGAATTAAATGAAAGAAAGAATGAACATTGTAATTGTGGGACACGTTGACCACGGCAAGAGCACTCTTGTGGGAAGATTGCTTGCAGATACAAATTCACTTCCGCAAGGTAAACTTGAACAAGTGAAAAGAACTTGCGAAATAAATTCCAAACCGTTCGAGTACGCATTTCTTTTGGATGCGCTGATTGACGAGCAGGCACAAGGAATTACAATCGACACTGCGAGAATCTTTTTCAAATCTCTGAAGCGCGAGTATATTATTATTGATGCACCGGGGCATATCGAGTTTTTGAAAAATATGATTAGCGGAGCCGCACGCGCAGAAGCTGCAATTCTTTTAATTGATGCTGATGAAGGTATTGCCGAAAACACAAAAAGACATGCATTTATGCTGTCGCTTCTGGGAATTCGCCAGATTGTAGTAGCCGTTAATAAAATGGACCTGGTCAATTACAATCAATCAAAATTTAATGAATTAGTTGCTGAATATTCTGAATTCCTCGAAAGTATTTGTATTTCTCCTGTTGCCTTCGTTCCAATTTCTGCAAGAGAAGGAATCAATCTGATTAATAGATCGGCATTAATGAATTGGTACGATGGATCAACAATAGTTGAATTAATTGACAGCTTTGTAAAAGAAAAAGAAGAAAGCGAAAACAATTTTAGAATGTTTGTCCAGGGTGTCTATAAGTTTACAGCTAACGGCGATGATAGAAGAATTATTGCAGGTACCGTCAATTCCGGCTCGGTAAATGTTGGTGACGAAATAATTTTTCTGCCTTCCGGTAAAAAGTCGAAAGTGAAGGCGATTGAAATATTTGGTAAAAATTCATTAACAGAAGCAGCGGCGGGACAAGCAATCGGTTTAACACTAACTGCTCAGTTGTACATCAGACCTTCGGAATTGATATGCAAAACGAACGAAGAGCTTCCGTTTACTACCAACATGTTCAAAGCAAATATTTTTTGGATGTGCAAAAGACCGCTGGATGTAAACAAAACATATAGATTAAAAATAGGCACTAATAAAGTCGAAATGAAAATTGAAAAATTAGAATCTGTGCTCGATGCCTCAACGCTGAAAATAATTACCGATAGAACAGAAGTACAAAGACATGAAGTAGCACAGTTAGTAATAAAAACGAAAAATGCCGTCAGCTTCGATTTAATTGATCGCGTAAAAGATACAAGCCGGTTTGTAATTGTGGATGGATATGATATTGCTGGCGGAGGAATTATAACAGAAGGGCTGACTCAGAAAGAAGAAGAGCCCGCCCATAATTATGCCGACTTTGAAGACGAACTGTTTCACTTAATAAAAAAACATTTTCCACATTGGGAAATAAACCGATTCAAAAACTATGATTATGAAAATGCTTGAACGTAGATAACGGTTTGAATCTAATTTAACTATGAAAGAACATAAAATGTACAACATAAATTCACTGCCGGTGCTTTTAAGAAATCCAGAAATATTATTGATTGGAGGCGGAAAAGTTGCGTTTCAAAAAATTAAAGTTCTGCTCGAAAACAATATAGATTTTTTTGTTGTTGCCGGAAAAATCTGCGATGAACTGAAAAATTACCGGTTCGATTACCGTATAAAAAAGTTTGAAAAGAAAGATGCAGAAAATTGCAATATTATTATCGATACGACCGGCTGTAAGGAGGTAAACACCTTAATAAAAGAAATTAAGAAAGAAAGATTTGTTCTTTTGAACACTGTCGATATCCCCTCGGAATGCGATTTTTATTTCTCTTCTTTACTCGTCTATAAAAATCTAAAAGTTGCCGTATCGAGCGACGGTGCAAGTCCTACTATTACTCAAACGGTACGCAATAAAATTAGAAATTATTTACCTGCCCGGCTTGGCGACTTATCGGAGAAAAAATTAATTGAACGAAACAGCGGTATTATCAATCCCGAAGAGACAAGAAAAGAGGCGCTTCAATTATTTGGCAAAGTATATTTAATCGGCGGCGGTATAGGCGGAGTTGATATGTTAACCGTAAGGGCTTATAATCTTTTGCAAAATGATCTTGATGTAGTCTTGTACGATAACCTTATCACAAAAGATATTCTCGATATAATTCCCCAACATGTAGAAAAAATATATGCAGGCAAATGCAAAGGAAGACACGACATGCCGCAGGAAGAAATCAACAATTTACTCCTCGATTATGCATTAAAGGGCTTGAGAGTTGGAAGACTCAAAAACGGCGATCCATTCTTGTTTGGACGTGGTTCGGAAGAAGCTGTTTTTTTAATAAATCATAATATCCGGGTAGAAATTATTCCGGGAGTTTCTTCTATTAATGCGGCACCATTAAGCGCCGGTATACCTCCAACTGCCCGTGATATTTCATCGTCTGTTTCTGTTGTAACTGCTCATTTGAAAGGATCTATTTTTGATTCCTCCTGGATTGATCTGCTGAAAAGAAAAAATCATACAACAATAGTTTTAATGGGATTAACTCAAGCGGAAAATGTTGTAGAATATGCCAGCCGATACGGTGTTGATGAAGATTTACCGGCGGCTGTTATTTCGAATGCTGGAAGAATCAACCAAAAAGTACTTACAGGCACACTCAAAAATTTGGTAGATTTATCGAATAGTGCCGCGTCACCTGCGGTTCTTGTGTTCGGAGATGTTGTTAATTATTCCAAAATACTACCGCACTTTAGTTCTCATAAAATATACGAAGAAGCAAACAGCTAAAAAGTAAGGCGAAAGGAAAATAAAATGAAACAATTAAATATATGGCAGCAGATGGATATTAACAGAGGTTATAATGTTTACCGTGAAATTGACGAATACGAAGAAATTATAAAAAAACTAAATGCAGGTGAAATACATCCCGAAAGGTTCAAAAGCCATCGTTTAACTTTTGGAACTTACGGTGTGCGGCATCACAATGAAGGCATACACATGCAAAGAATTAAAATTCCGGGCGGATTAATTCTTTCGCAGCAATTGCAAAGAGTTGCAGCTATTACCAAGCTATACGCTGCTTCGGGGCATGCTCATCTCACTACCCGGCAGGATATTCAACTGCATTATATAGATCTCGAAAATATTCCTACTGTTTTAAGAATGCTGGCTGATGCAGGAATTACTACAAAAGAAGCATGCGGCAACGGAGTCAGAAATATTACAGCTTCTTATTTGGCAGGTATTAGTCCCGATGAAAAGTTTGATGTTCTTCCTTATGCAATTTTTTGCACGAGATATTTTCTGAGGCATCCGCTTTCATCTACACTGCCGAGAAAATTTAAGATTACTTTCTCTGAAAGTGAAGCCGACAACGCATATTCAAGAATACATGATATCGGGGCTATCCCTCAAATTATTAACAACGTAAAAGAAATACGCGGCTTTAAGATTTACATCGGAGGCGGACTCGGTTCGGTTCCTATGGCTTCGCAGTTGATAACCGATTTTATTCCAGCCGATGAATTCTATCTTTTAATTGAAGCTGCATTACGCATCTTTCATAAATATGGAACGGAAGAAAGACAAAACAGAAATAAAGCAAGAATGAAATTTTTAATTGCAAGACTCGGCTTTGATAAATTTAAGAAGCTTGTATTCGATGAACTTAACTTTTTAAAGCAGCAGAGGAATATTAAAGATGAACTCGATGATTACATAGAAAATTTTCCATTATCGGCTCCAACAAAAAATGGAAGGATCGACGGACCTCAAAACCCGGAGAGATTAAAAATACCGGCTTATAATTCATTAACCGGTCTAAATAACGATTACTGGAATTTGTATGAAAAAGATATAATAAAGCAGAAACAAACCAATTATGTCGCAGTAATGATTAAACCTCCGCTTGGAAATTTGACTCCCGATAAATTAAAAGCCCTGGCAGATTTTTCCGACCAATATGGCGCCGGATATGCCGTTATAACACCGACCCAAAATATTCTTATACCGTGGGTTGAAAAGAATTTTATATACGATGCATATAACTTTCTGCTGCAAAACAAATTCTTCGGTAAAATAAATAATTCCACGCGTGACATTGTTTCCTGCCCGGGCGCATACTCCTGCAAGCTGGCGATTACACATCCGTATAATTTAGCCGAATATATTGGAGAAAACATCGATAACCTTGCCGGTATTCGTCTTCATATTTCGGGCTGTCCTAATTCATGCGGTCAGCATCATATCGGCGATATTGGTTTATACGGCGCTTCTCTGAAAGTGGACGGGAAATTATCTCCCCATTATGTTGTTTTGATCGGTGGAAATATTTTTTCTCAAAGAGATAGATTAGCCGCCGTAATCGGGAAAGTACCGGCAATAAATGCTCATTTATTCATAAAAGATGTGAAAGAATTTTGGATTAATAACAAACAAGGGAACGAACAATTTTTTGAATTTGTTGATAGAGTGGGCGTAGATGCTTTTAGAAGAATACTTGTTAAATATTCAGAGGTAGGAACCGAACTGCCGGAATTTTACAAAGAGCCCGGTTTTGAAGAAGAGTTTAAAATGGAAGCTGAAAGCAGAGGCGAATGTGCCGGAAGTTTGTTGGACCTGATGGCAATTAATTTATTCGATTCGATACGGAATATTTATGAATGCGAAGACGATATAAAAGCAGAAAACTGGAAATTAGTTAAAGAGAAATGCCTCGATTCTTTGCTCAAATGCGCCAAGATGTTTGTGTTTCTTGAAGGCATTGAGCCGCAGAATGAAGAGGAAATATTAGATGAATTTGTTTCAAGAATATCAAACAAGAAATGGCTGTGTAATGATTGGTCGGATATTAAAGATGTTTTTCTGAAGTGGAAATATTCGGAGGTCTCTAAAGAAGCCGTACTAAAATTGTATAACTACACAAACGGGTTTGTTCATGATTGCGACAAATCTTATTTGAGATTACAACCGACATTAAAAATTATGGAATGTGCAAAAAATAACGGAGATGAAAATGAATTTTGAAAATTCTCTAATACCCGATGAGATATTGGATCTGAAAGGCGTTTCTTGTCCTTTCAATTATGTTAAAGCAAAACTTAAGCTCGAAACTATGCAGATAGGAAAAATTCTGGAAGTGATGCTCGATGATGGCGCGCCAATTAAAAATGTTCCGCGTTCGCTAAAACAGGATGGGCATTCAATTTTGTTACAGGATAAAATTAATCCCGGCAACTGGAAGATATTTGTAAAGAAAGAGATCTAAAGAATTAAAAAAAATATTCATTACTTAAAAAATATGGAGCTAATAATGACGCTGAAAATTAATGGAAATCTTGAAACCATAGATCAGGAAAAAATTACGGTAGCCCGGCTGCTGAAACTAAAAAATGTTGAAATGCCCGAAATGGTTTCTGTAGAACTAAACGGCGAAATAATAGAACAGAGTAATTATGAAAAAATTGAAGTGAAGGATTCGGATGCGATCGAATTTTTATACTTCATGGGAGGAGGAAGTCTTGGAATTTGAAACGAAAGCAATTCACAGCGGATTAGACAAAGGAAATAATACGGGGTCTGCCACCTCGGTTCCTCTTTATGAAAGCGCTGCATTTTCTTTTAATACAGCAGAAGAACTTTCAGAAGTATTTGAAGGCAAAAAATTTGGTTACGTGTATTCAAGAATTTCCAATCCAACTATAACCGCTTTTGAATTACGTCTGAATGAACTTGAAGAAGGAATCGGCGCTGTTGCCACCGCATCGGGAATGGCGGCAATTTCTACTGTTATTTTTACTTTAACAGAGCAGGGAGACGAAATAATTTCTTCCGAGTCTCTCTTCGGCGGCACATATTTATTTTTCAACGAAGTAATAAAAAAATACGGCGTTAAAATTAATTATGTCGATCTCAACGATCTCGATTCTCTCAAAAAATCGATTAACAATAAGACGAAATTGATTTTCTTGGAATCAATAAGTAATCCTAAACTGGAAATTCCGAACATGAAATTAATTTCCGGTATTGCAAAAGAATATAACATTCCCGTTGTAGTTGATAATACACTTACCACGCCGTATCTATGGCGTTCTAAGTACTTTGGCGCCGATATAATTGTTCATTCTGCAACTAAATATATAACCGGAAACGGCACCGCTATAGGCGGTATACTTGTAGATACCGGAAATTATAACTGGAAAAATTCTTCTGTAAGTAAAATTAAGGAACTGAGTAAAAAAGCAGGAAGTCTTGCATTTTTAGGAGTTGCAAGATCAAAAATATATCAGAACATTGGACTTACTCTTTCCCCATTTAATGCTTTCCTACATATACTTGGATTAGAGACTTTACAGTTAAGAATGGAAAAACATTGCAGCAATGCATTCGATTTAGCTATACATCTTAAGTCGCATAAAAAAATTACGGGTGTAAATTATCCCGGGCTAAAAGACAATAAATTTTACGGTATCGGGAAAGAGCAATTCGATAATAAATTTGGCGGACTTTTAACTTTCTCTCTTGAATCAAAACAAGCGTGTTTTAAGTTTATTAATAATGTGAAGCTCGCAAAAAATTTAGCTAATCTCGGTGATACACGTACACTAATTATTCATCCGGATTCAACAATCTATCTTAACTGTTCCGAAGAAGAAAAGAAATTAGCCGGAGTTTCTAATAATATGGTAAGAGTCTCTGCGGGACTTGAAAACATTAAAGATATAATTGAGGATTTTGATCAATCCCTGGGAAAAATTTGAATAGTCTATCGAACGATAAATGGAGAAATAAAAATGAATTTTTCTGAAGATCAAATTTATAGATACAGCAGACATATAATATTGAAAGAAGTCGGCGGGGAAGGACAAAAAAAATTTTTAGAATCCAGAATTCTTGTTATTGGCGCCGGCGGTCTTGGTTCGCCGGTCTTAACTTACCTTGCCGCCGCAGGTATAGGAACATTGGGTATTATTGATTATGACGTAGTAGATTTAAGCAATCTCCAGCGACAGATAATTCATTTTACGCCCGACGTAAATATCCCCAAAGTCGAATCTGCAAAAAACAAAATAGAGCAAATAAATCCGGATGTTAAAGTTATAACCTACAATACAAGACTTACATCTCAAAACATCATTGAGATTATCAAGGATTATGATTTTATAATTGACGGGACAGATAATTTCCCGACGAAATTTTTAGTTAACGATGCCTGCGTAATGATTAAAAAGCCATACTCGCATGCAGGAATTCTGAGATTTAACGGGCAAACTTTTACTTATACACCGGGGAATATGTGTTACAGGTGTATTTTCAAAGAGCCGCCTCCAAAAGGCGTTGTTCCGACTTGCAGCGAAGCGGGAATTCTCGGTGCCGTTGCCGGTGTTATCGGTACTATTCAAGCTGTAGAAGCATTAAAATATGTGCTTAATAAAGGCGAGTTACTGACAAACAAACTTCTAACATTTAATGCACTAACAACGCAATTCAGAGAAATCAAGCTGAAGAAAAATGAAAACTGTGCGGTGTGTGGAAGTAGTCCTTCAATAACTCAACTACAGGATTATGAACAACCGGTATGTGAAATAAAAGTTCATCCTAATAATTAAATATTAAGGAGCAACTATGGCAGACAAAAAGAAAATATCGATAGTTTTGTTCAGCGGCGACTTTGACAAAGCTGTTGCCGCTTTCACTATTGCTTCAGGTGCAGCAGCAGTAAATTATAAAGTTAATCTTTTCTTTACTTTCTGGGGATTAAACGTCATTAAAAAATATAAATCCAGAAATGCAATTGGCAAAGGAATGCTCGCCCGAACTTTCAATTTCTTAATGGGCGGATTCAAAAATTTGCCTCTTAGCCGGTTAAACTTTATAGGGGCTAGTCCAAAACTTATGACAAATCTTATGAAGAAAAGAAATGTTGCTACCCTGGAAGAATTAATAAATGCGTCTATACTGCTTAAGGTAAACTTCTTTGCATGCGAAATGTCCATAAATATACTCGGATTGAAAAAAGAAGATTTCATTCCTGAAATTAAAGAGGTTCTTGGTGTTGCAAAATTTTTAAGTCTTGCAGAAAATGGAAAGGTTTTATTTATATGAAAACGTACAAACTTGATATTACAAAAGATCATTGCCCCATGACCTTTGTTAAAACCAAACTTGAACTTGAAAAGCTTGGTAAAGGCGATATTCTTGAAGTTATATTAAAGGAAGGCGAGCCGCTGGAGAATGTTCCTAAAACCGTTACCGAACAGGGCAATCATGTTCTTGAAATAAAAAATCTTCAAGAAGATGTTCACATGGTAGTAATTGAAAAAGGATAAGACGATGTTCAAAATTCCCGAAGAGATAATTAATAAAATTGCCGAACATGGCAAAAATGCTTACCCGATTGAAGCATGCGGCTATCTGATAGGCAGCAACGACACGGTTACAGAGATCATTTATATGACCAATACGGATAAATCGAATGAACATTTTTCATTTGATCCTAAAGAACAATTTACAGCCGTAAAATATGCACGGAGTAAGGGTGTAAAACTGGTAGCTGTTTATCATTCACATCCGGATTCACCCGCAAGAATGTCAAAAGAAGATATACGTTTAGCCAATGATAATTCGATGAAGTACTTAATTTATTCGGTGGTTAACGATGAGATAAATTGTTTTGTTGTTGATAAATTTAAGAACGTAAGGGAAGTTAAGATTGTGAAAATATGAACAGCCGGCTAAAAGAATTATTTTATTCTGTTGAGGTCTTACTACATACCGCAATTTTTTTGCGGCGGCTTTTTACTTATTAAAGAGGTTTATTTAAAATTATTTCCTTGGCGTATTCCTTGCGCTTGCCCGCCGTTTGTTGGCTGGGTCTTTGCGTGGAAATCCTTTCTCGCAAAGGCGCAGAGAACGCAATGAAAGAAAGGAAATTCTTAGAACGATTTCTGGTTAGTGTGGGCCCAAAATATTTTTTTGTAGCTGTACGAGAGATAACATTCATTTCATCTGCCGAGAAATATGTTGAGTTGCATACTGCAAAGGGAAAACATCTATTGAGAGATACGATGAACGACGTTGAAGAATCTCTCGATCCGGAAAAGTTTGCACGTATTCACCGATCATATATTGTTAATGTAGAACAGATTCAAGAAATGCAGCCATGGTCTCATGGCGATTATGTTGTGATACTAAAGACGGGCGAAAAGCTAAACATGAGCCGCAGATATCGGGATAGACTCATTACCAAATAAAATCTCCACTGGTCAATTATTACTTCAGATAGATCATTTTCTTGGCCTCGGTAAATTTCGATGTTTGGAGATGGTAGAGGTAAATGCCGCTGGCAAGATTTTTGGGCTGCCAATTAATTTTGTAGAAACCCGCGCCGGTGTAATTCTGAACTACAGTTTCAACTTTCTGCCCGATGGAATTGAAAATTGAAAGATTCACGTAACCTGGCTGCTGAATATAAAACTCTATCGTTGTTTGATTGTTGAAGGGATTGGGATAGGAATTTGATATATAATCGGTAGAGAATTTCGACGTCGTTAAAGTCGGACCATAAATTTTGAACAAATAGTTACCGTTAGTTGCGTAAACATAATCATCGGAGACAGAAAGCTGAGCGTAAAATAGTTTATCTCCTTCCACAATAAATTGCCAAGATTTCCCAGCATCTACCGAGCGCCATATTTGGTTGTCAATTGATAAGAACATTTCTCCATTTGCTCTGAATGTTAAATCTCCTATCCTTGTAGGAACATTATTTGTAAGACCGCCATCATAAATTTTTTCCCAGAAATAATTTGCTGATTGAGAATAGATAGAATTTCCCACTACCATAAAAAGATTTCCTAAAGGTGATCTTCGAAGAAAGTAGTTGTAAATCCCATCTCCCAAGCGACGTTGAGGAAGTGCACTGGCATTAATCTGAATCCAACTATTTCCTTGATCGAACGAACGGTAGACGTTTTTATTGAATGTAAAATTAATTTCATTTTTCGAAACTGCTATATAACTAACTTGATCATTTATGCAGTCAAGACAACTGCTATCGCATTTCCAAATTGGCACCCAATTTTTTCCCCAATCGGACGAACGAGAGAGTGTTACTCCATCGCTCAAATAAATTGTATTATTACCACTTATGTTTATGTCGGAGATGTAACCTTTTGGCAAGGTTGAATCAACCACAGCCCATGTTAATCCATCGTCATCGCTGCGAAGTATTTGACGATTGAACACCAAAAAAATCGAGTTGGAACCTTCAAGGACAAACAGTTTAGTCAAATAATAGTTATTAGAATCAAAAACTTTTTCCCAAGAATTACCGTCGTCGGCTGAACGAAATAAATATGACCCCGTGAAAAGTAAAAGACTTTTTCTCGGTGTTACAATAAATGAATAAATGTTTGCTTCCAGGCCAGAACTCTTTTCGATCCATAATTTATTTTTGCTATCATATAAACACACTCCTTTTGTAGTTGTCGCAACATAAACTTTGTTGTTCTTACTAACTAAAATTGCATTTAAATAAAAATGTGGATTGGCATTCCCTAGGCTTATCCAGTCTTTTTTATTAAACATGAATGCCCCGCTATATGGAGTTGAGATGTAAATAATATCGTCAGGTGTGATCCATGCCGAGGTAATACTTTGGGAAGGAAGATCAAAAATTTCTGACCACGTTTTGCCGCTATTCAGAGTTTTATAAGAAACGAATGTCCCGAACATGTAAACGCTGCCGTCACTGCTTTCTGCAAAAAATACATCACCTGGGAACACAATATTCTGTGCATTCCAGGTTTTCCCGTTATCAAAAGAACTATAAATATTCTTTCCGCTTGCAATAAAAATAGTTCCCGCTTTATTTACGAAAATGCTTTCTAACAAATACCCATCTTTAAGAACTGCAATTTGCTGCCAAGTTTTTCCTGTATCACTTGAAACCATGACCTTGTTTGAGAGATCTACTGCTAGCACTTTCCCGTTTTCGTATTCTGCGAATGTTTTGAAAGTGTAAATTTGTTCTCTTAACAATACCTCTCCAGAGGATGAAAGCACAAAATAGCGGAACCCTGTTGTACAAAATATTTTTCCCGACGAATGAACTAAAAATCTGTTAATGTAACATAAACCTTCTTCGTTATTTACTAAATTCCATTGACTACCTTCGTCAACAGATTTATACAAACCGGTTTTTGTACTGACAAACAGATCACCATTTAGGTTTTCACAGATAGCGCCCACACTTCCGCCATCCGGCAAATTAATTTGTTCATAGTTTGATTGCGCAACTACTGAATAGAATAAACAAATGATTAGCAAGAAGGAGAAAATGAAAATCCTTTTAACGGTACCCATTCGGAACCCCCGAATTAATTTTGAGATTAATATAGCAAATAGAAACGGGAAATGAATCAGAAGAATTACTATTGATTATTTTTTGCACTATTGCGAAGAAATGTTACTTTCGCTATCCGGTTCGGCATGAACCATCACTTTTACATTTTTTATTCTTGAAGTAATTGCGTTTTCTACTTGGTGAGAAATTTGATGAGCGTGATCGATAGTGATGTTTTTATCAACATGAATATTCAGATCGACAAATTTATACGGACCGGATTCCCGCACTTTTATATCATGAAAATTTTTCACTTCAGGAATCCCGCCAACTATCTCATAAATTTTCTCGTTCAATCCGAGCGGTGCTCTATCAACCAGCGCGTTGAAAGATCTCTTGCCAAGTCTGTAGCTTACGGTTAGAACAATCATCGCGACAATTAACGCGGCAATCGGATCGGCATAATAGAAATGTAATGACGCACCAATCAATCCAACAAACACCACAGACGAACTCCATATATCGGTTGAAAAATGAAGCGCGTCGGCTTCAAGCGCCTGGCTTTCATGTTTCTTCGCTACGCGATATAAAGCGCGTGAACGTGACACGTCAACAATAATAGAAGTAGCAATAACAACAAAACTCCACACTGTAACATCAATTTCCATTTTGCCGGTTGAGAGCCGGCGAATTGCTTCATAAATTATCCATGCACACGTTACAACCAATAAGATTGTCTCGACAAGCGCGGAATAATTTTCGATCTTGCCGTGGCCATAGTTGTGATCTTCATCGGCGGGTTTATCGGAATGTCTTACGGCAAAAAATGTGATTGCGGCTGCCACCAAATCGAGCGCAGAGTGCAGCGCCTCGGATAGAATTCCCAAACTTCCAGTTAACAGTCCAATAACAAGTTTAAAACCGGTAAGGAAAATTGCAGCAAGAACCGACGTAAGTGCAATCCTTCTTTTTTCATTTGATGCTTGCGCTGAAGATGCCATGTTATTCTAAACCCGTGGGATATTCCAATCCAAAATTAACAATAATTATAGATAGTACTGAAAGATGATTCAGAATATCAAATGTGCAGGTAATTGTGTTGATCAGTTTCGTTCAACTACAACCGCTGTTCCGTAACACAGAACTTCGGTAACACCGCTCATCACTTCGGTTGCGTCGTAGCGAACACCAAGCAGCGCATTTGCACCGATTGCCTGTCCGTGCTGAACCATCAACTCAAATGCTTCTGAACGAGTTTTCTCGCATAGCTCGGTGAAGAGCGTAATATTTCCTCCGAAGATTGTCTGAAGTCCCGCGCCGATTGTTCCGAAAACCGAACGTGAGCGCACAACAATTCCCTTAACGACTCCTAAATTTTTTACAATTCTGTATCCGTCAAGTGTGAATGTTGTTGTGATAAGTGAGTGATCCATAAAATCTCCGTTAGATTTTTTTATACTATTTAGTTAAAAGCCGGAATTAAAAATTTTTCAGTCAAATCAAAAATTATATATACAGACTTCTTAACATTCCATTTTGACGTGTTGACTATGACCAATTGCAAATCCGGAATAATAATTAAGAACTGTCCGCCGTAACCGGCAGCAAGATAAGAATTAAACTTTCCAAAATTTCTTGTGTGCCATTGATATCCGTATCCGCCAATCTGCGGGAATCCGTCAAAATACTTTTGAGTTGATTTGTGAATCCAGTTTTCGCTCACGATTTGTTTCCCATTCCAAAATCCATTCTGTAAAAATAACTGACCAATTTTTGCGAGATCACGCGACGACATAAACAGTTCGGAGTTGCCCATTTCATTTCCGTCTGCGGCTTTCTGCCAGCGGTAATTTTTTATCCCCAGCGGATCGAACAAATATTGTTTTGCAAACTCCCGTGTGGACATACCTGAATATTTTCTAATCAATCCCGAAAGCAAATGCGAAAGTGCAGAATTATAATTCCACACTTTTCCCGGTTCATTTTTGAGCGGTACATTCTGAATTAAAAATTTATTTGGTTCCTTACTTTTGTCCCACCCGTTTCTCCATTTACCGCCAAAATTATTCCAATCAAAACCGGTGCTCATGGTTAATATTTGCTTAAGAGTAATTTCTCTTTTCCTTTTGTCAACCGTTTGATTAAAATATTCAGGCGCCAGATCAAAAAGTTTTTGATTCTCATCTTTTATCAAACCTTTATCCAAAACAATTCCAATTAGTATCGAAGTGATGCTTTTCGTAACTGATTTAAGATCATTCAATTTATCAATGCTGAAGCCGTTATAGTATTTTTCAAAAATAAGTTTACCGTCTCTAATTATTAAAAGTGAATACGTTGCCGGATTCGTTTTATTGTACGATGCAAGAGCGGAATCAATTTTGGCAAACGACCTCGAATATTTTTTCTCGATTTGATGATTGCCGGTTAGCTGGAAATCTATTTGCGCTCCTGCCGGTAATGTGTTAACTAACAACAAGAAAATTATGATTTGATGTGTAAGATTAATTGCAGAGAAAAAATTCATTTATGCTTCTTTCAATAATTTTTCATTAGATAGAGCTCTAATGATCTCTTTCAAGGATAGAATTGGAAGCTCTGACATACGTTTATATTGTGATTGTGTGGAGACTAATTTCTTGGGGATTGTAACTCTTTAGAATACTTCGGGCATCTTTCTCTTCCAAAATTAGTGCGATTACCTCTTTGATATTTGCAATTGCATCATCAATAGTCCTTCCTTGTGTATAACAACCATCAAAAACGGGACACTCGGCAACGTACCAACCGTCTTGACCTTTTTCGACGAGAAGCGGAAGCTTACGATTTGTTTTACTCTTTCTCTTTACCGATGCCATTTTCTCTCACAGATTATGTTTACTGAAAAATATTATTCGTTCAGCGCAAAGTCAATTTATCGGGTGCCAGATGTTTTTTTTCTCTTCGCCGATTTTGAAACGGCGTTACTGAATTTAACCGATCCCTACTAACAACCCTTTATTTGAATAGCCAAACTTAAATGTTTATCTTTGCGCCGTAATTTTTTCAAGGAGCAAAATTCGGTTTATGAAGTTTGGAAAAAGAAGTCATACATGCGGTGAATTAAATGAATCTAACATCGGGCAAAATGTTGTTCTAAATGGCTGGGTAGCTGTTCGTCGTGATTTGGGCGGCGTAATATTTATTGAGATGCGCGATCGTTACGGATTGACTCAAGTTGTATTTGAACCAACTTACAATTCAGATACCCATGAACTCGCAAAAAAACTGAGAAGTGAATTTGTAATTTCTATCGAAGGAAAAGTTAGAAAGCGTCCGGAGGGAACTGAAAATCCTCTACTTCCAACCGGCAAAATTGATGTGATGGTAGATAAACTGATTATCCTGAACCAAGCTGAGACCCCGCCGTTTCCTATCGAAGAGAGCATTGATGCAAGCGAAGATCTGCGTTTGAAATATCGCTTCCTTGATTTGCGCAGATCGGAAATGCAAAAGAATCTTCTTCTCCGTCATAAAATGTATCAACTCACACGAAAGTATTTCGATCAGCATAACTTTGTTGAAGTAGAAACTCCAATTCTGATGAAAAGTACACCCGAAGGAGCTCGTGACTTTCTTGTGCCAAGTAGAATGCACAAAGGAAAGTTTTATGCACTTCCACAATCACCGCAGACCTACAAGCAAATTCTTATGGTCTCCGGAATGGATAGATATTTTCAAATTGTAAAATGTTTTAGAGACGAAGACCTGCGTGCGGATAGACAATATGAATTTACCCAGATCGATGTTGAAATGTCTTTCGTTGATGTAGAAGACATTTTTGAAATTGTTGAAGGATTGATGAAAGTATTTTACAAAGAGGTTTTGAGTATTGATTTAACGACTCCAATACCCCGCCTGAGTTTTGAAGACGCTATGGAAAAATACGGCAGCGACAAACCTGATCTGCGGTTCGACCTGGAGATGGTAACGCTTAACGATGTTTTTGCGAATTCGGATTTCAGAGTTTTCAAGGACTCGGTTACAAATAACGGAATTGTGACGGGATTAGCTGCTAAAGGATGCGGAGATTATACAAGAAATCAATTGGATGTATTGACAGACTTTGTTAAAAAGTTAGGTGCGGGCGGACTTATATGGATGCGTGTAAAGGAGAACGATTTAGAAGCTCCTATAGCAAAATTTTTAAGTGCAGAAGAAAAACAAATGTTGCTTCGGAAAACTAAAGCCGCTCCAGGCGACTTATTGTTTATTCTAACCGGACAAAAGTTGCGGACACTTACAATTATGGGTTCTCTTCGTTTGGAGATGGCTAAGCGCATGAACTTAATCAAACCGGATGTTTATCCTTCTCTACTTTGGGTAACTGATTTTCCATTGTTTGAATGGGACGACGAGACAAAAAGATTTTATGCCATGCATCATCCGTTCACGTCACCTAAAATGGAAGACGTACCGTTGATGGATTCTGATCCCGCTAAAGTGAAAGCCAGAGCTTACGATTTGGTATTAAACGGAAATGAAATTGCTGGCGGTAGTATTCGAATTCACGATTCAAGTTTGCAGTCAAAAATGTTTAATGTTCTCGGTATCAAACCGGAAGAAGCTCAAGAGAAGTTTGGTTTCTTAATGAATGCGTTTAAGTATGGTGCGCCGCCGCACGGTGGAATTGCATTCGGCTTCGATCGTTTGGCAATGCTTTTTGCAGGAAGAACCTCGATACGCGATGTGATTGCATTTCCAAAAACATCGAGTGGTCTTTCTTTGATGGATGATTCTCCTTCGCATGTTGAAGAAGCTCAATTGACCGAACTTCACATACGAGTAAAGTAACTCCCCCTTAAAAACTCCAAAAGAGTAAGATCAAGAACAAGAGCATGATAAAATAGTTTCGATATTCTTTCATAACGTAACTTACGCAAAAATTAAAATGTGCCTTAATCTCTTGCTCAGGCTCTTGATCATGATCATAATCTCTTCTTGATCATAATCTTAATCTTTTCTTAATCATAATCATGAACATGATCTTAATCTCTTCTTAGTCTTCTCTTCCATAAAACTCCAAAAGAGTAAGATCAAGAGCAAGAACAAGAGCATGAGCAAGAACAAGAGCATGATAAAATAGTTTCGATATTCTTTCATAACGTAACTTAATTAACTTATGTTACGCAAAAGAAGGTTGAAATAATTTTACACCTTCGACATATGTCGCTCCTCTGGAGCTTAAACTAAGGGAGGGGACAACCTATCTACCAATATTTCGTCCCTCCGGGACTATGAACACTACAAAATAACGCGAAGAACGCCATTTCTAAAAGCTCCGATAGGAGCGGCATATTGGTAGCACTCCATGCACCAAAAACAGTCAAAGCCCCAGCGGGGCGACATAATGTTGAAAATCGCGCCACTGGCGGACAGTTTTTGTTTGTTACGTAACATGAGTTAATTAAACTTACCAAAAGCCGCCGTTTTCTTACCGGTAAAAATTACTCGGAATTGGAAAAACCATTCTCAAGATTTCTCTTTTCATTAGATAATTCATTTTTTATATTATTTTCAAAGAAAATTTTGTAGTAAGCAATTCCTATTTCTGGTTTGAAATTTGAACAAAGTGACTAACAAGAAAATGAGGCATTCGAAACCGGAAATAATTACTGTTAGTTTCAGAAAAAGGAAGTTAGACGGAAACTTGAGATACTCAGTAATTTATTTTTCATTTAATTAATCAAAACAAAAGGAGAAAGTCATGGGTCAACAACAACTTCTACTCATCGTGCTTGGGGTTATCATTGTTGGTATAGCAGTAGTAGTAGGTATCAACGTATTCACGGCAAGTTCAACATCATCTAACCGAGACGCTGTTATTTCGGATCTTACAAATCTTGCATCTATGGCTCAAACATATTACAGAAAACCAACTGCTTTGGGCGGTGGAAACAATACTTTCACTGGTTGGACTGTCCCAGCACAATTGGATACAACAGGTAACGGAACTTATGCGTTGACAACAGCGGGGGCTCAATCCATTGTAATAACAGGTACAGGAAATCAAACCGGGAATGACGGATCAGCTATGGTTAAAGTTGAGATGACTGTTGGACCAAACACAATAACTAAAACAGATATTAAAAATTAACGTTTTAATAGTCTGAGAGACATGTAATGGGTCAGCAGCAGCTTCTGTTGATAGCGCTTGCGGTTTTAATTGTTGGTCTGGCGGTGCTTGTTGGCATCAATCGATTTTCTGCAGGTTCGTCTTCATCGAACCGTGATGCTGTAGTATCGGATCTAGTAAATCTTGGATCTTTAGCGCAACAGTATTACAGAAAAGCTGCTGCTCTTGACGGCGGGGGAAATAGTTTTACAGGATGGACAATTCCAACTCAGTCTGATTCAACAGGAAACGGAACGTACGAGGCAACAAGTGTAACAGATCAAGCTGTAACGTTAGTAGGTACAGGAAATCAAACCGGTAATGATGGAACAAATCCGGTTAAGGTGACAATGGTGGTAGGACCTAACTCCATCATATCCACTGTTACAAACAATTAATTTTTATTCAGATTTTTGTTAAATTGAAAGCCGATAGAAGCATTTATACTTTATCGGCTTTCTTGTTATTATTTTGTAGATTGAGCAGATTGCTCGATCCGGGCTTAGCAGTGAGCGAATAACTATTCGCTCTACAAAAAAGTGAATTATATGATAGAAATTAGATTTACAGCACAGAAATCAAATGGCCAGGTATTGAGTGGAAGTCTAACGGAACCTTCATTTTCCGAAGCCAAGAAGAAGATTCATAAGCTCGCAAATAAAAACCAACTTAAAGTCCAATCCATCGAGAAAAAGTCTTCTTTCATCTATAAAATTAAGCGCGGTACAGAAAAACCAATTGTTGGCGAGCAAAGAGCTTTCAACAAAGAAGAAGTTGTTAACGCGCTTCGCAAATTAGGTTACGAAGTTGTATCGGTTAACAAAAAGTTACTTGATTTCAATTTAAAACCGCCGATGCAAGATATTGTTTCATATGTAAAAATTAGCGCGGAACTCCTTGATCAAAAATTGCCATACAGCGAAATTCTAACTCTCTTAATAAATGATATTCAAAACAAAACACTTCGCGAGACACTAAAGCAGATTAATAACGAACTGAAAAAAGGCGCGGATAGCGAGACTACATTTTTACGCTATCAATCTGTTTTCGGAAAGTTTACCGCCTTCATGTTGGGACTTGCTTCCAAGAGCGGTAACATGGCGGAGATTTATAAAGCCACGGCAAAATTTCTAGAAAGACAGCAAGAGTTCAGAAAAAGTTTGAAGAGCGCATTGATTACCCCTATGATCACTCTTTTTGTTCTGTTTATTGCCGTACTATTTTATGTGGGGTATATTTTTCCAGCAACAGCGCAGTTGTTTGTAAAATTTAAGATTGATCTTCCGCCGATGACAGCAGCAACTTTGAAACTTTCAAACTTTTTGATGGGACACGCTCTGCTTGTTACAATTTTTGTAGTTGGTCCTCCTCTTGCACTTTGGCAATTTAGCAGAACAAAAAAAGGCAAACTATTTTTCGATCGCATAATGTTAAAAATTCCCGTTCTGGGATCTTTAGTTCACAAAACATTGATTGAAGTTTTTTGCCGCGTGTTCTATACATTGTATAGCGGCTCTGCAGAAAGTATAGAGCCGATTAGAATTGCGGCGGAAGCGACCGGCAATCTTTACTTTGAACAACAAATTAAAAATGTTGCAATTCCTTTAATGATCAAGAAAGGCGCAGGTATAACAGAAGCGTTTGAAGCAAGCGGGATTTTTACGGAGACTGCAATCTCAAGATTTCATTCCGGCGAAGAAACCGGAACAATTAAAAACACTGCATTGCAGCTGGCTAATTATTACGAAAGTGAAACTGTTTATAGATTAAAAAGCATAATCGAAATGATTCAAGTTGTAATTGCCATGATCATCATGGTTGTAATGATCGCACTAACGCTTATCTCGGCTGAAACGGCAACGATTAGTCCTAAGTCGCCAATGGTTCAGTAGAACGTAGAGGAAACAGAAAATGATGGATGCTCAAATTGAGATGACCGACAAAATCGGTTACCTTCTTCTTAAGAAGGGAATAATTGACCACAAAATTCTAGAGCAAGCTCTCAGAATTAAAGATAGCGATCAGACAAAATTGAAAAGGAATCTCGCTCAAATTTTGGTTGATGAATTCAGCTTCGACCACGATACAATTTTTAGAGAAGTTGCAATCCTCTATGCCTTCAAAGAATTAATTTTTCATCCCGATGAGCTATCTGACGAGCGACTTACCGAAATAAAAAATGTTATGAGCCGTCAAGGTGACGATGTAAAAAAGATGCTTCTCGAACATCGTGTAATTCCATTCCGGTTCGATGATAAAGTGAAAGACAAACTTATCCTTGCCGCTGTTGATCCTACCGACAGAAACATAGCGAAGATTGCTTATACTCTGAACGCTAAGAAATACGAAATCAACTACATAAAGAAGAAAGATTACGAAAAGCTGATTTCTCAAATAGTTTCATCGGAGAACGAATACCTTAAGATGATTCAAGAAGCCGGCGAAGAAATTCAAGTTGTTCAGGAAGAAACAATAAGTGAAGACGAACTTGACGCCGAGATTAACAAAAGTGCATTAATCAATTTGGTTGAAGCGGCTCTCGTAGAAGGTGTTCGGAAAGGTGTGAGCGATATTCACCTTATTCCGAAATCAGGAAACAAAACTGAAATTCATTTCCGCCTTGACGGAAAGTTAATGCTATGGCACACTCAGGAAAATACATTACCCGAAGCCGTTATGGCTGTTGTTAAAGACCGCTCAAAAGGACTTGATAGATTTGAAAGAGAAAAGGCACAAGACGGTTTTATACAGCGTGAAATCGACGGGCACATAATTCGGTTTCGTGTTTCTGTTTTACCTACTGTTGGAACGGAATTAAAAAATAAATTCGAAAGCATTGTAATAAGAATTCTCGATGATAGAAAAGTAATTAGGGATTTGGGAAAACTTGGACTCACAGGCTACGCGAATACTGCTTTCGTTAAAGCTATTAGCCAGCCGCAAGGAATGATTATTTTAACCGGACCGACAGGAAGCGGTAAATCCACAACGCTTATTGCCGCTCTTTACCAGGTAATCAATCCGACAAAAAATGTTTTGACTGTTGAAGATCCTGTTGAATACGTAATTGAAGGCGCGCGTCAGTTAAAGATTGGTCTCAAAATGAATTTTGAGCAGGCGATTAGATCTATTCTTCGTCACGACCCAGATATCGTGCTCGTTGGTGAGATGCGTGATAAAGAAACAGCCGAGACCGCTATCAAACTTGCAAACACCGGACACTTAACATTTTCAACATTGCACACAAATGATGCGCCGAGCGCCGTAGCGCGTTTGTTCAAAATGGGTGTTGAACCGTTCTTGATTGCTTATGCAATCAACATTATTGTTGCTCAGCGTCTTATTAGAAAACTTTGCGACAACTGTAAAAAGAAAATAGTTAATCTTGAAGAACATATTCTGCCTTCCGGATTAGACATAAAAGATTGGGCGGGTCATGATATTTATGATGCAGCCGGTTGCGAGAAATGTAATCATACCGGATACAAAGGCAGAATGGCTATTCACGAAGCGCTCTATTTCACAAAGGAGATTAGGAGATTAATTGTTCGCGCCGGTGAAGAAGTTGACGAGGAATCAATTAGAGAGCAGGCAAGAAAAGACGGAACACATAGCTTAAGAGATTCCGGATTTGAAAAAGTGAAAATGGGGCTCACTTCAATTCAAGAAGTGATCGGCGCCACAATGGAAGATTAGTTCAATTTCTTTTAGTTA
>JAMCSN010000327.1 GCA_023381535.1 Bacteroidota bacterium
ATCATACGAGCAAAGATACGATTACCTACAAATCAATTTCACCGAATTGTCTTGTCATTTCAACTTCTAGACTCTTGATGTCGCACAAAAGCTGAGGGTTATTTGCATCCGTAATTAAAAATTCACAAACCTAATTATGGAGAATCTTCATGTCACAAATAATCAATATTACTGCAGCATTATATGAATTCAAAGAGGAAAGAAAACATCAAGCCGACCCGATTAAATATCAGATTAACACTAATGGCTGTCACATTTGCGTATCGCATGCACTGGACAAAGATGGCTATCCTAGAGTGTATCGGCATAACAAGAATTGGCGCATGAGCCGTTACGTCTGGAGTCAATTTAATAATCGAGAAATTCCAGAAGGCTACTTAGTGATGCATACTTGCGACAATCCCAATTGCATTAATCCGAATCACTTAAGACTTGGAACTCATCGCGATAATATGTTAGACAGACAATTAAAAGGGCGAACTCTCAGAGGCAATCAAAACGGAAATTCCAAGCTTTTTGAAGAACAAGTATACTACATCAAGTTCCTATCGACGGAGTCAGTTAAGGAGCTAGCCACTAAGTATGATGTGTCGCAGGATGCTATACGAGACATTAGGAAAGGAATAACTTGGGATTGGATGAAGGAAGATTATATAACCAGAAACTCGGTAGCATAACTTACAATGTCAGCAGGCACAATAACCTAGTTTCAAAATTCTATTAACATCTGCTATACAATAAATCCAAACTTGGTATCTACTATATTCGATTGATTGATAACAAATTCCCGAGCAAACAAAAATCAAAAGTTGGGTCCAAATTGGGTCCAACACATATTTTTTAGGTGGGTTAAATGGGGTATGTCGTAAATAAAAAATGAGAATACATTTCAAAAACGCATTCTCATCCTCTAACAAAATACTAAAAAGCTACAAGTGGAGCTGAAGGGATTCGAACCCTCGGCCTATTCGTTGCGAACGAATCGCTCTCCCAACTGAGCTACAGCCCCAATAATTAACTGTTAAGATAATAAAAATTTTATTTTTAAATTCTCTTCTAGATTGAGTATAAAAGGCAGTTTCAGGAGGAGAGAATCGCAAAAGAACATCTTGACCTTGGGAGAAAGATAAGTTACATTTTATATGAATTCAGATGATAGTTTTCGAAAACCAGTGGAAATTGTATAAATCTGAAAAAGGAGGAATGCTATGAAAAGGGCGATTTCTCTATTAACGCTTTCCGTTTTCTTCTTTGTTTCCTTTAACAATTATTCAAAAACAAATTTTACCTATCCATCTTCGGGTTTAGATATTCAAACTGCTCAAAAAGAAATCAAAGCCGGTAATGAATTAATGGACGGCTTTTACAAATTAACCAGCGACAAGAGTTTGAAGAGCGGACTTCATACAATATTTAAGAGCGCTAATGGAGCTATATATTGTGTGAAACTCAAAGATGGCAAGGCAGATAAGTTAATCGTTACTTCAAGCGAAGGAAATCAGATTAAACCCAGAATCATCAATGGTACCGGCAAGAACAATCAATGTACGGTTTGCGTTACTATATCTAAAAAACCGCTCGTTCAAGAATGCTGGAAATGGTTTTGCAAGTAAGTGAAGTACGTATTCTGATTCGATATTAAGTTAAAGATTTTTGTTTGCAGCGAATCTCACTAGTGGGATATCGCTATATTGAATCATACCCTCTTTGTTTTGTCAAATTAAAACTAAGAAAGCCGCTGAAGAATATTGATCCATAACGGTTAATGATCAAAAATAATATGTTGGATTGAAGCTAAAGTAAGTAAAGAAATTTTTTTGGAATTCTGCTTTAGGTTATTCAAAGTTGAACATTGGTCATAAATTTATTAAACTCAAACGTAAGAATTCACTTCTGTCAACAAATCAGGCTAACAAATGAAACTTGTTTATAGATTCTGCGCCGTATTATTTTTGATTTATTTGTATCCAATCGCTTCAACAGCACAAACTATTTTACTGCCCGACCGCTGGCATTTTACTACGGGGGATAAACCCGAATTTACCAATCCGCAATTTGACGATAGCTCTTGGGTGACGGTAAACGTTCCCGACTGGTGGGAGCGTGAAGGTTATGATAACTACGACGGCAACGCGTGGTACCGGGTCCATTTTAGTGCTAACAAAAAATTATTTGGCGACAGCGTTTACGTTCTGCTGGGCAAGATTGATGATGCCGACGAGACATATTTAAACGGAAAGCTCATCGGAAAAATGGGAAAGTTTCCGCCCGATCCGGTGACGGCATATAACGAATTTCGCGTTTATAAAATTTCTTCTTCCATGCTGGAACAAACAAATGTTCTCGCGGTGCGAGTTAACGATACCGGCGGTGCCGGAGGAATTGTTGGCGGACCAGTTGGAATTTATAATAAGAAAGATTTCGAGATGCTAATTAATCCGCCTGCCGGACCGAAGAAATCTTTCTATCAGCTGGTTACATCAAACGGATTGATAGCCGCGGTTTATAATCAGCGTTTTGGCTACATAGAAAAAGTTTTACCTCACATTTTTCAAGCTTACGATTCCGCACGTTTTGTTGAACCGTTTGTGCGGAGAATTATGCCGACAACGAAAAAGCGCCCTACAAAAACATTTTACAATAGCAATACTCATGTGATCACCGTTTCATATCACGGCTTTGAGATTAATTACTTCGCCCCGTTCACAACCGAAGAAAAAGTTTTTTATGCTGTGGTGACGGGCAACAGAAAGAAAGTTGCGCAATGTTCTTTTACTTACGAGAGAACAAAAACAAAACTTCTCGTTGATTCTTTATTAATCGAACTGCCGAAAGGTCGTGCCGAAAAATATTTTCTTTTCGGTTTCAACGACTCGCTTCACACCGACTCCGGTATAGTTACGAAAGCAAAAGAGCGCTTGATAAAAAGCAACGGCGGCTTGGTACAGAACGAAATCAAGTTTATGAAAAATGTTTTTGCCCGATGTACATTTCCGAAAGGTATTACCTCGGCAGAACGCGCTGTTCTGGAACAATCAATCAGCGTTTTGAAAATGGCTCAAGTTCCCTCCAATGAAGTTTTTCCAAAAGCAGCCGGACAAATTCTAGCATCGCTTCCGCCTGGCGGATGGAATATTTCATGGGTGCGTGACGGATCATATTCTATTTTGGGGTTAAACAGGCTCGGTTTGTTTGACGAAGCAAAACGTTTTCTCTCTTTCATGTTGAACGCCGAATCGGATCACTACGAACATTACATTTTTAGAGACGGTAAAGATTACGGCGTTGGCGTCCCGTATCAAATTTCACTCACCCGTTATTTTGGAATCGGTAAAGAAGAATGCGACTACACCGATAATGGACCCAACATTGAATTGGATGGATTCGGACTTTATCTCATTGCAATTTGTGATTATGTTCAAAGAAGCGGCGACACGCTCTTCTTCAAAACAAATTATGAAAAACTTGCCGGCAAAATTGGTGACGCAATAATTCATTGCATCGATACAAACAATGTCATGCGGATCGATTCCGGTCCGTGGGAGCGCCATCTGCCGGGAAAACAATTTGCTTACACATCAATTGCGTGTGCAGCTGGGTTAAGAGACTTTGCCGCACTTTCATCGCGCATGCATTTGGGCGACGCAGAAAAATATAAAAATGCGTACGAAAGATTAATGAACGGCATCCGTAAAAATCTTTTGGTTGATAACAAAGTGTTTAAAGGAAATGTTGAAGCAAAAGATCCGAATTCTTACGACTACTTTGACGGCGGTACTATCGAAGCATTTACGTTCGGTCTGTTTCCGGATAAAAAACTTTTCGACTCACAATTGAACGAGTACAGGCGGGAGCTTGGTGTGAAGGGAGGCATACACGGGTTTTCCCGTATAAATAAAGGCGATTGGTACGAAGTTGCCGAATGGCTGCTTCTCGATCTGCGTGCCGCTTCAGCCATGAAAAAGTTCGGAGACCCTAAAGGCGCGCATAAAATGATCAACTGGGTAACAAAGCAGGCATCGCTTAATTTTAATTTGATACCGGAACTTTACAACGAGAAAACTTCGTTCTATGATGGAGCCACTCCCATGGTAGGTTTTGGCGCCGGAGCGTATGCAATAGCACTTTCGGATTTGTATAAGTGAGCGTAGTTTATTTTTTAAGATTTTCTTCTTTAATCAAGTTCTTCAAAAGCTTTTTTAAACGAGGGAGATCTTCTCTGGCTGTTTTCCAGACAACTTTTGTATCAACTCCAAAGTAATCGTGAATAAGCTTATCTCTCATTCCGCTTATTTCACGCCAAGGTATTTCCGGATGATTCTCTATGAGTTGTTTTGGTATTCTTTTACTGGCTTCACCGATAATCTCAATAGCTCTTAAGAGTGCAAATTGTGTTTTATCGTCTTGAATGAATTTGTCGTAGTTAATTCCTTTTATGAAAGAAATACCTTTGCTTGCGGATTCCAGCATATCGTGTAGATAAACTGCAAAATCTCTGGTGCTATTCATACTGATATTGTATGGCTCAAAATGGAATGTTTCAACCCTGGTTTTACAGTGTTTTTCATTACAAGATCAACTTTAATTCCGATTTTATCAGAAAGGAAATTTTCTAATTCAACAAATTTTAGCAAACTAGGAGTTTTAGAAAAAGTAACAAGCAGATCGAGGTCGCTCTTAAGGTTTTGTTCCTTTCTAATATAAGAACCGAAAACTTCTATACTTTCTACATTGAATTCTTTTCTTAGGAAAGGAGTAACACCCCTTAGGATTGTCAATATTTTATTCAAATCTTTTTTCATTGACTTAAAAATGTAACAATAATGCTAATTATGCAAATTGCCTGCACTTCCGTCATAAATGTTTTGTTTATATGTATTGGCTGCACGCGTAAATGCTGCAATATGTTAGAGGTTGAAAGGTGACTGATCGCCCTTTTTTTTGTAAATTAAATACAAAAATTTTTAGAAAGGAAATGAGATGGAATACACATTCCTAGGTAAAACCGGTTTGAAGGTTAGCCGCTTGTGTCTCGGTACAATGAACTTTGGACCTTACACGAAAGAAGCGGATGCGCATAAAATAATGAACCGAGCGCTTGAACTTGGCATTAACTTCTTCGACACTGCAAATGTTTACGGCGCAATGTGGGACGCCGGCGGTGTCGGCAATACGGAAAAAATTATTGGGCGCTGGCTTGCGGAAGATAAATCACGCCGGAATAAAATTGTGCTTGCAACAAAAGTTTATGGCAATATGGGTTCTGCGCCAAATGAATCAAAACTTTCTGCATATCATATTCGCAAGGCGTGCGAAGATAGTTTGAAAAGATTGCAGACGGATCATATCGATCTTTATCAGATGCATCACATAGACCGCAGCACACCGTGGGAAGAAATTTTTCAAGCGATGGAACAATTGGTGCGCGAAGGAAAAATAACTTATCTCGGCAGCAGCAACTTTGCGGCATGGAATCTTGCCGAAGTATATTACAAAGCCATGGAAAGAAGTTTTCTAGGAATTGTTTCCGAACAAAGCATCTACAGTTTACGCAATCGTCACATCGAACTGGAGGTTATTCCTGCTTGCAAACATTTTGGAATTGGATTAATTCCATGGAGCCCACTTGGCGGCGGAATCCTTTGCGGCGTTTTGGAAAAATCTAAAGAGGGAAGACGAACGCGTGAGCCGTTGCAGAAATCCGTTGAAAAACTTCACCCGCAAATTGAAGCTTATGAAAAGCTTTGCAAAGAAATTGGTCACAGACCTGCCGATGTTGCGCTTGCATGGGTGTTGAGCAATCCGGTCGTTACTTCGCCAATAGTTGGTCCGAGAACCGTTGAGCAGCTTGACGAAAATGTTAAAGCTCTCGAAATCAAATTGACTGAAGAAACTTTGAAGAAGCTTGACGAGATCTGGCCCGGACCCGGCAATCAAGCGCCGGAAGCGTATGCGTGGTAGGGAATCTGAACAGTATTGAGTATCTAGTAACTAGTATCGAGTATCAAGCATCCAGAATTAAGGAACAAGAATGGATTACAACGAAAACCCTAAAGAATATTATCCGCCGATGCATACTGCCGAACATTTGTTGAACGGTACAATGGATCAGATGTTCAAACGCGGCAGATCATTCAGCGCTCATATAGAGAAAAAAAAATCAAAATGCGATTATCATTTTGATCGTGATTTGACGCCGGAAGAGATAAAAACAATTGAAGACAAAATAAATGCGGTTATCAGTTCCAATCAGCAAGTGAAAGAAGAGTTCATGAAACGGGACGATGCTGCAAAATATTTCAGCTTTAAAAGATTGCCTGAAGAAGCCGGCGAAACTCTTCGCGTCATCAGCATCGGTGATTATGATAAATGTTTGTGCAGCGGTCCGCATGTGACATCAACGAAAGAAATCGGTGGATTCAGAATTATATCGACCAGTTTTGAAAACGGTATCTTAAGAATTCGTTTCAAAATTAACGAACCGAAATAAGCGAACAAAAATTTCACTATAATTTTTAAAAAGGAGTTTTATAGATGCGTTCGTTCGACAGTTTAACTGAACAAGAAATACTTGCTCTCGCAATCTCGCTCGAAGAGGAAGATGCCCGCATTTATGACGACTTTGCCGAAGGTCTCCGCGCTGATTTTCCGGAACAGGCAAATGAATTTGTTAGAATGCGAAAAGAAGAAGACGGACACAGACACCGCCTTTTGGATCTTTACAAAAGTAAATTTGGCGAGCACATTCCTTTAATTCGCCGCGAAGACGTTAGAGGATTTGTTACGCGAAAACCGGTTTGGCGGGCACGCCCTTTAAGAATTTCAACTGCAAGAAAATTTGCGCAGGAGATGGAACTTGAAACCGGAAGATTTTATGAGGCGTCAGCAAAGAAAACTACCGACGCCAGCATTCGCCAACTGTTAGGCGATTTAACAGACGAAGAGCGTAAACATGTTCACACTGCGCAGACAATGGAAGCCAGCGCAAAAGTTGAATCCGAACAGGCGGCACAGAAACGTTTGTTCCTGTTGCAGGTAATTCAGCCTGGACTTGCCGGATTAATGGACGGTTCTGTTTCCACATTGGCGCCGTTGTTCGCAGCGGCATTTGCAACTCACAACAGCTTCGATACTTTTCTGATCGGTCTTGCCGCAAGTATCGGCGCGGGAATAAGCATGGGCTTTGCAGAAGCGCTTTCGGATGATGGAACTCTTACGGGTCGCGGACATCCTTGGATGCGCGGAGCGATCACGGGATTGATGACAACCCTCGGAGGAATCGGTCATACATTGCCGTATCTCATATCTAATGTTTACACTGCAACAACAATCGCCGTAATTGTTGTTCTTATTGAGCTGGGTGTGATCTCATGGGTGCGGCACAAATTTATGGATACCCCGCTCGGCACCGCGATCTTTCAAGTAGTTATCGGCGGCATTTTAGTATTTCTTGCCGGAGTGTTGATAGGTAGTTCGTAAACATTAAGGCAGAAAAGAGTTAAACCAACTCACACCGTTTAAATTGTGTACACCTAAAATATTTAGAAAGCTCTAATTGATATTTGAAAAATCAAAATTTAGATGCTACTTTTGAGCACTAAAATATCGGGGTTGTGCATGCCAGAAGAGCTATACATTAATTTTAAATTTAAAAATAGAAAAACTGGTGAGCTTAAAGACGGTTATATTCACGTTCCTAATATTGAAAAATATGCGAACGGGTTAAAAAAGTTTTTCGATATTCACCAATTCCGGGTTTGTGAAAAGCGGCTTGTGAGCAGGGAAGAGTTCGAAAAAAGAGGTAAGGCATAAATAGTATTTTTTATTTCATTGTTTGGTAATTCTATTTCCGCTTAAATGCAAACTGATAAAATTTCACTGAGTGAATTCCATTCTTTCACTTCTTCAAATCAAGCGACCGCAGTTTACTTCAGCACTCCCGATTGCAACGTCTGCAAAGTTTTAAAACCGAAGTTCATTCAGTTTCTTGAGACTGATTTAAGCATAAAACGTTCATAACGTTTCGGCAAACAACGCCGCCCCGCCCGACCAACATTCTGTAAATGACTGGCGGGATGGAACGAGCAAAACTAATTTTCTTACAGAGCTTCAGCACAGCCATATCAAACACGCTCTTTGTGTCCCGCTGCTTTTTTGCGGGATGAGCGAGTGTCGTTGTTTGCCGTGTTAGCTGCAGTTGCCCGTCACTATTTAAGCAAAAGAAGTTTTTCTGTGTCAACAAATGAACCAGCCTGCAAAACATAGAAATAGACGCCGCTTGACAAACCAAAGACTTGCCCGCCATTTGTTTGGCTGGGATTCCATTGCACTTCATAGCGGCCAGCTTGTTTTGTTTCATTCACCAGCGTTGCCACCTTTCTGCCGAGAACATCGTACACGTTCAGCGAGACATGGCTTGCGACTGGAACTTCGTAACGGATTGTTGTAGATGGATTGAAGGGATTTGGGTAATTTTGCGATAGATGAAAGCCTTTTGGCGCGGGAATGCTACTATTCATTATGCTTGTAGTCGCTGTATCAGCAGCGCCTGCGTAGACTGAGATATCATCGACGTACCCAGTGAAATTTCCTGTCGGGGATCTGTTGTCATACGCGACCATGATACGTTTGATTGTTTTTCCGTTGATCCACTTTCCAATATTGCAGCTCGTTTTGTTCCACGTGTTGAGCTGTCCTCTTCCCGCCGCAGGATGCATTGAAAGACCGGTACTGTCCGTGGCCCCAGCATCCCTTAAGTTACTTCCGTCAGCCATGTAGAGGTCAACTGAAATATGCCGCGCCAGACTGTCTTTCGGGAAGGTGTAGAATGTGAGGTTTGAGGTTGGTAAGACGGGAATATTCACATCGAAAACTTTGAAGTAGTAAAACGCTCCTGCGGTTGAGGTTACCGTTCCACTAACCTTCAACGCATACTGACCTAATCTCGGCTCTTCTTGAACAGGTGCACAACTCGCGGAGGATACATTCGTTGGAATTGAGCTAGGATCTGGTGTACTAATCCAATTCGGCTGGGCATCATAGTTTTGTTCGAAGCTTGTCCTGAAGTACCATGGTCCTTCGGAGTATGGAATTGTTACGTGTGCAGTAAGCGGATCGAGATTGTTTTGTACTCGAGTTATTTTCCCCGCCAAACGCATGTAAAAATCGGAAGAGAGATACGTGCCATCCGCGCTGGTAGTCACGAAATATTGGTCTGTGGGGATTTCATAATAGCTATCGGCCGCCTTTAAGATTGCTGTCCCTTCGTTATACTCATCAAACATTGCAACATACATTGATTGAATGCCCGCTTGCTTCATATTTCGAAACTGTCTCCACAAGAATTCGCCTCTGTTTCTTGGAATTTGATTTTGTGAACCGCCATTCCAATTCGACCAAGAAAAGCCTGGAAACATCACGGGCTGGTAATCTATTCCGTTTTTCTGACAGTACTGTAAGTCGGGCACTAAGATGTCTTGGGCATAATTGTCTGCGCTCAACGTATCTGCAAAGCGGCCCACGGTCCAGGGGGAAAGCATGTCGAAGCTTTTATATACCGAATCAAATCCCGGCTTTGAATCATTGTTCCCGGTACGCCAGTATGTTGGCACTCCTCCCACAACATAACATCCTTGGCTCTTGAACCAATTTATGACATCAAGACACTGCAAAGGAGTTCCCACTCTGTCTATAAAGCCAAATCCCCATATTGCGACAACGGGCTTTCCATTTTGAGTGGCATACTGTGGTGAAGATGTCAAGTGAAGAACGCCGGCCTCTTTATTGGCCCAATCAGTTTTCAAGGAGTCAAATTGGCTCGCCTGCAAACTGCTGATGTCATACATAACGTAGAATATCCTTCCATATTTTTCCGAGGCTCTTTTTATCCGGACACTTTCGCTGTCGTGGTTTTGCTTATACACAAGGTCGGATGAACCCACGGTGAAATTTTGGAACGCGATTCCATCAATCCCATACATTTGCATCCAGGAAAAATGCTTGTCGATGACCTCCTCCGTCCACGAGGAGAACAATTTCGCGGACCTACGATCTCCAAGGTTTTGAAAACCAGTTTGGAACAAAGAAGAAGGGGGATAGTCGGAGATATCAGGATAGATGTCGAACGAAAGGAAGCCAGCGTGCGGACGGACATTAGAATCCCGATAGGAGCCATTAGCCCAGCCAAACCATTTCTGCATCGGCGATCCGTCGCCGTAGCATTGAAACCATGCCTGATAACCACATATCACCTTGCCGACTAATGTGTTGGAAACTGTTTGGCTTTGAGCGACTGCGGCAGTGCTCAGAAACGTACTCAGACTGACTATTGCGCACAACCGTAAACGGCATTTCATAGTAATGCACTCCTTTCTTAATTATTGTAAAGGGCAATTGCAGCTAACTACTGCAACTACGCACTAATGCGTTTTTATTTATTTTCTTTTTATCATAATCTAGCAACTTTCCATTTCTGGCGCCTGATTCATGTTCGGAATTACCCGTTGGGTTAATAGTTGACCGCTGAACAAGGAAATCCAAAGGACTCCGTATTTTACCAATCCTGTTTAATCCTTCCGTAAAAATCCGTCTTCGGTTTACTGTCAGTCATTACTTTTCTTCCTCTTGTTTATTTACACCTCCGGCACACGAATTACAGATAAAAGATTAGCGGCTGAATAAAAAGGTATAAATGTTTAATCAGCCGCAATAAATTAGTTTATCTTCTCAATTCCGGCATTCGTCCCGGTGTCCAAGGCGCACCGATTTTTTCCATTTCTGATTCTATCGACTTAAGTTCAACATCGGTAATCGTTTTCAGCTTTTCCAAAATTGGTTGAATCTCATCATACAAAACTTGATATGCAACTTTCTGATTCTTCGTCACATTGGAAGTTGAACGCCATTGCGTACTGGTAAGTGTTTCTAAACGAAGATTGAGCGGCACCTTTTCCGGCGGAACTTCTTCTTGACTTGCCTTCGGCTTCTGTCCTTCGAATGCGAAACTAATATCATCCAGTTCTTTCGCTACATCAGATGCGCGCTTGAACAAATCGAACGATGCCGATGGAGTATTATTCAGCGTCTGTTTTATCAATACAACTCTTTATGTGCTCGATAATT
>JAMCSN010000355.1 GCA_023381535.1 Bacteroidota bacterium
CCGGCACACGAATTACAGATAAAAGATTAGCGGCTGAATAAAAAGGTATAAATGTTTAATCAGCCGCAATAAATTAGTTTATCTTCTCAATTCCGGCATCCTTCCCGGAGTCCACGGCGCACCGATTTTTTCCATTTCCGATTCTATCGACTTAAGCTCAACATCGGTAATCGTTTTCAGTTTTTCTAAAATTGGCTGAACTTCATTATACAAAACTTGATATGCAACTTTCTGATTGTTTGTCACGTTGGAAGTTGAGCGCCATTGTGTTCCGGTAAGTGTTTCTAATCGAAGATTGAGCGGCACCTTAGCCGGCGGAACTTCTTCTTGACTTGCTTTCGGCTGCTCGCCTTCGAATGCGAAGTTTATATCTTCCAGTTCTTTAGCAACGGTTGATGCACGTTTAAACAAATCGAAAGAGGCTGCCGGCGTGTTATTCAAAGTCTGTTTGATTAACACTGTTCTCTTTGCTAAATCATCTGTGAGTTGTCTTGCGCCCACTACCGTTCTAGCAAGCTCCGCAGCTTTTCTTTGGAATTCAACAACTTCGGCTCTGTTCGATGCCGGGAGAGTTGTATTGTTCAACGGAACAACGTTGAATGTCACTGGTCCGGCAAGTTGTTTTTCTTCGCCGCGGACAACCATTGCCATCGATACAGAATATTTACCTGGTAAAACAAACAGATCGCTTCTCATCTTTGCAACCGGATCGAATTTATTATCCTTTAGGTTAACCGGATTCCAACTTTCGTAACGCAAATCCCAAACGGCTCTGTTAATTCCTGCGCTCGCGGCTTTTGTAATTTTTCTTACTACGTTTCCGGCTTCATCGGAAATTGTGAAAATCAAATATGGTGCTTTTTCATTTTCTTCTGCCCGAAGTTCGTCGGTTGTTGGTTGAGGAATCGGTTTGCCGTCTTTGAATAATGCTTTCTCTTTTTCGTGTCGTTCAGCTTTCAAAGTTTTTGGAACATCTTGTATGTAATAAGTAAACGTTGCGCCAAATTCTGGATTGGGAGCTTTGAAGTAAGTAGAACCTTGTCCGTATCGTCCGCCTTTTTGAATATACATCAATGCATCTTTCACCGGAAAGATGTAAGAATCTTTTTGAAGAAGCTCTTTTGTCACTTGTCTTAACGGTGAATAATTATCGAGCACATAAAAACCGCGACCGAAAGTTGCCAACACCAAATCGCTTTCGCGTTTCTGAATTTTAATATCGCATACTTTTACAATCGGCAAACCGGCTTTCAATTGAATCCACTTTTGCCCGCCGTCAATGCTGAAGAAAAATCCCCATTCAGTTCCAACGAATAATAAGTTCGGATTTACCGGGTCCTGCGCAATCGTATGAACGGGACCATCTTTCGGAAGATTGTTCGCGATTGATTCCCATGTTTTTCCTTTGTCCGTACTTTTTAAAAGATACGGTTTGAAATCATCGCGCTGTTCGTTATTGAAAGAAGCGTAAACTACATTTTCATCGAAGCGCGACGGAAGTACATCACTAACAAATGTATATTGAGGGACATCCGGAAAGTCGCCGGCTTTGCGCCATGTCTTTGCATCTTCGGTAATTTGAATTAATCCGTCGTCAGTTCCGGCATACAAAAGATTTTCTTTAACTGGAGATTCGGCAAGTGAAACAATCAAACCGAACAAAGAAGTACTTACATCTTTTCCGTCAGCATCAATACTCCAATATTTTCCCATCACCGGAAATGAATTGCGGTCTGTTTGAGTTGTTAGATCGCCGCTGATTTCTGTCCACGAATCACCACGGTCGTCGCTTCTGAAAACTCTTTCTGCAGCGCAATACAAACGTGTTGGTGAATGCGGACTGATAAGCAACGGCGCATCCCAGTACCATTTAAAAGTTTTTTCGCCTTCTGCCGGTTCGGGACGAATATCTATCGATTCGCCGCTTTTGCGGTCGTAACGAACTGCGTTTCCGTACTGAGCTTCTGCATAAATTATGTCTGGATTAGTCGGATCGATTGCGGTCCAGAATCCATCGCCGCCTTGTGTTACAGTCCAATCGGAATTTACAATTCCGTCGGAACTAATCGTTTGCGATGGCCCGCCGAAACTGTTATTGTCCTGTGTTCCGCCGTATATATTATAGAAGGGAAGTTCGTTATCTGTGTTCACGCGGTAGAATTGAGTAACGGGCAAATTGCATTTGTAAAGAAAATTCTTTCCGCTGTCGAATGTTTCGTAAACACCGCCGTCCCCGCCTATCAATATATGTTCCGTGTCTTTAGGATCGATCCACAAAGCGTGATCATCGACATGCCGCTGGTTATTGCCGAAAGCCTTCCACGTCTTACCGCCGTCCTCGGTAACTTGAGTCCTTGTTTCAACGGAATAAACTTTGTTCACATCTTTCGGATCGCAATAAATTTCATTGTAGTACTGACCTTGTGCAAAGTGATCGCTCATCTTTTCCCATGTTGCACCGCGATTTGTTGAACGGAAAAATCCGCCGCCTTCTGCCGCTTCAACAATCAAGTAAACAACATCCGGGTTGACTGGAGAGATTGCTATTCCGGTTCCGCCCATGTCGGACTTTGGCAAACCTTTAATAATTTTTTCCCACGTAGTGCCGCCGTCTGTTGTTTTATAAACTGCGGTCTCCGGTCCGCCGCCGATTTTTGTATAAGTGTGTCTTCGTCTTTGTTCGGAAGTCGCGTAGAGAAGATTTGAATCGCGCGGATCCATCACAACATTATTAACACCGGTGTTCTCGCTGATGTTTAAAACTTTGTTCCAAGTTTTTCCGCCGTCGATTGTTTTGTATAGTCCGCGTTCGCCGCCAGGTCCCCAAACAGAGCCCTCAGCCGCAACATAAACAGTGTTGGGATTTTTAGGATCAACAACAATGTCGCCGATTTGCCGGGAGTCTTTCAGTCCCATGAATTTCCAATTTTGGCCGCCGTCTTCAGATTTATAAACACCGGTTCCCCAACCCAGCGCGCGTTGATGATTGTTCTCTCCGGTTCCAAGCCAGACAACATTTGAATTCGTCGGATCGATTACAACACAGCCCATCGCATACGCTTGAACGGAATCGGCTAACGGCGTCCATGTTGTACCTGAATTAATTGTCTTCCACAAACCGCCGCTTGCAGTTGCTACGTAATATTCGCTTTGATTGTTTGGGTTGACCGCAAAGTCTGCAATTCGTCCCGACGTAAATGCCGGTCCGATACTTCTAAATTTTAATCCGCTGAAGGTGCCGCTTGCAAGCGGATCTTTTTCTTTTTTTGCATCATCTTTTTTCTGTGCCGTTAGGATTAGAAAAGGAACAAACAACATCAGAAAATAAAATCTTAATGAATTCATAATTTCACCCTTTGTAGTTTTGGTTTGCGTCAATTGAATTCTATACAATAAAAAACAGAGACGGCGGCGTCCATCTAAGTCCGTCGCCTTGGTCTATTAAACCCAGTCTCTAATGAAAATTATAAATTAAATTAGATTTTCACCAAGTATTTTTCACACCGCAGCTTAACTTGAAACTTTTTGCTTGCGCGTGCCGTCTTATTCATCGTATATTTGCGATGAACGATTAAGGAACGCTATGGCTGAGCATAAAAGGCATCTATTCGATAAAGACGAAATTGATATTGCTGAAGTTGCAAAAGCATTATCACATCCGGCACGACTAAAAATTTTAAGAATTCTTTCGCAAATGAATGTTTGCATGTGCGGAGAAATTGTAGATCTTCTTCCTCTAGCACAGGCAACGGTATCCCAGCATTTGAAAGAACTAAAACGCGTCAATCTAGTGCAAGGAGAAATTGAAGGACCGAAGACTTGTTATTGCATAAATACGGATTCAATTCAAAAAATCTTCGAAAAGTTTCAAAATTATTTTAACGAAATAAATAAGGAGTGTAATAGATCATGCAAAACGAAAAAGAAATAAAGGAAATGATTAAAGAGAAATATGGACAGATAGCTAAACATGCTAGTACGTGCTGTGGACCAACATCATGCTGCAATCCCGCTGAAAATAAAATTGTGGGATACACCGTTATGCAGGATGAATACACGGATCTAAACGGTTACGTTGCAGATGCCGACCTTGGCCTTGGCTGCGGGCTGCCAACTCAATACGCCGGAATAAAAAAAGGAGACGCAGTTGTTGATCTCGGCTCCGGTGCCGGCAACGATGTTTTTGTTGCGCGAGCAATTGTCGGGGATTCGGGAAGAGTAATCGGAATTGATATGACTCAGGAAATGATTGACAAGGCGAACCTGAATAATCAAAAGCTCGGATACAAAAATGTAGAATTCCGGTTGGGCGAAATTGAAAATATGCCGCTTGAAAATTCTGTTGCAGATGTAGTGGTCAGCAACTGCGTATTAAATCTTGTTCCGAATAAAGAAAAAGCATTTGCCGAAATTTATAGAATAATTAAAAACGGCGGTCATTTTTGTGTCTCGGATATCGTCATCAAAGGTGAATTACCAGAGAACCTAAAAAAATCTGCCGAGATGTACGCCGGCTGCGTTGCCGGAGCGGTTCAGCAGGAAAAATATTTGCAAATCATAAAAAACGCCGGATTCAAGAATATCGAAATCAAAAAAACAAAAACAATTGAATTGCCGGATGAAGTTCTTAAAGAATATTTGGGAGAAGATGGAATTGCGGCTCTTAAGAAAAGTCACGTTGGTATTTTCAGTATCACAGTAACAGCAGATAAAAATTAAAAATGAAGATACTAATTCTCTGTACCGGCAATTCATGCCGAAGCCAAATGGCTGAAGGATTGTTAAAATCATTTGATGATAAACTCGAAGTTTATTCTGCGGGAACCAATCCGTCTTCGCGTGTTCATTCGAAAGCAATTCGAGTTATGAAAGAAGTAGGAATTGATATTTCTCAAAATGTTCCGAAAAATGTTGACCGGTTCTTAGACCAATCGTTTGACTACGTGATTACCGTCTGTGACAATGCCAAAGAAACATGCCCGGTGTTCACCGGAAAGGTTAAACATCGGCTCCACATTGGTTTTGAAGACCCGGCTGATGCGACCGGAACGGAAGAAGAAATTATTGCCGTGTTTAGAAAAGTTAGAGATGAAATAAAAGAAAGGTTCAAGGAATTCTGTAATAATTTATAGAGGAACTATGGAAAAGATAACGAGAAAGCTCTCATTCTTAGATCGCTACTTAACACTTTGGATTTTTCTCGCAATGTTTGTCGGGGTTTTCTCCGGCTATTTGTTCCCCGGCATCGTTGATTTCTGGAATTCATTTCAATCTGGAACGACAAACATGCCGATTGCTATCGGTTTAATATTGATGATGTATCCGCCGCTGGCAAAAGTTAAGTACGAAGAACTCGGCGATGTTTTTAAAAATGTAAAAATTCTCTCGCTCTCACTTGTTCAAAACTGGCTGATTGGCCCGTTCCTAATGTTCTTTCTCGCAATTATTTTTCTGCATGGCTACCCGGAATACATGGCGGGTTTAATCATGATCGGACTCGCGCGATGTATTGCAATGGTAATTGTTTGGAACGAACTCGCGAAAGGCGACACCGAATACGCTGCCGGACTTGTAGCGTTCAATTCAATTTTTCAAGTGCTCTTCTTTTCAGTTTATGCCTACGTTTTTTTAACAGTGTTTCCGTCATGGCTTGGATTAAAAACTTTTGCAGTTGATATAACCATCGGACAAATTGCACAGAGTGTTTTCATTTATCTTGGAATTCCTTTCCTGGCTGGAATGATAACCCGGTTTGTTTTGCTGAAATTAAAAAGCAAGCAATGGTACGAACAGAAATTCATTCCGAAAATCTCGCCGATAACTTTGATTGCACTGCTGTTTACAATCGTCGTAATGTTCTCGTTAAAAGGCGAATACATTGTTAAAATCCCGCTCGATGTAATTCGCATCGCAATTCCGCTAGTCATCTATTTTATACTCATGTTTTTGGTTTCGTTTTATTTGGGAAAGAAAATCGGGGCAGGGTATTCAAAGACTGCAACGCTATCATTCACGGCAGCGAGCAACAATTTCGAACTTGCGATTGCTGTCGCTATAGCTGTGTTCGGAATTAATTCCGGCGAAGCATTTGCAGCTGTAATCGGTCCGCTTGTAGAAGTACCTGTGCTGATTAGTTTGGTCAACGTAGCATTGTGGTTCAATAAAAAATACTTTGCTTCGGTTGAAAGTGAAGCAACTTAAAAAAGAAATTCTTAGTTTTGATTTGCATAATGTTTTGCAATTGTTATCTGTAAAAAAGGCTCGTAATAATTTGTAACTTTTACAAAGGAGTAGTTATGAGCTTGCGTTATCAAAAACTCGCCGAAGACATTTTATCTCTCGCCGAAGTGAAAATAAACGGCAACAATCCATGGGACATTCAAGTTCACAATAAAGAATTTTACAGAAGAGTAATTACGGAAGGTGAACTTGGTCTTGGTGAATCGTATATGGACGGCTGGTGGGATGCAGAAAAAGTAGATGAACTGATTTACAAAATCTTAAGAACTAAACTCGATGAAAAAATCCAACGTAAGGTTACCATTCTTTTGAAACTTTTTACTACAAGAGTTTTCAATTTGCAATCGAAGCGGAGAGCATTCATTATTGGCGAAAAGCACTACGACTTAGGGAATGATCTTTTTCAAAATATGCTTGATAAAAGAATGAATTACAGCTGTGCTTTTTGGAGAAATTCAAATTCATTGGATCAAGCACAAGAAAACAAACTTGAGTTAATTTGTAAAAAACTTTATCTCAAACCGGGAATGAAAGTCTTAGATATCGGCTGTGGCTGGGGTGCATTTGGTAAATACGCCGCTGAGAGATATAATGTTGAAACAGTTGGGATTACAGTTTCAAAAGAGCAAGTAGAATTTGGCAAAAAGTTATGCGAAGGTCTCCCTGTTGAGTTTCGGCTAATGGATTATCGTGATATGAATGAAAAGTTTGATAGAATAATAAGTGTTGGAATGATTGAACACGTCGGTTATAAGAATTATAGAACGTATTTTGAGGTCGCAAGTAGATGTTTGAAAGACGCTGGTTTGTTTCTTCTTCATACAATCGGAAATATTAAATCTGTAAAGTCTGTTGATCCGTGGACACACAAATATATTTTCCCGAATGGGGTGCTACCATCGATGGCTCAATTAAGTAATGCAGCAGAAGATTTTTTTGTAATTGAAGATCTGCACAACTTCGGTGTTGATTATGACAAAACATTAATAGCGTGGTATGATAATTTCAAGGATAGTTGGAATAAAATTAAAGATCTGTATAACGAACGTTTCTATAGAATGTGGAAATACTTTTTGCTTTCAAGCGCAGGTTCATTTAGGGCAAGACGCAATCAACTTTGGCAAATAGTTTTATCTAAAAACGGGATTATCAACGGTTATAATTCAATTAGATATGTATAAGTTTTATGAGATTAAACAAAAGCGGAAAGGATTCGATTTTCGCTGTGGTTAAAATGGCAAGAGTAGCTTTTATCTGTGTGTCAATGATAAAGCCCCTCCAAGAAATATCTTTAATATGCTAGTTCAATTAGGATGCTTCAATTCTGCAGGAGATAAATTCCTATGAAGCATTTGCAGCTGTAATCGGTCCGCTTGTAGAAGTACCTGTGCTGATTAGTTTGGTCAACGTAGCATTGTGGTTCAATAAAAAATATTTTATTGGAACAGAAAACAGAAATGCTAAAGCGCATGAAGTTTCTCCTTAAATAAACACACACAGATTAGCGCTATATTCCCTCAATTGTTCCATTTTGTTTATATTTGCGGAAAATTATTCAAAAGATTTTCTGCAGCGTCTTCTTAAGAACATGTGCTATCTCTAAGCCAGGACAACACGATTAGAAAAATGGCAAAATTATTTTCACGTAGTATAGTTGCAGTAACCTTCCTAATTGTAATAGTCTCGTCGTACTTTGCCGTAAAAGCGCTTGTTGGCCAAGAACAGGAAATCATTGTTGCCGGTAATTTCATTTTGGGCGACATCCCTTTAAGAATAGACGCACTTTCGGCATGGATGATTTTGATAATCAATTTTACTGTTCTAACCGGTGTGCTTTACGGCGTAAAATATCTTGAGCATTACAAAGACAAAGTTAACAATACAGTCCTTCACCTTTCGTTGATCGTAGTATTTCATCTTTCAATGTTATTTGTCTGCATCGTTCAGAATTTCTTAGCATTTCTGATCGTGTGGGAAATTATGGCGATATCTTCATTCTTGTTAGTAATCTTTGAATATTGGAATAAAGAAACAATTAGAGCCGGAATAAATTATTTAATTCAGTCACATATTGGTGTTCTGTTTTTAACCGTTGCATACATTTGGGTCATCACCGCCACCGGCTCAAAAGATTTTAATGCCATCCAAATATTTTCGCAGCAAGTTCCGTCCGCGCTTAGCGTAACGTTTTTTGTTTTAATATTTATTGGGTTCGGTTTTAAGGCGGGGTTTATACCGTTTCACACATGGCTCCCTTACGCACATCCTTCGGCGCCGTCACACATTTCAGGAATGATGTCCGGCGTGATTATCAAACTTGGCATCTATGGAATTCTTCGAGTTATCCTTTTATTGAAAAGCGATTTTGTCGTTATCGGTGTTATCATTTTAATTGTTTCAATGTTCTCCGGTTTATACGGCGTAATGCTTGCAATCGTTCAGCACAATTTGAAAAAGTTGCTGGCGTATCACAGCATTGAAAATATCGGAATCATCGGTATCGGAATTGGACTCGGTACTTTAGGTTTAGGATTGAAAAATGATTTTCTTGCTATCACGGGCTTTGCCGGAGGATTACTGCACATTTTGAATCACTCGCTATTTAAATCTCTTTTGTTCTATGGCGCGGGAAGCGTTTACCAGCAAACACACACATTGAATATTGAAAAGCTTGGCGGCTTGGTAAAACGAATGCCGAAGACCACCGCGTTGTTTCTTATTGCGGCAGTTGCAATTTGCGGACTTCCGCCTTTTAACGGATTCATATCCGAGTTCTTAATTTATTCCGGATTGTTCAGCGGGTTGAAGTCATTTAATTTTTCTTTATCACTTTTCATGCTGTCCGCAATTGTCTCGCTCGTTTTGATTGGTGGATTGGCAATTCTATGTTTTACCAAAGTGTTCGGAACGGTTTTCTTGGGTACAGAAAGAAGCAAGTATGAAGTCGAACCTCACGAAGTTTCCGACAAAATGATTTTCCCGCAATATTTAATTGCCGCAATGATAATCGGGATAGGAATTTTTCCGCAATTCTTTTTGATGTCTCTTCGGCAAACAATTTCTTTGTTCGTCCCGACAATTAATACTTCGAGTTATTCAATTTATTTTAACCAAATAAATATTCTTGCCAATATTGGATTAGCCGGTGGACTGGTGCTGCTTTTGGTTTTCATTTTATATTCGGTAAAAAAGTGGAGCGAGAAGAAAAAGATAATCAGCGTTGAACCGACGTGGGGCTGCGGTTACGTGGCTCCGAATGAAAGAATGCAGTACACGGCAAGCTCTTTTGTAAAAAATTATGTTCATCTTATTGAACCGATCCTAAGTATCAAAAAGAGCGATGTGGTGATACAAGATGTTTTTCCTTCACCTCAGAAATACGAATCGAGCACATACGACAAAATTGAATATTACGTTATAGATAAGAACGTGAAGCTGATTAAGAAATTGTTATACCGTTTTGATTTTCTGCAGAACGGAAAAATTCAATACTACATTCTTTACGGACTGATTTTTATTATTCTAATAATTTTGTACGCGTATGGAGAATCTTTTCTGAAATTGTTTTCAGAGTTTTATAAGATGTTTTGACGGAACCGGTATGGTAAGTTTTATACTAATATTAATTGTCAGTGCGTTTTTCGTCGGTTGGATCAATCGCGCGGTAAGTAATTTTTCCGGCAGAAAAGGTCCCGGTATTTTTCAACCGATCAAAGATATAATCCGGTTAATAAAAAAAGGATCGGTCTACAGCGCGACGAGCAGCTTTATCTTTAGAATTGCACCGTCAGTTTATTTAAGCACGGTAATTGTCGCGGCATTGTTCGTTCCGTTCGGACAGGAAAAAGCGTTTCTCTCATTCAACGGCGACTTCATTTTGTTCGCATATCTTTTAGGTCTTGGAAAATTCTTCAACATCATCTCGGCACTTGATACGGGCAGCAGCTTTGAAGGAATGGGCGCAAGCCGCGAAGCATTATTTTCGATGCTTGCTGAACCGGCATTTTTCATTCTTCTCGGTTCATTAGGATTGCTAACCGGATATTCTTCGTTCTATCAAATTTTTAATGCCATCCATTACACATTCTCGGTCACGTCTTTTATCTCTTATTCAATCGGAATTCTAGCAGCAACTATTTTTTTCATGCTCGGCATAATTGAAAACAGCAGAATGCCGGTTGATGATCCGAAGACTCATCTTGAATTGACTATGATTCACGAAGTAACGATTCTCGATAACAGCGGATTTGACTTGGGATTAATTCTCTATGCGGGTTGTCTCAAGTTTGCGGTGTACGGCGCGTTAATTGCAAATTTATTTTTCACGTCGCTTTTCCCATTGTACTTAAACGTAATTATCTTTTTTGGAATTCAATATTTGTATGCCGTACTTATCGGAACGATTGAATCGTTTATCGCGCGATTTAGAATGAACCAGAATCCGCAATTTATTTTTGCTCTTTCGTCGGTGGCGGCATTGATATACATCGGCGTGATGATTTTGATAGGGAAATTCAGCTAATAACTTTTATAGCACCATGATAAATATCTTACTTATAATTTTTATAATGACTCTGTTCGTCTGTGCTACGGCAATTAGATTAAGAACGTTCATAAAGGTAATCGCGTTACAGGGTATGCTTTTGTTCGGCGTCTTTTTTATTCGTCTTAACGAAATTAATACCGTCAACTTGATTTTGCTTTTGCTGGAAACGATTATTTTTAAATCTATAGTGATCCCATATTTTTTGGATTACCTGATTAAGAAAAATAAAATTTCGCGCGAAACCGAACCGTATGTTTCCAATTTCACATCATTGTTTATCGTAACCGGAGTTATAC
>JAMCSN010000231.1:0-123901 GCA_023381535.1 Bacteroidota bacterium
AGTGACCTTAGATAAGACATTTACCAGTTTAGATTAGCTGTTTTCACTTTCCCATGGTAAGATTTACTTTTGAGGCAATGACTATTTTTTCTATCATCTACGGTTAGTTTTTTTTTGAGGCAATCCGGAACAATTTGCAACTTAAATTTCTTCTTGATTAATGAAATCCTTTTAATTAAAATGCTTCAAGTTATTTGAAGAAAGAGGATGCGAATAAATTTTAGTTGTGATTGTTGTTTCCGCATCATCTTACCTGCCTTCTCTGTTACGAAAACATTAGCGGGGTTCTTATGAAAAATAAATCGTGGATAATATTTCGAATCGTTGTGTTCGTGATTCTCGGATTGCTCTACACCGTCTTCATCTCGCCGGAAGAGATGGGGACTTGGAAATACTACTTCGGCTTCGTTCTCCTTTTCATTGCGCTGGTTGATGTTGTGAGATTAGTCAGAGCGTTTAAGAAGAAGGAAGATTAGAACCGGCACACTGCTGAATAACACTCATACTGCCGGAGTGTCTCCGCGGTCCAACGGAGAGTCGAAACGATGGTCGGGAGAGCCATTTTGACGCTTTGGAGAGCTGTCGCGATGGTTCGAAGAGTCGATGAGGTGCTCGGGAGACTGAATCCAATGCTTCGGAGAGTAAGCGTGACGTTCCGGAGATTAAGCGAGATGATTGCTCAGGATGGTCGATTAGGTGTTTGAATTTATAGTAAGGAATGTAATCAAGCATAAAGCTTGGAAAATTGAAAAAGATGAAAATTTTTTATGGTAGTTAAACAATAACCGCCATGGTATCTTCTGGCGGGTTAAACATTAGCTTGCTAAGGTCAACATGGAATATTTGATAATTGCATTAATATTGTTTCTTTTGTGTCTATTGGTTCCATTTATGAGAAAAGCGATCGGCCTTTTACTAGTAATTCTTGGAATACTTGGAACCATGACAGTCATTGGTGCCGTATTCGGAATACCAATGATATTATTAGGAGGAATATTACTATTCATCGGAGATGGCTCTCCAAATGTGGTTCTTGAGAATAAAAATACTAGTTCCAGTGAGAATGAGAGAAGAATTGAATGTCCTTATTGTTCGGAATTCATTAAAGAAACAGCAAAAGTATGTCGTTTTTGTGGGCGTGACTTACCAGAAAATCACATAAAGAAGATAGCTCAAAAATATATTTGCATCCATTGTGACAAGACCATATCTCCAAATCTTGATAACTGTCCTTATTGTAAAGTGGAATTGTTTTATTGTGATAATTGTCAAAGTTATGTAAAAAAAGACGATGCTATTTGCACATTCTGTGGGATTGTATTTGATGAAAAAGACAAAGAAAAAGTAGTCAATGAAGAGAGGGAAGTTGATGAAGAAAAGTTTAGAGGTTTTTTAACAAGGATATTCAAGGATAAAACAAATCAATGAGTTCTTGTTCAAAAAAGGTTTCACTAAAAAATTGCAATTATTCTGTTTTGGTTAATGACTACATTTCTAAGTATCGTCGTTATCATCATCTTGTCTTTAGAAAAATACAAAGTTTCAATAGCCTAGACGATGTGATGGAATATGTTGCATTAGCAATCGATTTAAATGGTAAACGATTTGCGCATCAGCGAAGACTAAAAAAACAAGCACTAATTAATAGCAGAGATATACTATTTCAAAACATAACAAAATTAAAAAAAGTAAATGATTTTCATTCACTTTTTGAAATAGTTACTGATTTATTATTACCTATTAAAGGAGTTGGTGAATTATATTATTATGATACAACTCTTAAACTCGGTTCATATTTAAGATTATTCCCAGAGTATATTTATTTACATAGTGGCACTAGAACTGGTGCACAAAAAATGAACCTGCCTTTTAAAAAGAAATATTTATTAAAGCATGAAATTCCAATGGAGTTACAAAAATTATTGCCATACGAGGTAGAGGATTTCCTCTGTATTTATAAGGATTCATTTAATAAACGCTAGCTACATATGCCTCTAGCCAAAAGCGTTTTCGGATTTGGCATTTTTATAGACTTAATGTTTGGTGTTCCCTTTCAGCTAACTTGTTTGGCTTTGTTCTACTAAACAAAATATTTTAAATCATTAATGTTTGTGCTTCTATTCGACATCGCTGTTCCCCGCAATAAAACCGCGGGACAAGCTGGGTGAAAAGCCGCGCAGTTAGGCACTTAAGATTTTTTACAAGTAATATTATTAAAGGTAATTCTATGAAACCAGAAACAACTGTATTATTAGTTAAAGAATTAGAAAAAATTAAAAGTAAGCGTTCTAATTTTAGTAATTTTGGCGTCTGGTCTGAATTGTTTGTTGCTATAATCTGGCTAGCACGATTGTATAGTTTGCCTTTTGAAAAAGCACCAACTCAAACATTCAGTTGGTTTTATGCTTTAATGTTTGTCATCCCTTTAGTTTTACTTTTACATTCATTTTTCATTATTGTGCAACATTTAATGGATAAAAAATTTTCCGTTCTTTTTGAAGCCTTGCTAGAAAAAAAGGATTCTGGGCTATGAAACTACATAATCAGCATAGTAATATTGGGATTGTTTGGTATTCAAAAGAAGAATGGGAAAAGATGAAACAAATATCCATTGATAGTGAAAGACTGGAAGCTTCATTTGAACAATGGGAAAAAATGGCACAAAAAACTCTATTTGAGATGAAAGCAACCGGGATTATTGGAACAAAAGTATTAATAAAATCGGAAGATTTTTTAGTCTGGTGTAAAATACATTCGTTGCCGTTAGATGCTGCATCACGTTCGGAGTATGTATCGGAAATAATGTCAAAAAGAAATAGTAATAAATGAGTCTACTCTAAAAAGGTATTTCAGTTGCCCAAAAGTTACGATTCCGGTATAAATTAGCAGCAGAAAAACTTGAAAATGACCTTTTTAGATTCGCCTCATAAATAAAAGTGCCTAAAAGAAAGAAAAATTGGAAGAGCAGTATTTGATTTGTTCCAATAAATTGTAAATAAATGCGGCGGTCATAACCCCTTTGTAGAATAAACAATCGCTACACAAGTAACGTAGTTATCGGAATGGCTCATGGAGATTTTTATTTCTTTGTCGTCGTTGAGGTAATCTTTCAGTTCGCCGTAGAATTTTACTTTCGGCAGACCGTTCACTTCGTTAAATATTTCGATGTCTTGCCAGCTGTAAACTTTGTCTGTATCCGATGAAAGCGCTTTGTAAATTGCTTCTTTAGCTGCGAAACGTGCGGCAAGATGCTGATACTTATTCTTACGTGAGAGTGAATAATCAATTTCAAGTTGGGTGTAAATTTTTCTTAGGAAGCTTTCGCCGAATTTATCCACGCTTTCTTTGATGCGGTGGATTTCAATTATATCTATTCCGATTCCAAGTACCATGTGTGTGCCGGCTAAAAAATGTGCGCGTTAACCTCAACACCTTTCGATTTCAACTGCTCAACAAGAATTTTAGTAAGATCTTTAACTTGACCGATCACAGCTTTCAGGTCATTCATAAGATCGGGATCATTTAGAACTTTGCCGAGATTGTTCCGGCTTTTATTAGTCTCATCCATAAATGTGTTAACTTTTGTCAGCAGTTCTTTCGATGTCTTGAGAACATCATGAATGGATGAAATCGTTGCGGAGATAGTGTCGCGGTTGGTTTTAATAAAGTCGTTAATATTTTTTGTCAGCTCGTTTCCGCTTTTCAATATCCGGTTAATTTCGGCGCTGTTGTTTTTCAAAAGCAAGTTCAAGTTTTCCGTAACTTCGGATAAATTTGCGACGGATGTTTTCAAATCCTTATTAAATTTTTGATCGGTCAAAGTTTGATTGACAGCATTCAATGAAACTTTTACTTGTTTGATCACATCAACCAAATCGTTCTGCACGCTGCCAAGCAGCGCCATCGATGTTGCTACGTCGCCGACAAACTCGCCGCGCTGCATTTTGCTGTAGTCCATTGCATTAGCAGAATCGCCGGGATAGATTTCAACTTTTTTGCCGCCCATCAGATCAAGCATCATCACGGAAAACTTTGCATTTTCTTTGAGCGTTATGTCGCCGTCCAAGTTCAGTTTTGTTGTTACCGCGTTGCCGCTGAGTTTTATATCGTCAACATAACCTTTGCGCACGCCGTTAATCATAACCGGGTCGCCTACGCTGAGTCCCGCAACGGAACCGAACTCAACAGAAATTTCTTTACGATTTGCGTTAACGGTTATATTCTTCGCCCAGCCGAGTATCCATAAAAAAATAAACAGTCCGGCAATAACCGTGATTCCAACTTTGATATCAGTTTTTCTTTGGTCTCTCATATCTTGCTATGATTAATTTGAAATGGTTGTAATCTGCCGAATCAATTTCCATATCTTTCATAATCGACCTTGCTTCGCCAAAAACATCTTGGACTTCTTCTATCGCTTTATCGAAAGGCAAATTTTTAGTAATCCCAACAAACTTTTCAATATCGGTTCTTAATGAATCTTTATAGATGGAAGCTTTCACGCTGTCCATTCCGCTGTGAAATTCACTTAAGCCGGCATTTATGATTTTTTCTTTCGCCAATTCTTTGAAAGAATCTTTTTTGTACTTAACAAGATAAACAACGACGCCAACTATCAGTGTAAAAAGAACTATCGCAGTTACAAAGCAGCCTTTTTTCATTCTTGTTCGCGTTCCAATTTTTCGATTAAGACTTTGTTCACGCGGTTGTTGCTGACTTCCTTTACGGTAAATTTATGGCTATTGTACGTAAAATGAAATCCTTGCTTAGGAATCTTTCCGGCTTGATTGAATATAAATCCTCCGACGGTGTCGTAATCGTCGTTCTCGGATGAGAAATTTTCTCCGAGCAATTCGTTCAACTGATCAACAGGAACTTTCCCGAGGACGATAAAACTTTTCTCGTTCAACTTTGTGATTTCGGTTTCCTCTTTGTCGAACTCGTCACGGATTTCTCCGACAATTTCCTCGAGAATGTCTTCGAGTGAAATTAAGCCGGCGGTGCCGCCGTATTCATCCACAACGATTCCCACATGCATGTTCCGTTCTTGAAATTCATGCAAGAGTTCATTTATCATTTTTGTTTCGGGAATAAAAAGAGCTTCTCTTGCAATGCTTTTTAGCGAAAGGTTCTTCCGAAGGTCAAGCGTTTTAAGATACGGCAGCAGATCTTTCGAATAAATTATTCCAAGAATTCTGTCCAAACTTTCTTCATAAAGCGGAATTCTGCTGTGTCCCGTTTCATTTATAACGTTTATGAGTTCATCGAAATTTGATTCTGTAGAAACCGCAACTATATCAACACGCGGCGTCATAACCTCGCGCGCGGTAACCGTCTTAAATGATACGATTCCGTGAATCAGTTCATGTTCTTCCTCTTCAATGGTTCCTTTCTCGATGCCAAGATCAGCCAGCTCTTTAATCTCCGCCCCGTGCAATGCGGTTCTCGATTTATCAAAATCAATTTTGGAAGTGAGCACCTTCAACAAGTCAGTAAGTATTTTTGAAATGGGATAAAGTAAAATCCCGATCCAGTACAATGGTATAGCAACTACATTTGCAAATTGCTTGGGATGTTTATTTGCTAAAAGTTTAGGCGTCATTTCGCCGATGAGCAACAGTAATATGGTTAGCAAAACGATTTGGACAAGAAGAACAATTTCTTTCGAAATGTTCAGCACTCGTGCGGCTTCAAGAGCAATCAAAACCGCGATAATAGAAGCGGCAACATTAACAACCGTATTGCCTAAAAGAATAGTAACTAATAATCTTCTCGGATTATCGAGAAGAAGTTGTATGTATCCCCCGACAATTCTGTGTTCCTTTTTGAATTCCTTTAATTTTTTCTTGTCAAAAGAAAAAAGAGCTACTTCGGAGCCGGAAAAAAATGCGGATAAAAGAAAACAGATTACCAAGAAAAGCAGTTTAACAGACCAATCAAATTCCAACTAAATTTTTATCCTAGCTTGTTCAACATACCAATTAAAACGGAAGATCGTCATCCTCTGCGGGTGCATTATCTGTCACAGGCGATTCATAACTGGTTTTCTCAGCATGATATTCGCCGCCGCCCGATTCTCTGCCTTCAAGAGGAATCAATTTCTCGGAAATCACTTCCGTCATGTAACGCTTAATTCCCTCTTTATCCGTGTAATCTCTTTTTGAAAGCCTGCCTTCGATGTAGAATTTCTTCCCTTTTTTCAAAGCATCTTTAAAGAAGTCCGGAAGGTTGTACGAAACTACGTTATGCCAGGTTGTCTCGTTTACCCAATTACCGTCCTTGCCTTTGTAACTTCGGGAAGTTGCCAAAGAAAAAGTAGTTACAGAAAGATTGTTTGTTGTAAATCTGTTTTCGGCATCGTTACCAAGATTACCGATCAACATTATTTTGTTTAGTGAAAACGCCACGCGTCCCCTCCTATAGTTAATGAATCATTTCTTGACTTAAATTTATTATAAATAGAGATAATAAACCAACACCAGAGCGTAAAGTAGTTAGCAGATATTGATACGACAGATTCATTTAGTTTCTTCAACTGTTACAATAAACGCGTCCTTAAACGCCGGCATCTGGCGAATATTATCTTTGACCTTTTCAGCATCTTCATATTTTGGAAACGGCGGAAGTTGAACAACAAAGAGTTGCACCTTTTCGCTGAATGATATCTCCATCTTTTGTTGAATCTTAGCTTGATTCTCGTTCACAAAAGCTTGCGCCTTTTCTTTTGTTGAATACGCTCCGACCTGCACAATAAATTTTTCTATAATCTCTGGAGTTGGTTGCACTTCCGTCTTTTGCTCTTCTTGAACCGGTAGTTGAACCTCTTTGGTCTCAACTTTTGTGGTGTCGGTTTTGGTTGTATCTACTTTACTAACATCGTCGAAGACATAAACTTGCGGTTCTTTTTTCTGGTTTTCTTGAGTAGTTTGTTCCGATGATGAACATGCAAACAAAAGAAGTGAAATTGCTAAGGCAAAATACTTTTTCATTTTCATCTTAGTCCTTCTAAAATTAAAAAGAGGCTGTCACAAAAGTAATTATTCAAAAAATAAATCAGCGAAAATCAGTTTAATCTGCGTAATCAGTGTTCTATTTTTGAATAAACAAGTACTTTTGAGACACCCTCTAATTTACTAAAACAAAACATGATCCAAAGTACCCGGAGGAATTATCGGTACTCCGTACTTGCTCATTTTATAGCCTTTTGCAAGAACAATACTGCCTGGAATCGTGGATACATTTATTGCGGGAATAGTACCACCAAACTTTGCGTTAATGGCCTGAATGAATGCATTTGCAACAACACCGTAACCGGCGCTGGTCGGATGAACTCCATCCAAACTAAAGAGTCCGCCGGTACCAAATGCTGTTGTAAGATGTAATCCGTCAACTGTAATTCCGTTAGCGGCAATACCGTTGAAGATTGTATATACATCAACTAAAGCAAATCCTTTAGCCGCAGCGGCACCAGCAATAACTTGATTGTAAGCAGAGACTGTACTTGCAACCTTTGCAACTTCATCTTTATCTAAAACGTATTTGTTCGGAATCGGATTGTTTGGCGAAAGTCCTACACCAGTTGGAGCGCCGCTTGAACTCAAGAGAACGGTTGATGCGGTTAGGGTTAATAGATCTTGCCCCGGCACAAGAGCACGAACACCGGTAGTTGTCTGTCCGTACAATGTAATGATAGCTCCGCTTGCTGGATCTTTCAGTGCAGCCGGAATAGTTGTAAAATATGGTATTGCTGTTACAGCAGGAATTGTAGCGACAACAACTTTTGTGTTCAAAGATGCCAAGCTATCCGCTAACTTTCCGTACAAATATCCAAATATCAAAGGGTCTGTAATCGGGTTCGTTCCGCCAGAGGTTGCATAACCCAACACATCGTTAGCGCCTATCCAGCAGCTTACAAGCGTTGGCTTCTTGGCTTTTGCTTGTTGAAACTCTGAACCTTTGCCTCTAAGTATAACATCGAAGAGCGGATTCATCACACCAACCTGTGCTGTGTAACTATTTGCAGTTGCCGTTGTATTCAAAATATCATAAACAAAAGCGCCCGGTACACCTAAATTATTGTATGGTGTCGGGAGATTTATGTTAATCGGTTGACCTTGCGCGGTATTGTATTTCAACGCAAAAGGAGAAACCGAAGCGACTTCAATTCTTGTCCCAAGTCCGGGATCGCTGCACAACGGTTGATCAAATTTAGCACCCGTAGTCATAGCAATTTGATTTCCAAATGAATACTGCTGCGCACTTTGGAAAAGTGAACCTGACTGATAACCCGCAGTTAAACTGTTCCCAAGCGTAACAAAACTGGAAAGCGAAACATTTCCCGTAGTAGGCGGAGTTGGTGCAGTAAGGTTGCTTCTATCCTCGCATCCCGAGAAAACGAATACGCCGAGGACGACGGAAAGTGTTATAATTCTAAAAATGTTTTTTATCATCTCGCAACTCCACTATAATTTATATGAAATGTTTAAGCCGAATAGATTTGCAACTGAATTATACGTTCCGTTGAACGGTGCAAATCCTTTTGTATAACTAATCTGTGAATTAGTAATTGTTCTTTCGCTGAAGCGAAGGAAGAAATATGCTAAGTCCACCGAAACGTTTTCGCTCAAGTTGTATCCGAAACCGATATTTAATCCAAGCCGGTTAGCGTCCGGTAAGGTTGGGTCTAGCATTTCGTCTTTAACCGGATTTTTATCATATAACAATCCTGCCCTAACATTAAGATTGTCGAATAGATGATATTCGCCGCCGAGACGGAAGATGAATGAATTCTGGTAGTCTCGCACAGAAGATTGGTCATGAAGATTTACATCTTTAAAATGAACCGAGAGTTTATCATAGCTTGACCAGCCGACATATTGGAAATCTGCCGTTACGACTAATTTCTGAATTGGTTTTACCGCAACACCAAAAGTTATGTTGAGCGGTGTGGTTATTGAAGAAGAGATTCCGCCGCTCGGCAACATTTTCTGAAGCGCTGCCGGTCCTTCCGATGTAGCCGTACCGTCGAAATTAAATTTTGTTTGGCTTCTCAACGATAAACCGAAAGAAAGTGTTGCTGACGGTTTGTAAAGCAGTCCTGCTGTATAACCCCATGCATTGCCGGTACCCTTTAAAGTAATTTTTGCTTCTCCGGTTAAAGGAGAAAAGTCGGTGTATCTGCTAAGCTCAACTTTTCCTGTTGCAAAGATTAAACCGACACTAATAGAAAAATCATCCGACAGCTTGTACGCAACCACAGGAGTAAAGTAGAAAGTTTGCAAGTCTGTTTTTACGGCAAGTTCTTTGCCTACCCAATTGTCATCCCACACGGTTGCCAGACCGTATTGATTATTAACGCTGATGCCCGCAAAAAATTTTTCTGATATTTGGTAAGTAGCGTAAAAGTTTATCGGGGTGAAGAGTTGGTCCTTCATTTTATATTCTGTAATTGCCGGGCTGGGTCCCCTAAATGTTGACTTAGGTGCTATCAGTGTGACGCCGGCAGAGAAATGCAGCCCATCAAGTTGAGTAATTCCCGCCGGGTTGAAATATATTGCGGATGGATCATTGGCTAAACCAGTAAAAGCTCCAGCCATTGCCATCGCACGAGCTCCGTGCTCGTTTAGCTGAAATCCGCTTCCATAAATCGAAGATGCAGATATCGAAATTAGGAGTGCCAGTATTATTTTTTTATACATTAAATCTCCACGTTTATGTTGTTCAAGTTTTTACAAAAATGGAAAGAGGGATGTTACACCTACATCCCTCTCTAAAAGGATTTTAAATTATAAACTGTAATTCAAGTTCAGAGCAAACAAGTGAGCTTGATTTGAGTATGTTCCGTTAAAGCCAAAATAAGAATTGTTCACAGTCCTTTCAGCAAAGCTTAAGAACATGTATGCGATATCAAGAGACATGTGTTCAGTCAATTTTCCGCCAAAACCAATATTAAGGCCAAGACGATCTGCATCCGGTAATGTCGGTTCAACATATTTATCCTCAACAGGATTACGATCATACAAAGCACCAAAGCGTACTGCAAAATTATCGGTTGCTTTATATTCGAAGCCTAAGCGAACGATAAAAGTGTTCTTGTAATTTCTTGGCGTAGATTGCGTGCTTGACCCTGTGAAAGTTGGACTTGCCGGATTATAATTATCGAAGGTAACTGATAATTTATCATAAGATGACCATCCCACATACTGAAAGTCGAATGTTGCAGTCCACTGATCGTTAGGCAAATAAGCAATGCCGAACGTTGCGTTTTGAGGTGTGGTTAATGGAGCAGAAATGCTTCCGTTTGGCCAAGGAACCGTAATCGGCACTTTTAAGATAGGGTGAACAAATGTAAACGACGCCGGATTGCTTGTTGCGGTTCCGGTGAAGTTGAATTTCGATTGGCTTCTATAACTCAAACCGAACTGCCATTTCTTTGATGGTTTATACAAAATGCCTGCTGTGAATCCGATTGCAGTTGCTGTCTTGCTGTCCATAGTTAACATGAAATCAGGCGCTAATGGATTTACAGCATTAGGAACTTTACGCGCGATCTTTACAGATCCCATTGCGATTGTCGGACCAGCACTGATTGAAAAGTTATCGGAAACCTTAAACGCAATAACCGGTGTGAAGAAAAATGTCTTAACGGAAGTTTCAACAGCAAGATATTTTCCAACCCAGTTTGGATCCCATTTAGTACCCAATCCGTACTGATTATTAACGCTCAAACCAACTGAAATTCTATCACTTAATTGGTGAGTAACGTAAAAATTAATTAATGCAAATGTTTGACCTATCATTTCTGTCTCCGAATTTGACGGTTTCGGAAACTTGTAGGTCGCTAAAGGTAAAATCATTGTTCCGCCAACCGAAAAATTTGTACCGGTCAACTGAGTAATTCCAGCGGGATTAAAATAAATGGCGGAAGGATCGTTAGCTAAACCAGTGAATGCGCCAGCCATTGCCATTGCACGCGCACCGTGCTCATTGAGTTGAAAACCGCTGCCGTATGCGTTGCCCGCAAGGAAAGCACAAACTAAGAATAATGTAACTAATTTCTTCACACAACCTCCTCTTGTTTAGTGATTTTTTGCAAAGAATATAATTAATTGTATTCTAAAAGCAAATAAGATTTCTTATTCTATTGTCATGATTGTTACATCTTTCTCGACACTTTGTCCTTCTTTGTAGAATATCTCTTTGACTGTTCCACTCGATGGGGATCGCAATTCATTTTCCATTTTCATTGCTTCAAGAATAAGAATCGGATCGCCGATATTCACACTTTCACCAACCAACTTTTTCATTTTTAAAATTAGTCCCGGCATTGGCGCTTTTACATCGGAATGATGTTTCGCTTTCGCCTTGTTTTGTTGTAACTCATTAACAGTTTCTTGTAATGATGTTCGAACTGTTGCATCGAAATACCAACCGTTGATCAGCAAACCGAAATTATTTCCAGAAATCTTGTTCGAAGTAATTTCAAATACTCTGTTGCCGAATTTAAGTAAGTACGCATTGCCGTTAATTTTTGTAACCTCGAAAGGAATTGTTTTTTCCCCGACGGATACTTCTCCGTTCGGCGAAAATTTTACAACGTGTTTGTTATTATTTATTGTTACAACAAACTCATTCATAGTTCTGCTCTCGCCAACTATTTCTTTGAGAGATATGATTCGTAGAAAACGACGATTGCTGTCCTTGCATTTTCAAAAATGCACCGAGCACGGATGCAATTTCCTCGTATTCTTTTGCAGATTCATCCTTCCATTTATGCGGAACCAGCGGCAAGAATTCGTTGTCAAGAAAATTAATGTCGAACGTTCCGTCAAGAAAAGTTTTTTGATGCAATATCCAGTTGAATGCCGGAATGTTTGTGATCACTCCGCTTATTTGATATTCGCTGAGGGCACGCTTCATGCGAACAAGAGCTTCTTCCCTATCGATTCCCCACGCAATTACTTTTGCAAGCATCGGGTCGTAGTAGATAGGAACGTCGCTCATAATATCAATTCCTCGATCTATTCTGATTCCAGGTCCCGATGTAAGTCTATGATGAATTATTTTTCCAGTTGACGGCGCAAAATTATTGTCAACGTCTTCGGCGTAAATTCTGCACTCAACAGCATGCCCGTGAATTTTCAAATCTTCTTGCCGAATTGCCAGCTTCTGATTGTCCGCAATTTTAATTTGCTGTTTAACAATATCGATTCCGGTGATCATCTCGGTTACCGGATGCTCAACTTGCAGACGTGTATTCATCTCGAGGAAATAAAAATTTTTGTTCTTATCCATCAAGAATTCAATCGTTCCGGCATTGAAATAGTTACACGCCTTAGCCGCATTGATAGCAGCTTGAGTAATTTTCTTCCGGGTGGATTCATCAACTGCGATCGACGGCGCTTCTTCCACAACTTTTTGATGGCGTCTTTGAACAGAACATTCTCTTTCAAAAAGATGGATGTAATTTCCAAATTTGTCAGCAAGAATTTGAACCTCAATATGTTTCGGATTCTCGATAAACTTTTCGAGATAAACATCATCGTTGCCGAATGCTTTCAGCGATTCATTCTTAGCTCTTTCATACGATGAAACAAATTCAGATTCATTTTCGATTTTACGCATTCCTTTGCCGCCGCCGCCCGCCGCAGCTTTGAGCATAACCGGATAACCAATTTCTTTCGCAATCTTTTTTCCCTCTTCGGAATTTTTGATTGACACCGTTGTACCCGGAACGATCGGAACGTTATGCTCTTTCATCAATCTTCTTGCGGATGTTTTCTCGCCCATCATCTCAACAGATTTAGATGATGGACCGATGAATGTAATTTCGGAATCTTCAACCATCTTTATGAATTGTGAATTCTCGGATAAGAATCCATAGCCGGGATGAATTGCATCTGCGCCGATTTGTTTTGCAAGCCGAATGATTTTTTCTTTGTTAAGGTATGATTCATTTGCGGGAGACGATCCTATCAGATATGCTTCGTCGGAACGACGAACGTGCAGTGCGTTTTTATCGGCTTCGGAATAAATTGCCGCCGGTATAATATTCATCTCGCGACAGGCTTTGATTATCCTGTGCGCAATTTCACCGCGATTGGCAATTAATATTTTTTTTAACATGCAGCCTACTTGAATTCAACAATTGTAATTCCGTCACCGCCATATTCTATATCGGCAAAATAATAATTTTTTACCGAATGATTGTTCCTTAGAATTCCATGAACCAACTGTTTGAGCGCTCCGGTACCTTTACCGTGAAGAATCTCGACACGATCCGTACCGCTCACATAAGCGTTGTCTAAAAATTTTATGATTTCAAATTCAGCTTCATCGGCGCGTTTGCCGCGAATATCAAGTCTGTAATTCAATTCATTCTGATCAATCTCAAACGGCTTGCGCTGAACTTGTTGGAACTCCGATTTTGATGCCCCGACAAGATCGGTTAATTTCGTTTTTATTTTCAATGTGCCGACCGTGAGCACCGCTTTGTTTTTTTCTTTTTCAATTTCAGAAACCATTCCAACAGAAGTTGTGTTTTTAATTGAAACGTAATCGCCGACTTTGAACTCCGTCTTCTCTTCCGCAATTTTCTTTTCTTTTTTGAAAACAACAGCGCTTTCTTTTTTAATTTCTTCGATCTTTTTCTTTTCTTCTTTTATAACTTCTTTTTTCGCTTGCGACTCGCGGATGTTCTTAATCGCGCTCTCGATTTTCTTGTTCACATCACTAAGGTAAGTCTCGGCTTTGACCTTAGCGTCGGCAATAATTGTTTTTTTCTGTTCTTCTAATTTCTCAATTTTGTCTTGATACAGATTTGTCAAACCTTTCAGCCGGACGTTCTCTCGCTCAAGGTTGTTCAGTTGCTCTTTTAGATCCTTAGATTTTTTCTCGAGCGAAATTAGAAAGTCTTCTATCTTAGTTTTATCCGTATCCAAATATTGTTTAGCGAGATCGAGAAACTTTTCATCGAAACCGATTCTGTTCGCAACTTCAAATGCGTAGCTAGAACCGGGCATCCCTTGATGAAAACGATAAGTCGGTTTAAGATGTTCACCGTCAAACTCCATCGATGCATTCTGAAATTTTTCTAATTGATCTGCGATTACTTTCAAGCTCCCGTGATGCGTGGTAGCCAGTACTTTTGCGCCATTGTCGCGTAATGTGATCAACATTCCGGTTGCGATTGCCGATCCTTCCTCCGGATCAGTTCCGGTACCGACCTCGTCAAGCAAAACGATTGACTCGTCATCTGCCTTTTCAATGATACGTTTGATGTTCGTTAAGTGAGAACTGAACGTGCTCAGGTCGTCCTCAATAGATTGTGCATCGCCGATATCAACCAAAACTTTTTTGAACATGTGAAAATTGGAATCCGGATGTGCCGGTATCGGTATGCCAGCAAGAGCAAGACAAACTAATAGTCCCGTAGTCTTCAGCGTCACAGTTTTTCCTCCCGCGTTCGGACCGGTAATTAAAACAACACTCACATTATCCAACTTTAAGCTCATCGGAACGGTATTCTGCAAACCAATTCTTTTAATTAGCAGAGGATGCCGCGCATCGATTAACATGAAAGGTTTCGTATCATCAAACGTCGGGTGAGAACCGATAATCTCAAGAGAATATTTTGCGCGTGCGAAAATTGAATCGATCTCCGCGATTGCGGTTAAAGATTTTTTTAGCTCGTCGCTGAGTTGACCGATTTTTTCCGTTAAGCCGCGAAGAATTTTTTCTATTTCTCTTTTTTCAGCAAATCCTAATGAAAGGATTTCATTGTTCAGTTCAAGAGTTTCTTCCGGTTCGATATAAACCGTCTGTCCGGTTGACGACTCCGAATGCACAAATCCTTTTACGTGACGCTTGTGCTCTGATTTTACCGGCAGAACAATCCGTCCGTCGCGTAGCGTAATGTACTCTTCCTGGACAAGGTAAGACTCGCTGAATTGCTTCAGAAGTTTCTGAACTTGTTTTCTGAGCGAAGATTCTTTTTCTCTAATCTCGGTTCTTATTTCTTTCAGTTTTGCGCTCGCATCGTCTCTGATCTCACCATTCTCGGTAAATATTTTTCCGATCAGATGTTCAAAAACTTTATCCACGAAAAGATTGGTTGTAAGTTCATGAAAGAACGTATGCGATCCGTCTTTTGTTTTTAAGAATTGAAAAAGTTTACGCGAAGACACGGCAAGTTTCAAAATATCAAGAATCTGTTTCGACGTGAGAACCGATCCTTGGATTCTGCTGCGTGAAAGAACTTCATCAAGATCCGGTAAGTATTCTATTGGAGGGATATCATTTTTAATTAAAATCTCTTTTGCTTCGTTGACTTGATTACCGGCTTTGGTTACTTCGTCCACAGTTTCAAACGGCAGCAATTCGTTTACTGAAGTTTTACCTCTATCGGTGGTACAGTACTTTTCGATTTGAGAAATAACTTTTTGATATTCTAACTTATCTAGTACGTCTCTTGTTACCATTATTCACATTGATTTTGATTGTATCGGTTGTTGCGGTTGTATCGCTATCTTTCTTTTCAATAAACTCTTTGATATAATCGGTAGCGCTTGCACTATTACCGACCAAAAGACCAACCGTTTTGGGAATTAAGTCTGAAACAAAATTATATGTTAATGAACCGGAACGTTGATATCCGTTCGGAACTTGGAAAACATTTAGAAACAAAAGTACAGCGCTGACAAAAAATGTAATTTGCACGGCGCCTATTACGCCGCCAAGTATCTGATTCAAAAGTCTATTCACTTTATCAACCGGATGGACAACTCTCTTCAGTACCGAGGCTATTAGAACCACAGTAAGGAAAATTAAAATTCCAGCTATCACGTTGGAAAGATATTCATCGTGGTTGAAAAAAGAATTCAAAAATCGTCCCAGCGGTCCCGCAAACTTGTAAGCAAGTACAACACCAAGAATGAGTCCGATCAAACCGATAATTTTTCGAACAAGTCCGTCTTTGAATCCAAGAAGGAATCCTATAAGAACGATTACTATTATAATGTAGTCGATAAAATTCAATTACCGCTCAAGAATTTTTCAACAATTTCTTTTACCAATTTTCCTTCCGCTTTGCCTTTTAGATTTTTTGCTGCGACTGGCATCAATTTCGGAAAATCTTCTTTCACTTTAGCGCCTACTTCAGCAGCAATCTTCTTCACCTCAGCCATTAGTTCATCAGCGGACAACTGTTTCGGCAAATATTCTTCGATTATTTTTAACTCAGCTTCTTCTTTTTCTGCTAATTCATTTCTGCCGGCGTTGCGAAACTGTTCGATTGACTCTTTTCTTTTTTTTGCGGCGGAGGTCAGCATTCTAATTTCTTCCTCGGCATTTAGTTCTTTACCTAAGCCGCTCTTTTCAAATTCTAAAATTAATGCTCTGATGGAACGCACCGTCTCCAAACGGATTTTGTCGCCCGCCTTCATTGCGCTTTTTAAGTCTTCGTTGATTTTATCTCTCAGATTCATTCTTACCTCTAAATAATTTATGCATTGAAACTACGGCAACTGGATAATGTTTCCCGTTACCTTTTTGTAATTATCGAACGTGGATTGGACAACACTACAAATTTCTTCCGGAGAAACCATTTTCTTCGGATTGTCAATCCACTCGCGGTTGGAAGGAGTATCAATTATAAAAGGTGCAACAGCGTTAGCGCTTAAATTGATTTCTTTTCCTTCCAACGCCAAGCTCTTTACCAAATAGTTGAGCGAGTTTTTTGAAACGATATAAGCGGATTTACCTTTTTCCGGATTCAGACTGGAGTATGCGCTTGTAAAACAAACCGATCCGCCTTTAGTGCCGTTTACCAATCTTGCAAAATATTTCGATATCAGAAATGCGCTGTTGAGATTCATGTTTTGCATTTCCAGCCAATCTTCAAAGCTGGTTTCAGAAATATTTTTCCCGCCGAAGTATCCGCCGACTGCGCTGAATAAAAAGTACGCGGCGTTATTGTCCTTCTTTATTTCAGAAAAACTTTTTTCAACCGACTCCTCATTGGTAAGATCACTCGCTGTCACAACTTTATAATTGGTTTTACTTCCGACAATTGTAAATTCTTTTCTAGCGAAGAAATAATAGAAATCATAGTCTTGACTTAAGAAAAACTCGACTGCCGCTTTTCCCAAATCTCCAGTTGAGCCGAATAGCAAAAATATTTTTTTCATGGTTGATCTTTCACATAAAATTTTGCTCCTACCGGAAAATGATCGCTGTAGCCGCCGATATAACGATTTCCTTCATACGTCGGTATCGCCCCGCCCTTTCTTTTCCCTTCTTTGAAAATCATAAAATCCGGCTTAATAATTTCGAACGAATTACACCCGTATATAATTTTGTCTTTTTCAAAAAGAGATTTTGAAAGAATTATCTGATCGATCAAATCCCACTTGCCTCTGAAGAGATACGACCCTTCGCCGTTTTCGAAATTCTTGTACGCAATGTTGATAAAGTATCCTTTCGGCGGTTCCGTCTGAGCGCAATCGTAATCTTGCGTTCCTAACGTTTTAACAATTGAACTATCGTTCGGATTATCATTGTAGTCACCGATGATTATCACTTCGCTGTTTGGTGCGGTCTGTGCTAATGTATCCAGGCTTGCTTTTAAAACAGATGCCGCTGCAATCCGGTTTGGTTCTGACTTCTCTTCCCCACCTCTTCTAGAAGGCCAGTGGTTCACATAAATATGAATTTTATTTTTACTTTTTTTATGAATCAGAACGACATGAAGAATGTCGCGCGTAGGATACTTGGTAGGCAACTCTACATGAAGAGCGGCAACGCTATCTATCATAAAAATCGACCGGTCATAAATCAACGCAGTTGCAATCCCGCGCTTGTCCGGTGAATCTCTATAGACCATCACATAATCACGACTTCGCAGACTGTAGGTTAAACTCTTCAGTACATTTATATTTTCAACTTCTTCCACGCCAAGGATATCCGGTCCGCAGCCACCGTTCATAAAATTAATAACGCGAGTTAGGTTATAAATTTTCGTTTCATAGCGATAATCATTCCATTCCTTTTTGGATCCGGGCAAAAATTCATCGTCGTTTTTGTTCGGGTTGTCAATCGTATCGAAAAGATTTTCGACATTCCAATTTGCAACGTAAAACGAATCACGGGCTACGCTTTGAGCGGATATTTTTTGCGTAACCAGTAATAATAAAACGATCCACATTGTCTTAGCGGAACCGGAAAAGTATTTCATCATGTTATTATGGTTATTGTTAAATTGAATTCATAATTTCAAGCGAAAATATAACCAAAATTAATCGATTTGATAAGAAGAGCATGAGCAAAAAATCATCCGGCAGATTTGTAATTATTGATGCGATGGCACTCGCATACAAAGGGTACTACGCGTTCATCTCGCGCCCGCTAGTAAATTCAAAAGGCGAACCGACTTCGGCGGTTTACAGTTTCTTGAGCCAGCTTTTCAAAATTATTGAAGATACAAAACCGGATTACCTGGCGGTCGGTTTCGATTCAAAAGAAAAAACTTTCCGGCATGAGCGATATGAAAATTATAAATCCTCACGCCAAGCTATGCCGGAGGATATGATTCCGCAAATCAAACGGATCAAAGAAATTATCGAGGCGTTCAACATTCCGATTTACATTTTGCCCGGTTATGAAGCCGATGATCTTATCGGCACGGCTTTGAAGGAAGCAGAGAAAAAAGGTTTCGATTGCTACGCAATTACACCGGACAAAGATTATATCCAATTAATTTCCGAGAACATAAGAATTGTAAAACCGGGAAAATCTACGGACGAAATTGTTACGCTGGATGAAATTAAGGTGCGTGAAGAAATGGGATTCGAACCGATTCAGATGATCGATTACCTCGCATTGGTCGGTGATGCTTCCGATGACATTCCAGGTGTTGCCGGAATCGGACCGAAGACGGCACTACCGCTCATTCAAAAATATAAGACGCTGGAAAATATTTATAAGAACCTGAATGACATTGAAAAGCAAAGTGTTGTAAACAAACTTGTGGAAAGTAAAGAGAACGCGTTTCTTTCTAAGGAACTGGCTACGATCAAAACCGATACTCCCTTCCACATGAATTTTGATGAAGCGCGCTTCCACAAACCTGATCTCGCAAAACTGTTAAGACTTTTTGAAGATCTCGAGTTCAGATCATTTGCGGCTAAACTGAAAAAACTATTTATGGAAGAAACCGAAAGTCCGGCAATAGTTCAAGAACCAAAAGTGCAAGAACCGAAAGCCGAAGAGCAAATAGAGAAGGAACCCGAATCCGTTGCTGCATTTGAAAAAAGTAAAGTGAAGTACAAAGCGATCTTGTCTTTCAAAGAAGCAAAGGAACTCGCACAAAAACTTTCTCAATGCGAATTATTTGTTTTCGATACGGAGACCGACGGTTTGGACACGCTGGACGTTAATCTTGCCGGCTGTTCATTCTGCATGAAACCGAAAGAAGCATTTTTTGTTGCGACGAATCCTTCCGCACAGGCTTCTACTCTTTTCGCTTCCGATCTTTCCGACCGGCTTCCTGCTGATGATTTTGTAAAAATCTTTAAGCCGGTTTTTGAAAACGTTAAGATCAAAAAAATTTGCCAGAACGGTAAATATGATATCGGCGTTCTACGGCATTACGGAATCGATGTTAAGAATTTTTATTTCGATACGATGCTTGCGAGCTATGCCATCGATCCGGATCAAAAACATAACATGGACGATCTTTCAGAAAAATATTTGCGCTATCGTCCCATACCGCTAACGGATCTTATCGGAACAAAGAAGACGCCGGAGAAAATATTTGAAGTTGATCCCGGTCGTTTATCGGATTACTCATGCGAGGATGCGGATATAACATTTCGTCTTTATGAAATTCTCCGCAAAGAATTAAAAAAAGAAAATCTCGAAAAACTTGCATACGATATTGAATTCCCGCTCGTGCCGGTGCTTGAAGACATGGAGCGCACCGGGATAAGGATCGATATAAAAAGTTTGAAAGCATTCAGCGACGATCTGCTAATCAGCCTTGATAATTATTCGAAAGAGATCATAAATCTTTCGGGCGAGCATTTCAATATTAACTCTACGCAGCAGCTTCAAAAAATTCTTTTTGAGAAGCTGAAATTATCACCGACATCAAAAACAAAAACCGGATTTTCTACCGATGCAAGATCGCTTGAAGCATTGAAAGGCTCTCACCCAATTATCGATATCATTTTAGATTACCGGCAAGTTGCAAAATTAAAATCCACGTACGCCGATGCACTGCCGAATTTAATTCATCCTAAAACGGGGAGGGTTCATACATCCTACAATCAAGCAGCTGTTTCAACCGGAAGATTATCGAGCACAGATCCGAACCTTCAGAATATTCCGATCAGAACCGAACTTGGTAAAGAAATCCGAAAAGCTTTCGTTCCCCGCGACAAAAATTACGTTATTCTTTCTGCCGACTACAGTCAAATTGAATTGAGAATTATGGCAAGCATTTGCAATGACGAAACGTTAACCAAAGCATTTAAGTCCGGAGAAGACATTCACAGAAGAACCGCTGCGTTGGTGTTCAAAGTCGATCCGTCGGAAGTCACACAAGACATGAGACGTAAGGCAAAGGAAGTTAATTTCGGAATTCTGTACGGACTCGGTCCGTTCGGGTTGAAAACACGTTTGGGTATCACACAGGCGGAAGCAAAAAATATTATTGATAATTATTTCGGTTCGTTCAAAAACGTCCGCAAGTTTATGGATGATTCCGTTGCAAGTGCAAAAAAGAAAGGATACGCTGAAACGCTTTACGCTCGAAGACGATTTTTAAGAAACATTAACAGCAAGAACCGTGTAGTTCAGCAATTTGAGGCGCGCGTTGCAATCAATATGCCGATTCAAGGAACCGCAGCAGATATGATTAAACTTGCAATGATAAAAATTTACGAAGCGCTTGAAAAAAGAAAAGCGCGGACAAAAATGGTCTTGCAAGTCCATGACGAATTAGTATTTGATGCGCACAAGGATGAGATCGACGAATTGCGTCCGTTGATCAAAGAATTGATGGAGTCTGCGCTGCCGTTAAATGTTCCGGTTATTGCCGATACAGGCGTTGGTGATAATTGGCTGGATGCGCATTAATTATTTGTTAGAACTTAACTTCCTTTTGATGGCGACATAATCTTCGGGTTGATTCATATTAAAGAAAGTTTCTTTCCAAAAAGTGGAATAATCATTTTCGATATCAATTATTTCTGCGTTTACATTTTCAATTAATTTATGCACGCTACATTTACGTTTAGTTTGTTCATTATTTCTAATTTCTGTTTCACTCTGAAAGATTATTTTTTCAATCTCATTTAATAAACTTCTGCAATATACACCGCAAAGCTGCTGTATAAATCCATCTGCTCTGGCTACGGTGATTGGTCTATCTGTACTATACCCAGTTAGAAACTCAATCACTTCTTGTGTCATTAATGGAATATCACACGAGATAACAAAATTTTTCCCCGTTTTTGAATGCGTTAAACCCGAATGTATTCCACCCAGTGGTCCTTGCCCTTTAAAGATATCTTCATGCAAAGGAAGTTGAAGAAATAAATATTCCTCCGGGGTGTTGGTTATTATAATTACCTCTGTGAAAATACTTTTCATCAAATCAGTAATACGTTCTATAATTGTTTGGCTGCCTAATTTTAGAAAAGATTTGTTCACGCCCATTCGAGAGCTTTTTCCGCCGGCTAATATAATTCCGGTTATATCATTATACATTCTACAATTTCTCCAATGGTTAAATTTTCTTTCCCTTCCTCAAAAACAATAAGGCAATTTGCTTTACTCATTCCAACCATATTGCCGGATGATTGCGAGCCGATAAGAGAAACTGAATGTTGATTTGTTGCCCTATCCTTTTGAATAAATCCTCTGATAAAATGACGCTTGTTATCTTTTTTATGTAACTCCGACGTTAATCTTGCCCTAACTTTATGCTCATCCATTCCGTATAGTTTTTTAATATTGTCTTGAGCAAATATTATAAAGTTGACAAAAGAAGAAACTGGATTTCCGGGGAGTCCGAGAATTAATTTCTTTTTAGCTTCTCTTTCAAAAACGCCAAAGACAATCGGCTTACCCGGTTTAATGTTGGTTCTCCAGAATTTTATTTCAACACCTAGTTCTTGAATAATTTCTTTCACATAGTCGAATTTACCAACGGAAACACCGCCCGTTGTTAATAATATATCTATCTCACTGTTCAGCGCCGATTCAATTCTAACCTTTATTTCATCCTTACAGTCTTTTACAAAACCATAGTTAACAGGAATCATATTTAGTTGTTTAATCAATGCAAGAAGTGTGTACAGATTGGTCGCCCGTATTTTATCTTCTTTGGGAAATGTATGAATATCAACTAACTCATCGCCGGTTGATAGAACTCCAATCTTAAGCTGCCTGTACACTTTCACTTTGTTTTTACCGCAGGCCGCTAAAAGTGAAATGTGTTGGGGAAGAATGAAAGTTCTTTTCTGAACTGCTAAATCATTTGAAGTAATATCTTCGGCTTTTTTTCTTACATTTTGCCCGGGTTTACATTTTGTATTCCCGGTAAGTTTCACAAATCCATTTTCAGTTATTACATCTTCAACCGGTATTATGGTATCACATGCTGATGGTATTTTACTTCCAGTCATTATTAATACGGCAGAATTTTCATCAACATCAATTGCGTTAAAATTGCCTGCAGTAATCTCTCCAATAATTTTCCACTTTAATATTTCAGACTTGTCCCGCCTGTGGCGGGAATTATACTTGACCGCATAACCATCAACAGCAGAGTTATTAAACTGTGGTAAACTAACATCCGCGAATACATCTTCTGCCAAAATTCTGTTTAAGGAATCAAGCAGATCTACCTCTTCTATTTCGAGATTTATTTTCAGAATCTCATTTTCAATTATATTATTTGCTTCCCTATAACTAAGCATAAGTTTCCTATGTTTTATTAATTACCACCCATAAAGAAATGTTAATATGTATTAACGCTAATTAATAACAAGAACTTCATCTCCGACAAATATTTCACCTGACTTGATCACCTTTGCAAAGATACCTTCTCGCGGCATAACGCAATCGCCAACCGTAAAGAATATTGCACACTTAGAATGACATTCCTTTCCAATCTGAGTAATCTCAAGTTCTGTTTCAGTCCCAATTTTTATTTTAAAACCTATTTGCAAATTAGGTATGTCAATAAATTCGGTTGTAATATTTTCAGCAAAAGCACCAGGTCTTAGCGCGGGCAAACCCTTAGCCCTCATTTTATCTATACTTTCCTTGGCAAGAAAACTTACCTGACGATGCCACTTTCCGGCATGAATGTCTCCCTCAATTCCAAAGTCTTCAATCAGTTTTGCTTGCGAGATATTTGTTTTTGGAATTCCTTTTTTATGGCTTATGGAGATTGCCGCAACTTTGCCTTTTTTATTTGAAAGAGAATTTTCAACACATAAACTCTCAATTTTATTTCCTACTAAAGTCACCGCTTTTTCCTCCTGTTTTAGATAGCAGTTTGATTTCTCTTATTTCGATACTTTTATCAAGAGCTTTACACATATCATACACAGTTAATGCAGCAACAGAAACGGCTGTTAATGCTTCCATTTCAATTCCGGTAACAGAATTAGTTTTTGCAAACGATTTTATCTCAACAGAACTACTCGTCTTATTCAATTTTAATTCTACATCTATTTTTAAAATAAAGATGTTATGACAAAGGGGGATCAACTCCGAAGTTTTTTTTGCTGCTTGAATTCCGGCTAATTTTGATATGGTAAATACGTCTCCTTTTTCAACTGCGTTTTTCTTGATTGCTTCAAAAACTACTTTAGAAATTTTTACACACGCGAATGCTTTTGCAGTGCGCAACGATATTTCTTTATCGCTTACATCAACCATTTTTGCTTTACCATTTTTATCTACGTGCGATAATCTTTTCATATCATCCGCCGATGCTTAGCATATTATTGTTCTGTAATAAAATTAGCTTATCAATATCTGGATGAGTAAGCTTTTTGTTATGTAGATGCACGGCAATCCGTGATGCAATGGCATCATCCGAAAACAATGAATTACGCAATAACGAAATTAAAGAAAGCTCGCTGTCAATCTGAGAAAAGAGACAAAGCTTAAGATTCCCTTTTGCTGTAACCCTTAACCTATTACAAGACTGACAAAAATGATCTGAAATTGAACTGATGAAACTGACCTTTCCTTTATGACTGGAAATTTTAAAATCTTTAGCGACTTTTCCCTCGCATAAGTCTAATTCTTCTAGTCTATATTTCGTCTGGATTGCTTTTAAGATTTCGCCATTGCTGATGAAAATACTTTCATTCCATCCATTATTACTGAAAGGCATAAATTCTATAAATCGAACATTGAGATTTCTATCCTTAGCGAATTCTACAAAATCAATAACTTCGTCATCATTGATACCTCTCATAACTACAGTATTTATTTTAACAGGAGAAAAACCGAGAGACTCCGCCTTATCAATCGAACGTAACACTGAATGGAAATTATCTACGCTGGTAATAGAGAAAAACCGTTCGGGACGGAGTGAGTCTAAGCTGATGTTAATTTTATCGAGTCCGAATTCCTTAAGCTTTTCGATTTTGTCTTCTAGTAAAGTACCGTTTGTTGTCAAGCAAAGTTCAAATGGGTGCGCGGTTTTAATTTTATGAATAGACTCGAAAAATGTTAGAATGTTTTTTCTTACTAAAGGTTCGCCGCCCGTTAAACGAATTTTCTTATAACTTAGGTTAACAACAAAAATCTTAATTAATCTTAACAGCTCCTCGTAACTTAGAATTTCTTCTTTGTGTAATTCCCTTTTCGAAATTACCGGATTACAATAACTACAGTTAAGATTACACTTATCCGTTAGGGAAATTCTTAAATAATCGTGAGTCCTTCCAAATTTATCTTTTGATTGCATAATTGTAAAAATTATAAAATGAATACAGCAATGATCCCCGCTATAATTACTACATACGCCGGATGTAATTTAAATGCAATAATAAGAGTGGCGCCAAGCAACAAAAAAATCACGCTCTTCCACTCCAGATAGTTTTTAACTGTATATTGATACATTATAGCCGCAATCATTCCTACTATTGCAAATTTTATTCCTGTAACTGCTTTTTGGAATTGGATGTTCTTTTCAAGGTGAACACTGAAGTAAGCCGCAAGCATAATAATGCCCGCCGGCGTTATCATATTTCCAATATTTGCTGCAATGGCGCCAAACACACCGCCAATTTTGAATCCGGTGTACGTAGCAAATTTTATTGAGATTGCACCAGGAAAAACTTCAACCATTCCAAGAACTTTTAGGAATTCATCGTGTGTAAGCCAATTGTGGTTTGCAACCACTTCTTTTTCAATCAAAGGAATTAAAGAATAAGCTCCGCCGAAAGAAAAAGAACCTACTTTTAAAAACGATAGAAAAAGTTTAAGCAGGATTCTGAACATTACTCCTCTCCAATTATATCATCAATCCAGGTCATTGCTGCCATCATAGAAGGCAATCCGATTGTTGGTAGCGCTAACAAAACAGTGTGGCGCATCTCTTCTTTTGTTACTCCCGCTTTCAATGCTTTGCGGGCATGCGAGTGAACAGCTCCTTCCAATCTTGCGCCCGTTGAGATTGCAAGTTTAATTAGCGCTCTTGTTCTATCATCAAGCGGACCGGCGGCATGAACTACATCGCCCATTTCTTCATATGCTTTAATTACTGCAGGATATTTTTCAGAAAACTTCTGATATTTTTTTGGCACTTGGGACATAGCTAACTCCTACGTTTAGTTTTTATTGTAAGCTCATTTTTATGAGAGTTATAGTTTGTTCAAGATCATTTTTGCTCTTTATAAACCTTTGTTCAATTTGCATAAAACAAAAAAACCCGCGGAAAGGCGGGTAATATTTGTTAATAAATCTTTAATATCTTCCTTTCCAATTCATCCCGCTGTAAGCGGTACTCGGGGGGCTTTCCGGTTTCCCGTAAAACCCATTGGCTTTTTTCTCATTGGTAAACCCTTTAGAGATAAAGCTCGGAGATTATTTCATCCAAAGAACAGAATCTTTTTATTCTTCTTTCAATCCTTTCTTAAAATTCCTAATTCCATCTGCAAGTCCCTTTGCAAGTTCGGGGATTTTCTTCCCGCCAAACAAAAGTATAAGCAAGAATAAAATTATTAGTATTTCCGGTAGTCCTATTGATCCAAACATATTAACTCACTTTTTTATTTTGTATTTCTTGATCTTGAATGATGTTTAACTGACTGTTTTTATTATTGTCAAACGAAAATGATAGAGCGCCTTTACCTATCTTTTCACAAGTTTTTACACATAAACCGCAATTAGTACAATAGGGATATAAATTACTGTTCTTCGGTACAAGATTAAAAGGACAACTATTCGAACACGGTTCTAACTTGCTTGCACAATTACATTGTAATTCATTATAGGTAATATGCAAAGTCTTTTTAGTTCTCAATAGAGAAAGTGACGCGCCGACCGGACAAACATATTTACACCAAAATCTTCTGCCTGAAATTACTTCGGAAAGAAGTATGGCAGAAACAATTGTTAATTCAAGTCCTATTCCATTACCGATAATTCCGGCAGCAATTTGGCTTGAAATAATGCCGGGCGCAGATAAAAAAGTGAAAAGCGGAATGCCGATAATTAATGCTAACAACGTTAAGAAAAGATAAATACCCCAATAAATAAATGGATTAGGGTTTTTATTGGCTTGTTTTGCTTTTCGTTTCTTTAAAAACTTTACCGAAATTTTCGAATAGATTCTTTCTGCTTCTTCTAATATTGTATTATATGGACAAGCCCAGCTGCAAAAAACCCGTCCAAACAAGAAAGCAATTATTACCGGAATAATAGCGCTTATTAAAAGCGGTACATAAAATGATCTTGCAAGCAAAATGTTTTGAAGAACCATTGACGGGTCTGTAATATCTAATCCGTCAATCGTTACTGAGTATAAATTCCCAATAATAAATCTAACTTCAAAGAGAATAAGAATTGGAATAGCAAAAAGAAAAAGCAGTGTAAAAAGTTGGACTGCTTTTCTAATAATATTTAATTTCTTGTAAAAATGATTTACGCTTGCTATCATAATTTTTTAGATCAAACAATAATATTTGCACTTTTAATAATTATAGCTGAACCTTCTACCGGGCATACTTTTTCGCAAATACCGCAACCGATACATTTATCGGGATTAACTTTAGGATACATTTCGTCTTCAAGATAAATTGCTTCTCTAAAGATAGGACATTGCTCAAAACATGCTCTGCAAATAACTCCTAAATAGGGGAGACATTTTTCGGTGTTAATTTCCGCAATCCCCATTTTTACTTTTTCTTTTGCATCAACGCTAGTATCAAGAGCACCGGTAGGACAAACAGCGGTGCACTTCATACACACATAACAAGGAACTTCCCGTGGAAAAATCACTGGCGTTCCCATGTTCACACTCCAAGAAATGTCTGCCATTACAATGCTATCGTAAGGACAGATCTGTGCACATTTATTACACTTAATACAACGCTTTATGAAGTCCTTTTCTTTCAACGAACCTGGCGGGCGTAAAGGCGATTTATAATTGATTACTTCTTTTATGCCTTGTAAAAGTCTTTTGAATAAACTCATTCAGTATTTCCAACTATGCCGGACACTATTCATTTTCGGCAGAAATAAAAGTAGGATATACGCCAAGAACGTCATCAATTTCAGAAGAGATATATTTTGCAAAACTCTCCAATTCTTCTTCTTTCTCGGCTTCAATCACAACTATAATATTGTCTTCCTTATAAATTCCGTGAGTGGATATATTTGGTAATTTACTCAACTTGAGCATTACTTCTTCTGCTTTACCGAGCATTGTTTTCACAATCATACTTGCAATAATCATAATTCCACCAATTGAAAAAGTTAAGAAGAAAATAGAAGCAGTTATTCCCATTTAAGGGATAGCTGCTTCATAAGAAAAATAATGAAGTCAAAGATCAAACTCTTTCTAGCTTAGTCGCACAAATCTTGAACTCAGGTTCTTTTGAACCGGCATCAACTGCATCAATAGTTAAAATATTAGTTAGACTTTCTGCCCAATGCCAAGGAATAAATATTGTTCCTTTTTTGGGTCTGTCAATAACACGAGCTTCCATTTTTAATGAACCGCGTTTCGTAGTTACCTTCATCATTTCCTTATTGTTAACGCCAAGTTTTTTAGCGTCTTCAGGATTTATTTCTGCATAAGGTTTAGGAGCTGCCCTTAATAGTTCAGGCACTTGGCCTGTCATCGTCATCGTATGCCACTGTTCAAGAATACGCCCGGTAGTTAATATATATGGATATTCTGCCGAAACCGGTTCTTCCGGACCTTTATCCGGTCTGGCAAAAATAACTGCTTTACCATCCGGCTTACCATAAAAATACATTCTTCTGCCGGCAGCTTTTTCTTTTGGAAACAAAGGATCGCCTTCAACGAACCGATGAGTAGTTCCCGGGTGGTTTTCATTTGGAACTGGCCATCTCAATCCGCGCTCTTTTTTAAGTCGTGCGTATGTTGCGCCGGTTAAATCCATATCTTTCCCTTTAGTTGTCTTCAAGTATTCATTCCAAATGCTTTCTGCAGATGTGAAATGCTCGAAGTTTTTTCCATATCCCATTCTCTTAGCAACTTCAATCAAAATAAATGCATCCCATCTAGCTTCACCAGCCGGTTTTAATGCTTGAGCCATGTGTTGTGATCTTCTTTCTGTACATCCATAAACGCCTTCTTTTTCACCCCAGAAAGCAGCCGGCAATATTACATCTGCAAGCTTGGTAGTTTCGGTGGGATGAAAAGAATCGGCAACAACCATAAACGTATCTTCCATTCCTTTTAAATACTTATTTAGATTTGGAAGTGACTGCGCCGGGTTTGTACACATAACATAGAGCCCTTTTATTTCTCCTTTAGCAGCTGCTTCAAACATTGCCATCGTATGTTTGCCGGGTTCCGGTTTTATTGCATCCGGCGGAACATTCCAAATTGCGGCAATTTCTTTTCTATGCTGTTCGTTAGCAATTAAACGGTGACCGGGTAATAAGTGGCTTAAACCACCGCCTTCGCGAACACCACCGCACGCATTCGGCTGACCGGTTAATGAGAATGAATCACAACCAGGTTTACCGAGTTTACCGGTAAGCAAATGTAAATTATGAATTAAATTATTGAGGAAAACACCGGCTACTCTTTGATTTACACCCATCGTCCACATTGTCATTGCCGTAGGTGATTGTCCAAACATTCGCGCTACTTTTATAATATCCTTTGCATCAACTCCGGATTTCTCCGCTGCATATTCAGGCGTGAACTTTCCAAGAAATTTTTTGTAATCTTCATATGTAATTGGATTTGTACCATTACTAAAGTTTACAGATTCCTTTATGAATTGTTCATCTACAAAATTTTCATCAACAAGTATTTTGGCAATGGCATTCATAATAGCTAGATCATATCCGGGAATAACTTGAAGGTGTAGATCGGCAATCTTATTTGTTGGAGTTTTCCTTGGATCAATAATGATAACTTTTGTAGCCGGACTTTTCTTTTTTCTATTGACTATTCTATCATAAATAACCGGATGAGCTTCGGCTGTATTAGAACCGATAAGTAAGAATAAGTTACAATGATCAATGTCATCATAAGTTCCAACGGGTTCATCGGCGCCAAATGTAGTAGTATAGCCGCCCACAGCGCTTGCCATACAAAGACGGGGATTGCCTTCAACATTATTTGTGCCGATGTGTCCTTTGAATAATTTGTTAGCAATATACGTCTCTTCCGTCTCCCCCTGTCCCGAACCATAAAATGCTAAAGCATCTGGTCCGTTTTTATCTTTGATCTCTTTGAATTTTGAAGCGACAAGATTTAGAGCTTCCTCCCAGCTTGCCCTCTCAAGTTTTCCATTCTTTCGAATCATTGGATAGAGCAATCTATTTTTTGCGGTAATTATTTTATGCAAATAAAACCCTTTAACGCAAAGAAGTCCCTTATTGATTGTATTTTCACTATCGCCTTTAATACCGTATGGCTTTCCGCTTTTTACTCCAAGCATTACACCGCAACCCACACCACAAAGACGGCATACAGATTTATGCCATGTTATGCCATCTCGAACTTGCATAGCACCAGCTTCGATTGTTTTACCAAAAATAGAATCTACTCCCATTGCAGCAGCAGCTGCTGCTAGTGCTGATCTTTTTAAAAATTCTCTCCTATCTAAACTCATTGAATTTCCTCCAATGAAAATTTTTTATTCATGAAATTTTAATGTGTGGCCGTTATGACAAATAAAGCAAGACTTGTTTTTTGTCTTTTGCATATCTGCTGCTTGAGTTGAATGACAACCCTCGCAACGCTCATCTTTACCCTTTTTGTAGAATATCTCTTGCCCATCGCCATGACATATGTAACATCCAAAATTCATCTCACCGTGCCGGCTGTTTTCCCACTTAGTAAAAATTTCCGGCGTAACATCTTGATGACATTCCTGACAACTGATTTCCCAGTCAACTTCGGGATGCTTATCACCTTTTTTAACTTGTGCATTTTCGGCAAAACCATAGACAAGAATGATTCCGAAAATAAAAGAGAGTATTAAAAAATATTTTTTTAGCATTGTATGATCTCTATATAACTAAAAAATAAATGTTATTTCAGCTTTCGTTTCCCAAGGAGACTTATCAAATTGATCTGTTCCGTTGATTAAGTACATTGCCGCGGTGCCTGGTTTGAAGTAACCAACTCTGCATGTTAGTACTAAATTATTGAATACGTTATAATCGGTTTTAAGATCTACTTCCCAGCCTAAATCATTAGCACTTTTTGATAAGTTTGGTCCGGCTGCTGTCCATGCAAAAACCGGTTGTGTCGCTCTTAGATAAGTAAATGAGGTAAACACTTTCCATGCCGGTGTCAACTTAAAAAATCCATTTACTTGAATCGCCGTAGTGTTTTCTAATTCTCTATAAGCTCTAATATTAGGAGCGCCAAGACCTTGTGGAGAAATCCCTTCTTCATCCGGCATTATTGAATCTTCCCATATTTCGGTCAGAAAGAAAAAACCGGCAGTACTAATTTTATTTACATTTCCAGCGCCTTTAGTTGGGTCATCATCCCCAGAGCCCATTCCGGCAACTAGACCAAGTGTTGCATCGGGACTTACAGCATAGTCTAATTTCGCATAAATGTTATAGCCTTTTAAGTCGCCGTTATTAATATCGTACTTCAGAGGATCAACAACACCTCTTGCAGTATTCAATTTGCCCGCAAACTTTGTATTCTTAATGTCGTCTTTACCAATCAAATAGTTTGCTTCATAGTTAAGAGTTAGAGCATCAAATTTTGATGTACCGGCAATGCCAAAAACAATAAGTGATGTAACTTGCGGTGTAAATCTCGGGCGGTTGTAGTAAATACCGTCAATCAAAAAAGCAGTTGAGTCATTAACTGAAGCATCGTTATAGTAAGACCCGTAGAATTCAAGGTTTGTTGTGCTGAATTTTGTATTATAGGAAGCAAGGAATAAGTTAGCATCACGTGCATCATAATTTCCGCGGGGATCGGGGGCAACTTTTTCCAAATCGCTTAAACCGTTAACACCCTCAGAAGCTTTTGCCCATCCGAGTTTTAATGAACTGCCTTCACCAACTTTAATATCCGCTGTTATACCATCATAATTGTTATCCAGAACTAACTTGTTGCCAAGCGACCAGTTAAAACGCCCGACTGTAAAAGCTGATGTCAGTGATGGAACATTAAACCATAAATAAGCATGGAGAACGTGTAGAATATATTTTGTGTCTTTACCATCAAACATTCCAGAGGCACCATTATAAGATGGTTCCTGGTTATCAACTCCCCACCAGCCCTTTCCCATAACAAAACTGGTAACAGCTTTCATGTTTTCGGTGTAGTTGAAAGAAAAATTTAATCTTAGCATCTGTACAAGATACTGATCTTGATAATCTGTCTTACCAAGCAAAAAATTATTTTGATTCTGTCCCCAAGCACTAAAAACTCCACTAAATTTGAATTCTGTTTTGGGCTTGTCTTGTGCAATAATCGTTTGTGAAAAGAGAAAAAGAAAACTAAGTAATGTAAATGTAAGTATCGTTCTTTTCATAGACTATTTCTCCTTTGTTTTTTATTAATTCAATTACTTGGTGTATATTATTATCAATAAGAATATTTGACAATTATAGTGCCACACAAAGGGAAGTTTTAATCTGCTTTTAGAGTTAGATTTTTAGAATTGCTTATCTATTTCTTAGGTATTAATGGACGAACTTACGTCTTCTGTCAAATAACCGTCTTTAGTTCTGCAGATTTATAGAAGATTGTATTTCTTCATTTTATCACGAAGCGTAGTTCTTTTGATACCTAGTAATTCTGCGGCTTTAGATTGATTTTTATTTGATTTTTCACAAGCCCAATTGATTGCGCTTAATTCAATTTCTTGCATCATCTTATCAAGGTTTATTTGCTTTGCTTTGCTAATATCGAAAACGGTCTTTTCATCTTTCGGAGGAATTAAATCGTTTGGAATCATCTCTTTAGTAATCTCTTTGCCTTTAATAAGTGCTGTAATTCTATAAATTGAATTTTCCAACTGTCTCACATTTCCGGGCCAATTGTATGATGTTAAAAGTTCTATGGCTTCGGGGGTGAAATATAAATTTGTTTTGCCAACCTTTTTTAAAAAATGATCGATTAACAAAGGAATATCTTCTCTTCGCTCGCGAAGCGGCGGTAGCTTGACGGGGATAACTCTTAGTCTATAATATAAATCCTCTCTAAATTGATTTAACTTTACTTTTTCCCAAAGATCAACTTTTGTAGCGCAGATAAAGCGAACATCAGTTTTAATAGTTGTGTTGCCGCCAACTCTCTCAAATTCTTTTTCCTGAAGCAATCTAAGAAGTTTAACTTGAGATGAAACCGGAATATCATCTACATCATCTAAAAATATCGTCCCGCTATGGGCTAATTCAAAACGACCTTTCTTAAATTTTATGGCACCAGTAAATGCACCTTTTTCGTGTCCAAACAATTCGCTTTCGAGCAAAGATTCATTAAGTAAAGCGCAGCTTAATTTAATAAACGGTCCGTCTTTTCTCGTACTGTTATAATGAATAGCATTGGCTACCATTTCTTTTCCCGTTCCACTTCCTCCCTCTATCAATACTGCAACGTCGCTTGATGAAATAGTCTCGATAAGATCATACAAATCCTGCATCGGTTTTGATTTACCGATGATGTTATGAAAAGAATATCTCTCTTTAAGTTTTTCTTTTAACGATACGTTTTCCTCTTCCAGTTTTTTGAACCGGCTAATCTTCTTAACAAGTAACAGTAATTGATCGGTTGAAAATGGTTTAGTTAAATAATCATAGGCACCTAATTTCATTGCTTCCACTGCCGATTCGATTGTGCCGAATGCCGTCATCATCACAACAGCAATATTCTGATTCATCTCTTTTACTTTTTGAAGTACTTCAAATCCATCCATCTGCGGTAACCGGATATCAGTAATAACAAGATCAACTTCCGATTCTTTTAGGTAGCTAATTGCAACTACCGGTTCTTCAAACGACTCAACATTATACCCGTCTTTAATGAGTGCATCATTCATAGTAATGCGCTTTGTCTTTTCATCTTCAATAATTACAATTTTCATCTGCCAATTATACCTTCTGCTTTAGTAAATATTTCGTTTTTAATTTCCGGGCAATCAATCGCAGGAAATGAAATTGTAAATTCTGTCCCCTTATTTATTTTGCTCTTAACAAAGACTTTTGCGCCGTGTTCGTGGAGTACATTATAGCTTAGATACAAACCAAGCCCCGTTCCTTTATCTTTTTGCTTTGTAGTAAAGAAAGGATCAAAAATTTTATTCAGGTTTTCTTTTGGTATTCCAATCCCGGTATCTTTTACTTTAACCATTACATAATTGTTCTCGATGTTCTCTGTTGTAATTATTAATTTCCCGCCATTGGGCATTGCGTCGCATGCATTGAGAAAAAGATTAACAAATACCTGGCTTAAATAATGTCTATCTCCAACTATATTTTTTATACCACTTCCAAAGTTATTTTCTAAAGTGATATTATTCTCTTTTAATTTGTAGATACTAAGCTGAAGAGATGCTTCCAATATTTCTTTTACCTCTAATTCCTCTTTTTCAAAAGAATGAGGTCTCGCATAATCTAAAAGTTGCCTTACCAATATTTCTATTTTGAATAATCCTTCAAGCGCGAGTGATAAATAATTTTGAATCTGTGATTTGTCTTCAATATCGGATAATACCATTCGTATACAATTTTGAATTCCGTCAAGAGGGGAATTAATCTCATGAGCAACTCCAGATACGAACTGTCCGATAGCTGCCATCTTTTCTGTTTGCATTAGCTGAAGCTGTGCAATTTTTAGTTCGTTATACGCCTTCTCAATTTCTGCTGTTCGTTCGCTAACTATCTGTTCGAGTTGCTCATTAGTCTTTTTTAATTCTTCTGAAAGTTTTTCTTTTTCAGTAACATCCTGACTTACTAAAACAACTCCCTTAAAATTTCCCTCTTTATCTTTTACAACATTGTAAGTGTTGTCAAAATATTTCCCTCTAATATGGATCATTTTATGACGGGATAAATAATCACCCTTATTGAAAGACTCAAAATCTTTCATAACACGCTTTTGCATTTGCTGAGAATGACAATCCAAAACAGAACTACCAATTCTGTCTTCGCTCTTAATATTTCTGATTTCTTCTCCCGCTTTATTTATAAAAGAAAAGCTGCCTCCTTTATCAACATATACAACCCCAATATTTAAGCTGTCTAATATTTCAACCAAAGTTTCTTTAGTACACAAATTTGAGTCCGGCATATTACCTCCGCCTTGAATACACTTAAAAAAAATTAATCGGAAAATTTATACAGCAAAATCATCTCTTGATATTCAAAGATAAAGAAATCTTGAAGGATCTAAAAACAAGAAGAATAAAAACCTTCTTTTTGCAGCTATCTTTAATATTTATCGTTTTGTGTCAAGCCGTTAATATTTTTTTTCAGAACGAACCATTTAATAAAAAACCCCGCATTTCACGACGGGGCTTTTTATAAACAACGTAATCTTATGAACTCACTTCATATAAAAAGGTTGACCTGGCAGCTTTAGTTTAACAGCTTGTTCCTGGAAAGCTTTTGTGTCAACGCTATCTCTTTTTTTATAGAAATTAAATATTGAATCGGCTTTAAACTTTGTGCCTAGATAATACTCTTTATTTTTGTATCGTTTCTCCCATAAATTCCATTGTTTTTCTGATAACAGTCCTTTTTTGAATGCTGCTTCTACGTTCTGATATGCTCGATCCCAATAATCCGGGAAGTTCTTATATAAGAAGGGGGTAGTATTAGAAAGAACATTAATTCCCCAAGCATTTCCCGGAAGATCATAAATTGCATACGGAAAGAATTTTGCCGGATCGGTTGATTTAACCCATTTTTTTGCTTCATTATCACCATGTTCTGCTGCCCAGGTAATTAGTTTTGCTAAGTCTTGTTGAATTTCCCAGATACCATGCCATTGAGTATAATCGGCAGCCATCATCAATGCGCCCATTCTAAATCTTCTACCTTCATGGTGCCAAGCATTATACATTAATTCTTCTGGTTCTTCATCCCAACCATTAAGTACCGGATCGGAATATTCCTTTCCGTTGGCTTTGAGAGTTGCTATTGTGCCATTAGCAGTTAATTTCTTTGTCCAATAAACAAAATATCTTCTAATTTCGTTATACTGCAGATTTGCTAAGTCGGCTGTTAGAAGATATGTTTCAACAAAATCCGGTGCGTGACAGCTTTTACATATTGATTCCATTCTCGATCTTTTCACTTTCCAATCGCCCAAATTTTCTTGATCCCAGACGGTTCTAAAGCTCCACGGCGCTTGAGATTCGAGCGCTAATCTTGCGCTTACATTGTGAGTAAATGGCTGTGTTTCATTTCCATCCATATGACACGTTGTACAAACCGGAACTTCAATTGGAATTGGTTCATTGTTGAGAGTTGAATAATTCAAATTCAAATTCTTTTCAGTCGCTCTAAAAATATTTCCATGTTTGGACTCAAGATACATTTCAATTTGTGGATGATCCGGCCCAATATGACATTCACCGCATGTTTCCGGTTGACGAGCTACAGCTTTGCTGAAAGTATGTTTGGGATGACATGCATCGCATTCGCCTACTGATTTATCCGGCCAAACATTACCGATTTGATGGCATTGTTCACATCCATTTCTGGTTGCAATTGTTGGTTCAAATACCGAACGATCTGCATTTTTTATTAGCCAAAATTGATGTGCGTGCTTGCTATCCGCAAATTCTTTTACTTCCTGTTCATGACATTCCGCACAGTCTTTTGGTGTTGGATGTCTTGCAACAAGCAGATCACTTTCTGGACAGTAAAATGCATCAAAGTCATTTTTGTTTGCCTTGTGGCAATCTAAGCACCCAATATTTTGTTGTGCATGAACGCTCTCTTTCCATGCATCAATTGCTTTGACTGCCACGCCTTTACTAGTATGACAATCTATACATCTCTTATTATCACCGCTTATAACTGCCTGTAGTTTTGTGCTTTGAGTCTGTTTCATTTCCACACCAGCAACAATTATAAGTACAACAACAAGTAGAATACTGAATACGCCAATTATGAGTCGCTGTGTTTTTAGGGAATCTTGTTCAGCCATATATTATCTCCATCTTTAGAGCTTTATTTTTTAAGTTACAATGATTTCAACTACAGTAAAGATTAAAAACAAAATTATAACCAATGAACCAACCCAATAATTTATTTTTATTTTGGGCAATCTAGCCTGCATGTATTCATCAATAAATGGCCAGAAGGTTGCAACAATCAAGACAGCTATTAATAAATAAATTCCAATCCGTAAAGGGAAAATTTTAAGGATTGAATAAACAGCAAAAAAATACCACTCTGGCTTAATGTGTGGAGGTGTAACGCTTGGATTAGCAGGTTCTCCTATTCCGGGCGGCAATATTACAGTTAATGCGCTAAGTGTAATTAAAAGAAATAATACAATAACTATGGTGTGATAAAAATGTTCGGGATAAAACGGATAACTTTCTTCATGTTCTTCAAGTTTTGAAACGCCATGAATTCTAACAAATACTATGTGTACAACGATAAGTACAAAAAGAATAGTCGGTAATAACCCCATATGTAAATTATAAAACCTCGTAATCGTATTTCCTGTAACTTCAGTTCCTCCCCTCAAGAATCTCAAAATCGTTTCTCCAACAAGAGGTAGTTCTTTTATCATATTTGTTCCGACAGTTGCAGCCCAATATGAAAGTTGATTGAAAACCAAAGAGTAACCGGTGAAACATAATCCAAGTGTTGTAATCAACATTAAGATGCCAATTATCCAATTCAATTCTCTCGGTTTTCTATATCCCCTGGTGAAAAATACTCTCACAATATGAAGCATCATGGCAATGAGCATGAAATTAGAAGCCCAACGATGCAGCCCTCTTATCCAAAAACCCATTTGTATATCTTGAGTAATATGTCTTACACTTTCATAGGCGCCTTCAGGCGACGGAACATAATAGAAGGTTAGTAATATTCCGGTTATAATCTGAAAAAGAAAAAGTAAGAGGGGTGTAGCTCCAATTGCATAGAACCAATTTTTCATGTGTTTGGGTATAGGTTCTTTTAATGCTTTTTCTATTATTTCTGAAGATCTATTTTTATCTATGAGAATTCTTTCTTTCAGCCATGCTTTAGTTTTATCTATCATGCCATATTCCCCTGGCTTTCATCGAGCCACATATAAACCAAATTATTTTTTATTTCTACTCTGAATTCATCAAGTGGTCGCGGAGGTGGTCCACTTACTACTTTTCCTCCTACATCAAAAACTCCCTGATGACAAGGGCAATAAAAACGATTGCGATATTGTTCCCATTTAATTTTACATCCCAGGTGTGTACATGTAGCAGAAAATACTTTTAAACCGTCCTCGGTATTGACGATAAAAAAAGAATTATCACCAACCTTAAACTCTTTTGCTTTTCCGATTTCGAGTTCATTCTTTCTTGCTATTAATAACTTCTGAGCAACTTTTTTTTCTTTTGGCGGAAACAGAAATGCTATGCCGTTTCTAAATAACAAAAGAAATCCGGCTATCAAACCTCCGCCAAAAATTAGCTTAACTAAAAAGTCTCTTCGTGATAAGAATTTCATTTTTTCTTCTAGATTCATTTTCTCCTCGGAATAACTTTATGGAGATACAAATTTTTGTAGTACATAATTTTTCAATTATAATGCCATACACTATTTATTATGAATTGCTTAAGGGGTATATCCTTTTTAGATAAAAATGCAGAGAGTTAATCAACGAAATAATGAATTGCCTGGTGTTATTCCGTCAGAAAACGGAAATCCGTCAAAGATTATTGCAAGTCAATTATAATGGTGAAATATTTTAGCGGGGTTATGCTAAGCAGAATTAGAAGATATAAAGATGGTACCTAATATTAAAATACTATTAATAAAAATGGCGTTTTTATAAATCAAAAATGTTTTCCTGCTGATCTTTCTCTAACTCCCATCTCAAAGGATCTTGCTCTATGTATTTTCGAATGTTGTACAATTCTTTTCCGTTACGAATAATTCTATCATAAAACCTAGTCTGCCAAACAAATGTGGAATAACCGTTTTTATTTGCCCATCGTTTTACAGAACCCTTGAATTGATTCATAATCTGTCCTAAAGATGACGAGTGTAAAGACGCCCGATCGGGCGTCTACAAAACAGATCATTCCGTTAGAAACTTGTAAATCAAATAGCCGAAATTAATCTGAAGCAATCCGAAAGATATTCCGCTGATTAAATCCAACCGGTCAACTTCATCGAGTGTCGATTGATTTTTAGTGCTCAGGTAATCGTCATATTTCTTGTCAGCTTTTATTTTGAAATATGCCGAGATACCGCCCAGCACAGCGACACTACCGATTAAAATTTTGAATGTAGTCGAAGTGAAAAAGTTTTCTCCGTTAGCTCCATCTGCTTTATAAAATCCTAAATTGTTCGCATGCTCAGTAACCGGAGAAAAATCATAAGTGAAAGTTAATGGCTTTGCACAATCGTTAACTTTTATCGTATCAAGAATTTCTTTTTGTCCCCACCTGTACGTGGCTTCTTTGATTCTGACAACATGAGCGCCCGGCGACAATTCCGTCTCCACGTTTCCTTTGCCGACCAAAACGGAATCGATCATTACCAGCGCTTGCGTATTATTTGTGTTCACATCAACTTTTGCTTTGCAATCTTGAGCAATGCCGGCACTCGAAAAAAATAATACGGCACTAATCGCTGCACACAAAATGTTTCTATTGCTTGAACGTTTGGTACGCATTTATCTCACCTCTATCGGCTCCCAGATAGATCATCCCGTCATAATAGACCGGAGAAAGTTTGGTTCTTGTTTCAAACGGCATCGTCTTTTCAATGTTGCCGGTTTCAACGTCGATCAAATAAATTTTCCGATTCAAATCCGGCTGGACAAGTTTATTTTTAAGCAGCAACGGAGTCGCGTCGATTACTCCCCCTGTTCTGATTTTCCACTTCAATTTTCCGTCTGTTTTGTTAAGACAAAAAATATCTCCGTTCAAATTTCCGACGAATAAGTTTTCATCGTTCATCACCGGCGTGACGACGATTTTATTTTTTGTATCGTACTGCCAAATAATTTTCCCGTCATTTAGATTAGCACAGAATACTTTTCCGATTTTATCGCCAAAGTAAATATTGGAACCGCTGATAGATAAACCGGCTTCAATACCGCTGCAGATTTTTTTGCGGTATATAACCTCGCCCGTTTTTGCCGAACAAGAAATCAATTCTCCTTTTTCATTTCCGAAAACAATAACATTCCCATCCGAAGCCGGTGACGAGTGTGAATCAACTTTTGTGTTAGTGCTCCACCCTTTCGTTCCAACAAGATTATACTTAATCAGTTCGCCGTAATCGCTGAGGACAATAATTCCGTCGTTAAGTTTCAACAGTTCGTTATGTACACCGCCGTAAATTTTTGATTCATCCAAAACTTTTCCGTTGAGTATATCAAAATTCTTAATTGTGGAATACTTTTCGTTCAATTCGTTGACCATTAAAAACAATCTAAGATTGTTCACAATTGGAGCGACCGGAATAGCGCCGCTGAATTTTTCGTAACCGAATTGCTTGCCGGTTTTCCTATCGAATGCGTACAACTTACCGGATAAATCCGCGACAAAAAGTATGTCGTTGTAAATTACAATTGAAGTGTTGCTTTGACTTCCGCTTGTAACGGCGCTCCATTTCGGTTCGAGGAAATCACCGATCGACACGTTTTCGTAAAAATTTCTTTCGGGAATTTTGCCGAACATGAAATGTCCCGGCATTCCAATCGCCATGTTTCTAAAAAATATTGGCTGTGTGCATGCAGAAACAATAATCAATGCAGTAATAGCAGCAATACCATATTTAAGATGGCTTCGTTTCAAAAATCCCATCCGAAGAAAAATTGGTAAAATAACTTCGGCTGAAATTGTGTGAAATTCTTCTCAATTTTTTTACCAATATCGTAACGCAGCGCAATCGCGTTAAAGAAATTGATTCTTATACCGACGCCAAGACTGCCAAGCGTCTCTTTGTACTGCGTATCCCATGCAGCGCCGGCGTCGAAATATGCAGCGCCTCGAATCTGGAAAAATGTTAAACCTAAAAACGGAAAGTTAATTAATAACCGATCGATTAATGGAAAACGGAGTTCAACCGATGAGAGCCAAAGTTTTTCACCGCGGATAGACCATCTATCCCATCCTCTCAAATCCCAGCTGCCGCCGGCAAAATATCTTCTCGCTTCCTTTCCGTCATTGATAAAAAATGCCGCGCGTGTTGCAAGGCTCGTGCGCAATCCCAAACGGAAATATTTTCTGTAATCTACTATAAGCGAATAGTAGTTCACGTTGCTGTATTTTACGTCGTTCGTGTAGCCGATCAAAACTCTGAAGCGCGAGCCGTCTATGGGACCGGTCGCAAACCAAATTGCGTTATCGCTTACAAACGAAAGTGAATTACTGACAAGAAGAGCTCTCCTTGTGGTTATATCTCCTAGCAATTGTTTGTCGGAATTTGCAACATCAACTTCAGCTTCGATCCGCTGAAATGTTGACAAAGGATAGAACAGCGAGAAGTATCCCCCAAAAGCCCGTTCGTAAAAATATTCGTCCGAGTCGCGGATGTCGTACCGCCGCCCGGCATATTGAAAAACTCCGTAGCCGTAGTTTGACCTGCCTTTCAAATTCACGCGCGAGACAGCAACATTAAAATTTTTAAGAATCTCGCTTTGCACTTCGGCATTGTTGAAAATGTAAAATATATATCTGTCGTCACCAAGAAGATCGCTCAATGTTAGGATTGCGCCGCCGCGTGTTCCGTAAACGGGATCGGTAATCAATTGACTGACTGCATAATCGAGCGTGTACTCTTTCTGATATTTGATTCCTTCCTTTTCAGAGCCGAGTGAAATCCGGTCTGCGAGCCATTTGGAACCGAGATCATTCATTTTGAACGCGACAAACTTTTGTTCGGGAAAAATGTTTTTCTCCAGATCGATCCAATAAAACTGAAACGAGAACATTTCGAAGCCGGATGTAACCAGCGTATGCGAATCGGCAAAATCAAAATCGTAAACGCTGGTAATGAATCTTGTAATCTGTTTCATTCCTTGCGCCGGTTCGCTGCCGTAAGGCATTTCCCAAATATTGTAAACGCCGTCATAGTCGCACGTGAAGAAAATATTTTTGTAATCCGGCGAAAAATGAGGAGTGGAAATATTTGCGTCAACATTGGTAAGGTAAGTAATTTCCTTCGTGCTTATATCCATCTGGAACAAATTGTACTTCTTCTTGAAAATTCCGTCTGTTCTATCCGACGCAAAAACAATTTTTGTACCGTCTTGATTAAACGTCGGATCAATGTCGTCATAGTAATCGTCGGTTAACCTCTCAAGTTCTTCCGTCTTAAGATTATAAACGTAAAGATCGCTGAAACCTTTTTTATCGGTACCGTTGAAAACTATTTCGTTTCCGTCCTTCGAGAAACTTGGCGATTTCATCCGTATCAATTCGTTGAAACCGATGTTCTTCACAACTTCATCTTCATCAACCGAATACAAATGAAGCACGTCTCTTCCTTGCGATTCCGTCACAAACGCAACGTAACCGTTGGAAGAAACCGCGATAGAATTTTCCAGCAGATGAAACGCTTCGAAGATTGCATCTTTCTCACCTTGAACAACAACTTCCGGTTTTACAGTTTCGAGAGTATCTGGAGCGTACGGCATTTTCATTAAAGAAGTGTAGCCGTAATAATTTCCGACAAAATAAATTTCTTTCTTGCCGTTGCGTTCCAAAATCCGCGGTGAAAAGTTGAAACCAAAATCGGTAAGCTTTTTACCTTCAACGAAGTGCGGATAATTATTCTTGTAGAGCGGATAATATTCTTGCCGGATTTTATAGATCCATTTATTGTCAACATCTTCTAACTTTGAACCTAACGTAAATTCCAAATCGTCATCAAACTTGCTGAAGCGCCAATAGTTTTCCATGATCGCAAGAATTTTATCCTCGCCGTATTCTTTGCTTATAAAACCCAATAGCCGCTGTCCTTCTTTGTACATCAGATACGAACCGGAAATCATATCAAGGTTAACAAGTGAAACAAATTGACCGTTGAGTACCGCATCTCTCATCACCATCTCCGATTGCGTATCCCAATCCGTTGACCAGTATTCAGCAAGTCCTTCCGTGAACCAAAGCGGCGGCGTTCTTTCGGTACTAACTCTGTGATCGTACAAAACATTGTAGAGTTTTCCCGTCATAAAAACGTGAACGAGTTCGTGACGGATTACATGTTTGAACTGTCCCAACGAACCCATGTATGGAATGACGACGCGGCCTTTCATAAATTCAAAAAAGCCGCCGACACCTTCCGGTATGAATGATGTCGTCACATTTGTCTGTTCAAAGTGAGTGTGCGTGTTATAAAATATCAGCGGAATTTTGTTGATGACGTAGAAGTTGAATTTCACTTTCAGAATGTCGTAAGATTCTTCGGCGTACCTTGCACCGATCTCCGCTAATTCTTGGAAGTCGTCGTAATAGTAAATGTTGAAATGTTCGGTGTGAATTACCTTCCAGTTGAATTTTTCATACTGAACTTTGTTGCGGCCGAAAAAATAAAACTGAGCGGAAATAATTTGCGGGATGAAGATTAAAATGAAAAGATATTTCCGCCAAGATTTGATCAAAGATGTTCCTTCAGGTAATTAATATTTCCAATTGATGTCGGATCAAAACTGCGAAGCACCGCCAAATAATACGTTGCCCAATCGCCGAGATAAATCAAATCGATCAATCGAAGTCTGAAATCATTTTCTTTGCTTTCAAGATTAATTATTTCGCATCCGCTCTTTTCAATGATCTCCGACGTAATCTGAAAACGTTTGGATACTTGTGAGTGGTATTCCTTATCGAGAATGTTAATCAGTTTCAAATTCATCTTCTGCGCGCCGAAACTTTCCCATCCCATAATTTCGTTGTGATCCAATTCGGGATAGCTCGAATAGAAAGCATGAAGTTTCGAGTTTTCGTTGAACTGCCCTTTCAATCTTGTCGCAACGACAGAAGTGTAATCCGCAACCGCATAAACAAGCGGAATGAAACCGACTAACTTTTCTGCAAGCTGTAGAGCTTCGTTCTTCTCTTTGGAATACTCCTCGCCTCTAATTTTCAGATGATCGATTACTTGTTTTACAATTTTCGTTTGATCCGGTACCAATTTGAGGGTATGGAATATTTTTAGCAATGTAAAAAAATTTATCCATAAGGCGTACCGCGGCTGGAATCCGGGTTGCAATTTTGCTGCCGGGAAACCGTGGCTTTTCGCAATTTCTTCTATCTTGCCGCCGGTTGTAATGCAAACGACTTGACATTTCTTTTGCACCGCATTATTCAGCGCCGAAATCGTCTCCTCGGTATTGCCGGAATATGACGATGCAACTACAAGCGTTTCCTCGTTGGCATAACCGGGCAATTCATAATTCCGGTTTACCGCGTAAGGAATCCGCAGATCTTTCCGAGAAAAATTGCTCATAAGATCGCCGCCGATTGCAGAACCGCCTAAGCCGGTAACAATCATGTTTTTAATTTTTGAAGTGTTGATGGATTTAAGATCGACATCCAAATTCCATGCGTACTCTACTTGCTTAAAAGACTCTTTCAAAACTTTAAATTGATTGGATTGGTCATACTTGGAGACCATTTCGGTAATATTCATTTTTTCCTCAATAGAGATTCTTGATTTGATCTTGCAGTTTGTGGTTGAAGTATTTGTGAAGCCGGTCGTTAATTTCTTTTTCGGTACTCAGCTCGAGACATTCTTTTGCCAAAACTTGAACTTCTTTGCTGTCAATATTTCTTATGATTCTTTTGATCAAAGGAACTGCGGAAGCCGAAACGCTGAGCGATTCTAATCCCAAGCCGATCAGAAGCGGAACGGCAAACGGATCAGCCGCCATAGCGCCGCACATGCTAACTAAAGTTTTGCTTTCCTTTCCCCCTTGAATTATGTGATTGATAGTTTGAACAACCGCCGGATGAAATTCTTGGTACAACGCTGAAACAATTTCGTTGCCTCTATCCACAGCCAGCAAGTATTGAATCAAATCGTTTGTGCCGATGCTGACGAAATCGACTTCCTTCGCAAAATCTTTTATCAGCACAGCAGCGGAAGGAATTTCAATCATCACGCCGAGTGCAAGATGTTTGTCGTATGCCGTTCCTTCTTTCTTCAATTCCTCTTGGCATTCTTTTACAATTTCTTTCGTCCTTCTGATTTCCGCAAGTGAAGCGATCATCGGCAGCATGAATTTAATATTTTTATGAGTGCTCGCGCGCAGAACAGCCCGTATCTGTTTTTTGAAAAGACTTGGATTATCGAGAAGCAATCTTATGCCGCGCCAACCTAAAAACGGGTTCGGTTCGTGAAGATCTACCGGCAAAACTTTATCGCCGCCGATATCAAATGCCCTAATGATAACAGTGCCCGGGTACATCCTTTCGGAAATTTCTTTGTAAACTTTAAACTGTTCTTCTTCATCGGGAAAAGCTTCGTACTCTTCGAACAATCCTTCGGTCCTTACTAGTCCAATTCCGCGCGCGCAATTCTGCGTAACGATTTCCATTTCATCAATAATATCAAGGTTGGATAAAAGCTGAATTTCTTTTCCATCGGAAGTTACGGCAGGCAAGTCTTTCAACTTTAGCAAGTCCGAATCACGTTGAGCGAGTTTAACAATCTTCTTCTGATATTCTTTCAGCAGCTTCTCATCCGGATTGATAAAAACTTCCCCCTTGAAGCCGTCGATTATTATCAAATCGTCATCCTTGATTCTGCTTGTCGCTTCATGAAGTCCTACAACTGCCGGAATATTCAATGAGCGCGCGACAATAGCCGCATGCGAGGTCAGTCCGCCGAAATCCGTAACGTAACCTTTTGCGTTAACTCTCGAAAATAAAACCGTATCGGAAGGAGTAATTGTTGAGGTCACCACGATAACATCATTTGCAATTCTTGATTTCCACTTTTTCTTTTTGAGGTTACGGAGAATTCTATTTTTGATATCTTCAATATCATGCGAACGCTCTTTCATGTAAAGTTCATGAGACGCATTCATCAAATCTGTGTACTTGGAAATTTCATCGTTAACAATATATTCCGGCGCCCGTCTTTCCTTCGTAATTCTATTTTTGATTGTCTCCAGTAAGATTGGATCGTCAAGAATCATAATTTGCGCTTCGAAAATTGCAGCGCGTTTCTCTCCGAGTTTATCGACGGCAAGTGAAAATATTTTCCGCAATTCCTTTCTTGATTGTTCGAGAGCGGTATCGAGCATTTCCAGAGCTTCATCAAGATCGGTTACAACGCCGTCTGCTACTTCTTCTTTTTGTCGCGCATAAATGTATGCTTTGGAAATGGCTATACCGGGTGCGGCGGCAATTCCTTTCAACATATTTTCGCTTTCTGTTTTCATAGTTCGTCAAACCCCCTCTTGAAATATTCTAAGATCTCTTGACACGCTTGCTGTTCGTCTTCGCCGTCAAAAATTAAAATAATCTCCGAACCTTTTTCGGCAGCAAGAGTCATCACGCCGATTATACTTTTGCCGTTGATATGCATTCCGTCTTTGTTAAGAAAAAAATCGCACTTGTATTTTGAAGCTAACTTAACAATAGTTGCTGCCGGCCGTGTATGGAGCCCGGCGTTGTTTATAATTTTTACTCTCTCTTCGATCATTTATTCCTGTAAGTAAGATAGTTCGCAAGCCAATTCATTATTTCCCGCGCTTCTTTATTCTTGATAGCCGTCAAGTTTTCGAGAGCCAATTTAGTATATTTAACAATCTCACGCTCGGCATCTTGAACAACTCCGAGCTTAAAATACAATTCTTTGTACTTCAAAACTTCGTTTCGTTCTATTCCTTTTTGATAGATTACTTTCAAGAAGGCTTTCTTTTCTGCCCCCTTAGCTTTTTCAAGCGCGCGCAGGAACAGATAAGTTTTCTTTCCCTCAATAAGATCGCTCCCGATCATTTTTCCGAACTCATGCTGCTTTGCGGTAATGTCCAATAGATCATCATGAATTTGAAACGCCATGCCGAGATTTTTTCCGTAATTCTTTAGCGCTTTCAACTGAACATGATCGGCTCCGGCAATCTGCGCACCGATTGAACAGCACATTTCGGTTAGCGCCGCCGTTTTTTTATAAATCATTTTTTTGTATTCCGAAATTGAGACCAACTTTCGCAGTTCGAACTCTTTGTCGTAACTCTGTCCTTCGCAAACTTCCACTACTCCTTGTGTGAACGTTGCAAATATTTTTTTAGCATCGTCTTTGCAGTCTTTGAACAAACTTTGATAAGCGAGTGCAATCAAGCTATCGCCGGCAAGTATTGCCGTACTCAGATCATATTTATTATGTAACGTCGCACGTCCGCGGCGCATCATCGAATTATCCATGATGTCGTCATGTACTAGCGTGAAATTGTGCAGAATTTCTACGGCAAGCGCCGCATTGTAAACTTGGTTATAGTTACCGCCGGATGCTTTTGCAGAAATCAAAACAAGAAAGGGACGCAATCTTTTTCCACCGGACTGAAGGATATATTCGCACGGCTCATACAACGATTCCGGTTCTTTGCCTACAAGTAATTTCGCCAGACGTTTTTCTATTATTCTTAATTGTTGTTTGTAAATCTTAGAATAGTTTTCAGCATCAACAGAATTTTTCAAATCAATTCCTTTTTTCGTTTGAGTTTATTTTGTTTCAGATCCTTTAATCGTTCGCTGCCCGTTAAGTACATAATATTTTTCACGGTTTCGAACCAACTAATAACGAGATTCACAACGCCTTTAATATTGTTTTTTGTTACTTCTTGAAGCAGCGGTCTGGCAGACGCGGCAAGATCGGCACCGAGCGCGATTGATTTTGCGATGTCAACACCGTTCATTATTCCGCCGGAGGCGATCAGTGTAAAATCAAAATCTTTTTTCAATTCTTGAACGGTTCTGATGCAGTATGAAGTCGGCAATCCCCACTCTTTCAGATAATCGTCCGATTCTTTTTTCCGCATCAACTCGACCGCAGCCCAGCTTGTGCCTCCTGCACCGGCAACATCAATTCCTTTTACACCGGCTTCCAATAAAAGTCTTGCCGCCCGCTTGCTGATTCCCGAACCAACTTCTTTTACAATTACCGGCACCTTAATTTTTTTCGTGATCATCGAGAGCGATTTCAACAGTCCATTAAAGTCCGGTTCGCCTTCCGGCTGAAGTAATTCTTGCAGCGGGTTGACATGCACAACCATTGCGTCGGCTTCTATCAGATCTACAAGAAGACTGATTTCCGAAATAATATTTTTCGACTTAGCAACCTGCGCTGCGCCAATATTACCAAGCACGGGGACACTGCCCGCGTTTTTTCTAATCACTCTATAGGTGGAGTGATATTTTTTATCTTCCAACGCTTGCCGCTGGCTTCCAACTCCAATCGGAATGTTTAATTCCCGCGCTGCAAGTGCTAATTTTTCATTAATCTTTTCAGCTTCTTTCGTACCGCCGGTCATGCACGAAATAAGAAACGGGAAAGAAATTTTTCTATCAAAAAACTTTGTAGATAAATCTATTTTGTCAATCTCAACTTCTGTGATAGCAAAATGTTCAAAGTCGTACTTATCCAATCCGTTCGTTTTGGTTTCGTATTGTACATCATCAGTCAGACAAAGTTTAATGTGCTCTGCTTTTCTTTGCGCGGTTTTACTTTTCGCCACATTTAATCTTCCATTACTTAGAGATTAAAATAAATATTTTTTGAATTAGATTCTTTTAGCTTCACTGTAACGTGAACAATTATTTCCATTCCCGCGTAGTCGGCTACGCAAATTTTTCTAAAGATTTTTAACAATCAATCGGTTAAATTGCCACCGCAAAATTTCCATCCATCAAACAGGAAAGGTTATGACAAAGCCCCGCTTAAGTTTCTGGCAGATTTGGAATATGAGTTTTGGATTTTTCGGAATTCAGTTCGGCTTCGCTCTTCAAAACGCAAACGTCAGCAGAATTTTTGAAACTCTCGGCGCAAAGATAGACGCCATACCAATACTTTGGATTGCAGCGCCCATCACCGGTTTGATCGTTCAGCCGATCATCGGTCACATGAGCGATAAAACATGGGGACGGCTCGGCAGACGACGCCCGTACTTTTTAACCGGCGCCATTCTCGCGTCACTCGCGTTGTTAATAATGCCAAACTCTCCCGTTCTCTGGTTTGCGGCGGGCATGTTGTGGATTATGGATGCATCTATAAATATTTCCATGGAACCGTTCAGAGCTTTTGTTGGCGATATGCTTCCTTCAGAACAACGCACGGTTGGTTTTTCGATGCAAAGTTTTTTCATCGGCACCGGCGCCGTTATTGCATCGGCATTGCCGTACATAATGACTAAGTGGTTCGGCATCAGTAATACCGCGCCCGAAGGAATGATTCCGCCATCTGTTAAATTTTCTTTTTACGTCGGCGGTCTAGTTTTCTTTCTCGCAGTTCTTTGGACGGTCGTCAGATCAAAAGAATATTCTCCGGCAGAATTAAAAAAATACAGTGAGGAATCCGATTCTCAGTCTAAGCGTAAACACTACGATGAAACGCCGGTAGCTCATTCAAAATTCATTAAGAACGGTTTGATCTGGACAATCATCGGAATAGTTTTGTTCGCGGCATTTTATTTTTTCATTTATATGGATTACGGTCTCGGAGTTTTCTTCGGCGGCATTACTGTGTTTGGACTTCTGCAAATATTCGTTGGAATGATGACTAAACAAAACAATACGACAAGCGGACTTGTAGTTGTTCTCAACGATCTTTACAAAATGCCGAAAACGATGGTGCAGTTATCTTACGTTCAGTTCTTTTCATGGTTTGCTCTTTTTGCAATGTGGATTTACACCACTCCCGCAGTCACGCATCACATTTACGGCGCAACAGATACAACTTCCGCGCTATTTAACGAAGGCGCGGATTGGGTTGGTGTTCTCATGGCTGTCTATAACGGCTTCGCAGCAGTGATGGCTTTCGTTCTCATCTGGCTTGCAAATAAAACCAGCAGAAAAAGTGTTCATGCAATCAGTCTAATTTGCGGCGGAATCGGATTAGCTTCGTTCTACGTTATCAAAGATCCAAATCTTCTTTTGATCTCCGAACTTGGAATCGGCTTGGCGTGGGCGTCAATACTTGCAATGCCGTACGCAATTTTAACCGGATCGCTTCCGTCGCATAAGATGGGAGTTTATATGGGCATATTTAATTTCTTTATTGTCATTCCACAAATAACTGCCGCTGCAATTTTGGGTTTCTTCGTAAAAAATCTTTTTGGCGATGAAGCCATTTATGCGCTTTTACTGGGTGGAGTTTCATTTTTGATTGCAGCATTGCTCGTGATGAAAGTGGACGATGTGGACGAGGTTAAGAGCAGTAAGTAGTATTTAGTAGATAGTAGTTAGTATCTAGAATGTTGAAATGTAGTGCCGAGGTTATCTCGGCACCACAATGTTTAGTTAAAATTACTATTTCATCAAAGCAAGTTTTTTTGTTTCAGAAAAGTTGCCGGCTGAAATTCTGTAGAAATAAATTCCACTTGGCAAATTACTTCCGTCAAATACCACTTCGTAATTGCCGGGAGATTTTTCTTCGTTAACAAGAGTTGCTACTTCTCTGCCAAGCACATCATAAATTTTTAGCACAACTATGTAGGTCGAAATTCCATTTCGACCAACTAATGGAACGGAAAATTTAATTGTTGTACTTGGATTGAACGGGTTTGGATAATTTTGATACAAAATAAAAGAAGAAGGAATTTCGCTTGTAGAATTCCTGACGTCTGTGATATTGTCTTGTGTGAAAGCTTCAATCTCAGCTATTACAGCCTGAAATATATGAGTTGGGGGTGCACTGGTTGTTGTAATATCTACTTTTAGGTATTGTGCTTTAGTATTAGGGATTGAAAATATTTCATAGTCAGAGCCTAAACCTTCTTGATTTGTTGACAGTTTGGGTAGAACCACAGTCGCCCAGTTAACATTGTCTGTTGAAAGGCTTATTGAAAATGTTTGTTGATGAGTGGAAATGAATACACCAACTTTATCTATATTATAAATTTTATTAAAACTTACTGTTATCCATGCTGGCATACTATACTCACTTGCCCAAGACGTGTTTTCATTTCCGTCTATTGCATAATTAGCATGTTGAGTATTACCTAGGTATGTGCCCTCACTGATTGCCGTTGCAATCGCGCCATTGACAGATAAAGCTACATTCGTTTCTTGTGAAGTGTTCTGATAAACTACAGTAAAGGTGTAGTCAGCATCCATTGGAAAAGTAATTGATTGAGTGGTTAAATAATCTGAACCGTTTCGTTGCCACTTAAGGAAATTATTCCCGGATGCTGTTGATGGCGCTGTTAATGTTACCGATGTGTTGTTATTAAATGTTCTTGTCAAAGGTGTTGAACCATTTCCGAGATTATTATTGTCATTTGGACTAACTGAAATATTTACACCGCTGTTTGGATTTGATGATGCAACTGTTAAAGTTCTTGTGGTTGGTGGTGGAGTTTGATATACCGCTGTGAAAGTATAATCAGCATCCAAAGAAAAAGTAATCGATTGAGTGGTTAAATAATCTGAGCCGTTTCGTTGCCACTTTAGAAAATTATTCCCGGATGCAGATGCTGGCGCAGTTAATGTTACCGATGTGTTGTTATTAAATGTTCTTGTAAACGGTGTTGAACCATTTCCGAGATTATTATTGTCATTTGGACTAACTGAAATATTTACGCCGCTATTTGGATTTGATGATGCTATTGTTAACGTTCGTGTTGATTGAGTTGTATGATCAACTATAACACTTCTTGTAGTAGTAGAGCTATTGAAGTACCCGGTTTTTGAGCCAACAAACGTCAGATTATAAGTACCGTTTGCTTTTCCATTGGGAACTGTAGTAGTGTAAGTTATCTGTCCGCCAGCACTAGTGGGACCGACTTGTATTGTTTGTCCCATCAAGTTGTCAGTCACTGATACCATAGCACCACTTATTGCATTGTTGTTGTTATCTGTTACATTGATAACGTACTGAATAGAGGCGTTCCAGTCTCTTGTATATGTTATATCTGGTAATACCGTTAGCTGCAACTGATATATTGTTTTGAAACTCCATGTGGTTGAGTACGCGCTAGTTCCTGAAAGATTAGTAGAGCAAACTCTCCAATAGTAATTAGTCCCATAAATAAGATTGGTAACTTGTTGCGAAGTTCCTGTAATACCGCCTTGATTAAAAACAAATGAGGAAAAATTGGAATTCGTGGATACCTGCAAACGATAGGAATCTGCATAATTTGCACTTTTCCAGGTTATTACTGGGTTTATGGGATTATCTACAGATGTATTTACTGGTAAATATGGTTCAGGAATAGAAGGTAATATACTGTAATTTACTATTAGCTTTGGTGAGTAACTACCTTCTCTAGAACTAAAGGTTGCTGAACTCTCACTGGAACCACAAGCTATAACAAAACCATTATTGATCTGATTACCAGAATACCAATCATTTACAAAATTTGTCACATCATATTCAGTATACGAATTTAATGATCCAACATTGCCAGCCGAAGTGGCAGAAAATGCTGGCGAATTGCTCCAAGTAATCCAATTTTCAGACCAAGAGCCAACTCCAGCTTTTCCAATTGAGATTACAGGATTATTCTGCTTAAATGAACAATAAAGCTCAAGCTTAGCAGAAGTTATTGTAGCATTACTAGGGATTGATAAAAGACTAAAGTATAAAAAACTCTCCGCAGCACCATTATAAGCTGAATTTTGTATAGATAGTATTGAACTACTACCATAGTTATTATTAGGGACTGCACTAAAAACAACTGCGTCTTTATCGGGAGTGATAAGTTTTTGATATTGTGCAGACAGTTGTTCTGCTGACAACGCAAGAATCATTAAACCTACTAATAAAAAATGATAGACTCTCTTCATCACACCCTCCTTAGATTTCTATGCAAAAACATAAATGCTTAATGTTATATGAGGAAAAAGCTAAACCAATAAATTCAGAATGCATGGTCATTCAAATTAAGTTCTACAAATAAGATCATTATAAAAATCCTCGAGACGTATCTAAAGGCAGAATATATTTCAGAACAGTTTCCAATTCCTTTTAATAATTTAATTGGTTGCCAGTGCGTTCAAATACTCATCTTTGAGTATTTCGGGTTGGATAATGCGTAATTCTATACTTATTGAATGGCTAGGAAAGCTTTCTTAATAAAGACGATAATTCATTAGTGGTTTTTGCGCATGTTTTTTCTAATATATTTCTGCGGTGGGTATTTACAGTGTGCTTGCTTATAAAAAGTATCTCAGCTATTTCTTGGCTGGACTTCCCCTCAAGTAATAATTTGACTATTTCAATTTCTCTGTCGGTTAGCGAATAACTAGTTTTCAATTTTTCGGGTAAGATAATTTTTTGTTTTTCTTCCCGAGCTTTTATGAATCTGTTTATTGCCTCCTTGAGTTCATCAATATCCACCGGTTTGAGTAGATAGTCAAACGCAGCATTGCGTATTGCTTTTATTGCATATTGATTATAACCTGTAACAAAAATAAAAGTTGGAAATACTTTTCTTTTTTTTATTTCCTGGACTACATCAATTCCATTCGTGCCTGGCATTTCAACATCAACAAATACAATATCCGGATACAAATTAACGACTTCATTAATTCCTCTTTCGGGACTTGTTTCTACTGTTAACACCTGCAGCCCGGGAATTTTGTTGAGAATACTCTCAAGCCTATCACATGCTTCTTTTTCATCATCAATAATTATGCATTTTATTTTATTTGTTGGTATCATAATTTTAACTTATTGGAATTTTAATAAGAACTTCTGTTCCCAAAGAGTTTTCCTTGCCATCAACAAGATCCGTTATCTGATAGCTTATTTTAATTTTAGTTAGATCATAATACAATCTTAATATTTGTTCAAGTATATGTAATCCCTTCCCTGTGTTTTCAATCTCTACGTCTTTAGCCCTTTTTCTGCCTATACCGTTATCGCGGATGGTAATGAAATACTCTTTCTGGTTACAATTAATAGAAACAAATAATTCTCCGTCCTTTTCCAGATGTCTTAAACCATGTTTAATTGCATTTTCGACAAATGTATGAAGAAGCATCTTTGGAATTTTTATACTTGTATTAACGTTTTCAGCCACATCAAATTTCCAGTAAAACTTGTTGTTGTGCCTGAAATTTTCTAATTCTAGATAGTTTTCAATATAATCAAGTTCATCAGCCAGAGTGGTAATGATTTTATCTGAGTTCAAAACTGTTGACCGCAAGAGTCTACTATATTTTCCAAATACATAATCTGCTTTCTCTTTATCTTTTTTATAAAATAGCGAACCGATTGAGTTAATTATATTAAGGGTGAAGTGCGGGTCTATTTGGTTCTTAATCGCCTTAAGCTGAAGTTCGGCTATTTGTTTCTCTGTTTCATATCTTAATTCGGCTCTGTGTTTTTGTGCTTTTTGAATTAATAGAATTAACAAAAGAACAGCCAGATAAACCCCGGCATATATTGGATACTTTAAATAATACAAATAGTTAAGCCCGTATGAAACCGCCAACTCTTTATCGTTTGAAAACATCCTTAACTCGCGATTCTGTTTCCCATTTAACTTCAGTGAACAGTGCCAGAAAATCTTTGAACCTTTATAATCTATAGTAGAATAATTTGAAAAATCATCTCTTGCTATAATTATTTCATCCAAGTCCTTACCTAAAAAAATTAATTCATCACGATTATCACCATCGATATCCTTAAAGTAAGGGGTTGTGGTGTAAACCGGTGGAATGTGGAATTCTTTCACTACGTTAAAATTAGGATCAAGTTTTTCAACCGATCCATCACCTTTTATTATATAGAAGAAATTTGGCTCATTATAGTTAGAATATAAATTAGCGACTTTCCATTCCGGTGAATATTGAAATTGTTCTTCTTTAACCAATCTTAAATTTGAGTCAAATGAGCGCAAAGTGCACAAATGCTTTTTTGCTCCTTCGTAAATATTCATACAAACAAAGGTTCTTTTATTATTTGGTGAGAATGAGATTAGTTTTGAAAGTGATGGGTACACTCCAATTTGGATCGGTTTGTATTTCAAGTCTAGATTTTCATTATAGCAAAATAACCACGCATTCATATCTGAATAAGGTTTGTAGTTGTTGCTGTTCCCAAAAGCGCTGCTTGCCAAAATTAACCTTAGTTCGTTATCAGATGTGTCGACTATCATTTTGTCCGGAATTGCAGCAGAGGTCATACTTGAAACATAGACAGTATCTTGGGCTGGGTCATATTTAAAAACTCTTCGTGGTTGTTTCGAATAACCAACGCTAATAGAGAAGTAAAATTCCTTTATTCCGTCTTTATTTTGATCTATGAAAATACCCGGGTTAATTGTAAGGTCTAAATCTTTGACTATAGGTTTGTAGTCAACAACAAATTTATTTTTAGTTACAATTTTGTTCTCATAAGGATTTAAACAGTTTAAGTAAATTTTATAATTCTTAAACGACAAGAAATAAATAACCCCAAGACTATCTGATCCAATCCTAGTTACTATTGGATCAAACGTCCTAATAAACTCCCCGTCAAAGTTCCATTGTTCAATCACCTTATTGTTTTCAAAAACCGTTAACGAAAAGAAATCGTTTTGTATTTGTCTCAATTCTATTTCTTCGCTTACACCGTCATTATTTAAATCAGCATAATAATATGTAAGATCAGGTGTAATTGTATTGACTTGAAGAATTTCAATTTTATATTTATTAAAAATAGGAGGCAAAGTTAGAATAATGGCAACGGCAATAACTGTGCTTATTAGATAAGGATTTGTAATTATCTTGAAGGAGTTAGTTCTAAATTTCACATAGAATTTAAGAGCATGTTCTTTAACGAAACCAAAAACGCTTTTGCTCAAAAGTCCATCCCCTCTTGTTAAAAAGCTAATTTTAATTTAACTGTAAGGCAGGTTTAATCCAACAATAAAGTGCTTCATCAGTTTGAAAAGCCACAACGCAACTGATGCCAACGAAATTGTAATTAGAAATGCATAACCGGTTGTTCTCTCCAAACCTCCGAGGTTTTTTGGCATAGCCACCACTTTGTGGAAAACCTCGGAGGTTTAAGCGTTCTAAAATTCATAACTTGTTTTCACCGTCTTGTCTGTTAAAAACTCAATCATGCCTGTTTCGGATTGAAAAAATGATGCTACATATTTAACGTTTGATATAGTTCCAGTCCGCATAGTTAATAAATCCATGGCGTTGGAAAATTCCCAATCACTTATACATTCTGCCAATCCGGCTTTAACCGGGTTTTCAAGTATGTATTTAATCACCCATTTGAAATAGTCTTCATCTACAATCTGTTTACTTTTTGTTTTGCTTTCGAATAGTGTCCCGCTATGTTGATACTTCTGATTGACCGACTTTACATAAGAGTTTAGTAATGACGAAAGAAATATTGAAATTGAAAATTCATCCGTTGTTTGTTCAACGAATAAATGGAAATGATTTGGCATTAAACAATACGCTAATATGTTAATATTGAACTTTGTACGGTAATATTTCATCCTCTGTAAAAAATAACGATAGTTCTCTCTTTCATAAAAGATAAGAGCTTTGTTTGCACCTCTGTTATAGAGATGATGAAACGTGTTTTTATAATAGTTTCTTTCTTTGTTCATTGTAATCCAAACCTCATCCCAAACCTCCGAGGTTTTTCCAACCTCGGAGGTTTTAATTATTAACAGGGTTTATGCAAAAAGTTTCTCCGCCTTTGGATTGGTATTCCTGATAAACGTACGCTTCTTTATGATGATCTTTTATTGGAAATGTAATTAACGTGTTGGGAATATTAGAGAGATGCCCATCCGATAATTGTGCGGTAATTTTTGTAATCGAGGTCAAATTTATTCATCCGGATTTATTTCGCAATAAAGCTGCTCTTAATCCGGATTCATTATTTTCAGCATTCCGTTTTAAGGCAGCTTCAAATAATCATAGAGAATAAAAAGAATCTTTTGTTGCAGCAATGCTGGCATTTACGGAATTTGTTTTGCTTTTTCTCTAATTATAAATGCTCACCATTTTGACCCCCTTATAAGCCCCATATTGTTCCGGTATGCTATAAGGTAAAATATTTTATTTCTACTGGAAACTAAATTTTAAGGAATTAAATAGCAAGAATAATTTATGAGGTGAATCTTGCCGGGATTGTCACAACTCAAACGTTACTGAAAAATCTAATTATAAGTTTTCGCTTCTTATCCGAATCATTTTATCAAAACCGATTTTTTCTTGCTGTGTATCTTCTGTTTCAGCAATCCGTCTATCGAAATATCTTCATCAATCATTTGCCAGTGAATTCCATATCCCGAAGGTGAGATCTTAAAATTGTTTCTTTCTTCTTCGCTTGCCAATTTAAGTTTAGAAGAGATAAGCGCAAGCTTAAACTCATATTTCTTTTGATCAATATACATCGTCAGCTTATCGGCAGTCAATCGCACATCACGAACATCATAATATTTTTTCATTTGATTCTCCCTTTCCGAAATTTAATCCATTCTTTTTCTATATGATCAAAATATTCGAAAACTGATCTCTCATTACTCAATACTGACTACTAACGACTATCTCTTCCTATTCACCTGCACATAAACTTCAAAACGGTTTTGATATTTCTGTTTTGAACCTTGCATGTCGTAAACCGAAACTTTCACGTAACGCGGTTTGTCGTTTACCTTTTCTGTAAACGTTATGGATTTCTCTTTATAGTCATCAGTCGTTTTCCAGTTGACCGATTTTGCTTGCCAGCCGCCAAGACATGCGGAAACTTTATCCGACATATTTTTGAAAACACTTTCAGCTTTTGAATTTTCGTCTCCGGTGTAATAATGTGCATTGTACGATCCGTCATCTTCATCAAAAAATTCATCAAGCGCATCCTTCAACCAAACTTTCATAGATTTTTTTTCAATGGCATTTTCCAATAAATAGAAATAAGCATTCGAATGAGCAATTAAAAATTCGAGCGATGTACAGAAGTCGGCTGTGGAATCGAGTGCCAACGCATTCGGTTCTGCAATCGAAGTCTGAAATTGATATTTTCCAAACGAATTTCCCTTCCCTACAACATAAACAATCCAGTTGCCCGATGTAGGGATTGAAGTGATTATGTTGGCATAGCCGTTTCCGTTGCCGGGACTCTGCTTAAAAATTTCTCCTTGCGGGTTAACAAGCGCAATGCCCGGCTGAAAACTTTTAGAGTAAACAACAAAGTTTACTAATTCGCCTTCATACAACTCAATTTCAAATCCTTTGTATCTGCCAAAATCTTTTTTGAATTGATCCTTCGCAGTGAGCTCCCCTCTTATCTCGTTATAATCGACCTGGAATTTGGCACTGCTTTGTTGGGCAAACAGAACACCTGCAAACAAAAATATTATCGCTGCAACTTCAATCCTTACTGCTCTTTTCATGACTTCAACCTTTAGTCTATCAGAAACATTTTTTAATGAGTACTCGGTGCTGCTTTCGCCGTTGCACTAACCGTTTTATTTTCTTTAACCATTAGCCACAACACTGATGACATTGCCAGCGAGACTGCACTAATAACAAAAATTAAATTCTTATCATCGGCATTTTGTATAAATGTTCCGAGGACCAAACTGACAAACAATTGCGGCAGCACAACCGATAAGTTGAATATTCCCATGAACAGTCCCATCCGGTTTTTGTTCACCTTCTCCGACATGATTGCAAACGGCAGACTAACAACGGCAGCCCATCCAATACCGGCAACAACCATCATAATCCAAACTATCACAGAACTTTTTCCGAATAGAACAATTCCAAGATAAGCGAGTGCCATAATTCCGACGCATGTAAGATGAGTTCTTACCCTTCCAAATTTTTCGGTGAACGGTTCAAGAACCAATGCAGGCAGCAAAGCGCCAACCGCATTCAAAATTAAAAATGAGATCGAAAGAATTTGTCCGGTCTGATCCGGGCTTGCGGGATTTAGTTTCTGCTCAACAAAACCGATCATGTAAACAAACATCGTCTGGATTCCGATCCATGAAAACGAATGTGCAAATAAAAGTTTGAGATACTGGTTCCAATCGGTTTTTGATTCCGGCGCGTTCTCCACTGCATGAGCTGATTTCAATTCGCGCGGTTCTTTAATGAACAGCATCGGTATGATTGAAAATGCAAGGACAAGAAAAACGCCGAAGTATATCAAAAAATAATTCCCGAAAATTGCGCCAAGCGCGTAAGCAAGAACTCCGAACGAACCGGAAATCGTTTGCATCCAGGTGTAACCTTTTGTTCGCGCTACACCTTCCGGTGTTACGTCTGCAATAATTGAACGTGTTGGATTGAAAGAAATATTTATCGCGAGATCAAGAGTTAATGCTACGATAACTGCAACTACGATTATACTGCTGAGTCCTAAGAAACTACTGATGCCGTCGATGTTTGGCAAAGCGAAAAGCATTAAAGCAGCTAAAGCACCACCCAACAAAATAAAAGGTCTTCTTCTTCCTCCCCAGAACCAAACTTTGTCGCTAATCAAACCTATAATTGGTTGACCAATAATTCCGGCAAGCGGTCCCGCCGCCCATACAAAACCGATTTCATGCAAATCTAAATTATATTTTGTACGCATCAGCCAGCTAAGTGCGGCTATCTGGATTGATAACGCAAATCCCATTGCTGTTGAAGGAAGACTTAGAATTCCGTAAAAAGTGTTGGAAAGTTTTTTCTGCATCTCAAGCATTTTAGCCTCGCATTATTTCAGAAACGGTTCAAAGATATTGAAAGAAAAATTTATATGCGATATGAAATAGAAAGCAAGTCCAATATGCACTTGATTATTTGATCTGTGTAAATCCGCTTAATCAGCGTCATCAGCGTTCTATTAGGAAGTAGTCTTCCTTAGCAGACTTTCGCACCCAAATGAAATGTACTCGCGTAATAAAGGAATGTTGGCAAGCTTTATTGTCGGCAATCCAAAACGCAGCGCATAAATTGGTCTGAAAAGGAAAAACTCTTTTTTGATAGAACTAAATCTGACTCTTCTACTCTGCAATTCAAATTCTTTGATCGTGCAACCGGTGCTGAAGTGTAATTTTATTTCATCGATGTATTCTTCGTTCTCACCGAAAAGTTTTGCTAAAGTTTTTAAAAATGATTTCGGCAGAATATGGAGGTACGGAATTGCTTTCAAAAAACTTCTGCCGATTTGTTGGTGTCCGGCAAACGGCGATCTCTTCGGCGGGAAGCTGATGAATAAATATCCATTCTCGTTCAATAGTGCGTTAAGATTATCAAATGCAGCCGTTTTGTTCTGAACATGTTCGATAACTTCGCGTATGATGATCAAATCAAATTTCTTATTAAGCTTTTCAAGAAGTTTCGGATCGGTGATGTCTCCAACTATTACGTTCAGTTTAGAATTTTTCTGTTTCGCAATTTCAGCTCGTTCGGCGCTCAATTCAATTCCTACCGCATAGTTGCCGTTCGATTCCATCACTTCAAGCAATCCGCCTTCGGCACAACCGATTTCAAGTACACTCTTCTTCCCGAAATCATCTATATGCTTTTTGAAATACGGTAGAAGATACTTCTCGGTAAATTCTTTCTGTTCGTAGAAATGTTTTTCTGCCATCGAATAGTAATTTGGTTGGCGCAAAATTAGTTAAAGTTTTTATACTGAACCAAGATCAATAAAACAATTTTGTGCTCGTTTAAACTTTTTTCGTCTTAGCAGATAAGTCCTTGCTATTATCTTACAATAAAAATAAATTTTGCCATCAATTTTAAGGCTATGATCAAGAGTCAAGAAGAAAAAAACATAACCGTAAATCGAAAAGCGCGGCACGAATATTTTATCCTTCAGACTTATGAAGCGGGAATTGTTCTAGTCGGTTCAGAAGTCAAAGCTTTAAGACAGAACAAAGCAAATCTTGTTGATAGTTATGCGATCATTACAAGCGGTGAAGTTTGGTTATTAAACGCCAATATTTCTGTTTATGACCAAGCCAGCATCAACAATCACGACCCGTTAAGAAAAAGAAAACTTCTTCTTAACCGGAGTGAAATTCGCAAGCTAAATAAAGCCGTGTCAGAGAAAGGCAATACTCTAATACCTCTCAGACTTTACTTCAAAAACGGCGTTGCCAAAGTTGAATTAGCGGTTGCAACCGGCAAAAGACAGTATGACAAACGCGAAGACATTGCCAAACGCGATCTAAAACGAGAGATGCAAAGAAAATTTAAGTAGTTATTTAGGAGATTGTATTGAATAAAAAGATTCTCTTCCCCACCATCAACGAACAAATGGATCTTATCAAAAGGGGTGCGTTTGAAATCATACCGGAAGAAGAACTGGTACAGAAACTTGAAAAATCAATTAAAGAAAATATACCGCTCAACATAAAACTAGGCTGCGATCCTACCCGTCCCGATCTTCACTTAGGTCATTCGGTAGTACTGAGAAAGTTAGCTCAGTTTCAAAGTATTGGTCATACAGCAATTCTTATAATTGGCGATTTCACCGGGATGATCGGCGATCCGTCCGGAAGGAATACATCACGCCCGCCACTTTCTTTTGAGGAAGCCAGAGAAAACGGAAAAACTTATTTTGAGCAAGCGTCAAAAATTTTGGATGAGGAGAAAACAAGAATTGTTTACAACTCCGAATGGCTCGGCAAGATGTCTTTCGAAGATGTGATTAAACTTTCCTCGAAATACACTGTAGCCCGGATGCTCGAAAGAGACGACTTCACGAAACGTTACAAGAATGGAATTCCGATTAGTATGCATGAAATACTTTACCCGTTGGCACAGGCAATGGATTCGGTTGCAATAAAAAGTGATGTTGAACTTGGTGGAACTGATCAAAAGTTTAATCTGTTGGTAGGTAGAGATATTCAGCGGGAATTTGGCTTGCCGCCGCAGGTCATCTTAACACTTCCACTTTTGGTTGGAACTGATGGCGTTGAGAAAATGAGCAAGTCGCTTGATAATTATATCGGCATCAATGAAGCTCCAAGAGAAATTTATGGCAAAACTCTTTCGATACCGGACGAGTTGATTTACCAATATTTTGAACTGACAACAAATGTACCGAATAATGAGCTTCAATCAATCAGACAAGACCTTTCTAATAAATCGGTTAATCCAAGAGACATTAAGCGATACCTGGCAAGAAAATTAGTCGAATTATATCATACTCAAGATGCTGCTGTTGAAGCCGAAAAAGAGTTCGACAATATTTTTGTCAAGAAAGGATTGCCCGATGAGATCACGGAATTTCGATTAGATTCTAATTTGAATGAATTAGATATTCTTGAATTGATTGTGAAAGTCGGCTTTGCCCCCTCCCGTGGTGAAGCTAGAAGACTTGTTTCCCAGGGCGGAGTAACTATCGATAACGAAAAAATTACAGATATAAAACAAATGGTTACATTGCAAGGTACCAAAATTTTGAAAGTTGGAAAAAGAAATTTTATTAAACTAATAGGAAAATAAATAATGGAGGACACCGAATTGTACGTCCCATCTAAAATCTTTTTCACAAAAGGTGTTGGAAAACATAAAGAGTATTTGTCTTCATTCGAGCTTGCTCTTCGTAGTGCCGGCATTCAAATGTGTAACTTAGTATCCGTCAGCAGCATTTATCCTGTTGGGTGCAAACGACTAACCAAAGATCAAGGATTAGCCTTGCTAAAACCCGGACAGATCACACATTGCGTGATGGCAAGAAACGCAACTAACGAACCGAACAGATTGATCGCCTCGTCAATTGGAGTTGCCTTGCCGGCAAATAAAGGAATGTACGGCTACCTATCTGAACACCATCCTTACGGACAAACTGAAAAAGTTTGCGGTGAATATGCCGAAGACTTGGCTGCGACAATGCTTGCAACTACTCTCGGTATTGACTTCGATTCCGAGAAAGCCTGGAACGAACGCGAGCAGGTTTATAAAATGTCCGGGAAAATTGTTAATTCATTTAACATAACGCAGTCTGCTCAGGGCGATAAGAATGGTCTTTGGACAACTGTTATTGCAGTCGGCGTTCTTTTACCTTAATTCTTATGCATAATCATTTCATATTCTGGATTATCTTTTCCGTAATCATCGCGGTGATGTTTTACATTGATTTGTACGTCACCGCACATCGTAAAGGAAAAGTAGGACTCAAAGCAAGCTTGATGTGGAGCGGTGTATGGATTGCGTCCGCTCTTCTCTTCAATCTCCTTATTCTTATTTTTCTTGATGACGGACACGTCAAGGCAATAGAATTTCTTGCCGGTTATCTTATCGAGAAATCTCTTTCAGTAGATAATCTTTTTGTCTTCCTTATGATTTTTAGCGCGATGGGCATTAAAGAGGAACACCAACCCCACGTGTTGAAATGGGGAATAATCAGCGCAATCGCTCTGAGAATATTGTTCATACTTGGTGGAATTGCCTTGATAACTTTCTTCCATCCGATAATCTATTTTTTCGGCGCATTGCTGCTTTACGCTTCTTACAAAATGGCATTCGGAAAAGATGGACAAATCGACCTCAAAAAAAATCCCGTAGTAAGATTTGCTTCAAAGTACTTCAATATTGTTACGGACTATTCCGGCAGCAAATTCTTTACGAAACGAAACGGAAAAATTGTTTTCACTCAGCTTTTCCTTGCATTTCTATTGGTTGAATCTGCTGACATTGTTTTTGCCGTCGATTCGATTCCGGCTGTTATAGCAATTACCAGAGATCCGTTTATCGTGATCACGTCAAATATATTTGCTATTCTCGGTTTGCGGGCTTTATATTTTGCTCTCGCCGCACTCGTTGATATTTTCGTTTACTTGAAGTACGGTGTTGCTGTGATTCTTGCTTACGTTGGCGTGAAGATGCTCATCACGGATTTGTTTGCGGTCCCAACTGTGGTGAGTCTCGCTGTAATTATTCTATGTTTGATTGCGGCGATTGTACTTTCTGTTATGAAGAAGAAACATGCCTCAGTTTAGCAACACCAATTATGTGAATTAACACGACCGACAGCAATCCCGCAATCATCGGTTCTACTTCTTTCAATACCTCAATTGTAAGATAATCCCGTATAGTAAACCAAACAATACTGGCTGCAACACCAACTATGATTTCAGCCAGCGCATAATTTTTTGACACCTTGAATTTTTCGTAATAAGCACCTATCACGAGCAAGATGATTCCCGGTATGCAAATACTGCCGATCAAATACCAGATGGAAATTACAGACTGAATAAAATATGCCAGCATAACTGCAATGATTGACGAGATGACTAAACCGATCCTTGTATAAGAAGGAATTCGTTTTTCCTCTGCGTTTGATTTGAGTTTGAAAACAAAGTCTCTCCCAAAAGTTGTAGCGCTCAAAAAAACAAAGCTGTTCAGCGTCGAGAAAATTGTAGCGAACATAGCCGCGTAGAAAAATCCCTTTGCACCGCTCCCCAAAACTTTCTCGGCGTAAAGCGGGTACGACAATACCGGGTTAGAAAGGTTCGGCAGTAATGCCCGTGCAAATAATCCTGTGCTTGTTGTTAAGAAATCAAACAACGCCCAAAAGAATACCGATATGATTATCCCCCACATCGCAACATTTCCGTTCTTTGCAGCATAGCATCGTTGATGAAATCCCGGATCGGCAAAGGTCCATAACGCTATCAAGAACCAGACAATAATATAAAGAGGAGAAACATTTGACATGAACTGTAAATGATCTGGAGGCAAATTCTTGACAAGATAATCTGCGCCGCCTACGTTTTTGAACGAGATAAATACAATAACAAAAAAACCGAGAAACATCACAAAGAACTGAAACACATCGGTGTATAAGTCCGACTTGTATCCGCCTTTGAACAAATATATTCCGGAAAAAATTACGCTTATCACTAAACTATAGAACAAGTTAATATTCAAGATCAGACTTATTAAACTCGCCGTCATCAAGAGGTACGGCGCAGGTGACACGAGAATAAAAACTATTAAGGAAGAGATCAATCCAACTTTTTTACCGTAAACTTTTTCCAATTTATCGGGAATTGTAAACAGCGTTGCGTTTCTTATTTTTTTCGCAAAGAAGACAGCAAACAAAATCGCAAAGACATAATACGGAAGTCCTTGCGTAACCCAGCTGAGAATGCCGTAACGGTAAGTAAATTCTCCAACTCCTAAAATGCCGCCGTACCAGGTGGAAACATTTGTCATTATGAATAAGAACAATCCGACTTTTCTGTTGGAAAGTAAATATTCTTCGGTATTCCCCTCTTCTTCCTTTTTGGGAATGAACCCGATTAGCAAAAGAAATACAAAAAAAGAAATTAGGATTGTAAAATCTAAAGGACTAAAGGAGACCATTTTTTCTCATCACATTAAAATCGCGGATAACAAAAGCTTTACCCCCTTTTATTTTTAAGCGAACTTCTTTCGTTAGCGCGATATTGCTCGTGCTCTCTTTCATACCGAAAGGAAGCGCAAAATTCTTGAGCGGATATTTCAGACCCTCGGATTCAAACTTTGTCTTCGCGTCTAAGCCATAAATCGAAATCGTTTCACCTGGAATCGTCTTCAAAATGGTGGCCCCTTGATGTACAGATAATATCGATCTCTGATGAATCACCCTAATTCGTATCCTGTCGAAAAACTTCAATGTGATTCCGAGGTTGCAGAATGAGTGATCGAGTCTGTCGCCTGTAGCGCCGAGAAGGATTACATCTTTAAATTTATTTTTGTAAGCAAATTTCAGACACTTCTCTACATCTGTATCGTTCTGTCTTATAATCTGCATTATTTCACATTTGTCGTAATAGTAATCATAAATTTCCGGTCTGATAGAATCCAAATCGCCGATAATGTAATCTGGGATGAATTCTAATTTAAAAGCTGAATTGGCACCTCCGTCAGCACAAATTAATTTGTCGTAACCAATCGAATTCAGATAATCAAAAACCTTCTTCGACGGAGGTTGCCCGTTAGCAAGCACGATACATTTTTTCATTACAATCCTAACTGTACTCCTATTAGCAAATTTCTTTCGGCTGCCGGGAAAAATTCTTTGCCGATTCCGTTAGCCGCATACAAATTATTAAACAAATTGGATACCTGGAAGTAAAACCTTAACTGCTTTGCAAATGACTCCAACGATAAATCGTAGGATGCAAACAGATTCGCTACGAAGTACGCGTCCACTCTATTATCGGAGTAGTCCGTTAATCCCGGGTAAAGGTTGTTTAGTTCAGCCAATCTCGTTCCGTAGTTATCTGTAAAAAATTCGCCAACGTATTTGGCGCTCAACTGAACAAAAAGATTCTCATAATTTATCTTCAAGATACCGTTGAATGTTGCTTTTGGGAATCCGCTGATTGTATTGTTAGCCAAATCCAATGTCAGCACGCTGCTGTTGCCGGTCACCGGATCGGTATAAGAGGCATAACTAACACCTTTGCTTATATAATTTTTGCTAAGCGATCCATTCAGAACAAGTTCAATATTCTGATTTGCCTTATAGTCGAAGACAAGCTCTGTTCCGTAATGAATTGTTCTTTCCATATTGCCGGTGATCGGCTGCCCAAATCTGTCAACTTGACCTTGTTTAACGATCTCATTGTTGAAGAGCATGTAATAAAAATTCAGAGAAAAATTGAAGTTATTCATTGAAAGAGACGTACCGAATTCAGCATCGTTCATGGTTTCCGGCTTCACCAACGGCTTGGAAAAATCGTATCCGCCGGCAGCATTGGTTTCAAACTGTGGGGTTGATCCGCCGCTCGATTCGGCAGCATCGTAGTAGTTTACTAGTCGCGGCTCGCGGGAGACTCGGGACAGAGTAACATAAAAGCTCAAATCTTGAGTCGCCTTAAAGTTCAACCCTAATCTTGGATTAAAGAACAGATTGTTAACCTTAAAATCAGTTCCTAAATATTTCTCGTCAAATAACATATAACGATTATATGCCAATTGAATTTCAGCAAGTGCGTTGAGCCTCTCGTTGAGATTATATTCTTCGTGAGCATAGACATTGGCAATATCTTTTCCACCCTTGAAATAGTAATAACGATAATCGGGCGTAACTCCCAACGGAAGTCCAGTTCCATCTACTATACTCCCCCAGTGAATTGAACGATGGATTCTAAATTCGCCTCCAACTATTAGTTCACCGTTGTCATGTTTGATGCTCAATCTTGGGATCCATCCGCCCTGTTTGTTTTCAACCATTGCCCTTATCATTGCATTCTCCGGGTTCTGTGTTGAGTGAAATCCAAATTGACTGGTTAGTCTGAAGTAGCTTGTATCTGCCCACGAGCCGTCGTAGTCAAAAAATCCGTTACCTAAAACCAAAAAGAGCGCAGAGTTGAAAGAAACTTTGTCATTGATTTTCCAGTCATTCAAGATTTCAAAATGCGGCTGTGCAAAGTTTTCAATTTCATTCGGGCGCCTTTCCAAAGTGTAGGTGTACTCTTTGTCGGTAGCTTCCCAATATGAGTAGTTTGCTTTCCGCAATTCTTTATCTTTGATGGCGAACTTAGGCAATCCGGTGTAAGCTAACCCGTCTTTAACGATGCCGCCGTAAATGTTTACTTGTGTCGTCAAATTGTCATCGTAACGAACGGCGCTGAGGTGATATGAAACCAAATTGACCCAGCTGGAATTTCTGTAACCGCTGCTTAGTATCTGAGAGAGTTTTCCGTAGAACGAATATTTGTTCGAAATCAAACCGGTCGAATACTCGGCAGAATATTTTCGAGTGTTAAGGTCTCCAAGCGAAACGGAGAACTGTTTCTTTGGTTTGTCTGAAAACGTTGATGTGATAATATTGATCGAACCGCCGATTGCTGACGTGCCCGCTATACCTGAGCCGGCTCCCCTTTGCACTTGAATCAACTCAGTGCTTTCCAGCAAATCTGGGAAATCAATCCAGTACACGTTGTGATCTTCCGGATCGTTCTGCGGAATTCCATTTATTGCTACGGAAATTCTTTTTTGGTCGAATCCACGAATACTGAGATAATTATAACCGATCCCGTTTCCGTTTTCAGAATAAAATGATGTTGACGGTAAATAGCTTAGCACCTCCGGAACATCTTGATCGGTATAAGTTCGCTGGATAGAAGTTTGGTCCAATTGTGAAAATGTAATTGGCGTAACTCCCTTTTCTCCAAAAGTCCCGCGGACAAGTATTGTCTGGCTGGTAATCATCTTACTATTGAGGTAAACTATGTTGGTATCTCTTTCGGAAAGGTCAGCAACTCTCATTTTTTTTGTTTCATAACCGATATGACTGAAAAGAATCACATCATCTTTTGAAAATTTGCCGCTTAACACAAAGTTGCCGGATTCGTCCGAACTACTTTTTAAACCTTTCCCTTCGATCGTAACATTTGCAAATGTGATTGGGGATTTGTCGGACGAGTTTAAGATTCGTCCTTTGATTTCTTGCGTTTGAGCGGACATAACACCGCTCACAATAAATAGAAAAAGAATAACTAAGTTTTTCATTTCATTCCTCCTTCTGCGAATGAAAAAGCCGTTCGGGAAAACGGCTAACTCAATTATTCTTTTGCAGTTTTCCTACGCTGGCATTATCCAGATCAGGTTCAAGGGTTTACTCTCAGCCGCTCAGATTACGAGGGCACCCCTAACGGGCTTTCATTCATTTTTTTTAAGAACAGTTGTTTAAAAGATTTTTAACTTCTGACCGATTTTTACTTTATCCGACGATAGATTGTTCCATAGCATGATATCGGAAACCAATACGCCGTAATTTTTTGCAATCGTCCAGAGTGATTCGCCAACTTTCACTTTATGTATTTTCGAATTTTCTTTGGATGAATTCTTAGCGACAGATTTTCCGGAATCGCTTTTCTTGATAGGCAGTTTATTGCCGACCAACAATTTTTGTCCGACCTTAATTTTTGAACTCTTCAGATTGTTTAAAGCTTTCAATTCTTTTACCGATATGTTATTCTTGCCGGCAATTGTCGATAGCGCATCACCATTTTGTACAGTGTAGTAAGAATCAGAGTTATCGTTTGTTTTTTTAACCGACGTCTCTTTATTCGAACTCGATTTCTTAGCAACAACATTCTCACTGTCATTATCGGAATAAATTGAAATTGCTTTGCCTTTGATCAGCTTGTCGCTCTTCAGATTGTTCCAATTTTTTATTTCGTTAACCGATACATGATACTTCTCGGCAATCTCGCTTATTGTGTCGCCATTTCTAATTGTATATCTGATAACGTTGGAACCGGTACGGGAAGAATTATCGCCGAGCGAATTTGCTTCTTCTTTGCCATGAAGAACAAGCATTCTTCCGGCAACGATTCTATTTGAAGCCAACTTGTTCCATCGCTTGATCTGCAAAGTCGTGACGCCAAACTTTTCTGCTATTCCACCAATTGTATCGCCGCGTCGAACTTTATATTTTGTTGTACGATTGGATGCTATCAATCGATTTTCCGAACTTCTTCTGGAATCGCCTGAATAGATCATCAGTTTACGTCCACGCACAAGTCGATTGGACTTCAAATTATTCCAATCTTTTATTTGCGCAACGGAAACTCCGTACTTGTTTGCGATTGTTTTCAACGACTCGCCGTTTCTTATTCTATGTTCTACATAGGAATCGCCGGAGTTAACAAAGATTAAATTCTGTTTCTCCGCCGAGCTTATTTTATCTATTGATGAATAGTAATCTACTTTGTCTTTGTTAACATAAATTGTTAATGCCTCACCGACTTTTACGGTGGAAGTGTACGGCAAGTTGTTCCAGTTTCTTATGTCAGAAACTCGAACATTAAAAAGTCCGGCTATATCAATCAAGTTGTCTTTGCTTTTAACTGTGTATTGTACAGAAGTTTTTCCTTCGGGAATGAGATACTTTGTTGAGTCCTTTGCCATTTCTTGATATATACGATCAAACTTACTTTGGTCTGTGTTATTCGTCAATTTCAATTTGTACGATGGATTATCGTCCAATGAGGTAAGCTCGTTTTCAATCGCCGGAAGCGTATCGGTATTTATTCCTAAATCCTCTTCACTATATTTTGAATACGGTATTCTCAATTCTGTACCAGGATGCAATCTTGCTCGGGGAGAAATTCCATTCGATTCAGCTAATTGTGATATGCTGACATCATATTTTGATGCGATCTCGGATAACCTTTCACCATGTCGAACCGTGTGTGACACAAACGTAATCTTAGCATCATCAGGTAGTTTCTTTAAATTGTCAACGAAAGCATCATAAGATTTTGTTGGAATACGCAACGGGTAGCCGCCATCATAATCCAGCGGTGTACAATTCTGTGTGAGCTCGGGATTCAGCTCCCGCAACAAATCACCGCTGATACCAGCGCACTTAGCCAAAATATTCAAATCGATCGCGTCGGTAATTTTGTAGGTTGTGTAGTCCGGGACTTTTTCATACTGGATATTTGTGAATCCATATTTTTCCGGTTGACTTGCGATTAGAGTTACTGCAATGTATTGAGGAACATATCCTCTAGTTTCGCGCGGTAAATATCTTCTCATTTCCCAAAAGTTGTTGGAACCCGATCTGCGCATAGCTTTCCTTACTCTTCCTTCACCTGAGTTGTATGCCGCCATAGCTAAATACCAATCGCCTAATGAATAATATAAATCACGAAGATGTCTTGCAGCAGCGATCGTAGCTTTTTCAGGATCCCGCCTTTCATCAATATTAAAATTCACATTCAAGTCATACAACCTTGCCGTGCCTTTTACAAATTGCCATAAGCCAACCGCACGCGCCCATGAACGAGCCATTGGATTCAATCCGCTTTCTGGCATGCTAAGAAAAATAAGCTGTTGAGGAACTTTTTCTTGAGCAAAAATTTTAGCCATCAAAGGAAAATATCTTCCCGAACGCGACAGCCAGCTTTCAATGTAATGTCTTCCCTTGCCCGTAAAATACTCGATATATTGTTCAACATACCGATTTACTTCCAATGGGAAGTCTCCAACTACAACTGTTGTGCTTTTCTCTGGCTCAACTTTCGTGGTGTCATCATCAACAGGAATATCGGGAATCTTTTTGTTCATCCATTCTTCAAGTGCGCTAATCGATGCGTTCTGCGGTAATTCATCAAGTGTTTCTACATATTTCTGATAGTCTTCAACAATGGAATTCTCCAATTCCGAATATGCGGCGTTGTCCTCAATATCCGGATAATAACTCAAACGGTTTATGGTAGAAAGTGCGGATTCGTAATAATTCAACGCATCAACTTTGAAACCAAGTTTCTGCTGATACAAGGCGTTCACATAGTCTTTACGCGCGCTTTCCAACATCTGGTTAACAACCGAAGGCGGTTCTGCAATTGCAACTGTGTCTTTGTTTATTTCTTGCGTAGGTTTCTCGGCGGATTTAAAAACGCCGCAAGATGAGACGAGAATTAACGTTAATGAAATTATCGGTAAAAGAAGAAGTTTCTTCACACACACTCCGTAGGCTTTAATTCTGTTCGCAATTTAGTTTCTGCAAAACGGATTGTCAAGTTAGTTTATTAAATAAATCGCGTTTAGTGCTTGTTATTACACGAGTTAGAAAATGAGTAGCCGATCTAACAGCCAAACTCAGATTTCACTACAAAGGAATATTACAATGCTTTTTCTTCGGATTCGTATCGACTTTTGTCTTAAGAAGTTGAAAAGCTTGAATAATCTTCATCCGGCTTTCACTTGGAATGATTACTTCATCAATATAGCCGCGTTCTGCAGCGATGTATGGATTTGTAAATTTCTCAACGTATTCAGCCAATTTTTCATTCAACTTCTTTTCTTGATCTTCTGCAGAAGCAATCTCTTTCTTAAAAATGATTTCAACCGCGCCTTTAGGTCCCATCACCGCTATTTCCGCACTCGGCCATGCGTAATTAAAATCTCCTCGAACATGTTTCGAGTTCATTACGTCGTATGCGCCGCCATAAGCTTTGCGTGTGATGACAGTAACTTTTGGTACCGTTGCCTCGCAAAATGCAAACAGAAGTTTGGAACCTTGCCGGATTATACCGTTCCACTCTTGTTCGGTTCCGGGCAAAAACCCGGGAACGTCTTCCAAGACCAGTAACGGAATATTGAATGCATCGCAAAATCTTATGAACCTCGCTCCTTTAACCGAAGCGTTAATATCCAGAACGCCGGCAAGAACTTCGGGTTGATTTGCAACTACGCCAACAGACACCCCGCCCACTCTGCCGAAACCTACTATAATATTTTGCGCATAATTGGAATGAACTTCTAGAAACTCTCCTTCATCAAGAAGCAGATCGATAATCATTTTCATATCGTACGGTTTGTTTGGATTGTCGGGAATTATTTCATCCAATTTAGGTTCCAACAAATCTTTTGTAAAATCAAATTCTTTTTCGATTGGAAGGTCTTTCCAGTTTTGTGGAATAAAACCGACTAGCCTCCGGATGTTCTCGAGCACTTCAACTTCAGTGTCATAAACAAAATGAGCAACGCCGCTTTTGGTAGCATGAGTTTCGGCACCACCAAGGTCTTCGAAACTTACCTCTTCATGCGTAACAGTTTTCACAACATTTGGACCCGTAACAAACATGTGACTTGTGTTCTTTACCATAAAAACAAAATCCGTAATTGCCGGTGAATATACTGCGCCTCCCGCACATGGACCGAGTACTGCCGAAATCTGCGGCACAACACCGGATGCCAAAGTGTTACGCAAAAATATTTCCGCATAGCCGCCAAGACTTACAACACCTTCCTGTATTCTAGCTCCGCCGGAATCATTCAAACCTATAATTGGTATCCCAAGTTTTAAAGCCATGTCCATAATCTTGGATATTTTTTCTGCATGCGCTTCCGATAACGATCCGCCGAATACAGTAAAGTCTTGGCTGAAAATAGCAATTTGCTTACCGCTGATTTTAGCAAAGCCGGTAACGACACCATCGCCGGCATATTTTTGTTTTTCCAAACCGAAATCAGTGCTGCGGTGAGTTACAAACATATCAATCTCTTGAAAACTTCCTTCGTCAACCAGCAATTCAATACGTTCTCTTGCGGTAAGTTTATTCTTTTCGTGCTGGGACTTAATTTTATCCGCGCCGCCGCCCAGCTTTGCTTCTTCACGTTTTTTCAAAAGCTGTTCGAATTTTTCTTTCATGCCGGAATCCTTTTAGATAGAAATGCCGTTCAAACTTTGAGGTGTGATCTTTTTAAACTCGCTTTCGATTCGTACTCTCCAAGAAATAAATTCCGCCGAATCCATTTCCGAAACATCGTATTTCCTAATGTCGAAATGAGTAATCACTTCACCAGGTTGTTTCTTTAATAGGTAAATTCTATCGGAAAGCAGAAGTGCTTCCGTTACGTTTGTCGTAGCTATAAAAAAATCAATTCGTTCAGATGAATTAACTTCTTTTATCAACGAGTAAATTTCATTTCTTGTTTGGTGATCCATCGAACGGAAACAATCATCTATAACAATCAACGATGGCTTATGCGCTAGAGACCTTGCCAACGATATTCTGAATCGGAATCCCAAACTATCTTTGTGCGGATGGAATTTTTCATATCCGTCTAACCCAACAAGCTTGATCAACCGAACGATTTCATTCTTGTCGAAATTTTTCAGCCCTAAAGTGACATTATCAAAAACATTCCGCCATGGAAAAGACGAAGGCTCACTAGGCAGATAAACGATTTCCTTTTTTGAATTTCTCTCAATTTCTCCGGAAGAAGCAGTTTCCAAATCGCAAATTATTTTACACAGCGTTGTTAAGCCGGAATTCTTTGCCGCAATTATCGAAGTGATTTTCCCTTCTTGAATTTGACACGAAACGTTTTTCAGAACGGATTTTTTAAAACCGTCTGCTGTTACATATTCCTTCGATATGTTTTTTAATTCAACCATTACTTATTCCAAAAGACAAGCTTCTTCTCAATAACATTTAGAATGGCAGCAAAGCACCACATTACGAATGTTGTAATCAACGCAAAATAAAGCAGCGCGGTATAATCATTAAAAGCGAGGGCATTGCGGACAACAACTCCCAAGCCATGGGCGTCACCGACAAATTCATAAACTAAAACAACCAGCCATAAATAAAACTGGAGACGATTTATAACATCGAACAATCCCGGCTGAAACTCTTTCCAATATACTTCTCTATAAATCTCACCTTTTGAAACGCCAAGGTTCTTTGCAACAAGTACATATTCCGGTTTAACGTGTTTAACTTCTGAAAAAATCTTATCGGCAAAATAAAAGATGACTAGAACTACCACAAAAATATACTCGGCAAGAATTGATGTCGGGAACCAATACGAAAACAAAATCAACAACAAGAATAGCGGGATATAGCGAAATAACCGAAGCGTAAATATAATCTGCTGGAATTCGCTGATGAACCGGATTAACATTCCCCTCACTAGAAAAACAAACAAGTAGCTTAAGATCAGCGAAGAATAAATCAGAGACGCGGTATAACCGATAGCAATTAATAACTGATAATCTTTCCAGATATATAAAAACGATTCGGCAAATAGACTCGGTTTCGGCAAGAATTTATTCATCGGCAGGATAAATTGAAACATTACCACGTAAACAAAAAGTAGTGCTGCAAAAAACTTTATTCGATTTATCAAGATCGTCTTTTTATTGCTCATCAATCGCCGTTGAATTTTCGATTTCCTTTATTAATATATCTATTGAGTGCTCTTAAATCAATCGCGCTCAACGGAAAAACAGATTATTCTTTTTCTCATCGCCGATTGTGCTTGCCTCTCCATGACCGGGATAAATCGTAACATCATCAGGCAATGTAAAAAGTTTGTTTTTGATTGAGTCAATTAGTGTGTCGTAGCTTCCACCGGGCAAGTCCGTCCTCCCGATGTTTTTGTTAAACAACACATCGCCGGTAAAACAAATTTTGTCTTTTTCGAAGTAGAGACAAACCTCGCCGGGCGAATGTCCTGGTGTAAACAAAAATTTGCCTTCAGTATTTCCTAACAGAAATTTTTGCTCGTCTAGGATTAATTCATCAGGATGCGGAGACGGAATCAACTCTACCGCGTAAATTTTTGCCACATTTATCATCATATCAAGCAGCGGTACATCCTTTTCGGGCGCAAGAAAATTAACGTCGTAATTCTTTTTTATGTACGAGTTACCAAAGATATGATCGATATGACAATGTGTGTTGATTAAAAATTTCAGATTTAACGAATTGGAACGGATAAAATTATCTACTGTTTCCCTTTCATTATCATCGTTACAGCCCGGATCGATAATCGCACCGGTTTTTGAATTGTCGTCCCAAACTATGTAGGTATTCTCAGAGAAAGGATTGAATACAAATTTTTGGATATTTAGCATCTATTTCCTGAAAAAGTTTTTCTTGATGTGCTTTAACAACTGCTTGTGATAATTATTGTAATTGTCTTTCGTTTCTTCCAAAGAATCACCGCCGAACTTCTCAAGAAATTTCTTTGCAATAACCCAAGCCAGCATGGATTCACCAATCACTGCACAAGCCGGGACGGCGACAAAATCGCTTCGCTCTCTTCGGGCTTCAACTTTTTTCAACGTTGAAAGATCGACCGAATCCAGCGGTGACATCAAAGTTGAAATCGGTTTCATTGCACCGCGGACAACAATTGGTAAGCCCGTTGTAATACCGCCTTCAACTCCTCCGGCGCGATTCGTTTTTCTCGTGAATTCCTTCCCATCGAAAACTATTTCATCATGAACTTCGGAACCGAACATTTCAGCTTGTTCAAAACCGAGACCAACTTCCACACCTTTAACCGCCTGAATAGACAACATGGCATGCGCAATCTCAGCATCCATACGCTCATCGTTATTCATGTAAGTGCCGAGCCCAACCGGAACTCCCGTTGCCACAACAACGAAAGTGCCGCCGAGTGTGTCCCCTCTTTTCTTAGCGGTTTTAATTTTATTTATAATTTTTTGCTCTTGAGCTTCATCCAGAACCCGCACGCTGTTTTTGTCGGCAATGTTGTTCAACTTCTGTGCGTCATAGTTTCTGGAATTTTTATCATTGATAAACTTCTTCACAAAATTATTTTTTGAATAAACTCCGCCGATGCTTTCCACGTAACTTCCGACATGAATACCGAACTCGAAAAGAAATTTTCTTGCTATCGAACATGCGGCTACGCGCGCGGCGGTTTCTCTTGCACTTGATCTGTCTATTGAGTTCCGGATATCATTGAAATTGTATTTCTGCACTCCCACCAAATCGGCATGGCCGGGTCTCGGTACGGTAATTTTTTCGATGCTTGCGCCGCTTCCTTCAATGCTCATGATTTCAGTCCAGTTCTGCCAATCGGAATTCTTAATAAACAAAGTGATCGGGCTGCCTATTGTTTTACCGAACCGGATACCTGAAAGAATTTCAGTAGAGTCACTTTCAATTTTCATTCGCATGCCTCTGCCGTATCCTGCCTGTCGTCTTTTCAATTGCTCGTTTATAAAAACGGAACTAACCGGAAGATTCGAAGGAAATCCGGAAACAATTGTTGTCAATCCCTTGCCGTGAGATTCACCCGCAGTAACATATTTTATCATAGAAATCTTTGATTGTTTGATAGCAAATATAAAAAAAAGCGCCCAAAACATCGGACGCTTTTTATAGGAGTGGATCTATGAGTTTATCGGGGGATATCTAAACCTATCAGAGCAGAGTTCCCATGCGGATCAATAACTTTCAATAAAACTGCCTGCCCTTTTTTCTTATCCAGTTCCGACTTCAACTCTGAGGCGGAATTAACTTGTTTGTGATCAACCGCTACAATCACAAATCCTTTAAATATTCTCTGGTTGAATGCTCTTCCGTAATTTTTTACATCGGTAACAAGCACGCCGTTTTTCGTATCCAACTTTTTCAATTCGTCACCGGACATGTTTCTAACGGTCATTCCAACGTTGTCCAACTTGACATCTTTAATGTCAACGTCCTTACCTTTCAATTCTTTCTCAGATGCATTCACTACCGTCGATTCACCGTCATTTCTAGATTTTAGTGTTACGTTCCTTTCAATCTGCTTACCGTCCCTAAAAATTGTAAGCTTAACGGAACTTCCGGCTCGTTTCGATGCAACGTATGATTGCAGTTCATTCGGCTGATTAACTTCCTGGTCATCAACTTTCAAAATAATGTCGCCTTCTTTAATATCTTCTTTGGAAGCGGCTCCACCTTTAACAATCTGCTGGACCAAAACTCCTTTCGGTTCATCAAGTCCTACAGCTTTTGCAGTTGCAGCATCAACTTCAGAAATTGAAACGCCAATGTAACCGCGGGAAACTTTTCCGGAAGTAATTAATTCGTTGGCAACCGTTTTGGCAAGATTTATTGGAATTGCAAATCCGTAACCGATGTAAGTTTGGCTGAAGCCGTTGGTTGCAATCGCCGAATTGATTCCAACAACAGCACCGCTTAAATCGACTAACGCTCCGCCGCTGTTGCCGGGATTTATTACAGCATCGGTTTGAATATAATTCTCTACCGAATACTGATCAGACGACATTCCAATTTTTCTGCTCGTTGCACTGATGATGCCCGCGGTAACCGTCGATGTCAGCGACAACGGATTGCCGATCGCCATTACCCATTGCCCGACTTTTATGTCGCTGGAATTACCAAGGAAAGCCGCCGGTAAATTCTTAGCATTGATTTTTATAACTGCCAAATCTGTGGTCGGGTCGGTTCCAACAACAGTTGCGTCAAACTCGCGTTTATCATGAAGCGTAACTGTAACCTGATTGGCGTTTTCAACAACGTGATTGTTAGTAAGAATATACCCGTCATCGGAAATAATTATTCCGCTTCCGCCGCCTTGCTGCTCTTTCGGAACGTTATCTTTGAACGGGAAGAAAAACTGAAAACCGTCCGGTACTCTATTCTTAACAGTAGAGACTACTGTAATCTGCACAATTGATGGTGTAACTTTTTCAGCCACTTGAACAAAAGCATTGTTGAATGCGGCTGCATCGGCATTCAGTTGTTCAACCGGCGGCTTATCCGCTCCAATCCTAACTTCGCCCATACTCGGACGAACCCAACCGAATCCCGAAACTAAAACGGCACCGAAAACTACTCCGATAAATACCAAAGAGAGCGTGCCTATTAGATTCTTTCTTCGCATAATTTACTACCTCCTAACGTTAATATATTTTTAATGATTTTAATCCTTTGAACTCATGTACGTTGTACGTCAAAAACTTTTCAAGCATCTTTATGATAAACAACAAATCTTCTTCTTTGTAACGAACATCATTTGTTTTCGAATTTAGACAAAGCAACAGATTAAAAAGTTCCTCGCTAAAATCGAAATTTGATAATCGGTCGCTGCGGCAATCAGTACACATTAATCCGGTTTCATAATTGTAAGACGCCGGCTCGCCGCTTTTAATCTCTCTATGGCAAACATTGCAGTACTGAAGTTGAAACTCGTAACCGATTTCTTTCAAAAAGAAAAAGAAATATTTAACGAACAGATACATCGCTTTGTTTTTCGACTCATCTAACAACGAAAGTATTCTCACTGTTCCTTCAAACAGTCTTAAGTTATGATCGTTATCGTGAGTTAGGTTCGAAAGCAGTTCAATCACAGCCGACGCATATTGATATTTTTCAAAATCGTCTCTAATGTTTTTGTGATGTTTGATCAGATCGACATCGCTAACCATTTGCACTTCGCGGGATTCTTTTTTGTACAACACAAGCTGAAGCACGTTCATCGTATCGATCATCATACCGATTTTGGATTTTGGCGACTTAGCACCTTTTATTATCGCCGATAACTTTCCAAAATCCTCCGTATAAAACTGCGCGATTCTGCTGGAGTCTCCGTAATCGATTTTCCGCAGAACAATTGCTCTTGTTTTAATTATTTCAGACATGTGAAAAATTGTACGGTGGTTTATATACTTTTTTTTCAGTGATGATCGCTGTAATCAAATTGTGAGGTGTCACATCGAACGCGGGACAGTAAGCCGGATATTCATCGCGCGTAATTTGCTTATCACCGATGCGCGTCAGCTCGCGGTGGTCTCGTTCCTCGATTTTGATGTGGCTGCCGTCAGGGCAAAGTTGATCAATCGAAGTGGATGGTGCTGCGATATAGAACGGAATGTTATGATGCTTGCACAAAACGGCAAGGTTGTATGTGCCGATTTTATTTGCCGAGTCGCCGTTTGCGGAAATTCTATCGGCGCCGACAATTACCAAATCAATTTTATTCTGCTGCATCAGAAACGCCGCAGTTGAATCTGTGTTGATTGAGAACGGAATTCCGTACTTGTCTAACTCCCACGCCGTTAATCGCGATCCTTGAAGCAAAGGACGAGTTTCATCGGCATAAACAAATTCCACCAAACCGTTTTCAAAAGCTTTACGAATCACGTTAACTGCAGTTCCGTCACCTGAAGTTGCGAGTGCGCCAGCATTGCAGTGAGTGAGCACGCGACTTTTTTTGCTGAAAACTTGGAGACCGTTGTTTGCGATTAAATCGCAAAGTCTTATATCATCCTCATGAATAGTTCGGGCACGTTCCAGAAGTTGTTCGTATAAATGACTTGCGTTGTTTTGATCAAAAACTTTTTTGATTTCATTCAGCGCAAAAAAAAGATTTACTGCGGTTGGTCTTGTCGCTGCTAATCTATCGAAAGCTATGGGAAATATTTTCTTTTGTTCAGAAGTCGGGACTTCTTTAATAGATAGAGCCAATCCGTACGCAGCAGCAACACCGATTGCGGGTGCGCCCCTCACTTCAAGCCGCTCTATCGCTAGAGCGATTCTTTCATAATCATCGGTTGAAATAATTTCTTCGGCTAACGGAAGTTTCGTTTGATTGATAAAGAAAAGTTTGCCGTCTTTGAATTCAACCGCGCGAATTGTTTTCATTTTAATTGAAACTGGATAGCTCTCTGAACTCAATGAATCGATTGTGAATTTCCAAGAAGCTCAAATTCTCCAATCCTTTTGTGCTGAATTTTTCAACGCAGAACGACGCCATAACACTGCCGTAAACCACAGCGCGTTTCAAATTCTCGAACGAAAATTCCATATTCTTGTGAAGATAACCAGTGAACCCGCCGGCAAAAGCGTCTCCGGCGCCGGTCGGATCAAAAATGTTTTCCATCGGGTATGCCGGCGCAGAAAAAATTGTATTCTCTCCGAACAACAATGCGCCGTGTTCGCCTTTCTTGATGATCAAATACTTCGGTCCCATCTCGGAAATAATCCTTGCAGCTTTAATGAGATTCGGTTCGTTAGATAACAAGCGGGCTTCGGAATCATTGATGATAAGCACGTTTACTCTTTTCAAAACTTTTATCAAATCTGCCTTTGATCGGTCTATCCAAAAATTCATTGTGTCGCAAACGACAAACTTTGGATTCTCAAGTTGATCGAGCACGTTAATCTGGAGCTGTGGCGCAATATTTCCGAGAATCACAAAACTGCTTTTCTTTTCTTTAGCCGGAATTATCGGATTAAACTTTTCGAAAACATTCAATTCAGTGAAAAGAGAATCGCGCACGTTCAAATCGTAATGATATTTGCAACCGTACCGGAAAGTTTTAGCGCCTTTAACAATTTGCAAACCTTCCAAATCCACGTTATGATCTTCCAGCATTTTGATATGCTCATCCGGAAAATCATCGCCGACAACACCGACAATAGAAACCGGGCCGGAGAAATAACTTGCTGCAAGCGAAATGTATGTTGTTGAACCGCCAAGTGCATTTGTTACTTTATCAAACGGGGTCTCGATATCATCCAGACCGATAGAACCAACAATTAGAAGTCCCAAAGCAAATCCCTTTTTCTTTTTTGAATAATTAAATATAAGAAAAATATTGTAGATCAAACTTTGATTGTAGAGCGAACAGTCTGTTCGCTCAGAATTAAGCAAACAACTCTTATATTTAGTTTGAGCGAGCAAGCTGCTCGCTCTACAATTGAATTTCAACGAACTTTAAAAAGCTTTTTTGATTTGTAAAATATTCGTAAATGATATCGACGGACTTTCTTTGTCCGGGCCACGCCAGTAATTTTTTCGCTTCCGTCTTTTTTACCCATTTAAAATCAGAATGTTCCTCAGAAATTTTAACTTGGCTGCGTGGACTTACCAGTGCAGCAAAAACCGGAATTAACCAAACGTTATCTTGTTCCGGCAAGTAAAAAGAATTTATGTTCGGCACAACCCAAAATTTGATCGGCGTTAAATTTGTTTCTTCTTTTATTTCTCTTAACGCCGTCTTAAATGCTTTTTCATTTTGATGAACAGCTCCGGTAACCATTTGCCACAAGCCGGGATACTTTTCATTTTGAGCGCGCTTCAAAAGAAGAAATTCCAAATCATTATTCTTGATTCTGAAAACATGCGCTTCAATTAATTTCGAAACAATCTTCATAATTGAGTCTTGATAATTATTGCTTGATAGTTGATACTAAAAATACGCTTTTGCTTCCGCACGCATTGTTTGAATTACCCGGCTGTCTCCTTGGAGTCTTGCATCGTAACTAAGTGAAGTCTGGATAAAACTTGTCAACCGGTAATCAAATAATGCTCTCCAAAAATAGTTTTTCCCGATAACATTTCCTCTCGTTATTTCGAACGGTATGTTATAAGCGTTTGTTGTAGATGTGAGTTCCGTCCGCTCTCCTTCAATTCTTAATCTACCGAAATTTTCAAAAGAGAAATTGAGGCGCAGCGTAATCGAATTTATGTTAACTGTCGTCGGAACCGCCGGATAATTATCCACACTTTGAGCCGTTTCAATTTTTAAACCGGTTTCGATATTTTGAACCGGTCTATATGAAAAATCCGTCGAGAAACTATTCCGCGTAACTTCCCTTGCCCGGTTTGTTGATGGAGGCGAAATCATGTTATCGTTTTGACTGACAACTTCAGTTTGGTTGCTGACTTCCTCAATCATTTTAAATCTTATTCTCAAACCTCGTTCGCTGAAGTATCCGCGTTCAACTCCGCCGCTGTATTGGTTCAGCGATTTACGCTGCGTGTATCGGACACGGATCGAAAAATTATTTCTGTTTTGAAACAGATTGAAATCGTTCTGAAAAGTCTGAGTGCCGCGAAGTGTGGTGGAGTCGTTCAAAAACTTGGACAGATTCATTAAATAAATTTGTTTTGTATCGGAGATATTGCTGTTCTCTTCAACTCGCCAAAACGTTTCGGCTGAGAGAGGTTTCAAAATAGTTGACCAGAATCCGTCACCTCTTACCGCACGGCTGAAATCAACCCTCCACCGCGTATTTGTCTTTAGATCAATCACCGGGTAAAGTTTATCAGTCGGAATTGTGATCAAGATATAATCGCCGTCGTAAGCGGTAAGCTGAAATTCGTTTTCATCCGGTATTCCGTTGTTGTTTAGATCGCCAAGAAAGATGTAGTTTCCTGTTCCCTTCGTAACTTTCACAAATACTTTTTGTAACCGTGCAGTTTGTTCAGTTGCAGCTTGATAGTAGAGAGCACCGGTAATAAATCCGCCGCCAAGGTTAAATCTGCTTTGAGATAAGAGAAGCACCGTTTGGTTATCCGTAAATCCTTTTTGTTTGAACTCATCGGCAAACTTTTTATTTCTGAAAGTAAGACTGATGCTCGTGTTGAATTCTCTTAACCCTTTGTAATTTGCCCGAAACTGTTCCATGGCTGATGTAGATTGCTTCAGAAGTACGCCGTTCAGCGGGAAGTATTCGTCGCGCAATGAATATCCAACTTTGAAATCTAAACCGGAAGAATTAGTGTACTCGATGAATGGAGCGGTCTCAACGTAACGAAGACTCGTTAACAACAGACTGTCCTTGCTCGCAAGTTTATCTTCTTTATTTTCGTAAAGAAAATCTATTCCCGGTTTGAATGAGCCAAAGGAATAAAATGCGCTGCCGTTCTGCCGCATCCAATGAGTAAGTGTGCCTTGATTTTTCGAATCGACGTTATCAATCACATAATTGAATTTATAATTCTTGCCATCTGCGAAGTTGAGCTCCGAAAAAATTCTGTTTGAATTGAATGTGCCCCCTTCTTTTAAATAGCCGTACTTGGTATTCAAGGAAAGATTACTGAGCGGAGAATAATTTAATTCCGCCTCGCGTAAAATCTGATCTTCCGAAATCTGATCGGGTAAATTGTAATAACGGTTGAACTCAACTGCATCAATTCTATCGAGCGATGTAAACCGGCTTTGAATGAATCTGTCCTTCAAACTCAATCCGACTTTTCCAAGCGACACACCGCCAATGCCGATTTCTCTCGGACTGATATTGAGAAAAACTTTCCTCGCATAACCAAAATCTTGCGACTTATTCAAATCCGAAAACAAATTTTTATTCCAATCGCTGCCGGAAAATTCTGCAGTTAAATTTATTCCGTCGGATAAAGTTGCATCAAGTGACAAGTTTCCCAACTGTTTTAGCTCCGGCATCGGTAAAAAAATTAACGGAAGGTACGAGCCTTGTTTTATTCCGGCGAATTTGTAATTCCCCAAACTTTCTTTGGAGTAATCTCCGCTGCCGTCGCCGACATAAGTAAACGAAACATTATAGATTGACGCCGTGTTGCCCGGAGCGTATCTATAATAAGTGTACGGCTGAGAATTAATTGTTGTATCTATCCGTGAATAGATGCCTTGAATTTTTCCGGTTGAATCTGCCGGCGCGAGCGCAACTCCAGATTTGACCGCAGCATTTCTATCGTTTCCGGCTTGCCTAAGAATTGCCATGTCTCCGTCACTGAAAGTATATTCAATCGGATTGTTCTGATCATCACCCTCTCGGAAGTAACCGATACCAATTTTCAGTTTGTCGTTTAAGACCTTGGTTGAAAAATCGGCTCCGAAGAAATTCCGTTTGAAACTTTGATCGGTATATTCAAAATCGATTGAAATTCTGCTGGCAGAAGTGATCAACCTCTTGGGCGTGAAAGTTACTTCGGCATTGGAGTAATCTATTATATAGTCGTTGTTCTCGCCCCGTTTCATTTGTTCGCCGTCAACATAAACGCGTTCGCTACCCGCAATCAAAATAATAGCGCGCTCGTTATTAATTCCCACCAAACGATACGGACCCTGATTTCCATCCTGTCCGTTGAAACGATTCGTATTAAACTTTCCGCGCGAACCGGCAAGTGCAATTGCACCTTTCGTGTTTCCGAAATTGAATTCACCTTTCAATCCTTGCAGCTTTCTATTGATACTTGAGAACTCATTGTCTTTTACGTTGAGGTCGTAATCGCCGAATGTTCCGACAGCATTTTTATGACGCAGTTCTATGAATACTTTGTCGAGCTCGTCAAGGGTCTCAGTATTTCCTTCGGGCTGAATAGGAGTGTTCTCATCAGTGAGTGCGGCAACGATGTCAATGTCGTCCGAAAGTTTTCCTGAAAGCTGCAAACGCAATCCGCTGTTCAATTGAAAATCACGATTGGTTCCGAATGTGAATCCTCTTACAATAGCACCGCTCTTCTGAATACCTTTGCCGAATATTGATTCAGTAGTCAGCGGTTCGGAAACCATCTTTAGAGTTTTAACCGTGTCTTTGAATTTGTCGTCGTAATTCAAAACTAAATTTCTGCGTTTGTATTCCCGCTTCAAATTCAATTTTACAGTTTGGTAGTAAATTATGATTGTATCGATCAAAGAATATTGCAAGTCATTTGAAAGTGAAAACGTTCCGGTTGCGTAATCGATCTTGTAATCTTTGGGTTTAAGAAATTTTCCGTGCAAATATAATTTTTCAGAAAAAGGGACAATGTTGAGTGCAGAAATCTTGTAAGAGTTGTTAAGATTTACATGCAGAGTATCTTTCACAAAATCGGATTGAGCGGACTGCGCTATCAGAACCGATTGCAAAGATAAAATTGTATATAGAAATGCTGCGTTGAGAAGAATTTTTTTCAAAGATTTGTTTTAATTATTTCAGTAGAATAAATCTAAACGTATGCTCCTTTTAATTCAACTGAATAATCCGTTACTCGTATCGTAGCGCTTCGATCGGGTCCAAGTTTGCCGCTTTCATTGCCGGATAAACCCCGAACACAAGACCAACAAATGTTGTGACAAGCAGACCGATAATAATCCATTCAATAGGCAAGACAACAGGTACGCCAAGCTGCAACGCAACAAGATTGCCTGCTAACACTCCGGTAAGAATTCCTATTAGTCCCCCGAACCAACTGAGCGAGACAGCTTCTATTACAAACTGCGTGAGAATAGATTTTCTCCTCGCCCCAATAGCTTTTCGAATTCCGATTTCTCTGGTTCTTTCTGTAACGCTCACAAGCATTATGTTCATAATTCCAACACCGGCGGCAAGTAACGCAATGAATGCTACAATTCCGGCGCCTAACTTAAAATATTTTGTAAGATCATTGAATTGTGCTATGAGTTGATCGTTTGTGATGATTTCAAAATCGTTTTCTTCGCCAACAGGAACCCTTCTGATTTTACGTAGAGCTCCGATAACTTCATCCATGGTTTTCTCTATCAGCTTGTCGCTTGCTGCCATTACAACAAATGAGACGCTTCTTTCGGTTCCGAAACATTTTTCAAATGTGCCGAGTGGAATGCAAATATAGTTATCTTGAGATTGACCTAAGATCGAACCTCGTTTTTCAAATACACCAACGACTTCAAAATTGAAATTACTGATTTTTATCTGCTGACCAATCGGATCTATGTTGTTCTTGAATAGTGCGTCTTTTATATCTGTTCCGATGACTGCCGTAAACTTGGAGTATTCGTAATCTGTCCTCGATAAATTTCTGCCTGCGCCAATTTTCAAGTCTCTCGCAATGAAAAGTTCTTGATTAACTCCTACTATAGGAATATTCGGATTGGTTTTTTCGTTGTTAAAGCGGACAATCTTACCACCCACATATATAGAAATTCCGAGCGCAACAGGCAACGAAGTCATCGCTCTGAGCCGGTCTCCTTCTTCAATAGTTAAATTTTTTCTATTGCGATATTCGCGCATTGCACTGTGTCCGCCGGTTTGAAAAGCAGGCCACTTCTGAACAACGAAACTATTAGTGCCAATTGAATTGAAAACATCTTCAACACTTTTTTGGATTGCACTGATAGCGGTCATCACAATTATGATGGAGAACAAACCTACTGCAATTCCAAGAAGAGTAAGTATTGAACGAAGTTTACTTCCTTTAATGGAAGAATAAGCGAGTTTAATACTTTCAAATAGCTGCATAAAATACCTCACTCATATCGCAGTGCATCCACAGGGTCTAACTTTGAAGCTCTCATTGCAGGCAGAATTCCGGAGATAACTCCAACCACTGCGGAAATAATTAGCGCAAGCGCAACAACATTCAACGGCATTGCAGTTGGCAAAAATTGATTTATGACAAGACTTAACGGGAACGATATCATCAGACCGATGATTCCTCCCAGCACACAAAGTAAAGCCGCTTCTGTGAGAAACTGCAATAAAATAGACCAAGTCTTTGCCCCGATAGCTTTCCGAATGCCGATTTCTTTTGTACGTTCGGTTACGGAGACAAACATTATGTTCATAATTCCGATTGCACCGACAAATAATGAAAGTGCAGTGATGACAACTCCGGCTATTGCCACAACACCAATAGTTTTGTCGTACATCTCTTTCAATGCTTCTTGCTGATTAATAGCAAAATCATCCGGCTGACCAGGCGGAACTTTTCTAATAACACGCATCGCGGCTCTAATTTCTTCGCGTGCGTCATCTAACTTTGTCACGTCGCCAACTTTAATATCAATTCTTAATCTACCGTGCCTGTTGCTGATTGTACTTTCCAATGTTCTGAGCGGCATAATTATTTGACCATCCATGCTGAACCCGCCGAGAAAACCGCTGCCCTGTTTTTCCAAAACGCCAACAACTTTAAACGGTGTGCCGTTGATCTTAATTTGCCGGTTGATTGGATCTTCGAACGGAAACAATTCTTTTCTAATATCCTGCCCGACCACACAAACCCGTCTTGCTGCTTGAACTTCGACATCTGTAATGAATCTTCCTTCGACCAAAACCAATTGCGCTGTTCTCTGATATTCTTCAGTGGAACCGTAAATCAGACTTGCATTGATTGATCTTCCTTCTCTCACACAAGTTGCGCCGAACGTAGTTTTTGTTGGCGCCATCGCTTCGTAGTTCTTCAGAACAACGCGTAGTTTTTCATACTGTTCAAGCGTTATATCTTTTCTGTTTCGGAATAAAGCCCAATTGCCCATAGCCATCCACGGAAATTTATCTACATAAAGAACATCGCTGCCAAAAGATGAAATCGAGCTGATGAAAGCATCCCGGAGTCCGACAATGGCTGTTGACATGGTTGTAACTGCAACGATCCCAATAATAATGCCGAGAGTAGTTAATACAGATCTAAGTTTATTTGCCCGGATTGATCTAACGGCAATAGAAAGGATTTCACGAAATTCAATGAGATACAGTTTCATAATACCAAGCCCTTATAGCACGCACAAATATAATTTTATAATTTAAAATAAAAAAAACGGTTTCAAATTTTATTGAAACCGCTTCGCTGCTCGAAACTTAAACTTCATTCATATCTCAGAGCATCAATTGGATCCAAGTTTGCCGCTTTGTACGCCGGGTAGGTTCCAAATGTAACACCGATAAGAACACAGAGCATAACTCCAATCATTACCCAGTCCATTGGAATTACTGCTGTTGCTTTTAATAACGACCCGGCAAGATTCCCTACAATTATACCGAGAATGATTCCAATAAGTCCGCCGGCTAAACTAAGAGTAACAGATTCAACTAAGAATTGAATCAAAATATTTCTTCTTCTCGCGCCAATAGCTTTTCTAATTCCGATTTCTCTGGTTCTCTCCGTAACCGAAACCAGCATGATATTCATAATTCCGACACCGGCAGCCAAAAGAGCGATCGCTGCAATTACGATTGAACCGATCCTCACTCCTGCCGTAATCTGATTAATTTGAGTAAGCATCTGCTCGTTGGAACGGAAATCAAAATTATTTTCTTCGCCGGCTTTTAAATGACGAATAGTTCTGAAATATCCCTCGGCAACTTCCATCAGATCTTCGTACGATTTTTTGTCGGGAGACATTACTGTAATGTTTATACTGCTATTTCTCTTGCCGTAAAAACTTTGAAATGTTGTGATTGGAACGAGAGCAAAATTATCCTGGCTTTGTCCAAACACCGCACCTTGTTTTTCCAGCACACCAATTACTTTGAGTTTGTGCCCGTCCATTGTAACAACCTGATCGAGCGCACTAGAATTCGGGAAAAGAGTTTTTGCAACATCTTCTCCTAAGACAATATAGTTTTCATATCTTTCGATGTCTCTTTCATTATAGGCGCGTCCAATATCAACGACCCATTTATTGTTTGGAAAAGCTTCCGGTGTTGTTCCGGAAACCTGAACATTCGGATTTGTTTTCCTGTTGCCGAAAATTATCTGCTTGCCAAAAGTCCACTGCTCGGCACCAACGAATTTAGCATCAGTAAGTTTTTCTTTCAGCTTCTCATACTCTTCAAGAGTTATATCCGGACGGTTGCGATACTTTGCGCGTTCTGCCGGTCCGCCTGTATTTATAGCAGGCCATTTCTGAATTTGAAATGTGCTCTGATCTAAACCGGAAACTCCTTCTTCAATACTTTTCTGAAGCATCTCGATGACGGTACTAATCGCGATGATAGAAAAAATGCCGACCACGATTCCAAGAATTGTTAAGATCGATCTTAATCGATTCGTTCTAAGAGAAGAGAATGCAACTTTTATTACTTCAAGAATTTTCATTATTCATACCTCAAAGCTTCAACAGGGTCTAACTTAGCCGCTGAGTAAGCCGGTGCAAATCCGGAAATAACGCCGGTTAGAATCGAAATTACTACGGCAAGAACAAACGCGTCTATCTGAATTGATGTCGGCAGAAATTGATTTATAACCAGACTAAGAATTATTGCAAGAATCAATCCTATCATTCCTCCCAGCAGACAGATAATAGCCGATTCGGAAATAAACTGGGTGAGGATTGTTCTTCTCTTTGCGCCGATGGCTTTACGAATTCCAATTTCGCGTGTTCTTTCTTTTACGGAGACGAACATGATATTCATAATTCCGATTGCGCCGACAAACAGAGATAAACCAGTTATGAAAAGTCCGGCAATTTGAATTACTCCAACAGTTTTATCGATTGCATTAAGTAATGCTTCCTGCTGATTGATCGAGAAATCGTTCGCTTGGTCGTAACGCAATCCTCTGACACGCCTCATCACGCCAATGGCTTCTTCTTTCACAGCATCTACCATTTGACTGTTTGGAGCGCGGACGTTAAATGTTACGCTTCGGAACGATTGATTCTGAAAAAACTTAAATACATTCTGAATGGGTATGAATGCCTGGTTATCGGGATTAAAGTTTCCCATAACCCAGCTTCCCTGTTCGGCGAGAACACCAATTACTTTGAATTTGTGTCCTTTGATTTTCACGTCTTGGTCCAATGCATCGCCGCGCGGGAATAATTTCTTGGCAACTTCGCTGCCCAGAACAACAACTTGTCTTCCGCCGGAACTTTCCAGTTCGTTAAAAAATCTTCCGGCATCAAAGTTTAGGTTAGTCGTATTAATATAATCCGAAGTTGTTCCCAGAACGAGAATGAACTCCACCGTGTGTTCTTTGTATTTAATTGTTTGACTGCTCCAAACAGTCGGCGCCGACGCAACCGGAAGTTTTGCCAACTCTTTATACTTGGCGTAATCTTCCATCGTAAGGTTTCTGCGATTGCGAAGTTCCCACCACGGAATATCGTTGTTGAACCATTCCCACTTGTCTATGTAAAGATTATCGGAACCCATCGATGCAACCCCCTTTTGAAATGCGGAATCAATTCCTTTAATCGCGGTTGACATAAGCACAACCGAAGCAACGCCGATAACAATTCCAAGAGTAGTTAAGACTGCTCTTACTTTGTTAGCGCGGATTGCTCTAAAAGAAATTGATAATCCTTCTCTCAATTCAAAAAGAAAGTTTTTCATTTAACGCCTTATATTTTTGATGCGCCGTTCTTTTTCGGGATGTAACGGTTGGCTACCGGTTCGTCCTTCTCAATTAATCCGTCACGGATTCTTAAAATTCTTTTCGCATGTTCGGCAATATATTCTTCATGCGTAACTAAAATTATCGTGTTGCCTTGTTCATAAATTTCATTAAAGAGCGCCATAATATCTTCGCCGGTTTTTGTATCGAGGTTACCGGTCGGTTCATCTGCAAGAATGATTGACGGTCTCGTAACAAGTGCGCGCGCAATTGCAACACGCTGTCTTTGTCCGCCGGAAAGTTCATTCGGTTTATGATGAATACGATCGGCTAAACCAACATGTTCTAATGCTTCGCGTGCGCGTTCTTTTCTTTCCGATGCCGGAACGCCAGCATATATCAAAGGAAGTTCTACATTGTGAAGTGCATCGGATCGCGCAAGCAAGTTAAATGTCTGAAACACAAATCCTATTTCTTTATTTCTGATCTTCGCCAATTCGTTATCGTTCATCTGACTAACATTGACACTTGTGAAATCATAAATTCCGTGAGTCGGCGTATCGAGACAACCAAGAATATTCATCAGTGTCGATTTTCCGGATCCCGATGGACCCATGATTGCAACGTATTCATTCTTATTAATTTTCAGCGATACATCCCTAAGAGCATGAACTTCCTCGGAACCGACTTGATAAATCTTGGCAATATGTTCAATATTAATAATGTTCATTGTCTTTCCGTTGTTTGTTAGTTTATTTAGATCCTTGTGCCGATCCGCTTCGATTTGACTGAACGGATATTTTTGATCCATCCTCCAAATCTTTGGAGATGGCTCTATATGGACCGCTAACAACTTCTTCGCCGCCTTTCAATCCGCTTTCCACTTCGATGTATGTATCGTCGCTAATGCCGGTTTTAACTTCCATCATTTTCGCTTTGCCGTTATCAACAACAAAGACAACTTCTTTTGGTTTATTGCTTTTCACGGTTTTGTTATTCTGCTGAACGCCTTCGCCGCTTTGCTCTGCAGCAACCATTTTTGATTTATCAATTCTAGCAGTTACACTTTGAATTGGTACAGCCCAAACATTTTGTTTGGTTTCGGTTAGAATATCTCCATCGCAAGACATGCCCGGACGGATGTTATTGTCGGGATTGATCAAAAGTATCTTCACTTCAAAATTAACAACTTGATCTTGCGTTCCGGCACCCTTTGTTATTGCGCTGTTGCCGATTTGAGTTACAACTCCTTTGAAAGTTCTGTCTCTAAAAGCGTCTATATGAATTCTTGCACTGTCGCCTTTTGAAATAAGCACAACATCGTTTTCATCTACATCAACTGTAGCTTCAATCTGGCGCAAGTCCGATACAGTTAGCATTTCCGTTCCGGGGCTGAAATTGCTTCCCAAAACTCTCTGAGCGAGATCGACATCAAGTTTTGTAACAACTCCGTCCATCGGCGCAGTTACAACAGTTTTTCCCAAATTAACCGTTGCATCTTTCAAAGAAGCTTCGGCTTGAATCACCATTGACTGCTGAGCATTGTAATTTCCCAGTGCCTGCAAATAATTAGATTTTGCCGTTTCAAGTTCAGACTCGCTGGATAAACCCTTCTTCGCTAAATCTTGAACTCGTTTGTAATCAAGTTCCACCTTGTCAAGCTGCGCTTTTGTTGAAGCCAAAGATGCCCGAGCTTGATCGAGACCGGCTGCCGCGCGATTTTTCTGCGCTTCATAGTTATCAGGTTTTATTCTTACCAGAATTTGTCCTCTCTTAACAATATCTCCTTCTTTAATTGGAAGACTAACAATTTCTCCGGTAGCTTCAGCGCTAATCGTTACTTTGTAAACGGGATTAATTGTACCGGTAGCCGACACAATTTGCGTGATGGTCCTCTTTTCAACTTTTTCGGTTTGAACAGAAAAGATTTCTTCTTTGCTTCCACCTAAAATCACCAAAAGAATAACAACGACAAGAAGCAATCCGAGACCGCCAAATATTATAAGTTTCTTTTTCGATTTTTTACCGTTAGCCATTTTGTTTCACTCCTTGAAATAATTTATTCATATTTTTTAAAATCTAAACGACCGAGCGCATTTTGAAGATTATCATACTTGCGATAAAAATCATAAACGGCATTTATTTTATTTCTTAAAGCATCGGTATAATCTCTGCCGGATTGCAGAACGTCTAATATGGTAGCTGAGCCCAATTTATATCTTTCTTCGTTAATCTTTCTGTTTTGCTCTGCCTGCATTACTGTGTTGACAGCTACATCTAAACTTTTCTTAGCGGCAACTAAATTCAAGTATCCTTGCTTCACATCAATCTTAATTTGCCGATTAAGAGCAGACAAATCTTCCTGACTATTTAAATAGCTCACGTTCGCCATTTGAATTCTTGTATCGGTATTAAAATTTGAGAAGATTGGGATATTAAGTGTCAAACCGAAATTCAAAACTTTTCTGTTGAACATCTGGTTTATTTCGGCGGAACTAGAACCGTAAGAATAATTTGCTGAGAGCGAAGGGAAAATTCCTCCTCGTGCAATAGTGATTCCACTCTTAGCGGAATTGACAACTTCCAACTGACTTTTGTAATCAAATCGTGTATCTAAAGCAGCATTAACCAAAGTCTGAACATCCTCAAACTCTTTCATGTACTTGTCTGTATCAACAGTTTTGTCTGCACCAAACGGATCAACGAAAGTATATTCATCCATCACGTCCAACGCTAAGAAATTTAACAGAGAGTTCTTAATTGCATCGAAATCATTTTGGGCTTGTATTAACTGCAACTCTGCATTACCTAATTGAACTTGAGCGGCATAAACATCGGCAAGAGCAACGGCGCCTAGTCTATTTCTTTCTTGAACGGTCTCTAAAAATTTCTTGTAGTATTGTACATTCTCGTTGCGTACTTTTAATAATTCATCAGCATTCAAAGCAAGATAAAACAAATCCGTCGTTTGAAAAACTAAGTTCTGTTTCTGCTTTTCAAGACTGTATTCTACAGATTTGAAATTCTCTTTTGCCTGGTTCACAGATGCAATGTTTGAAAGTCCATTAAAGAGTGTAATATTGCCGCCGATGCCAAGACTATAACTTCTATTTTCTTGGGTTGAAGGTTGAGTACTGATTGGAATACCTCCATAGAAAACTTGCTTGCCTCCCTTATCATCAACCCTTGACCAATTTAGCTGACCTTGCACACCAAGATTGGGCAACAATTGTCCGTACGCATTGGTCAACTGTGATTGAGAAGATTCCAAATTGTTTTTCGATTTGATGAGAGCACTGTTCCTTTGAAGCGCAATTGAAATCGCTTCTTGAAGTGACAACTTTTTCTGAGCAAAACCGGGAACTGCTATGGCAAGTATTAAGAATAAGATTAAAATCCGTTTCATTCGTTTCTCCTGTTAAGCACTTTTAATTATTTAATTATTATGACGTTCTTTTCTTATAGAAAGTTACATCTTATTATAATTCACTTATGATCTTTTAAGAAATCGTCTTTAACTCTTAAGAAATATTCATAAGCCTCTTCATAATTATTTCCAATCTTGCCGTCAAGAATTGCATTTTCGATTGCTGTTTTGATATCTCCAACTAATTTTGAAGGTGGAATATTGCAAACACGCATGATCTCTTCCCCGCGTACCGGCGATTGGAATGCACGTAGCTGATCTTTTTCGCGAACATCTTGTACCTTCTGCATCACAATGTTGTAATTCTCTAAATAACGGTTAACCTTTGCCGGGTTTTTGCTAGTTATATCTGCGCGGCACAGAACAATTAAATCGTCTAAGTCTTCACCGGCGGAAACAATTAATCTTCTAATTGCTGAATCTGTAACTTGTTCGTCAACTAGAGCGATTGGCCGCAAATGTAGTCTGATAAGTTTTTCAACGTACTCTATTTTCGTTAGCGGCAGCTTCATGCGCGTAAAAATAGATTTCATCATTCTTGCGCCAAGTTCTTCGTGCCCATGAAACGACCAGCCAATTCCTTCTATGAATTTTTTCGTTTGTGGTTTAGCAATATCGTGGACAAGAGCTGCAAACCGTAGCCAAAGGTTGCCGCTTGTTGATGCAACGTTATCTACAACAATGCAAGTATGTTGGAAAACGTCTTTATGATGATATTCTTTTCGTTGTTCAACACCGCCGAGGTTTGCAATTTCCGGAAAGATAACTTTCATTACACCGCTATCGAAAAGTAATTTTAATCCAATGGAAGGTTTTGGCGACGAGAGAATTTTTAGAAACTCATCGGTAATTCGTTCTTGCGAGACTATTCTTAACCGCTCGGCCATTTCTTTCGTTGCATTGAATACGGAAGGTTCGATTTCAAAATTTAATTGCGTAGCAAAACGGAAAGCCCGCATGATTCTAAGCGGGTCGTCATCAAACGTTTTGGTTGGATCAAGCGGCGTACGAATATTTTTTTGGTTTATATCTTCAACGCCGTTGAACTTATCAATTATTTTTCCGAAAGAATTTTGATTTAACGATATAGCCAAACAGTTAATGGTAAAATCTCTCCGGTTAAGATCGTCATCAAGAGTCCCGCGCTCAACTTTCGGGTTCCGGCTGTTTCTTGAATAGGATTCTTTCCTTGCGCCCACAAATTCAAGAACCAAGTTTGAATAATTAAAATGAGCAGTACCGAAATTTTTATACACGGTTAATTTGTCAACGCCAAGCGTTTTCGATAGTTCAGTTGCAAATGCAAGGGCATCACCGACAACCAGAAAATCCATTTCATTTCTTTCACGCTGAAGCAGCGTATCGCGCACAAAACCACCTATTAAAAAAAATTCTTCTTCTCTTTCATCGGCGATTTTCGAAGCGATTTTAAGAAACTCATACTTACCCAACAAATCTTCGAAACTTGTTTCTGCCATCAATTCACTTTCACTTCATTGGAAAAATTCTTGAACCAGTTTACCATTCTAAGATTTTCGACAAAAATCTGTTTTTCATCTATGCTGAGATTTGCACTTACGGCTTTAACCGCAAAAATTTGAGCGTTCTCTAAATCCATTCTTTTCAAAAAGTATCTCGATATTTGAAACGCCGCGTAACGTGATTCATAATTCTTAGCATTGAATTTTTTCTTTAGTCCGATCAAGAAATTCGAGATGTCCCGATGCGTATTTTCCGCCAGTTGAATACTTCTTGGGATGCTAAAATACCGAATTTCCTTCTCATTAAGACGTATTAATCTGGTCAGCTTCAGAGTGTCCGATGAATTGAAAAATGCTTTCAGAGAATCGACTCCTTGTTCAAGTATGAATTGCCTGATCAGAACTTCGTTCGTGTATTCGATGTGAGGATTTTGACTAATCAGTGAATCGTATTCTGCAGATGCATTTGTAAACTTATTGGTTTTGATCAGAAGATCCCCCAAAGCTAATTCAAGGATAAAATAATTTTGATCTGTATTAAATTTACTAATTTCATTTTTCAAATACTCACCTGCCTCGTCATATTTCTTTTGTGTTGATAGTGTCCGTATTATTCCGATTAGCGAACTGTAGGATTCGGAATACCCGTAAATGTTCCGGAACAATTTGAGCGCGCTATAAAATTCTCCACGCCGAAAGTATTTCCACGCCTCACGTGTTTGAGTTGCCGCAAAACGCGGACAGTATTTTTTGAAAATTGTTTTACTACCAAAGTAAAGTTGTGCTTGATTCTTGTTGTAGTCTATTTGATAATTCTTGATGAACTCAAAATACTCTTTTGAAAGTCCGGTCAAACTTTTTCCGCAGAATTTGTCAAAATCAGTTTTTTGATAAAGATGCTTGACTACTTGCACACCATATTTTTCAATCAAATATTTTATGAATGAGCCTGCATAGATATATGAGATAGACGAAGTCTGTGCAAAAAAATTTACTCCGCTAAATAAAGTCGGTATTGAGACCCGATAACCGCCTTGCCAGGCAAGTTTAGCAAGGTAGTGTACCGGCATCCCATCATAATTATCATCGATTGCCACTGCCAAACCTTCGATCATGGCTGAATTGAAATTGTCGGCAACTTTTAGAACTGTCGTTCCAAAACTTGACGCGACGATGTGAACTAATTCATGTTTCAAAGTCACTTCATAACTACTATAATTAAGATAAATTTGCCTCAGCCAAGGTTTTGCTATATTAGCGTTACCTGCACCCATTAATTCTTGCTTTTGCTCTCTGTTTTGAAAAACATACGAATCTATTTTGTGATTGAACCGCACGCCCAACTGATTCTTAATTTGATCTAAATAGTATTCGTGCAACAACGCAACATAGTTGGTACGGTTTGCAAATAAAGACTTGTTGCCGTAGTGAATGAGGAAATTGTCTGTTGAGAGAGTGTTATGGAGACGTTTATTCAATGATTCCTTGTCGGTAGAAAGAAACAAAAGTGGTTTCAAGATGGAAAAGGTTAGAGCGACAAGAACTATTATCAATAATGAAAAAGATTTCGCCAGCATTTTCTTTTGTCGCACCAATTGAGCCAGACACAAAATCACCACAACAAAAGACAAATTGAAAATCCGGTAAGCAACTAATAACCTGTCGATTCTTATCTCTTCATCATATATAGTTCCCGGGAAATATCCGATTACGGGATTGTAGAAATACACTTGTGGGTTGAAGAATAGCTCATTAAGAGGCAGGCAAATTAAAATAATAAAACTTATGAAAAAGAATAAGTAGCTGTATTTTTTTGATAGAGCAAATGAATAATAGGCAAATGTAACACCTAACAGGTACGCCGGAACTGTTATTACCAAATAAAAAAGTATTCCCTCTAATAAAGGACACTTCGAGAAAAAAAATGATGAAACCAACCCAATCAAAAATGGGATAACAACAAAAGCCAGCAAGTGATTTTTATTGAAGCGCCAAATCCGAAGAAATTCTAATTCGTTTTGTATCTCAGTAAGCAAAGCATGGATTATATACACCCCGCCAATAAGATACAGTAAGATTGCATTGACAGCAGAGAACTCATACCCTAATATTCCAACTAACGGCAATTTTATAAGAATGAGGTTGGCAAGAATTAATGCGATGAATAAAACTAGCGGTTGTGTGATGCGAAAAGATTTAAGAAACATTTTCAAGCTAGTATTCCGTGGTTTTTACTCGCTCAATATCAGCACCCAGAGTCTTCAATTTCTCTTCTATTCTTTGATATCCTCTGTCAATGTGGTAAATCCTCAGAACCTCTGTAGTGCCAGAAGCAGCAAGTCCTGCAAGTACTAGTGAGGCGCTCGCTCTTAAATCAGTCGACATGACTTTAGCACCTTTAAGCAAAGAACCGCCGGTAACAACAGCGCTGTTGTCAAGAATTTCAATATTTGCTCCTAAGCGGTTCAATTCAGGCACATGGCTAAACCGGTCGTGATAAATAGTATCGACAATCTTGCTTGTCCCAACGGCAGTCGCCATGTAAGCAGTCCACTGTGCTTGCATATCTGTAGGAAATCCTGGATAGACAGCAGTAGAGATATCAATATTTTTGGGGCGAAGCTCAGAAGCATCTATTGTCATTAAAGTTTTATCATACAATAAATTAGCTCCACTCTCTGTTAATTTGATTAGGACTGACTTAATATGCTCATGATTTCTATAATCAATCTCAATTTTGCTTCTTGTGATAGCTCCAGCAACAAGAATTGTTGCGGCTTCAATCCTATCATCTATGTTTACAATCTGAGCTGGTTGAAGATAATTTACCCCTTCAACTTCCAGAGAAGTTGTACCTATACCATATATTTTTGCTCCCATTTTTACAAGATATTCAGCAAGTAAAGAAATTTCCGGTTCTATCGCTGCATTCGTGATTAGTGTATTCCCTTTCGCTAAGCATGCAGCCATCAAAGCATTTCCTGTAGCGCCCACTGATGAAATATCAAAGTGAATTCTGGCACCATGCAATTTGCTAGCTTCAGCTATAACATATCCTTCTTCAATCTTGATTTCAGCACCGAGTTTTTTCATTGCTTCCAAGTGCAGATTTATAGGTCTTGGCCCCCAAGCACATCCACCTGGCAAAGAAACCTTGGCATAACCAAATCTTGAAACCAAGGGTCCAAGCACATAAACTGAAGCTCTCATTTTTTTCACATGCTCATAAGGCGCCGTTTGATTTCTAACATCCGATGTATCTAAGGTCAAAACATGATCTGTAAAATCAGATTGGACTCCCAGAGAGCTTAACAGCCTGATCATTGTGTAGATATCGTTTACTTCTGGAATATTATCTAGCTGATTTTTACCTGCATTTAAAAGAGTTGCCGGCATCAAAGCTAACGCTGAATTCTTAGCGCCGCTGACTTGAACTCGCCCATGTAATTTTTTACCGCCGTGAATTACAAACTTTTCCAAAATTTTCCTTATATCAATAAATTTTGAATATCATTCCGTTAATTCCAACAATGAATATCCTTCCTGTGGGATCGACCGCAAGACCATTCATATTGGAAAATATTTGCGAATCGACCAGGTTCCAGCTTTCCCCCTTGTCTTTTGATACGAGTATGATTCCTTTGCTGCCTGTTATAATCGCATCGTCTTCGGAAATAAATTTAACTTTTTGAAATCCGTTGCTCATTTTCATTTCTTCTTTGTTCCACGAATCCCCATAATTGCGCGTCCACAAAACGGTTCCGTTTCCGCCAACAATTAAACCATATCCTTTATCAGTAAGATCAACGGATTTTAAATAATTATCAGTGGGAAATGCGTTTAGCTTTGTCCACGTATTTCCACCATCTGATGTTGTCAAAATTGTTCCGTTCCAACCAACAACAATACCTCGTTTCATATCAAAAAAAGCTATGTCAAAAAGCACTTCGTTGGTACCGGTCAAAACCTTAGTCCAATTAATTCCGCCGTTTTGAGTTTTCATTATTAATCCTTTATTGCCGGTAATGAATCCAACTTTATCATCAAGGAATTTAATTCTGAAAAAGGTATAGCCCTTTTCAATGGGAATTAACCGTAATGAATCAAGATTACTATTACCTACATAAATTGAAGATGAATCGCCGACAACAAACACCTTCTTGTTTGCTAACAAACAAATATCGCTCAAAGCAATTTTGCGATCGAAACTATTTTTCTTCCACGTAGTAGCATTATCTTGTGATGTAAGAATGGTACCGCTATCACCGACAGCAACCGCAAACTTGTTATCTGGAATGGTAATTGAGTTCAAGTTCTGCAGTGTGCCTGATTCTACTTTAGTGATCTGACTAAACTTAAACTTGCCCTCATCGCTTGAGAAAAGTTGTTGTATGCTGTATTTCTTGAATTTGTCAAGTTCATTCGAGGTAATTAACGCATTCACCTGCGTATAAACAAAGTATGAAAGTCCAATAAGAAGCAGTGTAAACCCGGCGAATGCGCTGATTGACATGATCTTGTATTTCTTGGATTTCGGTTCGGTTCTCTTAAAATAGCTGGTATATAACTTCGCAACATGTTTATCCAGTTCTTGAACATCTTGAAACATTTCCTCACAAGAGCTATAACGGTTCAGTGGGCTTTTCTCTAAAGCTTTCAAAACAATCTTATCGACTTGTTCAGGAACAGACGTCAATTTCTCTGAAATCTTTGTCGGTACTTTCTTAAGATGCCCATCCATAACTTCGTATTCACTCGTATAATCAAACGGCGGTTGACCGACTATCATCTCATATACAGTACAACCTATGGAGTAGATATCGCTTCGGTTTGTTACTTCTTGCCCTTTTACTTGTTCCGGGCTCATATAAAAGACAGTTCCAATTTTGGAACCGGTTTTCGTCACACTGTTATCGTATAGCGACTTCGAAATACCGAAGTCCATTATTTTGGTGATACCTTCTTTGTTCAAAATTATATTAGAGGGTTTTATATCTCTGTGAACAAATCCTTTGGAATGCGCATAACCCATTCCCAACAACAATTGCTTGAGAATATAAATTACATCATAGAGATTGAAGCGCCCCTGACGATCAATCACTTTCTCCAGACTTTCACCTTCGACATATTCCATTACAATTCCCAGAAGGTTGGAATACTCGATGAATCCATAAACAGCCACTATGTTCGGATGCGAAAGTTTCGCTTGATTTTTGGCTTCTCGTTTAAATCTCTCAATAAAACGTTCTTTGTCATGCGCACTGGCATTTAGCATTTTGATTGCGACGTACCGGTCAAGTTTTGTGTCATACGCTTTATAGACGATCCCCATTCCGCCTTTGCCAAGAACCGACACGACGCGATAGTTATCAATTATTTTACCGATTAAGTCTTCCATCAAAATCCGAATAATTTTTGTTTTTAATATAAGAAATTCTCGTCCTTCAAATCATGAACAGTCTAAAGATTTGCGAAGATATTCTATTTTTGATTTTTCCCGCTTCTTTGACTAATTTTGCAAGCCATTTTGCGAGAGTGGCGGAATTGGCAGACGCGCTAGACTTAGGATCTAGTACCCAAAAGGTGTGGGGGTTCGAGTCCCCCCCCTCGCACTAATAAATTACTTTTTCACTTTATTTTATGAGGTTTGTTTGGAAATCAAGGTAAATGAATTAACAAATTCGCAGCAAGAGGTAGAAGTTAATTTAGAATACAATGAAATCATTCCCGAAATTGAAGATGCGTATTCGGAAGAAAGAAAATCAATCGTGATTGACGGTTTCAGAAAAGGCAAAGCCCCGATGTCGATGATCAAGAAACTTTACGGTGAAGCGATTGAGTACAAAGCAAGCGAAAAAATTGCGAACAAGAAATTTTGGGATATTGTTGACGAAAAAAACTTAAAGCCTATCAGCACTCCACAAATGACAGATATTGATTTTGTACCGGGCACAAAGCTTTCATTCAAAGTGAAGTATGAAATCAAACCAAAGTTAGAGTTGAAGAATTACAAGAACCTTGAAATTGAAAAACCTATTTTCAAAATCAAAGATGAAGATATTGAAAAAGAGATCGATTATTTAATACGACCTCATTTCCAATTCGAAGAGTCCGAACTTGTAACCGACAAGTTTTTCAGAATCACAGTTAATTTACAGCGAATCGACGCACAGGGCGTTCCAATGATAGGCTCACGCAACGAAAACATGCTGATCGACCTGAGTGATGAAAAAGTAAACATTCAAATCGTTGATAACGCTCAGAACAAAAAAGTCGGCGATTCATTTAATTTCACTTTTGTAGATGAACATCATCACGGTGAAGAGCTGCACAGAGAAGAATTTACTTACACTGCTGAAATAACCAAGATTGAAAAGATTGTAAAGCCTGAATTCACCGAAGAATTGATTAAGAAGTTGTCTGCTAATAAAGCTTCAACTCTTGATGAACTAAAAGCAATGCTTCACAAAAATTTTGAAGAGTACTACAAGAAGCAGACCGAAGAAATCGTAACAAACAATCTTCTCAGCACAGTTGTTAAGAATAACGAGTTCACTCCACCACCGGGATATGTGTCTTCAATACATAGACGGTTGGTTGATCTGGAAAGAGAAAACTCGAAACGATATAAAACGCCGCATTTCGACGAACACGCAGTTGCAGAATACTACAAACCAAGAGCAGAATGGAACGCGAAATGGCAAATCATTCTGGAAAATTTAGCTGAGGCAGAAAATATAAAAGTTGAAGATTCTCAATTGGAAGAACTTGCTAAAGAAGAATCTGATAAGACAGGAATTTCGGTAGCTAAATTGGTAAAATACTACAAGGACACTAATCGCACGGAAATGTTGTTAGAGGAAAAGGTAGTCAAATTCCTCATAGAGAATGCAAAGATTAAGGAAGTTGACGCAGAGGAAAAATCAAAAGAGAAAAAGGAAAAACACAATGAAGCATGATATTCTTACCGAAGCGCAATTAACAAAAAAGTTTGAGATTTATAATCAGCTGGTTCCTTACGTTATCGAACAAACCGGGCGCGGCGAACGCGGGATGGATATTTTTTCCCGTCTCCTTCGTGAGCGAATTATTTTTCTCGGAATGGCAATAGACGACCACATTGCAAGTCTAACAATCGCTCAATTGCTGTTTCTTGAAGCCGAAGATCCAGAGAAGGATATTAATTTATATATCAACTCGCCCGGTGGAAGTGTTTCGGCTGGCTTGGCAATCTACGACACAATGAGTTACATCCGTTCCAAAGTTTCGACCATCTGTGTTGGTTTAGCGGCAAGCATGGGAGCTGTTTTACTGGCGGGCGGAGAAGCCGGTAAAAGAACATCCCTTCCACATTCAAAGATTATGATTCACCAACCGTGGGTCGGTGGTTTGCAAGGACAGACAACAGATATCGAGATTCATGCGAAAGAAATGATTAAAACACGTGACACTATTTACAATATTTTAGCCGAGCATACCGGCAAATCATTTGATCAGATTGCGAAGGATTGCGATAGAGACTACTTTCTTACTGCCGATGAAGCTAAAGAATACAAACTCATTGATAATATTTTGGTACATCGCGCAAGCCAAAACAATAACAACAAGAAATAATTGAACAACCTTTTACAAAGGGGCATCTACACTGCCCCTTTTTTTGTTTTAAACAAGATCACGAACTACTTTCTGGACAACTTATGACTCAAGGCACCCGGGGCTTACTTAAGTAAACTGCCGGTTTTCAAGTCTTTAATAAAATTCTTATAATTGCAAAGAAATTATTCTTGTTAAGCGTTCATTCACTAAAAGAGAAAAAATTTGATAGGGGCAAAACTAGATTTTCTCAGCCGACTAAATGAACTTGCAGAATATGCACGCAGGGGTGACGATTTTTTCCCGGACGAACTTTGTAACTTTCTTGTAAACGAGTTTGATCTGCAAGCAGCATTATTATTCGGCGTCAGCAACAACAATCTTTTGAGCGTAACGGGAAGATCCAACAGTGCGCGCAAAACATTCCAGCATGGCGTTTCACCAAACTGCAAGGTCTGTAAGAATCTCAATCAGAATATTGATCTTAAGCTAGAGTTTGATCCCAATTGCGAGATTCAGATTTCGGATAATATTGGTTTTGAAAGCTGCAGTTTGGTTCCAATCAACGGCAACGAAAAGTTCCTTCTTAAGATTGCAAGAAAATCTGCATATACACAGAGTGCGAAAGAAACTCTCGAAAAAACTCTTCAGTTGCTTAACATCCTTCTATATGTTTGGTACCAGAGCAAAGGCGGAACGTTTGAAGCATCTACGCCGATTTCAAAAATTGTTTCCGAGACATCGGGCGAATTGAAATCCAGCGCGAATTCCATTATCGGTTTTATTTCTATGCTTGCCGGAGAAAACCTTTCAGCCGCTCAGTCGGATTACATTAATTCAATTCGGAAAAACGCACAGAGTATTTTATTGAACGTCAACGATTTGAGCGAGTTATCAAAAATCAATATGGGAGGGAATCAAACGCAGCTCAAAAAAGTTGAACTCGTGAACTTTATTACGGAAATTATAGAAATCTTCAAGAGCAAACTTGGCAAAAAGGTTACGTTCACTTTAACCATTGAGAAAGAGCTTGCAAAACCTATAGAGTTCGATGATCAAAAACTGCGTTATGTATTGACAAGTCTGATGCTTGTTTCAATAGTTCTAACTCAGCAAGGTGAAATTGCAGTAAATGTTTCTTCGGCACCGGATAACAAAATTAAATTTTCAATTTCCGATAACGGCAAAGTCCTGAAGACCTCATCGCTCGAAACTTTCTTCGAGCCTTTTGCAGTAACCAAGTTGGATGAATTCAAGAATACTTCTTTCACCGGCTTAAGTTTGACCTTGGTAAAAAAATATATTAATTATATGGGTGGGGATATAGAGGCGGCAAGTTTACCCGGTAAAGGTAATTCATTTACATTCACAATCAGCGGAGAAGTAATGTCTGATCTCGAAACCAATATTTCACAGCTGCCAAAGCCTACATCAAAGAATAAGGTTCTGGTTATAGAAGACGATTATGCAACTTCAAAATTGCTGAGCAACTATTTGAATAAGTGGGGTTATTCTCCATCGATTGTGAGCACAGAATCGCAAGCCTTTAATTCAATTGACCAGGAAGAACTGCTTGCAATCATTTTAGATATCGAATTACCGAATGTAAACGGTCTGGAACTCCTCAAAAGAATTCATGATCATCCCAAAACTAAGAACACGCCGGTTATCGTTTGTTCGATCGAGCCGGAACAGCAGAAAGCTTTTATGATGGGAGCAGTTGAGTATTTTGTAAAGCCCATCAATTACAATTTTCTTGTTGAGGTGCTGACAAACTATAAACTGAGAAAGAATTCAAATATTCTTTGTGTTGATGACGATCTTCCCACGTTAAATTTAGTTAAGCAGGCTATTGAATCAGTCGGTTTCATTGCCGTTGCAGAAAATGTTTCTGCAAATGTAATGGCATTGATTCAAGACAAAGACATTGATCTTGCAATCATCGATTTGGACATGCCTACTCCGAATGGATTTGAATTGATAAAGCTAATAAAGTCCGAGAAAAAGTTTGCACACCTTCCTATCATCATTTATACCGGCAAGGAAAACTATAAAGACGATCTTTACAAAATTGAAGGATTGTTTGACGAGCTGCTCGAAAAACGTTCCACCAACATTGAGGACTTAGCAGATACAATAAATGCGATGATTAACCGCTATGAAACCCCTCCTCCTGTGGAAGAAGTTATTCATGGGAAAAATATTATTAAAATTCTGCTTGCCGAAGATTACAAACATTCTCAAATTATCGTTACACGACTCTTAAAGAAAAATAATTTTGAAAGTGTAGTTGTAGTTGAAAATGGTGAAGATGCTTTGAAGATGGCTAAGGACGATAAATTCGATTTGATTCTCATGGACATGCAGATGCCGATCATGAACGGTTTTGAAGCCACCGAAAAAATTAGAGAATTGCCCGGCTACAAAGACACACCGATAATTGCTCTTACTGCTTTTGCAATGAAAGGTGACCGCGAAAAATGTCTCGAAGCCGGCGCAACGGATTATATTCCGAAACCCATCGACAGCAAGGAGTTTATAGAAAAAGTTAAGTACTACACTAATACAATAGTGTAAAACTTCCGATCAAGTTTTTAATTCTCAAAGCCCCGAGGTAAGTCGGGGCTTTTTCTTTTTGCATAAAGGAATGATGCTGATTGATTTCAATCCTCTGCTACCGCAAGATTTCATATATTTACAATAGTTATTGTAAGGAGTTTCTGTGAATCCAGTTCGTGTTCGGTTTGCCCCAAGTCCCACCGGTTATTTGCACGTCGGCGGTCTGCGCACCGCACTTTATAATTATCTCTTCGCGCGTAAAAACAACGGTAAATTTATTTTGAGAATAGAAGATACAGACCGCAATAGATACGTAGAAGGCGCTGTTGAAAAATTGATTAGTTCGTTGAAATGGTGCGGGCTTGAATATGACGAGGGTCCCGATATCGAAGGACAATACGGACCTTACATGCAGTCCGAGCGACTCGCTCTATATAAACAACATGCCCAGCAGTTGGTTGACGTTGGCAAAGCATATTATTGTTTCTGCACACCTGAGCGTTTGGAAGCCTTGAGGGAAGATCAGCAGCGGCGAAAATTGCCTCAAGCAAAGTATGATAAGCATTGCCTTTCACTTAGCAAGAAAGAAATTGACGAAAAACTTTCGAGTGGTATTCAGCATGTTATTCGTTTAAACGTTGAGCCCAATCAAAAAATTATTTTCGACGATATAATCCGCGGCAAAATCGAATTTGAAAGTAACAATGTTGACGATCAAGTTCTGATAAAGGGTGACGGATACCCCACTTATCATTTAGCGAACGTCGTTGACGATTATCTAATGGAAATAAGTCATGTTATTCGCGGAGAAGAATGGCTTTCATCAACTCCAAAACATGTTCTGCTCTACAATTTCTTCGGATGGGAAAAACCACATTTTGCACACCTCCCTCTCTTGCTGAATCCGGATCGATCCAAGTTAAGCAAACGACAAGGTGACGTTGCCGTTGAAGATTATCGTGATAAAGGTTATCTGAAAGAAGCGCTTGTAAATTTTGTTGCACTTCTTGGCTGGAACGCAGGCGACGATCAAGAGTTTTACAACATGGATGAATTGATTCAAAAATTTTCTTTAGAAAAAGTTAACAAATCCGGGGCAGTTTTTGATTTGGAAAAGCTCAACTGGTTGAATGCCGAACATTTGCGCAATAAACCGAACGAAGAAATACTTCTAATGCTTCAAGATGAACTTCGCAAATCTCAATTTGCAAATCATAACTATCCGGCTGAATACCTGTTGCGCGTTGTCGAAGCGATGAAAGAGCGTGTTAGTTTTGTCCATGAATACTTGACTAAGTCTCCTTATTTTTTTGAACGCCCGCGCGAATACGAACTTGCCAGCTCTGAGAAAAATTGGAAATCGGAAACACCTTTGCAGATCACAAAGCTGCGAGACAGATTCAGCGCGTTACAGAATCCTACCAAGGAAGATTACGAAAACACCTTGAAGCAATTAGCTGCTGAATTAAACATCGGCGTCGGCAAGTTAATTCATCCACTCAGATTGGCGGTTTCAGGCATGAGCACAGGTCCCGGCGTGTATGATATCCTTGTGATTCTTGGCAAAGACGAAGTAAATGAACGTATTCATTCTGCTATAGAAAAGATTCGTTAACGCTTTGAAACTTTCTCCGCTTGTTTAACTTATTTCTTAGCCCAGCTATCTTTAAGTGTAACGGTTCTATTGAACACCAACTTTTCGTCAGTTGTGTATTTTGTATCTACACAGAAATAACCGTGTCTTTCAAACTGGTATCTTTCACCGGGTTTGGAGTTTTTTAGAAATGGTTCTATCAATGCGCCGGAAATTATTTCCAAAGAATTTTTGTTGATAAGATCGAGCCAATTTTCTTCAGCGCCAGGATTCTCCACATTGAATAACCGGTCATATAATCTGACCTCGGCACCAACAGCATGTTTTGCAGAAACCCAATGAATAGTTCCTTTCACTTTTTTCGTGCTTGTGCCGGTGCCGCTTTTTGTTTCCGGATCAAAAGTACATCGCAGTTCAACAACTTCGCCTTTATCATTTTTAACAACTTCTTCGCATTTGATTATATAAGCGTAGCGCAGTCTCACATTTCCGCCGGGGATTAATCTGTGATAACCCTTCGGCGGGTTTTCCATAAAATCACTTTGCTCAATAAAAATTTCTCTGCCAAACGGAATCTTCCGGCTTCCCATTGAAGAATCTTCAGGGTTGTTGACTGCATCTAGTTCTTCAACTGTATCCGGATAATTTGTAATTACAACTTTCAAAGGACGAAGTACCGCCATTGCGCGTTGAGCATGTTTGTTAAGATCATCGCGAATTGCATATTCAAGAAGAGCAATGTCGGTAAGCGCATCGCGCTTTGCAACACCGATTATCTCGGCAAAATTCTGAATTGCTTGCGGTGTATAACCTCTTCTTCTTATTCCACAAACGGTAGGCATTCGCGGATCGTCCCAGCCGTCAACATAATTTTCTTTTACAAGTTGAAGGAGCTTTCTTTTGCTCATCACAGTATAGTTAAGATTCAGACGCGCAAATTCTATCTGTTGCGGATGATGAATCCCGAGTTCATCCAAAAACCAATCGTAAAGCGGTCTGTGATTTTCAAATTCCAGCGTGCAGATGGAATGCGTGATTCCCTCAATTGAATCTTCCAATCCATGCGCCCAATCGTAAGTTGGATAAATACACCACTTGTTTCCTTGACGGTGATGATCTTCATGCACAATGCGGTACATGATGGGATCCCGCAGATTAATGTTGGGAGAAGTCATATCGATTTTCGCGCGCAGTGTTTTCGTTCCGTTTGCAAATTCTCCATGGCGCATTCTCTCGAAAAGATTCAGATTCTCTTCAACGCTTCTGTTACGGTATGGACTTTCTTTGCCTGGTTCGGTTAAGGTGCCGCGTGTCTGCCTTATCTCGTCCGCGGTTTGATCATCAACATATGCTTTTCCTTTTTTGATCAGCTGAACCGCCCATTCATACATTTTTTCAAAATAATCAGAACCGAAAAAAACACGATCCTCAAAATCTCCGCCGAGCCATCTAACATCTTCAATTATCGAATCAACATATTCTTGTTCTTCTTTGCTTGGGTTTGTGTCATCAAAGCGAAGATTGAATTTACCCTTGTAGTCTCTAGCTATACCATAATTTAAGCAGATTGATTTAGCGTGACCGATATGCAAATAACCGTTCGGTTCTGGAGGAAACCTGGTACAGATCGTTTTCCCGTTCCACCGGTTGGATTTTATATCTTCATCAATTAATTCATAAATAAAATTTTTGGGTTTCGTTACGTTATTATTTTCTTCCATCGCTCAATAAATTTATGACTAAATAGTGGCTATAAAATTACGGAATTGCGAAAACAAAAAACCCGATTTTTCACATTAAAAATCGGGTTTATGCAAGTACCGAAGGCCGGACTCGAACCGGCACGAGGTTTAAGCCTCACTGGATTTTGAGTCCAGCGCGTCTACCAATTCCGCCACTTCGGCAAATTAAATTACTTCAAACTTTATTAAGAACTTTTTCCTATGTCTAATAACAAGCTCACTGGATTTTGAGTCCAGCACGCCTTCCTGCTCGCTTCGCTTTCGCGAGAGCGCCCGCCTCGGCAAGCCGGGAAGCGGGCCAGTAGGCAAGTCTACCAACCTGTCCCTATCTTATCGGGATTCCGCCACTTCGGCATTTGTCAATTGCAATTCTAAAATTGCGATGCAAAGGTAATAAAGTAATCAAAGCGAATCAAGATTTGGAATTGCTTGTTTGATGATTCAAATTGTAAAACTTATTTGTCTTCGGTATTTACCAGCTGATTTCTTTTTTATCACGAATAAATTTTCCGGTGAGTGAACGAGGTGCTTCAGTTGCCAACCAAACAGCAGTTTCAGCGCCCTTCTCAACCGAACGCGTAGCGTTTTTTCCTCCCATATCCGTTCTTACCCAACCGGGACAAACGGAATTCACGGAAATACCTTTGCCGGAAAGTTCCGATGCGAATTGGCGAGTGATAGCATTGAGCGCAGTTTTTGAAATGCTGTAAGCCGGAGAATAATTCGTCATACCGGACAGCGCACCTGCACTGCTTGAGATATTGATTATCCTCCCGCCTTTGGTCATGAATTCCAAAAAATTTTGAATCACGAGCAGTGGTCCAAAAGTATTTGTTCTAAAAGTATCCTCTAAAATTTTACTACTCATTGAAATAATGCTTCCGGATTCGATGAGAATGGCAGCGTTATTTACCAACACATCAAGATGATCATACTTTTCAGAAAAAATTCGTGCGGCATTAATTATACTTTGAGAATCAGCAACATCCATTTGAAGAAAGGTAATTTCAATCCCTTTTTCAGCAAGCGTTCTCGAAGCGTTCATTCCCCTTTCTTTATCCCTTGCCGTGAGAACAATACGAAAACCTTTTTGCCCCAGTTGGTTGGCAATCTCGTAACCAATGCCTTTGTTAGCTCCGGTTATAAGCACAGTTTTTTTGTTGTCACTATTTTTCATGATGGGACTACTTCATCAATAACTTGAATGCATGTGTCCAGTGGTTATTTTTGAATCCAAAGACAATCCAAAGCATTGCAAACGCTTCCAAAAGATAAGACTGAGAAATGTCGCCGATATCAATTACATTTTGCCAGCCGAAACTTATAGCAAAATCTGTAACAGTTTTTTTTGCAGATGAATCGTTCCCGGCAATCACAAGATCAGGATTCCCCTCTTCCAATTTAGGATTCACCATTATAAATGCGCTGATTGTGTTGAATGCTTTCACCACTTTTGAATCCGGCAGCAATGATTGAATTCTTTCTCCTGCGGAATGCCCGAATGAGGAATCCAATTTAGGCGGAGCGCCGTTCGAAAAATCGAGAGGATTCGTTACATCAATCACAATTTTATTTTTGAAATTACTTTTGCCGGCAAGCGCAACCGCATTTTCTGTACCCGCCCAAGAAGTTGCTAAAATAATAACGTCACCAAAACCAGCCGCTTCCGCAAATGAACCGACACTTGCTTTCTGTCCGGCATTCTTCAACCAATCGTTTAATTTGCTTGCATCCCGTGTACCAATTTTCACTTCGTTGCCGGTTCTTAAAAAACCGTTTGCCAATTGCTGACCAACTGTTCCGGATCCCAGAATTCCAATCTTCATCGTACTTCCTTTCAAAATTTGTTTTTGCAATTAATGAATGAGTCTACTCTAAAAAGGTATTTCAGTTGCCCAACAGTTACGATTCCGGTATAAATTAGCAGTAGAAAAATTTGAAAATGACCTTTTTAGATTCGCCTCTTGAATGTCATTTCACTAAACTGCGATTTCAAAAAAAACGTTCCACTCCTTACTGCCCCTCATTAAAGTTCATCCAGCTTTCCTTTCCACAAATATTTTTCTGTTTCTTTTACGATAACTTTATGCAATAGGAGAAGCGAAACTAAGTTTGGAATTGCCATGAGCGCATTTGTTATATCTGCAAAAGTCCAAACTATATTTAGAGATACAACGCAACCGATGAAAACAAAAACTACCCAAGTCCATCGGTACGGTAGAACGGTTTTCGAGCCGAATAAATATTCCATCGCTTTCTCACCGTAGTAAGACCAACCGAGTATAGTAGAAAACACAAACGTCAGCAAACCAACCGAAAGAAGTATTGGTCCAACGATTGGGACATCCGCAAAAGCATGCTGGGTTAGTATTGCACCGTTATACCCTTTCGTCCAATCATAAGAATTAACAACGACTAATCCGGTGAACGCACAAACAACAACAGTATCCCAGAAGGTACCGGTTGAAGAAACCAGAGCTTGCCTTACCGGGTTTTTTGTTTGTGCTGCCGCGGCAACAATCGGCGCACTACCTAAACCGGATTCATTCGAAAAAAGTCCACGTGCGATTCCGTATCGGATTGCTTCTTTAACTCCTGCACCGACAAACCCGCCGACCATCGCATGACTGGTGAATGCGCTTGTAAAAATCAATCCTAAAGATTGCGGTATTGTTGAATAATTTATCACCAAAAGTATTATGCATCCTAAGACATAAAATATTGCCATGAACGGAACAAGAGCTTCGCAAACTTTTGCTATGGATTTTATTCCGCCAATGATAACTATTGCAGTTAGTATAGCAAGCACTGCACCAGTAATCCAATTCGAAATTCCGAATGTTTCGTTTACCAACTGTGAAATTGAATTTGCTTGAACCATGTTTCCGATTCCGAATGCCGTAACAGCTGTTAGTCCGGCGAAAATTACGCCGAGCCATTTCATATTCAAACCTTTTTCAAGAACGTACATAGGACCACCAGCCATCAATCCTTCTTTATTAATCGTTCGGTACTTAACGGAGAGAAGCGCTTCGGAATATTTTGTTGCAATTCCGAAAACTCCAGTTAACCACATCCACAGTACAGCTCCGGGACCTCCGGCAGCAATTGCGGTTGATACGCCGACAATATTTCCGGTACCGATTGTAGCAGCTAAAGCCGTAGTCATCGCACCGAATTGACTTATATCGCCTTCCCCTTCTTTCGATCTCCCTAATGAAATCTTTATCGCCTTGCCGATAAACCGTTGAACAAATTTCAATCGAACAGTTAGAAAAATATGTGTGCCGAAAAGAAGAACCAGAAGAGGGATGCCCCAAACAAGATCGCTTACTTGTGATAGGATGTTTTCCAGCTGCTGCATAAGACCTCGCTTTAATAATTGATCAATTTATTTTTCCGAATTTCCGTTAATGTGATAGTGGAAAATCATTTCAAACTATCTATAATCAATGAGAGATAATCCGGAAACATTTTCTTCCATGAATCCCAATCATGCCCTGAAGACGGACGAACGTCTAACAAATGTGGGATCTCTTTTGAATGCAGTATTTCGCTCATTGCTTTGTTGTCTTCAAGCGATTCATCCCATTCACCGGTTCCGAGAACAATCAACATTTTTTTTATTCGATCAAGATACCACTGATCGGTAAGATTGGGCATGTAATCCGGCGGATTGTTAAAGTAACAGTTATCATCATAATAACCGAATATAAATTGATGAATGTCGAATTCTCCGCTCATACTGAGTAAGAATTTCACTCTGTCCGGATGTTTGAATGCAAGGTTAAGTGCGTGATACCCGCCGAAACTACAACCGGCTACGGCAACATCTTTCGCAGCACATTCGAACTTCGCAAACTCAATGACATCATTTAGAATGGTGCGTTCATACGCAATGTGGGTTTTAACACGGTCTGCCGGATGAATTGAGTAATTGTACCAGCTTCGCGAGTCAATTCCATCTACACAATAAATTTTTATTTTGCCGCTATCGATCAGATGCTCAGCAGAACAAATCAAACCACTATCCTTCATTTCATAATATCTGCCGAGTGATGTGGGGAATAAAACTATCGGATAGCCTGAACTGCCGAATACAAGCATTTCAAAATCACAACCAAGATATTGTGTATAAAACTTGTGGTAGAATTCTTGCATCAGCTTCCCATTTAACTCTTCGGTGAGTAATTGATTCCGGACAAATATAAAGAAGTGAATCTAAAGTTGCTTATTGATTGGAATAAATGAGTCTACTCTAAAAAGGTATTTCAGTTGCCAAAAGGTTACGATTCCGGTATAAATTAGCAGTAGAAAAATTTGAAAATGACCTTTTTAGATTCGCCTCATAAATGAAAAAGCCGTCAAGCTTTTGCAAACGTGACGGCTTTCTCTAATGTGCTTCTACTAAAGTATAGTTTTATAGCTTTGAAGAAGTTTCATATAATTCGCACGTTCAAACGCAGCGGGCTCTGCAATCGATTTTTGACTCATGCTTCCTTTCATCATATCAACCGATTCATATTCATTTTCTTCCATCCACAACTTCATTCCTTCGATAACTTGTCCAATCCGGTCCACACCGTTTAACAACAACTCCGAGCACATCATCGCAACGTCTCCGCCTGCCATGATGATTTTAATTGCATCAAGATGTGAGTGAATACCGCTTGTGGCTGCCATACTTGCTTTGACGTTTCCATAAAGAATTGCAATCCAGCGTAACGGTAAACGCATTTCCCAATTTGTACTCAACATCAGGTTCGGAACAACTTCCAACTTTTCCAAATCAAAATCCGGCTGATAAAATCTATTGAACAAAACAAGTCCATCGGCTCCGGCTTCATCAAGATTCTTTGCCATGTTCGACATAGAAGAAAAGAATGGACTCAGTTTAATAGCTACCGGAATCTTCACCTTACTCTTCACAGCTTTCAACGTATCGACGTACATCTTCTCAATTTCCGAACCCGGAATGTTTGGATTGGTCGGTATATAATAAACATTCAGTTCCAATGCATCGGCACCGGCTTGTTCAATATTTTGTGCGTACTTAATCCAGCCGCCATTGCTAACACCATTGATACTTCCAATAACCGGTATGTCAACTGATTTTTTCAACTTCGCAATATGATCGAGATATTGGTAGGGACCGAGATGAAATTTTTCCGGTTCCGGAAAGTAGCTCAACGCTTCGGCATAACTATCGGTATGATTCGATAAATAATGATCTAATTCTCCGGACTCATGAACAATCTGTTCTTCAAACAAAGAATACACAACGACTGCAGCAGCACCGGCATCTTCCATCGCTTTAACGGTATCAACACTTTGAGAAAGCGGCGATGCAGATGGAACGATCGGATTCTTTAGATTCAGTCCCATGTACTTGGTTGATAGATTCATGTTAGCTCCAACTTGAATTCAAAATTATTTTATCAGTTTTTAGTTTCGGATTTTTCTTCACCGCCGTTTTTCGAGAAATCAAATCCAGCCATCTGCTCGTAAATCTTCCATCGTTTTAAAACTTCTTCTTGAGCTGCAACTAATAAATGCTGCGCTTCGGTCGGATGAGATTTAGTTAACATCTTATAACGAGTTTCTTTGTAGATGTAATCTTCCAACTTGATTTTCGGAGCTTTAGAATCAAGCTTAAGCGGATTCTTTCCTTCTTTCAAACTATCGGGGTTGTATCTGAACAACGGCCAATAACCGCTTTCGACTGCGAGTTTCTGACTCTCCATTCCTTTAGCCATGTTAATGCCGTGAGCGATACAGTGACTGTAAGCAATAATTAACGACGGACCGTTGTAAGCTTCAGCTTCAAGGAACGCACGGATTGTCTGTGCATCATTTGAACCCATAGCAACTTTTGCGACGTAAACATTGCCGTAATTCATTGCCATCATCGCCAAATCTTTTTTCGGAGTCGGTTTTCCGGCAGCAGCAAATTTTGCAACGGCACCCATGCCGGTAGATTTCGACATTTGTCCGCCCGTGTTGGAGTAAACTTCGGTATCCAAAACCAAAATGTTGACGTTCTTACCGGAGGCAATAACGTGATCTAATCCGCCGTAACCGATATCGTAAGCCCATCCGTCGCCGCCGATAATCCAAACCGATTTTTTTACTAGATAGTCTGCAACTTCCAAAAGTTTTTTGGCATCTACGGACTTTTCACCAGAAAGTTTTTTCTTCAACTCAGCTACACGTTCTCTCTGGTCATAAATTCCGGCTTCATCTTTTTGATCCGCATGAACAATGGCGTCAACAAATTCTTTTCCAAGTTTATCAGTGAACTTTACCACAAGTTCATTTGCAAACTGAAATTGTTTATCGATTGCCAAACGCATACCGAAACCAAATTCGGCATTGTCTTCAAAAAGTGAATTCGACCATGCTGGTCCGCGTCCTTCTTTGTTAACTGCCCACGGTGTTGTCGGCAAGTTGCCGCCGTATATTGATGAGCATCCGGTTGCGTTGGCAACCATTGCTCTATCGCCGAACAACTGTGAAACTAATTTCACATAAGGAGTTTCGCCGCAACCTGAACAAGCGCCGGAGTATTCGAACAACGGCTCGAGCAACTGATTGCTTTTTACAAGACCGGTGTTTACGAGTCTTCTATCAATTTCAGGTAAGTTCAAGAAGTAATCGTAGTTTGCTCTTTCTTGCTCGCGGATTGGAATCTGGGGAACCATGTTGAGTGCTTTGAGACGTGTTTCCTTTTTATTTTTAGCCGGACAAACTTCGTAACACAATTCGCATCCGGTACAGTCTTCAACTGCAGTTTGAATAGTATATGCATATCCATCCGGAAATTCTTTTCCTTTTGCGTCCATGGATTTAAATGTTGCCGGCGCGTCTTTCAATAACTGTTTATCGTAAACTTTAATTCTAATTGCAGCGTGCGGACAAACGAGCGCACACTTGCCGCACTGAATACACCATTCTGGATCCCATTGCGGAACTTCGAGCGCAATGTTTCGTTTCTCCCATTGTGTCGTAGCCGATGGAAAAGTTCCATCTATAGGCATCTCGCTAACTTTAACTTGGTCGCCTTTACCTTCCATCATTTTTGCAAGAACGTTGCGCACGTAATCCGGAGCTTTCGGTGAAACTGTTGGAGGAATTTGAATCGAACTTGTTGCCTCTGCCGGAACATCTATCTTGAATAAATTGTCGAGAGTATGGTCAACAGCTTCGAAATTCTTTTTAACAATTTCTTCTCCCTTTGCACCGTAAGTTTTCTTGATCGACTTTTTAATTTGCTCAATCGCTTCATCCTTGGGAAGAATTCCGGAAATTGCGAAGAAGCATGTCTGCATAATCGTATTAACTCTGCTTCCCATTCCGGTTTTGTTCGCAACCGAGTAACCGTCAATCACATAGAAATTTAATTTCTTATCAATGATCTGCTGCTGGACCTTGGTTGGAAGTTTATCCCACGTTTCTTCCGTTGGATAAGGACTGTTCAGCAAGAACGTTCCACAGTTTTCGATATTCCCCAGTACATCAAATTTCTCAAGCAGACCGAACGTGTGGCAGCCGACGAACTTTGCAGATTGAATCAAGTATGATGAGTGAATTGGTTTTCTTCCGAATCGTAAGTGAGACACGGTTGTTGAACCGGATTTTTTGGAATCATAAACAAAATAACCTTGCGCATAATTTTCTGTTTCTTCGCCAATAATCTTTATCGAATTTTTATTCGCACCGACTGTTCCATCGGCACCCAATCCATAGAAAAGACATCTTACAACTTCATCTCCTTCAGTAACAAAGCTCTCATCAACATCCAAGCTTGTGAATGTTACGTCGTCAATTATTCCTACCGTAAAATGATTTTTCGGTTCATCTTGTTTCAAATTATCGAACACAGCTTTTACCATCGCCGGTGTAAATTCTTTTGATGATAAACCGTAACGTCCGCCAACAATTTTAGGCATTTTTGCAAACGGCGGTTTGTTGGAACTCATCGCTTCTGAAATTGCGGAAACAACATCAAGATAGAGAGGTTCACCAAGCGATCCCGGTTCTTTTGTTCTGTCTAAAACAGCTATCTTCTCAACCGTCTTTGGAAACGCAGCTAACAAATGTTTTGCAGAGAACGGTCTGTACAATCTTACTTTTAGAATACCAACTTTTTCTTCCTTCCTCTCAGTTAAATACTCAACAGCTTCTTGAGCGGCTTCAGCACCGGAGCCCATAATTACAATAATCCGTTTTGCATCCGGTGCACCGTAATAATCGAACAACTTATATTGTCTTCCGGTAATCTTCGCAAATTCATCCATTGCATTTTGAATAATCTCCGGACACGCATCATAAAATTTGTTGACAGTTTCTCTACCTTGGAAATATACATCCGGATTTTGCGCCGTACCACGAATGAACGGATGTTCCGGACTGAGCGCGCGCTTTTTAAATTCGCTAATTTTTTCATCATCAATCATCGCGCGTATATCGTCGTCGCTTAATTCTTCAATCTTCATAACCTCGGCGGAAGTTCTGAATCCATCAAAGAAATGAATGAAAGGAATTCTCGATTCCAAACTTGCTCTATGAGCAATTAGCGCTGTGTCGGTCACTTCCTGAACAGAGTTCGAGCAGATTAATCCAAAACCGGTTTGACGTGTTGCCATGACATCGGAATGATCACCGAAAATTGATAATGCCGACGCTGCAATTGATCGAGCGCTGACATGAAAAACAGTCGAAGTTAATTCGCCGGCAATCTTGTACATGTTCGGTATCATTAACAACAAACCTTGCGATGCGGTAAATGTCGTTGTCAAAGCTCCACTTTGTAATGATCCGTGAACAGCACCGGCAGCTCCGCCTTCACTTTGTAATTCAGAAACGGTTGGCACCGTTCCCCAAATATTTTTGATTTGTCGCGCAGACCAAGCATCTGATAATTCACCCATTGTAGAAGAAGGAGTAATCGGGTAAATCGCGATTACTTCACTCACTCTGTACGCCACATGCGCGGCAGCCTCATTTCCATCGATTGTAATTTTTCTTCGTTCCATTTAATCCTCTATATATTTGATAATTTTTCTTTATTGAGTCACTTTGTCTTTTCAAATTTCTTGCCACTGGTCAGAGTTATCGATCACTACGTTAACCGCTTTTGGAGGTGAAAAGAAGCGTTTGTTAGTAGGACTAATGCATCAACTCCAATTAACTCTTAATTCTAAGAAAAATCTTAAAAAATCGAGGTCAATTATAGAAATAAGTGAGGAGAAAATAAAGATGGATTTATCGGAAATTATTTAAGTTTTGTAAGTCAATTAAATTTCTAATTAATTTTAAAACAAAATTTCTTACTTAATCCCTGAGCTCTATGGCAAAATTACCAATGAGATTTAAACGATTCTTGATAAAAAGAAAGGCAAATAAGTTTGTTCGAATTTTCAGGTTCCTACATCACTAACCGAATAGACAATAGAAGAATAACGGCGCTATGGGCATTCAGTGAAACGGCATTGGGTGGAATTCTTCATGTGCTTAAAATTCCGTTTACCGGTTTGTTCATCGGAAGTGCCGCAGTGCTTTTTATTTGTTTGCTCGCACAGTACGGGAAATCCAAGTCTGAAATTATAAAGGCAACTCTAATTGTAATTCTAGTCAAGGCGGTTGTAACTCCGTATGTCCCTCTCAATTCTTATTTGGCGGTTATGTTACAGGGAGTTCTCGGATTTTTGTTTTTCACTTTTGTCCCGATAAAAAACATCGCTGCAATGTTACTTGGAATCTTTGCATTGTTCTTCGCCGCGCTGCAAAAATTTATAATGATGACTATTCTTTTCGGCAACACAATCTGGGAATCTTTTGACACACTGGCAAAATTTATACTTAATCAGATTCCATTACTTCATGGACGATTAAATTTCAGTGCAAGTTTGATTCTAATTTCATTTTATACCTTGTTACACGTTTTAGCTGGAATTTACATGGGAATAAGAGCCACACATTTTGATAAATGGCTGCTGAAAAAATCCAAAGAATTGGAAATATTGAAACTAACACGAGAAGAACAGAATGGACTTTTCGAAAGGCAAAAATCCAGAAAGAGAAAAAGATGGTGGCAACGGAAATCCGGTATAATCATTTTGTCCATTTCTGTGATCGTAATGACGATCTCTTATTTGTTTCCGCAGCTTTTCGAATCCACTGCTTATGATATTTTGTTCATGCTGATACGTTCCTTTGTCATTACGTTCGTGTGGTTCACGCTCGCCTCTCCGTTGGCAGTCAAACTATTTAAGTTATTCATAGAGAAGAAAAAATTTGAACATGCCGGCGAAGTAAATAACATCACGGAATTATTTCCGAATTTCAAAAACGTTGTTAATTACTGCTGGAAATTATCGTCATCGTTGAGTGGATATTCGCGTTACAGAAAATTTTTGTCTGATTCGTTGGCTTTACTACTTTTAACTGACTTGTAAGAGAATGAAAAATATTCACATTCTAACCGGTGAGATTAAATCGGGCAAAACTACACGACTGATGCTGTGGGCTTCTTCACAGAAAAACATTGATGGTATTTTGCAGCCCGTGATCGAAGGAAAAAGATTTATCTATCACCTCGGTTCTAAAACTTTGAAACAGCTTGAAACAGCAGAAGAACCTAACGCGATACAAATCGGCAATTATAAATTCAGCGGAAGAGTTTTTTCTTGGTCACAGAATGTGATCATATCGTGTTTACAGAAAGATTTAGATTGGTTAGTCATTGATGAAATTGGTCCGCTGGAACTTGAAGGCAAAGGGCTCGAACCGGCAATAACACAAATTTTTTCGGAACGTGATAATTTTAGAGGAAATATTTTGTGCGTCGTCCGTGATTCGATTCTTGAAAAGTTTATTCAACATTATCGAATAGAAAATTCATACGAAATATTCAACGAGGTGTAAGCGTAAGATCAAGAGCAAGAGCAAGAACAAGATTAAGTTCTTGCTCATGATCATGCCCGCTTCGACTTGTCGAAGACGAGGCGAGCTCTTGATCTTAATCATTCCTTAAAAATTATAACTTACCGAAACATGAAGTAAAGTAGTTGCTAACTGACTCGTACTTCCATCATACTCATTTGCAATTAAGCTTGGGCTGCTTGCTTGTAATGATTTATTTAGACCCATTTCAAATGCTGCGTTAATAGTTAACGGCGCAGAAACTTTATAGCTCGCTCCCGCCATAATATGATTTTCTACGATCGCCGGGAAAACCGGAAATATCGTTGATTCGGGAACCGGATTGCTTCCGTATGCATATCCAAGACGAAGTGTTAAATCCGGATTAACGTTAAACTCTCCACCGAGTTTTACAACGAAAGAATTTTTCCAGTTCATCGGAAAATCTAGGTTGAATGAGCCGCTGTTCCCCATCATCTTATTAATATTTGGATTTGCACCGTTCGATAAACTCAACGTCATCTTATCAAATGCATTTTCCCAATTCAGCCATTCCAAATCGGCAGCTAATTTTACATTTTCAGAAGCAGCGTAAGAAATTCCGAATCCAAACGATTGTGGAAATTTCAGATCAACATTGAGATCGTAATTCGCCTGAACTCCTTTCGACAAATCAATTCCCATCTGACCAAACTGTGTCATCACAGCACCTTGAGCTTCTTGTTGCGTCGAACCTGGATGCTGCATCATGTAACCTTGGACAGCTAATCCGAAAGCATTATTTAACTGTGCCGTCATATCCATCGAGGCTTTGCCGTTTTTGTAAGTTAATGATGTCGGCAATGTGTAGTTAACACCGATCGAAAGTTTTTCATTTACTTTGTAAGCAAATCCAATTTTTCCGTTGAAACCGATTGCAGTTAGGTCGGTCATTTTTGCCGATGCGGTTACTTCATCATAACCGAATCCACCCATTGACTGCGGAGCCGAAAACATTTGTCCGAATGTCATTCCCGGCGCTGCGATTCCTTGCATCACAGAAGGATTCAACGAATAAGGCATCGAAAATTCCAGCATACTGTAAACAAGATGTAAGCTTGCGCCTACGGAAAAATTGTTATCTAATTTGTAAGCAACTGTCAAACCGCCTTGCATCGATGCCAACTTTGAATGATATTCTTGCAATTGATAATTGCCATTCTGATCGCGGTAAAGTGCATGTTGCAATTTGAAATCTGCGCCCATCCCACCGGCTGTAAAGAAACCTACTCCCCAACTCCATTCACTATTTGCATATTTGTTAACATACGCGACTGCAGGAAGCGGAAAAATGTTTTTGTCGCCGTCAACGTCGTTCAACTTATTCTGAAAATGAAGAGACGGAAACATTAATGATACATCAACATTGAGCATTGAATTGTTCAGAAAAGAAATTCCGGCGGGATTCGTCATCATCAATTCCGGACTATCGAAAACTCCGATTGACGTTCCACCGCGCCCAAGAGATTTTGCATCGAATCCTACAAGCCGTGTACCGGTCTGCGCTTGCGCAATTGATACTAACAACACAATTAATAAAACCGATTTCGATAATAACTTCATTTTAGTACTCCTTCGTTTTTTGTTTGTGCACCATGCAGTAAATACATTCTATTATTTTTTGAACTCTTTACCCAACAGAGCAATTTTAATAGATTCATCCAGAACAGACGGCATACTCATGTGATTCATAAATGCCATCTTGCCAGCATCCCAGAAATACATATCCATTCTGAACATTTCTCTCGCAGTTGAAACAAGTAGCTGCCTATCTTTTTGTGTGATCAAAACTTCGATGGGATAAGCGACCAAGTGATCGATACCGGGACATTTGTTTACGCTTGATTCCCGTTTAGAGCCGGCAATATGAAATGACAATCCTTCAGTTTGTGGTCTCGTAATTCCAAGGACTACCGATGTAGAATCTGGAGAATATACTTGACCAATAATTTTCCATTTCAAAACTTCGGGCGATGCGACATAACGGTATTCAACATCATCCTTAGTCGGTTGAAAATTCGTGAGATTGTTTTTCATTTCATTAATCAATCTCTCAAGACCTTTTCTGCCTTCAGTATTCTTGCGCGAATAAATCATTGGGAACTGGTCTTCATCATTAAAGAAAGTCATCTTACCAACCATCATAAACATATCGCGGGATGATTCGCGTAAATCTTCATCGCTTCTGATCGGCTCCATCGCCTTTTCAACCTTAGTTCCGCCGCTAATTGAATGAATTGCTGAAATAAGATTGGTCTTGAATTCTTTTGTCTTTGATACGACTTGATTGTATTCGTTCTCTTTTCCGTTCTCCCAAAGATCATTAAATACTACGCGGTTAATCGTTTCCGGATCTGCAATCACTATTTGGATTCCTTCCGGAGTCTCATAGAGACCTATTCTGAGAAACGAAGCAACTAAATATTTGTTACCCCGCGCTGTGATCATTTTTGTAAATTCATTCGAACTGCATAAAATCAACTTAGCTTTTAATCCGCACTGTTCTTCTTTCTTCTGCCGTACAATATCCGGCGTCGCAATGTTTGTGTAATTAAGAATGTTGAAGCCGGCGGATTTTAATTTTGTTTTAAGTTCATCGCCGACTTTGTTAATGTCACCTTTGATGTTTGAAACAGTAAGTAAATAAATCCCATGTTCTGATGCAGAAACTGTGATGAACGAAAAGACAATAATTAATAAAACTGACTTGACGGATAATCTCATTTTTCTTCTCCGTTTAGTATTGAAGAGCATGCTTAAACTTCAATACAAGTGAACTATCAATCTGTTTTTAAGTAAAAATAATTTGCGCGCCGGCTGATTTTTCATAAAACTGTCCTACCGAAATTATCTCGTCAACCTGCGGACAGAAATCTTTCTTTGTTAAATGGAACATATCAACCGTCGCTTTGCATCCGTAGATCTCGCATCCCGCATCGTGAATCATCTCAAGAAATTCTCTAACAGGCGGAATATCCAACTTCTCAATTTCTTTCTTCATCATGCCCGTTGCGAACCATGACATTCCGGGTAATGCGCCTATCCATGTCGGTAATCCAGGACCCATTGCGGAAGGAACGCACATTGCGGGATTTCCAACAGTTGCAACTTTCAGATGATCCATTTTTTTATCAATCACACCGTACAATCCAAAGAACGTGAAGAACAGCGTTGCTTCAATTCCTTCCATTCTTGCACCGTTAGCCATGATCAATGCTGGGTAAACGCCTTCCAATGATCCACGCGATACTACGATCGATACTTTTTTAATTGACTCTGCCATTTTCATTTCTCCTTTTAATAAATACAATTAACTTCAAAGTAACTTTGGAAACAATTTCGCAGCACACTGCAGTGAAATTATTTCAATTTTCTCGTCCCCGTAGTCCAGATTTATTTTATCGGGACGAAGGCGGATTATATACAACCTTTTGGTTTCGGTAAACCCGCAATGCGCGCGGCTTTCTTAGCCGGTCCGCCCGGGAAAAGCGAGTACAATTCTTTTGTATCAACGCCGCTTTCTTTAGTCAACTTTCTAATTGATGGTGCGTCTCCTTTGGTTTGAAACTCTTTTCTCATGTAATTCACAACCACCCAGTGGCGTTCGGTTAATCCGTTAATTCCTTCTTCCTGTGCCAAAGATTTTGCTATATCTTCACTCCATTCGGCTTGGTTTGCTAAATTTCCGTCGGCATCAAGTTCAACTGCCTTGCCGGCATATTCTTTTGCTGCCATGATTGTATCTCCTAATTTTAATTTATTTGTGTTGAATTAATTTCTGTCGTTCCGTTTTCTTTGTGTAGGTTAGCCAGGTTTTTCAAAAACTCAATAGCGAAAGCCAATCCTCTTTTTGCTTCCGGCGAATTTAATTCTTTGAGCAATCCGAAGAGCGTTACATCTTTTTTCACAGTTATATCAAGCTGTTTATAAACATCAACTGCGTTATTGATTGTGTGAAGCATATCCGGCTGTGTAAGATTTTTTACTGTTTGTAGAATGGTGACAATGTTATCGCCGAGATTTTTAACATCTTCCTTGCTGAATGAAGTAACTACCTTATCGGTAATATTGGAAAGCTCTTTTGCAAATTCGAAATAACCTTTCCGGTCGATCTCATCCAACGTCTTCATAAAATCCAATACCGATTGTCTAACCAATGGCGAAACATCAACAAGAAAATCTTTCATGCTTTCCAACTGCTCAATGCTGCGATTGATAGTGTTCACATTTCGCAAAAGGTATTTACCGAGATGCAAAATGTCTTTTGTATTCACGTGATCATGAACTGCTTCCAGCTCCACTACAGCGGTGTCGTAGAAATCTTTACCGACACGCATTAAGTCGTCTTTCAAATCCTCCATTTCGCGTCTATGTTTTCTCTGAAGTTGGATCTCTTCGAGAATCAAATCGAGTTTCGAATTGATCGCGTCAATCTGATTTTGAGTTGTTTTCTCTTCCATTTTATAACCTCTTTCCAGCCATTGACATTTGTGATTCAA